>JAFQTO010000050.1 GCA_017408985.1 Clostridia bacterium
CGCAGTGATGTGATGTTTGCCCACTGTGCCGAAGGCACAACATCATTCACGCAGTGAGCATCACTGCCGAAGGCAACATCACTTGCCCGCAAGGGCAAACATCGTTTAGCGTGAATGCTCCGTTAAGAGCATCACGCTATAGGAGAAGCCTTTTTTATTCGTCGCGTGCGCGACAGAATTAATAAATGTCGATATGTTGCCGTCATCGTACCGAACGCATAACGGAGCGGCAGTCTCTTTTGTGATTTTTTTGTTGGATTATGTGAGAGAGTGTGCTATAATATGCAGGTATCCGCACTTATGATCGGTGCGGCTGTATAATCCACAGAAACGGGTGAAGCTGCGATGCTCGGTGTGATAGTCAACGTTATTACGGTCATTATAGGTTCCTGCATAGGTCTGCTGTTCAAAAAAGGCATACCCCAACGTGTCAGTCAGGCGGCGATGATAGGTCTGGGTGCCTGCACTTTGTATATAGGCATCTCGGGCAGTCTTTCGGGAGAGAACGTGCTGATCCTTATCGCATCCGTGGTGCTGGGCGCTATAACCGGCACTCTGCTCAATATAGACGGTGCCATCAATAGGATGGCGCAGTCGGTGGAAAACCGCTTCAAAAAAGACGGCAAGACCGTCTCCCTTGCCGAGGGTCTGGTGTCAGCCACATTGCTGTTCTGCGTAGGCTCTATGACGGTAACGGGCTCTGTTCAGGCAGGTCTGACGGGGGATAACTCGGTGCTTATCACCAAAGCTACCCTTGATCTGGTGTCCTCTATGATGCTTGCATCCAGCCTGGGAATAGGCGTGCTTTGCTCGGCGGTGTCGGTGTTTGTCATTCAGGGAGGACTTGTTCTGCTGGCGGATCTGATAGCGCCGTTTATGAGTGCAGGAGCCATAAACGAAATGACCTGCGCAGGTTCTCTGCTTATCGTTATGATAGGTCTGAACCTTATGGGCATTACCAAAATTAAGGTTGCGGATTTTCTCCCCGCCATCGTTTTTGCGCCCGTTATCTATAATATCGTCCCTTACATCGTCAGGGTGTACAACTTCATTTTTTGACAGGCTCGGTTTTCGGAGCAGGGCATACCGTGTTTTGCGGGTGCCCTTTTTTGATGGGATACATCATCTAAAATATTGATGATGAAAATTCAAATCATTTGTTTGACTAATGAGCGTTGCTTGACTATAATCAAAAACATACAAAACAAGCCCGATGACAAACAGATAACAAACGGGCTTGGAGGAGGAAACCGTTATGACCAACGCACAACTTTACACCATAATCGCTATGTGTGTATACGCGATCGCAATGGCACTTGTGGGATGCATCAGCTTCGGCAAGTCCAAGACCCTTGACGGATTTTTGATAGGCGGCAGAAACATCGGCGCGTGGGCAACCGCCTTTGCATACGGCACTACCTATTTTTCGGCAGTTGTATTCGTCGGTTACGCAGGCCAGCACGGCTGGAACATCGGTATCGGCGCTGTCTGGATAGGCATCGGCAACGCAATACTCGGCTGTCTGCTGTCGTGGGTACTGTTTGCCAACCGTACCCGCATTATGACCAAGAAGCTTAACTCCCGCACGATGCCCGACTACTTCGAAAAACGCTACAACTCCAAGGGCATGAAGATCCTTGCAGCCATCATCGTTTTCGTATTCCTCGTTCCTTATTCCGCCGCTGTTTACAAGGGCCTCGGTTCGCTGTTCAGCGCAGTATTCCCCGGTGTTGAGACCTGGGTATGGATGCTGATCATCGCATCTCTGACAGCCGTCTATCTGGTGGCGGGCGGTTACATCGCCACAGCCTACACCGACCTGATCCAGGGCATCGTAATGATCTCCGGCGTTATCTGCCTGATAGTCGTCGTGCTCAATCACGAAAACGTAGGCGGCATAAGCGGCCTTATGGAGAATCTCAAGAACTTCACCTCTCTGCCCAATGACCCCAACCCCACCACCGGCGCACAGCTGACCAATATCTTCGGCGGCTCTTCGTTCAGATTCCTTTGCTTCAACATTATGCTTACAAGCTTTGGTACGTGGGGTCTTCCTCAGATGATCGGCAAGTTCTACGCCGTCAAAGACACCGCCGCTATCAAGCGCGGCACCATCATCTCCACCATCTTCTGCCTCATCATCGGCTGCGGTGCGTACCTCATAGGCAGTACCTCCAGACTTATTCTGGGCGGCGTTCTTCCCGAGGGCGGTATCGACTCGGTCATCCCCACTCTGCTGATGGAAGTTCTGGGCAACGGTACTTTCGGCATCATCCTGCTGGCTGTTATTATGATCCTGCTTCTGTCGGCATCTATGTCCACCCTTGAGGCTGTCGTATTGACCTCCGCCTCCGCCGTTGCAGTCGACCTTATCCCCGCCGTCAGAAAAAAGGAGACCAAGCCCGAGACCCAGATGCTTCTGACCAGACTTCTCTGTCTTGTATTCGTTGCGTGCTCCTTCGTATTTGCAACCCGCAACATCCCCGTTATCGTCAGCCTGATGTCCTTCTCCTGGGGCCTTGTTTCCGGCTGCTTCATCGGCCCGTACATCTGGGGTCTGTTCTCCAAGAAGATCACCCGCATCGGCGCTCTTTGCGGTATCCTCTCCGGTCTGCTTACCGTAGGCGGCGCAACTCTTGTCATATCCCTGCAGAGCGGATTCTCCGCAGCAGCCGCCAAGTCTCCCGAAATGGGCGTTGCCGCAATGGCGATCTCTATGATAGTCGTTCCCGTAGTCAGCGCTCTGACCAAAAACAGCAAGACCGAGCAGGATAGGGTAGAAGAGATTTTCGCCTGCTACGAGGAAAAATAAAAAATCACAAAAAAATCCTTGACTTTGCCGCGCTAAAGTGATAGTATAACCTCAACAATTAAATACGTTGTAACACTAAATGCGTAGAGCAGAAACCAGTAGGCTGGAACGAAGCTTCAGAGAGTTGTCGGCAGGTGCAAGACAATGCGGAGGTCCTTCACGAATTCATTCTGTTAGCAGTGCGCTGAATAAGAGAGATCTTTAGTAGGATGCAACGGGAGTTCCCGTTATAGAACTAAGGTATGTCAGTACCTGAAAAGGTCGCTGTCGTGAGGCAGTGATGAACTGAGGTGGTACCACGGGAGTTATGATTTTCTCGTCCTCTGTATTCTTTAGCCGGAATGCGGAGGACGTTTTTTACTTCCTCACACTCCGCACACGGGGCACTTGCCCCGCTCAAAACGGCTGCTGACAAGCCGAACAAAAAAGAAAGGGTGTTCATTATGGCTAACTACTACCAAAAAGAAATCGAAACCATGTCCCGCGAGGATATGCAAAAGCTCCAGTCGGAAAAGCTTATCAAGCAGGTCAAACACGTTTACGAGAACGTGCCTTATTACAAGAACCTGATGGACGAAAAGGGCATCACCCCCGATGATATCAAGGGCATTGACGATCTGCACAAGCTGCCTTTTTTGACCAAAGCCGACCTGCGCGACGCATATCCTTACGGTCTGCTTGCCAAGCCTCTTGAGGACTGTGTCCGTATCCAGTCCACCTCGGGCACCACAGGCCGCCGCGTAGTGGCCTTCTACACCCGGAAGGACGTTGATCTGTGGGAAGACTGCTGTGCCCGCGCCATCGTGGCTGCGGGCGGCTCCAACAAGGACGTCTGTCAGGTGGCATACGGCTACGGTCTGTTCACGGGCGGCCCCGGCCTCAACGGCGGCTCACACAAGGTCGGCTGTCTGACCCTGCCTATGTCTTCGGGCAATACCGAGCGTCAGATCCGGTTTATGACCGATCTTTCGGCTACCATACTCTGCTGTACACCCTCTTATGCGGCGTACATAGGCGAGACCCTCAAAGAAATGGGCTATAAGCCTGAGGATATCCCCCTCAAAGCAGGTATCTTCGGTGCTGAGCCCTGGACCGAGGAGATGCGCCGCGGTATCGAGGCCACTCTGGGTATCAAAGCTTATGATATCTACGGCCTTACCGAGACCACCGGCCCGGGTGTTGCATTCGAGTGCAGCGAGCAGACCGGTATGCATATCAACGAGGACCACTTCTACGCCGAGATCATCGACCCCGATACCGGCGAGGTCCTGCCCGAGGGCAGCAAGGGCGAGCTGGTGTTCACCTCTCTTGACAAGGAAGCTTTCCCGCTTCTCCGTTACCGTACCCGCGACATCTGCGTTCTTACCCGCAAAGAGTGTTCCTGCGGCAGAACCCTGGTCAAGATGGCAAAGCCCATGGGCAGAACCGACGATATGCTCATCATCCGCGGTGTCAACGTATTCCCCAGCCAGATCGAGACCGTCCTGCTCAACGAAGGTTACCAGCCCAACTATCAGATTGTTGTTGACCGCGTAAACAACAACGACACCTTCGAGGTCAACGTTGAGATGACTCCCGAGATATTCACCGACAAGGTCGGCGAGATAATCGCTATGGAAAAAGCTCTTGCCAACGCTATGAAGGCTATGCTGGGCATCAACCCCGCCGTCCATCTTGTTGCACCCAAGTCTATCGCAAGAAGCGAAGGCAAGGCAGTCCGCGTCATCGACAAGAGAAAGCTCATATAACAACCATAAATCAAGGAGAGGAGTAATAGTTATGGCAATCAAGCAGTTAACAATATTCGTGGAGAACAAGCAGGGTGCATTGGTGGCTATCACCGATACGCTGTCTCAGCACAATATCAACCTCAGAGCACTGTCCATAGCCGAAACTCAGGATTTCGGCATCCTTCGCCTTATAGTCAATGACGAAGCCACCGCCGAGACCATCCTCAAGGATGCAGGCTATCTTATCAAGATCACCGAAGTCGTGGGTGTCAAAATCAGCGACGAGCCGGGCAGACTGTCCGAGGCGCTCAGGGTGCTCAACGATAACAACATCAATATGGAATACCTGTACGCCTTTATGTCCCGTACCGAGAAGCACGCATACGTGGTCATCCGTGTCGAGGACAACGCCGTTGCCGAAGCTGCATTGGCAAATGCAGGCTTCAAAATAGTCACTCAGGCAGACGTTGACAAACTCTGAAACCGAATATAAACAGCAAAGCGACGGGCGTATGCCCGTCGCTTTGCTTTTTATACGTATCTCATTTGGGATATATCACAAGGCAGCTTTGCAGGGTGGTATGCTTGCTGTTTGTGTGCTGGGTGTAGAACTTGTATGCCGAGGTCACGTTGTAGCCGTCCTGACAGCCGTCCCAATAGTCGCAGGAGTCGGCGGTGATAATAACGTCGTCGTAGATATAGGAGCTTGTTCCCATATCGTCAACACCTATGACCGTCAGATAGTGTCCGCTGCCCGGGTTGGTTGCAACAACGATGGGCATATTGCCCTGCAGGTTGGAGCGCATAAACTGCATATATGCGTAATAGGTGGCAAATGGCGGCGTTTTACCGGCAGAACTGCTGTAGGTGACAGATTCATACCCCCACTCTGCCAGCGCCTTTTTGTGGGCTTTGGAGTTGGTGCCTTTGCCTTTGACAACGGTGTTGTTTACCTGCTCATAATGCAGTACGTATATCTCCTCAAGCTCATAGGGGGAGCGCTCGTCGCCGTAATAGCTGAGCACGCCGTTGACTGCACAGTTGCCGCAGGATGAGCGCATGGTCTGCTGCAAAACGGTGTAGTTTTTCAGCATAGTGCGCGTGCCCAGCGAACCCATATTGTAAAAGTCGTTGCGCTTGTAGTAGTTGGACTCGGGGTGATCCCACAGACCGCGGCCGGAAATGATCTGACCGTAGGTCTGCTCGTCGCGGGTACCGCCGTAGCTGCCGTCGGGGTTGCGGGGCAGGTGATTTTCGTAGACAGGCTGGGTTATAGTCTCGTCCACAGGCTGCAGATCATAGGTAATATCCAGATTGGGATCGATTATAACAAAACTGCACTTTTCGGTGATATTGCCATTGGTGTCCATGTGCTTCCACCAGGCGTAAAAATCCTGCGCTCTCTCGGTGGCGTATCCGTCCTGACGGTGGTCGGCACCGTCGTAAGGCTCGGCAAAAATCATCACGTCATCGCCAAAATGATCCAGCTTCTTGCGTGTTATCGAGTTTGTTATATTGCCCAGATTGTCATAGCCTATGACCACCTTCCAGCCGTAGCCCACGGGGGACTGATACCGCACCAGCACAAACTTGCCGTCACGGATAGCATTGCGGAAGAAGTAATCCATGTTATCCTTGGTAAAGCCGTTGGGGCAATCGGAAGCCACATTGGTGGCAGTGTAGCCCAGACCGAGACTGTCGATCAGCTTGATAAGCCCCTCTTCGGTAGTGCCGTTTTGGTATACGGTGGTGCCGTTTACCTCCTCGTATTTTTGCAGCAGAGCAAGTTCGGTGTATTGGGTGTGTACGTCCTGCCCCATATAGTTGAGCACCATCATCAGACAGGCAAGACCGCTTGAGTCACGCATGGTCTGCTGATAGGACGCAAACTGTGGGAATATCAGCCTCTCTGCGGTGGAACTCATATTGTAATAGTCGTTGGCCGTGTAGTAGTATTCCGAATCGGGCAGGTCATACCTGCCGTTCAGGGGCGCACCCTTGCCGTAAGACGGCTCGTACAGTGAGCCGCCGTAGCTGCCGTCGGCATTGAGTATCAGATGAATACCCGTGGCGGTATCGTCCGGCTCGGCGGTGTCGGTGTCGGTGTCGGTGTCGGGGGAGTTGCTATCCTGAGAAGTATCCGCAGGCGTATCTGCAGTCGGAGCATCGGGAGAGGAAAGGTCGTCGGGCAGTCTGCTGATGCCAAAAATCAGCAGAGCGGCAACAAGGCATAAGATCACGCCGCCCATAATCACGGTAAAAGTCTGTTTGCCTGTATTCATCGGTACACCTCCGTCGGGAAAAATGAGATAGATACCCGTGCCTTTTTCGGGTACTGTATATTATAGCACATAATCTACCAAAAAGATAGTATAAAAATCAATGATATTCAAATATTTTCATTCCTTTGCCCAAAACTGCTTATTACAAGGGAGAGACAGCACATTCTGCGCCTATTCTACCCACGGTAGAGGACCCATTCTACCCATAGGAGTGACCGTCTGAGCAGGTGTAGGTGGACTCCCCGAGCTGCGGCGTGTTATGCTTGAGCAGACAAAAAGAAAGGAACGCCCACACCTATGAGAAATATAAAGATCGTCGCAGACTCCTCTGCAAACCTGCTGAGCCTGAATACAGCACCCTTTAGTGTTGCACCCCTCAAAATAATCACCGCAGAGCGTGAGTTTGTGGATGACAGCAGCCTTGACCTTGACGGGATGATAGAGTATTTCAGCCGATGCAAGCTCAGGTCCCACACCTCCTGCCCCAACCCCGAGGACTGGCTGGCGGCTTTCGGTGATGCCGAGGAGGTCTACTGTATAGCCATCACCAGCGGTCTGTCGGGAAGCTTCAACGCCGCCTGCGTCGCCAAGAGCATCTACGAGACCGAGCATCCCGGCAGACGGGTATACGTTATCGACTCGCTGTCAGCAGGCCCGGAGCTGACCCTGATAGCCGAGAAGATAGAGGAGCTGGCTCATCAGGGCAGGAGCTTTGATGAGATATGCGCGTATATGCCGGAGTATACCCAAAATACGGGACTTGTGTTTATGCTTGAGTCACTCAAAAACTTTGCCGCAAACGGCAGGGTATCGCCCGCTGTGGCAAAAATAGCAGGGGTATTGGGCATCCGCATCGTGGGCAAAGCCGGCGACAAAGGCACACTTGAGCCCACCGACAAGTGCAGGGGAGAAGAAAAGTCACTCAACTCCATACTCAAGCATCTCAAAGCCAACGGACTCAAAAAGGGAAAAGTGCGGCTTGCCCATTGTATGAACGAGCCCGCCGCACTTAAGCTCAAGAGTATGATCGAAAAAGAGGTGCCCGAAGCCAAAGTCAGCATAGGCATCAACCTGGGTCTGTGCAGCTACTACGCCGAAAAAGGCGGCCTGCTGGTAGGCTATGAAAAGATGTGACGGCATAAACCGCACACTGATAAACATAACAGTAAATACAAATAAAGACTTGACATTAGATATCGGTGTGCGCAGTGATGATCTGTTGATAGAGCCAAAGTCAACGTCGATGCGGAAAAAAGGCTGGTATTGATCTTCTCCCATATGCCCTTCGTAGTTTCCGACGATAAGCGCATTGACGTCGCCGTTGCTGTCAGCGCCGTAAACAACCTGCTCGTTGACGGCTGCTTTGACTATGACATCAAATCGGGACATATGTTCTTCCGTCTGACCAACAGCTATATTGACAGCACGCTCGGCGAGGATGTGTTTCAGTATATGCTTTCCTGCGCCTGCGTAATGGTTGACAGATATTCCGATAAATTCCTTGCACTTGACAAAGGCGCAATAACTATCGCCGACTTCATCACAAAGGATTGATTGGCAACAGTCCCCGTAATATTCAAGGACAGACTTAAACGCACAACCCGATTATATCGGGCTGTGCGTTTAAGTCTTATCGGAACAAATCTGAGTGACTGCCTACTCTGTACAGCATCAGGAGAAGAATGTTATCAATGATTTCGTATATAAGCAGCCGGTCGGGGTCTATGTGGCATTCCCGGCAGTCCTTATAGTTGCCGCTGAAATCATAATCGCGGTATTTTTTCTTCAAGAGGCTCGCCATTTGCCGATTTTTCAATAACTTCAAACAGTTTATCGATATCCTTACCTTGCTTTTTGGCAAGCTTCAAATCTTTTTTGAACTGTGTTGTAAATTTGACCTCAAACCTCATACTTCGAGCGCCGCCCTCAAATCTGCCATATTGCTGTAACCGACTGCAGTTCTGTCATAGGCAATAGCTTTGCCTTCACGGATGGCAGCGGCGGTAGTCTCATTGGGAATGTTCAGCTTTACATCAAAAGGAATTCCGTTTTCGCGGATGGCCTGTCTTAAAAAGATATTAACAGCAGTAGTCATATTCAGTCCCAAAGCTTCAAAAATCTTCTCTGCCTGTTCGACATATTTTTATTTACTGAACGAGTCCATCGATGAATTCTTTAATAATTATTCCGCATTCTTCTGGTTTTTGTTCATAAATCATATGATCCCCACCGAGGCAGATGAGCCGGCAATTTCCCATTTTGTTAATATAAGGAATTAAAATGGAATTTCTTAATTCCTCGCATTGTTCCAATAACTCATCAACGGTTTCATCTGTTGGATTCTCGTTCTTTGCTTTGCCGAGCTTATTGATCTCTATCTGTCGATTCATCCACTTAAGATAATCGACAAAATCATCTTTTGTCTCAAATCCCCAGCTTGCACATATATAAAGTTTTGGCACGTCATTGGCAATAATTCCATCAAATGCTTTTTGGCCGTTGCTTGGGGTATTTGTACATTCAGACAATGTTGCAAACGAACTCACAGTTCTTATACTCAATGCATCACCAAGGTATTGATCACTTTGGGTGTAATTGTCTGGATACAGATAGAAATTATTTCTCAACACATACCTGCTGAATCCCAATTTCATCAGGGAAGCCATCATATAATCTGCCCATGTGCTTGCATATCCATCTTCTTCGCCAACATAGGCATTTTCTGAAAGTTGTGTGCCATCTATGAAAACAACCGCTTCAATTTCCTTAGGATAATTTGACACCCAATACGTTGCATATACACCGCCAATGGAATGCGGCATCAGAATATATGGGCCGTTTATGCCGGCGCTCTTTAATGCCTTTCTGTAATCCTCAACAATATATTCAATGGTCATCTCATTGTTTGTGTCATCGCTCAGTCCATAACCGGCCCTATCTACAAACACAACTATATTGTCTTCTTCTAAGTGTTTTGTCATTTGTCTCATAGATACCGAGCAGTCTCCCATTCCGAGTCCTGCCATAGCCACAATTGTGTGTCTTCCATCTTCTTTGCCGAATTTGGCTACATTGATGGAATAATCTCCAACAGAAACCGGATTGTAAAGGCCATTTTTTTTGTAAAACATCAAGCTCCTTATTGGTTTTTACATGATGAACAATATATGTCACAACAGTAAATATAAGCAAAGCGGCAAGCAGTATGAGTATGATTTTGCCTGTGATTTTTATAATTCTTTTCATTGATAGACTCCTCCGACAAATAGAAATTTGTCAAACTTGTTATATCATAATTCGCTGCGTTTTTCAATGAGATATCGCTTTGCGATATGATATACGGCTTTGCCGTATGATATATTTGCGTTGCAAATATGATATAATATCCGTTCCTTCAAATGCCGAAGGCATATATCACCTATCGAAGGTGGATATCATATCGAAGATATATCACCTGTTCCGCAAGGAATGGATATCATTGAAAAAAGCACTTGCCAAAGGACAAGTGCTTTTTTCTGGTGCACCTGTCGGGACTTGCCCGCCTGCGGGCGGAGCGGTGGTGCGGCTCGTCTCCTGTTGCGGTACCCAAAGCAGCCGTCGGGCTTACGATTATACCACACAAAACAACCGTTTTGTGGGGACCCCGGCAGATTCGATAGTGTCGCCGACAACGCGGCGACATGGCTGCCTTTGACCGCTGCCACTCGCTCTGGCCGCTTCATCTGCCACTGGCAGCGCTCCCATCGCTCCCCCCCTTCAAGTCCCTTGAATCGGAAAAGAAAAACGGAAAGCCAAAGCTTTCCGTTTTGGCATAAACTACACCAACATTGTGGAATTTGGCGGCATCAACGATTGGCCGGGTGAGACCGTATCCGGCAACGAGTAACGCAATTTTGGTGATGTTATCACGGAAGAACACATTTTTCCGGGTTATAATGAGGTCATAAAGAAAAACAAGGAGGGCTAACCAATGGCAGCTATCAATATCAACAACGATAATTTCCTGAGTGAAGTGATGAATTCCGAAAAGAAAGTTCTGCTGGACTTCTGGGCGCCCTGGTGTGGCCCTTGCCGGATGGTGGTTCCTATGGTAGAGGAGATCGCAAAGGAGCGCCCCGATATCAAGGTCGCCAAAATCAATGTGGATGAGAACCCGGAGCTGGCAACCCGGTTCGGCATTATGAGTATTCCCACCCTGGTTGTTATGGAAAATGGCAAAATCGTCAATCAGGCAACGGGAGCAAGACCCAAAGACGCAATTCTTGCGATGCTTTAAGGAGGTGAAAATATGGGATTCTTTGATTTTTTGAAACAACCCGATGTGAATCAGGGTGTAGCAAATTATTACAACACCCCCGATGCCGTGCTGCTTGATGTGCGTACCCCGCAAGAATACAGCGAAGGACATATCCCGGGAAGCAAAAATGTTCCGCTGCAAACCCTTGACAAGGTAAGGTCTGTAGTGGAAAATAAAGA
>JAFQTO010000005.1 GCA_017408985.1 Clostridia bacterium
AACGAGCCAAGCCAAAAGGCCCCGCCTCCTGCAACAAGGGGAGCCTTGCGGGGGAACGAGCCAAGCCAAAAGGCCCCTTCTCCTGCAACAAGGGGAGCCTTGCGGGGGAACGAGCCAAGCCAAAAGCCTCCCCTTGTTGCAAGGGGAGGTGGGTTGCATAGCAACCCGGAGGGGATAAAAACCATAAATTACCCAATAGTACGTTTTACGATAGTGTCAATATATTCGCAGACACCGATGAAATTCTCGCTTATGTCATTGTTTGCAATGCGAATAACGAGCAGATCCATATCCTGCAAAAATCGCGTGCGCTCCTCATCGTTTTTTGCATTTTCAGCCTCAAAATGCTGAGACCCATCCAATTCAATAACCAACTTTGCCTGAGCACAATAGAAATCCGCAATATATTTGCCCAGCACTTTTTGTCTGTAAAAACGGACAGGGTAATCGCGGAGAAAATCATACCACAGTCGACGTTCTTCTTTTGTCATACTTTTCCGAAGTGATTTGGCAAATGATATTAGATTTTTGTTATACTTTGGATGCATAAGTTACCTCGCTTGATTATTTTATCCCCTCAGTCTCGCTATCGCTCGACAGCGGTCGCAATCACAGATTGCTCCCCGCTTTGGCTAAAAACATGCCACCGGCATGTTTTCTTAACGCGTCGCGCCCCCTTGCAACAAGGGGAGCCTTGCGGGGGAACGAGTCAAGCCAAAAGGCCCCTCCTCCTGCAACAAGGGGAGCCTTTGGAGAGGGCCCTCACCGAACCTCGAAGTCGAAATACTCCTCACTAAACGGTTCGTTCTTGAGGGTAAAATGCCACCATTCCTCTTTGAGGGGCACAAATCCGCTGGACACCATTATCTCGCGCAGCAGCATACGGTTCTGAAACTGCTCGGTATTCACGCCCGTATAGTCGGGGTGGGATTTTTCGCCGAAAAAGTCGAATATCCCGCCCATATCAAGCTCCGCGCCCGTTTCGTCCGTAAGCGTCAGGTCAACCGTACTGCCGCGGCTGTGTCCCGAGCGCTTGGCGATAAATCCCAGCTCAAACACGTCGGCTTTGTCCACGTCGGGGTAGTATTGCGCCTTGTTCTTCTGATCCGATACGTCCTCCGCCCACCGCACGAAGTGATCCACCGCCCGCTGGGGACGGTAGCAGTCATAGACTTTCAGCCTGAGACGGTTGCACGCGGCCTTATTAGCCGCCTTTTTCAGCGCCTTTGCCGCCTTTTCGGTCAGAACGGCGCGGGGCGCAAGGTACCCGTCCACGGGCACGCCCATAAAATTGTTGTCGCCGAAATATCTGATATCCTGCATGATTTCGGGGCATACGTCCTCAAGGTACACGAATCCCTCGGGCAGGCAGGGAGATTTAAGCTCGTTTACCATATCCATCACTCCTTTGGGGCAAGTATAACACAAAAAAATCAGGCGGGCAATGATAGATTATTGTATATTTTGCTCTTGTAATATAACATTATTTGGTGTAGAATATATAAGGTAAAAAATATTTATTGGGAGTGTTTTCTATGAAAGTTCTCGTTATCAACGCCGGCAGCTCTTCTCTGAAGTATCAGCTTCTGGATATGCCCGCAGGCGAACTCGTTGCAAAGGGCCTTTGCGAGCGCATCGGCATCGACGGCAAGTATAAGTATGAAGCAAAGGGTCAGAAGCTCACCGGCGAGACCCCTATGGCAAACCACAGCGACGCTATCCGTTTTCTGGTAAGCATGCTGCTTGACAAGGAGCACGGTGTCATCACCGATATGAAGGAGATCGAGGCTGTCGGTCACCGCGTCGTTTCCGGCGGCGAAAAGCTCTACGAGTCTGTTCTCATCACCGCCGAGAGCAAGAAGGCTATTGAGGAGTGCATCCCCCTGGCACCTCTGCACAACCCCGCTAACCTGACCGGCATCGAGGCTTGCGAAGAGGTTATGCCCGGTGTTCCCCAGGTTGCAGTATTCGACACCGCTTTCCACGCAAAGATGCCCAAGCAGTCCTACATCTACGCTATCCCCTATGAGTACTACACCAAGTACGGCATCCGCCGTTACGGCTTCCACGGTACCTCCCACCGCTACGTTTCCGAGCAGTGCGCCAAGGCTATGGGCAAGGATATCAAGGATCTGCGCATCATCACCTGCCATCTGGGCAACGGCTCCTCCGTCTCCGCTGTCAAGGGCGGCATAAGCGTTGACACCACCATGGGTCTCACTCCTCTGGAAGGTCTGCCCATGGGTACCCGTTCGGGCAACATCGACCCCGCTATCGTTGAGACCATCTGCGAGAGAGAGGGCATCTCCGTCAAGGAAGCTCTCAACATCCTCAACAAGAAGTCCGGTGTGCTGGGCGTTTCCGGCGTATCCTCCGACTTCCGTGATCTGTGCGCAGCTGCTGACGAAGGCAACGAGCGCGCAGCTCTGGCTATCGATATGTTCATCTACTCCGTCAAGAAGTTCATCGGTGCATACGCAGCTGCTATGGGCGGCGTAGACGCTATCGTATTTACCGCAGGCGTAGGCGAGAACGACAAGGAGTTCCGTCTGGCTATGACCGAGGGTCTGGAGTTTATGGGCGTCAAGGTCGACCCCGTCAAGAACGACATCCGCGGCAAGCTTGCCGACATCACCGCTGACGGCGCAACCGTCAAGACCTTTGTTATCCCCACCAACGAAGAGCTGGTCATTGCAATGGATACAGAGGCAATCGTAAACAAGTAATCAGATTGGATAACAAAAACACCGTGAGTTATGACTCACGGTGTTTTTGCTATACCTTAGCTAATAGCTAATAACGAATAGCTATTAGCTAAGGTGTCGCCGTAGGCGACCTATTAAATAGATCCGCGAAGCGGATACCACAGCTCTTAGCTATTAGCTCTTAGCTATTAGCTCTTAGCTCTTAGCTATTAGCGAAGGTGTCGCCGTAGGCGACCTATTAAATAAATCCGCGAAGCGGATACCACAGCTCTTAGCTCTTAGCTAATAGCTATTAGCTATTAGCTCACACAAACCGCTTTACTTCTATCCCCATTCTGCCCCTGCGGGAGGTTGTGCCCGTTTCCTCTACCTGCACCTTGCCCAATCCGCGCACCGATATGATACTGCCCGACTGTACCGTTTTGTCGCCCTTGAGACATTCTGCGTGGTCAAGGCTGACTTTGCCGTTTTTTATCAGCTCTGCGGCGCTGTCCCGCGACAGATTGAATGCCGCAGCCACCACGCCGTCAAGCCGCATGCTCATTACCGAGTCGCGTCGGGTCTCAAACCGCACCTCCCGCGCGGGAAGCTCGCTCAGCGCCACCTGCTCAAGTGACAGACTGACTCTGCCCGCGCTTGTCATATTTTGCAGTACGAACGGAGCCACCTCGCGCAGAAGTACAAAATAGCAGCACCCGTCCTGCACCAATATGTCTCCCACAGCCTCCCGCTGCAGACCCAGCCCCATCAGACTGCCCAGAATATCCCGATGGGTCAGCTCCCGCTCGGTACGAAACGCGGCTTTGATGCCCGCTAAGGGCGAGTCCTCGCCCATAAGCCAACTGTCATCCGCCCACTCGGGCAAAAAGCACACCACCGCCCGCTCCGCACCCCCGATACCGCCGAAGAGGCTGTAGGGCGCTTTGATATAGTCCAGCATACGGCAGGCAACGGCCTGCATCTCGGGTGAGAGGAACTTGCTGCAGGAGGGCACGCCCCTTGTCTGAGCGGCATCTGATTTGTCCAGCAGGGCGGCAAGCTGCGGCTTGTCCTCGTCTGTTCGGGCGTAAGCCGCAACGAGCTCTTTTTTGGTTTTCATAACAACACCCCTCTCAGCCTTTAGTTTACAGCATTGCGGCGCATATTACAACATCTCGGACGGTTTGTCGGGGTGCAAAAGATAGCTTTCTTGACTTTTTTGCCGTTTAGGTATACAATATTTAATATAATGTTGCACAAAAAAGGAGGCGGACCTATGGGCGGAGTAAAATTCTGGGATATGTCCGTATGGTTTTTTATCATTGAGTTAGGCGTGCTGTTCGGCGCTATGCTGCTGGCAAACTTTTTGCGCAGGACAATAGGACCTCTGCGCAAATCCCTTATCCCCAGCTCGGTCGTCGGCGGCTTTTTGCTGCTTATCGCAAACTTTTTGTGGCAGAAGCTGACAGGTTACGCTATTTTTGAAAAGCTGACTATGGAGCTGTTTACCTATCATTGCCTGGGTCTCGGCTTTATCGCTCTGAGCCTCAAATCCACCGACCGCAAAAACAGCTCAAGCTCGGGCACCGATATCTTCAACACGGGTGTCACCGTCGTTGCTACCTATCTTGTTCAGGCTCTGCTGGGTCTTGCGCTCAGCTTCGGGCTGTCCTATGTTATAGGCAACTGGAACAACGCAGGTCTGCTGCTGCCTATGGGATTCGGTCAGGGTCCCGGTCAGGCGTATAACTGGGGCAACGTCTATGAGACCGCCACAGCTTATCCCGCCTTTGAGAACGGTACCAGCTTCGGCCTGACCATTGCGGCAATGGGCTTTGTGGCAGCTTCTATCGGCGGCGTTATCTACCTGCAGATAATGAAGAAAAAGGGCAGGGTCAATACCGAGCTGTTTGCCGACCAGACCGACTCTGTCTCGGCTATCGAGGTCTGCGAAAAGGGCGAGATACCCCTCACCGAGGCTCTTGACAAGCTGACCGTTCAGTGCGGACTGGTGTTTTTGACCTATATGCTGACCTTTGGACTGATGTATATTATCTCTATGGGCTGTGACGCGCTGGGCGGCTTCTTCGTAGGCACGGTCAAGCCTCTGGTATGGGGATTCAACTTCCTGTTCGGCTCGCTGATGGCTATGGTGGTCAAGTCTGTTATCCGCTTCCTGAGGATGAAGGGCGTTATGAAGCGCGAATACCGCAACCCCTTTATGCTCTCCCGTATCTCGGGTACCATGTTTGACCTGATGGTGGTCGCATCCATCGCCGCCATCAATCTGTCGGCATTCAAGCACAAAGAATTCCTCATCCCCCTGATCATCCTGACTCTGGCAGGCGGTCTGGCGACCTTCTTCTATATCCGCTACGTCAGTATCAAGATATACCCCGCTTACCGTGACCAGGCGTTTTTGTCCCTCTACGGTATGCTGACCGGTACCGCAAGCACGGGTGTTATCCTGCTGAGGGAGATCGACCCCAACTTTGAGACCCCCGCATCCGACAACCTGATCTATCAGCAGCTGTGGGCTATTCTGTTCGGCTTCCCCATGCTGCTCCTGCTGGGACTGTCGCCCAAGAGTCTGGGCTCTACCATACTGACTCTGGTGCTGCTGGTGGTGCTGTTCGCGGTTATGAATATCATCCTCTTCCGCAAGAGTATCTTCAAAAACCGCGGGAAAACCGAAAAATAACCCGGAAATACATAATCAAAACACGGTGCGTAAGCTTACGCACCGTGTTTTTGGTTTTAGCCTGACTTGTTTGATGCAGTCTGCAAATATTCCAGCAGGGCGTGGCCGGCGGTAAGTACATCCTCAAAAGTTTCGTCAAAATCCCCCGTGTACCACGGGTCGGCAATATCGCGGTCGATGCCGGCGTAGGAGAGAAATTTGTATATCTTGCCCTGCGGGTCGCCGCCCAGCATCGCACGCAGATTGCGCACGTTGTTTCGGTCCATACATATCAGGTAGTCAAAATTATCGTAATCCGCCTGCGTCACCTGCCGCGCGCGGTGGGGGATAAGCGGGATGTTCTCCTGCTGAAGCTTGTGTGCGGTGCCACGGTGGGGTGGATTGCCTATCTCCTCGCGGCTGGTCGCCGCCGAATCTATCACGAACCTGTCTGCCAGACCCCGTTGATGCACCAAATGGGCAAAAACGCTCTGCGCCATCGTACTGCGGCAAATATTGCCGTGGCAGATGAAAAGTATTTTGATCATTGTTCAAAACTCCAAACTATGCTTACTTTTATCAGCTTATGCCGAGTTTACTATAAAACTGCGAACTTTTCAAGTAGTATGCTTTTTCTGCTTTGCAGCATATCTAGGCATAGATTGGCATTTTTGCGGTCAAAAGCAGTATAACCGGCAGCAAAACCTTATAATTTATCTATTGTACTGCTTGTTTTTAGCGGCAATGTAAACAAGCAAACAAATCACGATGTTTGTTTGTAAACATGTTGACAATTTTGAGATATTCGCATATAATACTAGTGAACCACTTCGCAATGCGTGGTAAATAAGCATTGCTTATTCAATGTGTTTCGCAATGTACACCAAGTCACATTGCTTACGCAAATACGCTTCACAATGTGCGGCGCTGAAACATTGTTTAACAACAGCCTTCGGTGAAGCCGGAGGCTGTTCTTACATAGCAAAGGAAAGTAGATATATTATGGTTGAACGGGGCTTATATTATGCCAACCCTGCTTTTTCGAAAATGATCAGGAGTGTGGGCGGCGAATGGAATGACACAAAACACCGACCCATTATATGCTTAATTAAATCTACCGAGCATGACGGTCTGTATTGGGCAATTCCGATGGGTAAGCTAAATCATCGGGACGAGGCGCAACAGAACAGGTTGAATTTTTACCTCAACTTGCCGGAAAGAGATATTCGCTCTTGTTATTATCATATTGGACGAACTACAACCAGGTCCATTTTCTTCATCAGTGATGCTATTCCTATTACGGATAAATATATTGAAGCCGTTCATACCGGTGCAGACAATAAACACTATATTATAAAAAACCCCAATTTGATATCAGAATTGGAGCGAAAACTGAAAAGAGTTTTATCTATTGAAAACTCTAACAAAAATCATTTTCGGCAACATATTACGGATGTGAAAGAATATCTGTTGCAAGAACTTTCGGAATAAAGCAGTTGGCAGCCGCCTCCGTGAGGGAGGCGGCTGTGCTATCTCGGGATGCAGGTTGACTTGGGACAGAGATATAGGATATAATCAATATATAAGCTCGGCAGCAGCGGGAGGTGCGCTATGGTCAGCGGATACGAATTTTTGGTAGAAAAAGAGTATATGTGGGCAGGTATGCTGATGCAGGTGCTTGAGGACAACGGTATTCCTGCCGTGGCGCAGGGGGTCAACGGAGAGGGGATGGCGCTGAGGACGGGTATTCAGGACGCACGGCGCATTTACGTTCCCACGGAGCATTTGCAGAGCGCCCGTGAGCTGATAGATCAGCTGTTTTCGGGTGAATATTCCGATTCACAGCAATAAAACCAACACAAAAACCTGCCGATATTTCGGCAGGTTTTATAATTTATACGCTTACTTACTTCTCACTGACCGTGTCGCCCTTCCAGTCGATGATGCCGCCGAACTCTACGATGTTTGTATACCCCAGCGCCGCCAGCTTCTCGGATGCCTGCTTGCTTCGGTTGCCGCTGCGGCAGTAGACCAAAATCAGCTGATCTTTGTCGGGCAATTGGGGTATATCCTCCGTGCCGATGCTCTCGTTGGGGATATTGACGGCACCGGGGATGTGTTTTTCGGCATATTCATCGGCTCTGCGCACGTCAAGTATAATATAGCCGCTCTCGTTTTCCATCATAGTGACGGCTTCTTCCATACTTATCTGCGTGTAGCCGTTTTTGGCAGTTTGAGAGTTGCCGCCGTATCCGCCCAGCAGGCACAGAGAGAGGATAATAGGCAGGTATTTTTTCATTTTGACAGCTCCTTGGTTTTTATGCTTTGATTATACCACGCTTTTTGCTGTTCTGCCGTGATTTTGTCACACTTTTACAGCAGGTTGCCCTTAAGCTCACGGGCTTTTTTGAGCAAAAACTCCCGAAACAGCGCGCAGGCGGGGGAGAGATAGCGGTTTTCGTCTAACAGCAGGTAAGATGTGGTCGTGGTCTTTTCTTTGAGGGGGATTATTCGGGTGTTTTCGCGGAATCTGCCCGCCCAGGACACCTCGGGGGCAAACGCCACACCCATATTCTCAAATATATACTTGCGCACGAAGTACGGGTCATCGCAGATGTATCTGACCTGCGGGGTGAATCCGCAGCTGCGGCACAGACTGTAGGTGATGCTGTGCAGTGCCGAGTGGGCGGGCAGGGTGATGAACACCTGATTTTTCAGATCCCCCACCTGAAGCATCTGTTTGCTTGCCAAGGGGTTGCTCTCGTGGATGGCGAGGACGATATTCTCCTTTATCAGGGGGGTGCAGGAGTGCATCTGCCCGTGATACTGCATAGAGGATATGCACAGATCAAACTCCCCGTCACGGTCGTCGTGATAATCGTGTGAGACAAAAAAGCTCACGTCGGGGTACATTTCCGAAAACTCGGTGATACAGCCGAACACGAACCGCCTGTTCTCGATAGCCAGAATACGTATACTGCCGCTGATGTGATCCTCGCTGCTTTTAAGCGCCTGCACGCCGTCGTCGATGCTCTGCAGAGCCTTTTCGGCATAGCGCAAAAAAGTCCGACCTTGCTCGTTGAGGAATATCCTGCCGTTTTTGCGGTCGAACAGCCGCACTCCGCCCAACTCGCGCTCAAGCCGTGCAATGGTCTGTGACATGGCAGGCTGGGGAATACTGTATTCCTGCGCCGCCTTGGTGATGTTCTCGGTGCGGGCAACGGTGACAAAATATCTGAGCTGCAGCAGTTCCATAAAGACCCTCCGTGTTATGATAAGTATAAGATATCATACTTTTGAAGTTATGGCAATATACCAAAGGTGGTATTTTACATTTTGCCCGTTTGGGGTTAAGATATAATCAGCCGAATATACAGAAAAGGAGCTTTTATATATGGAACTCAAGGGCCTGACCATAAACTTCCTCGGTGACAGCATCACCGAGGGTCACTCGGTGGAGGACAAGGAGAACAATCGCTACGACAACGTGCTTAAAGAGCTTTGTGATCTCAAGGAAGTGCGCAACTACGGCATCGGCGGCACACGTATCGCCCACCAGTTCCGCCCCTCAGCCGAGGCGAGATGGGACCTCAATTTCTGCGGTCGAGCCGAAAAGATGGACGCAGATGCCGACGTGGTGGTGGTTTTCGGCGGCACCAACGACTACGGCCACGGTGACGCACCCTTCGGCAAGCTCGGCGACACCGACCGCGGCACCTACTGCGGCGCAGTAAGATGGCTGATGAACAAGCTGACCGAGATGTATCCCAATTCGACCGTCGTGTTTATGACTCCTGCACGCCGTCTGGGCGACGAGCAGCCCTCGGCAAGCCTGCACAGATACTACCCCAGCCTGCTGCTGCGCGACTACGTGGACGTTATCATCGAGACAGCCAAGGACTACCCTATCCACGTCCTTGACCTGTACAGCAATCTGGGCATCGACCCCAATTATACCGCCGACCGCGAAAAATACACCGCCGAGGGTCTGCACTTCAACGACGCGGGTCACAGAGTCATAGCACAGAGGCTCAAAGAATTTCTGGAAGCACTTTGACGGGAGGCAAAACCTATGAAGCAAGTAAGTGAGATCATCCGTGAGCTTGCAGGCGGCGAGATCAGGGTAAGCTTTGACCACAAGCTGAGACTGCCCCGCAATTTTGACGGCCGACACTGGAATATGCAGGGCGGCTGCCGAGGAGGCGGGTTTGCCTACTACGCCCTCAACACGGGCGGCGACTCCGCTCAGTCGGTGACCCGTATAATCAAGATAGACCTGTCCACTTGGCAGGTGGTGCAGACCAGCGAGGATATGTATATCTCCCACTCCAACGATATGGTCTATGACCCCTACAATAACCGCCTTATCGTGTCCTGGTGTGATATTGAGCCCGACAAGGTGGGCATCGTCGACCCCGACACCCTGACTCTCAGAGAGACCCTGACCGTCCCGCAGCGCCACTACAGTCTGGGCTACAGCGCAGAGCGCAATCAATACGTGGCAGGCGTCAGCCGCACCTACGATCTGGCTGTGCTGGACGGGAAGTTTGCCCCTCAGTACGTTCTGCCCGGTGTGGAAGGGTACATAAAGCAGGGCATCGAGTGCGACGGTGAGCTGATATACTTCCTGCACAGCGTCAAGGGCGAGTCGGGTCTGTTCGTGTGCAACCTGATATTCGTGTTTGACTGGGACGGCAGGCTTGTCTCGCGTATACTTGTGCCCTATGCCGCCGAGGGCGAAAATCTGTTCACCCTTGACGACAAGCTTGTCTGCGCATTCAACGACAAGCATACCGACGAGGCGGTTATCTCGGTACTGTCACTCAGCTGAAAGGAGCAGGCTTATGGATCTTATTATTCTTGCGGGTATGCCCGCCAGCGGCAAAACTACCTTTGTAAGTAAACTCAGCCGCGCCCTTAATTACCCCGTGCTGGAAAAGGACGCCATCAAAGAAGAACTCTTTGACGTCATCGGGTTTGAAAATTATACCCAAAAGCGTCTTATGGACACGGCGGCGACAGCCGTGCTGCTGCGGTGCGCCGACTCTCTGCTGTCCTGCGGTCAGTCTATGATAATGGTCAACAACTTCCGACTGGACGCGCAGGAGCAGGTGCAAAAGCTTGTTAGGAGGCATAACTGCAACTGTTTGTTCATCTTCTTCGGCGGTGACGGCGACGTGTTCTACGAGCGCTACAATCAGCGGGACCTGCGGGGTGAGCGCCATCTGGGGCACGTGCTGCAGGAGCATTTTCCTCCGCGCGAGGGCGACGATCTGCATTACACTATGACCCGCCGGGAGTTTTATGAAAAATTCGAAAAATTAGGCATGGACAAGTTCTCGATAGAGGGCATCAAGCGTATCGACGTTGACGCCACCTATCCCGAAAAGATTGACATCCCTGCCCTGACAGCCAAAATACGAGAAATGCTGGGAGGCAACTGAAATGGCAAAAAAAGTAGCACTTATGACCCGTCACCACGCCACGCTGATCTGCCGGGAGGCAAGAGATATACTGACGCAGGCGGGCTTTGAGATAGTCAGCAACGACACGGGCAGAATACTGACCCCACAGGAGCAGAAGGCTCTTATCAAGGACGTGTACGCCATAGTGGCAGGCACCGAGAAATACGACCGCGATATGCTTCTCGGCTGTGATGAGCTCAAGGTCGTCACCCGCTTCGGCGTGGGCACCGACAATTTTGACCTGACCACTATGAAGGAGATGGGGCTCGAGGTAGGCGTTATCGCCAACTACAACGCAGTTGCCGAGTTTGCTCTGACACATATTCTGTCTGTGCTCAAAAACCTGCCCCGTTATGACAGCGCCGCAAGAGCCGGTCTGTGGAGCCGATTCGAGATGCGGGAGCTGACGGGCAAGACGGTGGGTCTTGTGGGCTTCGGCAGAATCGGCAGACGTCTTGCCGAGCTTCTCGGCGGCTTCGGCGTTAATATTCTGGCGTACGACCCTTATATGAACGAGCAGGCAGCGAGTGAGCGCAAGGTCACGCCCGTCACTCTGAACGAGCTGCTGGGTGCATCCGATATCGTATCCCTGCACCTGCCCGCAACCGAGGAGACCAAGCACCTGATAAACGCAGGCACCCTTGCCAAAATGAAGGACGGCGCATACCTCATCAACACATCCCGCGGCTCATTGGTGGACGAAAGCGCCCTGCTTGATGCACTCAGGAGCGGCAAGCTTGCAGGCGCGGCTCTGGACGTGTACGAAAAAGAGCCCATCACCGCCGACAATCCGCTGTTTGCCCTGCCCAACACGGTATTCTCGCCCCATTGCTCGGCGCTGACCTACGAGACCAACTATAACGGCGGCATCATCTGCGCTCAGTCAATAGTCAACGTCCTCAACGGCGGCAAACCCCTGTATCCTATCTGGTGAGACTGCATAAAACAAAAGCCTGCTGCGCAAAACGCAGCAGGCTTTTATGTTTGCTGTCAAGACTCACGCCATATGCTCCAGCATCTGCGCCGTGACCTCAAAGGGGCAGGGCAGACCCTTTTGGTATCTCTCAAACTCCTCGCACATCCATTCGGACATACGCCGCACCTCCGCACCGCTGCTTCCTGCGATATGCGGGGTCAGCAGACAGTTGGGCAGGGAGTAGAGGGGGCTGTTTTCTTCGGGCGGTTCGGGATAGGTCACGTCAAGCACCGCCGTCAGGTCGGAGCGCGCTTTCAGCACCGCGCACAGGTCACTTTCCACCACCTGCGCGCCCCTGCCCGTGTTGATAAACACGCCAAAAGGCACCATACTCTCAAAATGCGCCTTTTTGAACATACCCACCGTTTCGGGCAGGTTGGCAACGTGGTTTGATACCACCTGACAGGTGCGGAAGATAGTGTCTGTGTCGCTTATCTCCACTCCCAACTCCGAAGCAAGCTGTGGCGTCAGCTCGATGGAGGACGCCAGCACCCGCAGACGGTAGGGCTTGAGCATTTTGCATACCAGTCTGCCCACGGCACCCGTGCCGATAATGCCCACGGGCGTGTCAAAGTTGCCGGGATAGCCTTTTGCCAGCGCCTTTGCGCCCTTACAGTCGCCGCCGCTCATCGCGGGGCAGGCAGAAAAGAACCCCTTGTTGGCAAGAATTATCTGCGATGTTACGTACTCTGCCACGGGGACGGCGTTTGCCTGCCACGCGCTGAATACCCGCACGCCGCAGTTTAGAAACTCCCGTGCAAACGCCTGCACCGTACCTGCCGAGTAGAATACGCACTCAAGTGCGGGGAATATCGCTCTTATCTCGCTTTCGGTAAAGTGAGGCATTCCCCAGGTGGAAAAAATATATTTAACGTCCCCGAAGCGCTCGGGTGATGCCAGCACTTCGGCTTTGGTGTACTGTTTTGCGCTTGCCCCTGCCGCCTGCGTGAGGTGTGCTGCGGTTGCGTCTGCGTAGACGCGCGCTATCTCACCAGCTCTATCACTCAAAAATATCGCCTGCATAGCCGTCTCCTCATCCTTTGATTATTTTGCACAGTGACTCTGCCTCCTGCGGCAGACTTTCTATCCGTCCGTCGGGCATAAACTCCAGCAGCAGAGTATGCTCGCCGCCTGCGGCGCCGAGATACTGCCGCCACTCGTCAACGCCGTCTGCGAGAGGGAATTTATCATCGCCTTTCCATTGAAACACGTGGATATGCTCGATATACGGGGCAAGCAGGGAAGCATACTCGATATTCTCGCTGACGCTTCGCCCCTGATTGGGCTGCCAGTACATCCGAAAAGCAGGGGAGGACACCGCCTGCATAAGCTCAAGAGCACCTTCTTTGGTCTCGGTGTAGGTGTTGCGGTGACATTCAAGACAGAGCTTCACCCCCGCCCTCTCGGCAACGGCTGCGGCGGCGCGGCAGTCCTCAAACAGCGCGGCTTTTTCGCACTTTTGGTACTCCCAAGTGCTTTTTACTCCGCACCACAGCCTGAGAATATTCGTGCCCAGCATCCGCGCCGCCTTTATATACTCGGGCAGCAGCGCCAAATCGTCCTGCCCAAGCCTGAAATAGGTGCCGTAGGAACTGCAATACAGCTTATGCTCTGCCTGCATACGCGCAATATGCTCAAGGGCCTCAATATCATCGTATTTTGCGTGAACGTCACTGCCCCACTCGATGCACTCAAGGCCTGCATCCGCCGCCGCGGTGATTATCTCGGATGCCGTGTGCTTGCGAAAAGACACCGACACAAGTCCCGTTTTCATACTTTCACCCTCTTAATAAACGCTCTTATTCTGCCGATAGGTGCGCCACACGTTCTCAAAAAAGTCGTCATTTTCGGGAAGCGGCCGCACCTGCCGCCACCTGATATCACAGCCGCTGTCTTGCAGATATCCGTACTGCACCTTGTCTGCGCATACCTTCGGCACCGAGCGGAATCTGAAGCACTCTTCAAGGCCCTGCGGCTTGCTGCCCAGAGCATCGCAGTATATCGACGAGCCGCGGCTTGCTCCTGCGCTGTGTGCAAAATCCGCCATACTCTCAAGCACTACTGTCTGGCATATAAGGGTGTCGCGGTAGATATACAGCTTGTGTATATCGGCGGCTTTTGTGACCTTTGCGTCCGTCTTAAACCTGCTCAGCCGTGTGCGCACGTCGTTCAGCGCCGCTTCTATACGGCTTGGATCCCTGACCGCGCCGCCGCAGTCGCTCATCAGCCGTCTTGCGCCTTCTATCAGTCCGTCAACGGTGTCGGTATCACCGATTGCGCTGTCAAGCATAGCGCGGTGTGCCCGTGCCTCTTTCTGCGCAAGCTCCTCAAACTCCCCGTCGGGGCAAAGCTGTCTGCTGCTTGAGCCGATATGCACGGCACATCTCATCGAGCCTGCCTGCCCTGCGTTCAGCGCCGAGCCGCCGGGTCGGGAGATGCCGTGGGTGCCCGCACACTCGCCTGCGGCGTACAGTCCCTTGACCTCGGTCTGCCACCACAGGTCTACGGCAATTCCGCCGTTATTGTGCTGTGCGCACAACGCGATGGGGAGCATCTGACGGCGCAGATCCACACCCTTTCTCAGATACAGCTCATAAGCAGGGGCGTTCATATGCAAAAGCCGCTCAATAGGCGTGCCGAAGCAGGCACCTGCGCTTTTGAGATAGCTGTGGCTTTCCTCGCTGAGCTTGTCAAAGTCTATATCCTCAAGCCCAAATGGGTTGGTGCGGTAGTCAAGATAGACCCGTCTGCCCCTCAGTGAGCTCTCGCGGTAGACAAGCAGGTCGATGACCGACGAGCCGCAGAGCGCTTTTGCCGAGTCAAAGGGCCATTGATACCCTTTCATAAAAACCGCAGAAAGCGCCGAATAGGGCTCTTCAAAGTATTCCTGCAGAAACTCCCGTTCAACGCCCTGCTCATCAACCGATACAAACCGCGGAAGTACCTGCATATAGGTGCCCGACACGTTCCAGCGGGGGGAGAGTGAGGCAAGCCCGAACTGCCACTCGGTCATATTCTGAAACGCCGCACCCGCGCAGAATGCCAGCGAGGACGAGCCGCTGTGTCCCTCGGGGTACACGCTGTCGGCATAGATACCCGCAGGCCCGCCCGTTGCCAGCACGATATAGCGGCAGCGGAAAAAGCACATCTCTCCGCTATGCTTGTTTATGCAGGCAAGCCCGCATACGCCGTCTGGGTTTTTCAGTACCCTGACGGCGTACAGACCGTCAAAGGTGGGTATATTCAGCCCCTCTGCCTGCTTTTGCAGAGCTTCGGTCATATATCTGGAGGTCAGCGGCCCTGCCGAGGTGGCGCGGGCGCAGGGGTCGTGGTCGGTCTTGTAGCCTATATACTCACCGTAGCGATTTACGGGAAAAGGCACTCCCGCCTCGCACAGATTTAAGAAGCACCGTGCCGACATTGCCGCCTCGCACAGCGCGTTGTCACCGTCCACGCTTCCACCCGCGAACAGGTCCTGCGCCATCCGATGTACGCTGTCGGGACTGCTGCCGCCAAGGCCCAACTTGTAATAGGTCTGCTTGTCGCTGCCCGTGTTGCGTGACGTGCCGCAGTTTACCCCTTCGGTGACTATGCACACCGACTTTATACCCTGCTGTTTTATACGGCAGGCGGCGTTGTAGCCTGCCGCACCCGTGCCTACAATAACGGCATCGAACTCAAAAACGGTATGATCGCTCATATCTGTCCTCACAGCCTGCGGATATGAAATCCGCCGTCGATATTAAGTACCTGCCCCGTCATATATGGAAGTGAGCCGTCGCAAAGGGCGCACACCGCTTTGGCAATATCCTCGGGAGTGCCCCAGCGCTTGATGGGCAGAAGCCCGCCGTCTATCAGTCTGTCGTATTTGTCCCGCACCGAGGCGGTCATATCGGTGGCGATGATACCCGGACGCACTTCGTTGACCGTGATGCCGCTGTCTGCAAGTCTGTCGGCAAACAGCGTGGTTATCATAGATATCCCTGCCTTGGAGATGCAGTATTCGCCGCGATTCGGAGAGCTTGTGTATGCCGAGACAGAGGAGATGTTGACGATGGCACCGCGGCTGTCACCGCCGTTTTTCAGCATCTCACGGGCGACCGCCTGGGTGAGGAAAAAGGTGCCGCGCGTGTTGATATCCATAACGTGATCGTAGCTCTCCTCGCTCATTTCCAGCAGGTCGGCGCGCACCTTGGGCGCCACCCCTGCGGCGTTTACCAGAATATCTATCCGTCCGTGCTTTTGCAGGGCGGTCTTTATCAGTTTTTCTCTGTCGGCGCCGCAGGCAATATCACCCGATAGGTAGGTAAAACGCCCGTCACTCAAAGGCGCATTTTCCCGCCGTGACATAGCCACCACATAAGCGCCCTTATCGAGCAGAAGTCTGACGGCAGCAAGCCCTATTCCGCTTGCACCGCCTGAAACGATTGCAACCTTGTTTGTCATTTGCTTTCCCCTCCGCACAGCTGTTTGTAGATAGGCAGATATACCTCTCTGTCGTGGACGATACAGCCGGGTGTGCCGCCTGCGCGCATAATATCGGTGCATTTTGAGCAGCAGAGGCACAGTTTTCGGCTGTCAAGCCCTCCCGTTGTGATGATATCTCTTGCAAAATCGGGATTGGCAAAAACCGTCCTGCCGAATCCCGCCAGGTCAAACCCTCCCTGAGAGATAAACGCCGATGCCACGTTTGGCGCCGCCGCACCCAGATAGCTGAGCGCCGAACAGATGAAAGTGAGCTCGGGCACCTGCGCTTTGAGCCGTGCGGTGCCCTTGAGCATACGTGCAACACCGCGCAAAGGATGCTCGGGAGGGGTATACTTGCCGCTTGCAAAGGGGCGGTTTACGTGGGGATTGAAGTACGGGTTGCCCATAGTGATATTGACGAGCTTCACGCCAAGCTTGTGTATTTCACGCAGCAGCCATACGGGCTCGCTCTCATCAAACTCCGTACCCTCCGCCGCCGCACCGAAGCCGTAAGGGCGGGGGAACCCGTCGTATACGTTGAGGCGGGTAGTGACGATAAAATCGCTCCTGCTGCTCTGCACAGCGCCCTCCACGCTTTCACGAAGCAGGCGTGTGCGGTTTTCCAAGCTGCCGCCGTAGCGCCCGGGGCGGGTGTAGGCAGAAAGCAGCTCGGAGTTGAGATAACGGTGGCAGCACTTGATGTCCACACCGTCAAATCCTGCCTTTTCGGCAAGGCGCGCACCGTTTACAAGTGCGTCTCTGACCCCGTCTATATATTCGTCTGTGACGATGTGATCTTTGGGTATGGGAGCGTCCCCCTCAAATATGGGATTGTTGTATGCAATAAGCGGCGCGGGCGTGCCGTGAGGCTTGCTGTACCTGCCCGAATGTGTCGCCTGCATAATGACAACGGGCTCGCAGCCGTTGGTTTTCAGGCAGGTGCTTTTGATGCTTTCGACCACAGCCTTGAAAGCGTCGATATTGCCGTCATTGATCCACAGCTGTCGGGGGTTGGCACGGCCCTCCTCCATAACGGCGGTGGCTTCAAACCACACAAGTCCCGCGCCGCCCCTGGCAAATCTGTCGTATCTGCGCAGGGTCAGAATGTCGGGAGTGCCGTCAGCCTTGCCGTCACAGCCCTCCATGGGCTGACAGACCAGGCGGTTGGGCAGAATTTTTGCGCCTATCCGTACACTCTGCGCCAGAATTGAGGTGTCCTCTGTACAGGGCAACCGCACCTCACCGTTCTGCTGTAAAAAAGCGTCAAGGCTCCCGTATACTCGTCCGGTCATAATAAACCTCCCTTGCATTTATGTGTATATTGTATCGCAAAATATGCAAAAAGTATATGGAATATCTGCTTTTAATACCCCGAAATCTTGTATATATGCAAAATATCCCCCGTCCTGACATTTAAGGACGGGGGAGGGGAGATCATTGTGCGTATCGGTCAAGAGCCGCCTGAACACGGCTCTTGACAAGCTGTGCAAGCTCGGTCGTTTTGAGACTGCTGAACTCATCAAAGGGGATGGGCTCAAGATAGTGTATCTGCGCGCAAACGGGCTTACTGCCCTTTTGGTCAAAGACCTTGAAACAGTCAACGAATGCCATGGGCACGATAGGGCACTTGGCTTTCAGCGCACAGCGCATTGACCCCGCATGCCACTCGTTCATTTCGTTGCCCTTTTTGCTACGTGTGCCCTCGGGGAATATAACGTAGGACGCGCCCTCGCAGACGTTTTTGGTCACCGCCTGCATAACGGTGATGCCCTGCCGCGCATCCTCGCGGTCAAGGGCGTAGGAGCGGGTGCATTTGAGTATCTGCTTGAGCAGGGGTACGTTTTTTAGCTCCTGCTTGTATACGATGGCAAGAGGTATGGGGCAGGTGTGGGCGATGGCTATAACGTCAAACATACCCTGATGGTTGCCGTAGAGCATACAGCCGCCATCGGACGGGATATTTTCCGTGCCCGTGACGGTAAGCTGTACGTTGGCACTCTTCATCACAAACCCCATTATATATTGTATGTAGTCCCACAGCTGACCGGTGGTATATTTTTCGGGATGGTTTGCCCAATAGCTTAGCTTTACGTATGCGGCGATGATCTTTATGGGATTTTTGAGAATTATACGGGCAATACGGTTCATGATCGTTCAGCCTTTCCCGATCCGTGTGGGGAGCCTTCAAAGCTCGCAGTCGTCATATTTGCCCTCGATAATGTCGGCTATCCTGCGGCAGGCAAAACCGTCGCCGTAGGGGTTGGAGGCGTGGCTCATACGGGTATATTCCTCCTTGTCGCAAAGCAGCTGCTTGAAGCTTGAGTATATAGTCTCCTCCTCGGTGCCGACAAGCTTGAGTGTGCCTGCCTTGACACCTTCGGGACGCTCGGTGGTGTCGCGCATGACCAGAACGGGTTTGCCCAGCGAGGGCGCCTCCTCCTGTATTCCGCCGCTGTCGGTAAGCACCAGATAACTGCGGGAGAGGAAGTTGTGAAAATCCGGTACGTCCAGCGGCTCTATCATCCGTATGCGGTCACAGCCGCCCAGCTCCTCAGCCGCCGCTTCGCGGACGGCGGGATTCAGGTGGATGGGGTAGATGGCTTTTACGTCGGGATGCTCGTCGATTATCCTGCGGATGGCGCGGAACATAGCGTGCATGGGCGCGCCCAGATTCTCTCTGCGGTGGGCGGTAATAAGTATCAGTCGGCTGTCCTTTGCCCACTCAAGCTGGGGATGGGTGTATTCCTCCCGCACGGTTGTTTTGAGCGCGTCTATGGCGGTGTTGCCCGTAACGTATATGGTGCCGGCGTCTCTGCCCTCGCGCAGAAGATTGTCCTTTGCCGGCTGCGTTGGGGCAAAGTTCAGCGCCGACACTATGCTGACCGCCTGACGGTTGAACTCCTCGGGGTAGGGGGAGTAGATGTTGTGGGTGCGCAGACCTGCCTCAACGTGACCTACGGGGATGCGCAGATAGAAGCAGGCAAGTGCGGCGGCAAAGGTGGTGGTGGTGTCGCCGTGTACCAGACAGATATCGGGATTCTCCTCCTCCAGCACGGGCTTGAGCCTGAGCAGGATAGCCGAGGTTATGTCGAACAGGGTCTGTTTGTCCTTCATCACGCTCAGATCATAGTCGGGGGTGACCGAAAAAGCCTCCAGCACCTGATCCAGCATACTTCTGTGCTGACCGGTGACGCAGACCACCGTTTTAAGCTCCTTGCGGCTTTTAAGTTCGTTGACCAAAGGACACATTTTTATGGCTTCGGGTCTTGTGCCGAAGACTACCATAACCTTTTTCATCACAGCGCCTCACTTAAGATTATTTATATCATTTTATCACAGCATACATTTAATGTCTATGCCAATTTGACCCGATTCATCCTTTTTCGCACAATATAGGGTGTATTATCAGTCTGCGACCGTAACATATTGGAAATTGTTACTTTTTCGTAATTGCTTTTTTGGAAATGTGCGGTATAATGTAAGTGTGCAGTAATAACCATTGCAGAAGCAAGATACCATAAGCGGACAAAAAGGAGAAGACTATATGGCAAAGTATCTTTCCAAAAAGAAAAGAAACCCCAACCGCAAGCTGTTTATTCTGCTGGCGTGCGTGCTCGTTTTGCTGGCGATCGCGGTTTTTGCGGTAGTGAAAATATTTGACAGCACCATTCCCGACTCACCTGACGACGATACATCCATAGGCGATCAGACTCCTAACGGCGGTGAAAGTTCGGGCGACCAGAGCGGTGACGTTACAGACCCAAACGGCGACGGTCAGCAGGGGAATGACGACCCCGCCCCGCCCACTCCCGCCGATGAAACCGCGAAGATCGCCGAGGCCGATTATCTTATCCGCGGTTACTTCTATGACGAAGCTATCGAGCTGCTGAGCGGTCTTACAAGCGCCGAGGCTCAGGACAAACTGGCCGAGGCTCAGGCGCTCAAAGCAGGGCTGGTCAAGTACACCGGACAGACCTACCATATCTTCTTCCACAGCCTTATAATCGACACCGACCTGGCGTTTGACAACAAGGGCCACCCCGCATCCGGCTACAACGAGTGGATGGTCACCCGCGAGGAATTTATCGAGATACTGCCCCTGCTTCTGGAAAACGACTTTGTCCTCTACGATATCACCTGGATGTGCGAGTATGACGAAGCAACGGGCAAGGTCACCAAAAAAGATATCTACCTTCCCGAGGGCAAGAAGCCTCTTGTTATGTCCTTTGACGATATGAACTACTACGACTATATGCTTACCGACGGCTTTGCACAGCGTCTTGACGTGGACGAAAACGGCAAGATAGTCACCCACGTAGGCGGCACACCCGTCAAGCGCAACGGACATATCGTGGATATCAAGGATTATGAGGTCACCTACGACGGCGACGCAGTACCCATACTTGACGCCTTCTGCGAGGAGCATCCCGAATTCTCCTACCGCGGTGCCAGGGGTATCGCCGCGCTGACAGGTTATGCAGGCGCTTTCGGCTGGCGCATCACCGACCTTGACTGGTATACCGCCGAGGAGCAGGAAATGATACTCAACAAGGTCAAGCTTATCGCTCAGACCCTCCGCGACAACGGCTGGCAGATAGCCAACCACAGCTACACCCACAACCAGTATTGGAACAACAAGACCATCACCATGGATCAGCTCAAGTACGACACGGGCAGATGGCTCAACGAGATTATGCCCTACGTCGGTGAGAGCCATATACTAATCTCGCCTTTCGGCGTATCCTTCAAGCAGGATGACGAGCGTTACCGCTATATCGTCGAGGAGTGCGGATTCTATATCTATTGCCCGGTCACCGCAACTATGAACACCACCTTCTACGGCGACAATATGATACAGGAACGCCTGAATATCGACGGTCTGACGATGATAGACTACCCCGACCGTATCAAAAACCACTTCTTTGATCCTGCCGAGGTGCTTGACTCCGCCCGTCCTCCGATGTAAAAACCGATCAGCTTATCAAGAGAGGTGAATTTTTCGTGAAAAAGATGCTTCTGGCAGTCAACGCAAAGGCGGGTACGGGCAAGGTCGTTCCCGTGCTGTCCGAGGTGATCGATCTTTTTCAGGATGCAGGCTACAGAGTGACCGTGTATCTGACCCGTCAGGGCGAACTGCCGCAGGTAGTCAGTACCGAAGCGCAGGCGTATGACGCCGTCGTAGGCATCGGCGGCGACGGCACCCTTAACGAGCTTGTCAACGGCATTATGGCGTTGCCTGCTCCCCGTCCCACCATCGGCTATATCCCCGCAGGCACGATGAACGATATCACCAGCACTCTCGGTATGCCCAAGAAGCTTATGGAGTGCGCCAAAGTGATCGCCGACGGCTACAGCCGTCCTATGGACGTCAATACCTTCAATGACCGCTATTTTGACTATATCGCCGCTTTCGGCAGTTTCGTTGACGTGTCCTTTGCCACATCCCGCGAGGCAAAAAATAACTTTGGACTGATGGCGTATTTTTGGGAAGTCGCCAAGCGTGTGCCCAAACTCCGTGACTATCACGTGAGAGTGGAGTACGACGGCGAAGTGTTCGAGGACGACGTTATGATAGGTATGGTGTCAAACGGTACCTATTCGGCAGGTTTTGCCATCGGGGAGCAGATAGAAGCACAGATAGACGACGGTATGGCAGAAATAATCCTGCTCAAAAAACCCGAAAAACTCAACGACGCCACCTCGCTTATCAACTCCTATCTGGCAGGTGAGCTGGCAGGGTCAAACGGCGTGTTCTGGGCAAGAGCCAAAAAACTGCGCATAATTACCTCCGAACCTCTGCCATGGACTCTTGACGGTGAGTACGGCGGTGAGCACAGCGACGTTGTGTGCGAGAATATTATGCACGCCGTCAATATCTTCGCCCCCGAAGAACCCATCAAACGCAAAAGACATCTGAATGTATAATAAAATATAATAAAATCGCAAGGCTTACTTACTGAGCCTTGCGATTTTTATGTAGCTTTATGTTTGTGGTTTTGCACACCTTTCGCCCATCGGCTACCCCACAAGACGGTTCTTGCGGGGACCCCGATTTAATGGACTTCGGTCGGGCATTTTCCGCTCCCGCCTCATAAATCCGTTGGCTTGCCGACACCTTTATGAGCCGCAAGGCTCAATTCATGACAATTTATTGTCAATTCATGCGCCAAAGGCGCAATTCATCATTGTGCATTTAATTCAGCCTTCTGCCTTACTTTTTTCCGAATATCTTTTCCCTTGCCGCTTTGCCGGTATCGGTGGTGGCAAGACCGCCTTCGCCGGTTTCGCGGATGCAGGGCGACATATCCATTCCTATCCTGCGCATGGAGTCGATGACCTCGTCAAAGGGCACAAAGCTCCGTATCCCCGCCAGCGCCAGATCGGCGGCGTTGATTGCAAACACGGTATACATACCGTTGCGCTTGATGCAGGGCACTTCCACTAAGCCTGCCACGGGGTCGCAGGCGAGACCCAGACAGTTTTTCAGCGCCAGCGCGCCTGCATCCATACATTGCTCGGGACTGCCGCCCATCAGCTGACATATACCTGCCGCCGTCATAGCCGCCGCCGAGCCGCATTCTGCCTGACAGCCGCATACCGCACCTGCGAGGGAGGCTTTTTCGGATATGACCGCGCCTACCCCTGCCGCAGTCAGCAAAGCGTTGCATATATCCCTGTCGGTAAATCCGAATACTTCCTGCGCCGCAATAAACGCGCCCGGCATAATGCCTGCGCTGCCTGCGGTGGGTGCGGCGACTATCACGCCCATAGACGCGTTGCACTCGGAGGTGGCAAGTGCGTAGGATACGGCTTTGGAGCACAGCTCGCTGAGCAGGGACCTGCCGCTGCGTGCGTAGCTGTAGTATTTTGCGGCATCGCCACCGGTCATACCGCTTATGGAGCGGGATTGAGCGGATATGCCGCTTTCGGCAGCCTTTTTCATAGCCGTGTAGGTAACGTTCAGACGGCGGTATATCTCATCGCGGGTGGTCTCTCTGTCGCGGATCTCCTCCTGCAGCACCACCTGCCACAGCGGACAAAGCTCCCGCTGGGTCTGTTCCAGCATATATTTGATCGACGGAATAATCATACTTGGCTCCTTTCACAGCTTGGGCAGGAAAATGACCCTGTTCACGTTGGGCAGCTTTTCCAGCTTCTGACGGGTGCGGTCATAAATATCCTGATCGGTCTCCAGAACCATAATGGCATCCGAACCGCGCCGCGCGCGGCAAAGTGACAATGTGGCGATATTGATGTCCAGACTTGCAAGCAGTCCCGTCACGTCGGCAACCACGCCCGCAAGGTCGCGGTTGAACACGATAAGGGTGTGCCCCGTGCAGCCGATGTCCACCTTTTGCCCCTCGATCTCGGTGATGCGTATCATTCCGCCGCCCACCGAGATGCCCGTCAGCGACACGGAGGAGTTCTTGGAATAGGCCTCGATATGCACCGTGTTGGGGTGGGGCGTGGGCGCATCGGACACCTTGAGCGTCACCTCCATACCCCTGAGGGGCGCAATGCTCAGACTGTCCCGCACCTGCTCGTTAAACGAGTCAAAGCCCAAAAGTCCGCCTACCACCGCCTTGTCGGTGCCGTGACCCAAATAGGTCTCGGCAAAAGAACCGTAAAAGGTGACTTCGGCGCGCTTGACATCGCCTCCTGCCAGCAGTCTGGCTATCTGGCCTATGCGCACCGCACCTGCCGTGTGTGAAGAAGAAGGCCCTACCGTAATGGGTCCCAGCACGTCAAAAAGTCCAATTGACATAATTACCTCGCATTTTAACCAAAAATCGGCATTGACATATGTGCAGATTATACAATAAACTGTGCGTGTTTTCAAGGGATATCCCGAACGGCTCATAATCTTCGGCGTATTGCATAAAAACAGAGTGGGATAATTGTGCATTGTGCCGAGAGTATATTTAGCCTGCCCAACGCTTGCAAGCGAAACGATACTGTGGTACAATTACCGTATAGGTATTTTTTGCAATTTATTCAGGTATGGAGGAGATAAAAATGTTTGAACTCAAGCGTGAACGCCATCAGACCAAGTATCTGGGTCAGGATATGATGGAGTTTTTGGTCAAGACCAAGTTTGAAGACCTGCCCGAAGAGGTAGTTCTCCGCGGCAAGCACATCGTTGCCGATGCAGTAGCCTGCATGCTGGCAGGTGCCAAGACCAGAAAGCTCTACGGCACCGATTTTGACAAAATGGCAAAGATAGTCAGCGGCGACGTTACCCCCGTTGGCTGTGATTTCAAGACCAATGCCGCAATGGCAGCATTCCTCAACTCTATCCACGCACAGACCCACGATTTCAACGACGGTCTCAATAACAGCGGTATGCTGGGCGGCGCTTACCATCCCGGCAGAACAGTTGTCGCAGTTGCTCTGGCAGTAGGCGAGGCTGTAGGCGCAAGCGGCAAGGATATCCTCACCGCTGTTGTTCTGGGCATCGAGGTCGCAGCACGTATGCGTAATCCTGCCCACGACTCCACCGCTGCCGACTCTTACTCCGCAGCAGCAACCGCTGCCAAGCTGATGGGCGCAGACGAGACCCAGATGCGTGACGCTATCGGTCTCAGCGGCTTCCTTGCAGCCTGCCGCGTAGGCAAGACCCCCGGCTACACCGGCGGCAGAAAGAACGGCAAAGGCTCTCCCGCAACCACCAACGTCCTCAAGTACGGCTACCTCAACCGTAACGGCGTAGAGGCTGCAGAGCTGGCTATGCAGGGCTTTGAGGGCCCCGAGTTTGCCGACAACAACGCTATCGGCACCCGTTACTACACCTGCGGTCTGGGCAAAGAGTATCAGTGCATGGATATGTACTTCAAACCCTGGCCCACCTGCCGCAAGACCCACGGTGCTATCGCCGCTACCCTGGAGCTGAAGAACAAGTACGGCGTCAAGCCCGAGGACGTCAAGAGCATCCGCATATATCAGCAGACCACCGGTATGTACGTCAACACCCCCATCAACGCAGAGAGCGAGATCTGCTACGGCGGTCAGTTCTCCCTGCAGTACACCGTCACCTGCGCAATGCTGGACGGCAACGTGACCCTCAAGCACTACCGTTGGCCTGACAGAAAAGCTCCCCGGAAGTACGTTGACTTTGCCAAGAAGATCACCGTCGTTGCCGACAACAGCCTTGACGGCCACAACGCCATCTCCCCCAACCACGGCATCGTCGAGGTCGAGCTGAATAACGGCGAGATCCTCAGCATGTACTGCCAGTATCCTCTCGGCTCCGAGCCCAACGCTATGACCCACGAGCAGCGTATGCAGAAGGTCCGTGACTGCGCCGAAGATATGACCGAGGAGCAGAAGGACAAGCTGGTCAGCTGGATCGAAAACCTGGACAAGGTCGAAAAGATCTGAATTAAACGATAACCCCACCAAAAGGGGAAAATCACAAACACCGCGCTCCCGACAGTAAATCTGCCGGGAGCGTTATTTTAGTTCATATGAAAAACAGCAACTGTCAAAAGGTATTCTCCCCCACAAAGCGCACACGCTTTGCGGGGGCCCCTTCACATTTGTGCTAACGGGCGGAATAAATCCGCCCTACGCCTTGCGCGGCACTCACCGCGCCTCGCTGACGCTCGGTCGACTATGTCGACACTCCAAAATTCCATAACAAAAAAGCAACTGTCAAAAGGTATACCTTTTGACAGTTGCTTTTATATCGTGATTATACCACAAAAATCAGGAATTTCAACCCCTAAATTGATGTTAGCGGCCGAAAAACGGCCAAAAAACGGCGTTTACTGTCAAAAAGTCCCTACTGTCAAAAGGTATACCTTTTGACAGTAAATCCGTGAATTTCCC
>JAFQTO010000051.1 GCA_017408985.1 Clostridia bacterium
CTTCAAGGTAGCCCTCATGGTGAAGAAGTATCTCACCAGCCGCGGCATCGACGCATAATCTGTGATATTTAGAAAGTGACCGACAAAAGTCGGTCACTTTTTTTGTTTTGTAAAACGGCAACCACGGGCTATGCCCGTGGGATAAAAAAGGCTATGCCTATGAGTAGAAAAGATAAACCTCCCGCGATACAATGTAAGCAGGTTAGCCGACCGCATACAAAGTAACGAAGGAGGAATATCATGCTAAAGAAAAGAGAAGAACCAGAAAGTCTGGCGCATACGCGATGGAACTGCAAGTATCACATAGTCTTCGCACCAAAATACAGACGACAAGTGATATATGGGCAGATCAAGGCAGACATCGGAAGTATCATACGAAAATTGTGTGAGTACAAAGGCGTAGAGATACTAGAAGCAGAGGCCTGCCCAGATCATATCCATATGCTAGTGAGCATCCCACCGAAGTATAGTGTATCACAGTTTATGGGATATCTCAAAGGGAAAAGTTCGCTAATGATCTTCGACAGACACGCAAATCTAAAGTACAAGTACGGCAATCGGCAATTTTGGTGCAAGGGATACTACGTAGATACCGTAGGCAGAAACAAGAAGGCGATTGCAGAGTATATCCGAAATCAGCTCGCAGAGGATAAGATATCAGATCAGCTTACGATAAAGGAATATTACGACCCGTTTACGGGTGAGCCGACTAACAAGAGCAAATAAAAGCAGCCCCACTTGGTGGGGCCGCTCGTAATTGTATGCGGTCGGCAGACCGTTTCACCGCGCCTTGAGGCGCGGCCAATATTAGACCCTTATAGGGTCAGTGCAGGCCACCCGTTATACGGGTGGTCCTGACTGGGAACATTTTTCTGCATTGCTTCGTCTAATCCATAGCTGGAAGGAAAAGGTTGAAAAAATCGAAGGATTCTTGTTGCCATTTGCCGTATATTCATATATAATGTTGGGTGTGTGCTTTTTTAGACACAATATGTTGCATTTTTTGGATATTCGAGGTGCGCAATGATTCGACTGAAAGAAGCGGAAAAGACCTACGAAAACGGTACAAAGGCGGTGCGCGGCATCTCCTTTCAGATAGACGACGGTGAGTTCGTGTTTCTGGTGGGCCCTTCGGGCTCGGGTAAGTCCACCATCATTAAGATGCTGACAGGTGAGGTAGTCCCCACCGGCGGCCGTGTGATGGTCAACGGCTTTTCCATGAGCCGTATTGCCGAGCGGCAGATCCCCCTGATGCGCCGCACCATCGGCGTGATTTTTCAGGACTTCCGTCTCATCGGGACAAAGACCGTGTATGAAAACCTCGCCCTTGCTATGCGGGCTGTGGGCGCCACGCCCCGTGAGATCCGCGGCCGTATCCCCTATGTGCTGAATCTGGTGGGTCTGCGTGGTAAGGAGAACAGCTTCCCCGATGAGCTCTCCGGCGGTGAGCAGCAGCGTGTGGCGGTGGCGCGGGCGCTGGTGAATAACCCCAGTACCATCGTGGCCGATGAGCCCACAGGCAACTTAGATCCTGCCAAGTCTTTGGAGATCATGACCCTGCTGGAGCGCATTAACGCCTTGGGCACGACGGTGATCGTGGTGACTCATGAGCGTGGCTTGGTGAACCATTTTAAAAAGCGGGTGATCTACCTGCAGGAAGGTCAGGTGACGGGCGACGCCACAGGCCGCTATGAGGGGGTGCGCCAATGAAACACAATTTCGGCTATTTCATCCGCGAGGGCGGCTTGATGGCCTATCTCGGCACCGCTGATCTGCGCGAGGTGGAGAAGCGAATGGATGAGGGCAGCGCGCAGGCGCAGGCGCTTTTTGATGCCATGGCTTATAA
>JAFQTO010000052.1 GCA_017408985.1 Clostridia bacterium
GACACTACGCAACTAAGTTTGCCCCTTGGTGCAAGTGAAGTTTACTGCGTAAGTGAAGTTATCCTGCGGATAGTGAAGTTTTGCCTTCGGCAAAGTGGGCAAACTTAACTTCACTCGTGCGTTAGCACGAACTTCACTGCACGGCAACTTCACTTTCGCGTCAGCGAAAACTTCACTAAATCATCATTTGTGCCTGCAAAGAAAAGAGGACAGAGAATGCAAAAGCATTCTCTGTCCTTTTACTGTCGGTAGGTGCTATGTTCGGCTTAAAACTGTCCTTCAGAGTACAGCCCATATCCGTGAGAGATTTTTGCTATCTGTAAAACTCCTGCATATCGTCCAGTCTCAGCAGGGCGGGTGCGCCGCCGCCTGCAGCACCCGTATCGATATCTATCCAGCCGTCGGCGTGGAGGATCTTGCCCCGATGCTCCTCGCCGTAATAATGGGTGGGCGTATGGCCCAATATCACAGTTGCACCGTCAAAATAACGGGTATCCCTGTCGGGACGGGTCCAGATAAGCTCGTCGGCGGCGTAATCGTCAAGATTTCTGTTTTTGTCAAAATTTTCAAACCCTGCGTGGACCAGTACGAATTTTTTGCCGCCTGCCTCCGCTGTTTCGTACAGCGGCGCATCCCGCAGACAGTCCAATATGCCCTCAAGCACGTCGGGGTCACGGTCGCGTATCCTGCGCAGACCGCTCAGGGTAGGCTGAGCGCCGTTATACAGCCAGGTGCTGAGTGTGCTCAGCTTGTCCGAACTGAGTCGGGAGAGATTATCGTCGGTGATATCGTCGAACACGAAATCGCAGGCAAGCAGCATCGCCTCGTGATTGCCAAGAATAAGCTGAACGTTGGGCTGCTCTGCTATCCAGCGCAGCAGCTCTGCACCCTCATCACCGCGGTCGATAACGTCACCCAGTACGAACAAAAAATCTCTGTCCGAAAACCCCGCACCGTCAAGCAGCGCCAAAAAATCCTCAAGAGGATATCCGTGAAGGTCGGACGTAACGTATATCATAGGCATACCTCCTCGCAAATACTTATATATATTATACCACAAATCAGCCAAAATCTCAACGCCGGCAGCCCTGGAGATCATACATAATAAGAAAGCAGAAGCTGCTACCCATAAGCATTTATTGCAATACAAAAAGGTCATCTTTGCCTGACGACAAAGATGACTTTATATAATAAAAAAACAACCCTCAACAGAGGGTTGCCGCTTTATTATGTCTATGGGCTACAAAAAAGATATTTTTCGCAGTTTTTACGTTTGAATTCGAACTCTAGTATAATATAATGCTTTTCGACTAAAGGGAGAAAAGCTTCATCAGCACTTCTTCACTATTCACTATTACTTATTACCTAATCGACAAGTTTCGAAAAAGAAGAGTGAAAAGTGAAGAGTTAATAGTGAAAAAGTAAAATCGACAAGTCTCTGTCGAAACTTGTCGATTTTGTCTATGGAGTATAAAAAAGATATTTTCTGCAGTTTTGCGTATGAATTCGAACTCTTACATATATGTTATAGTCATCCGCGAAGCGGATACCTTTACTTCTTCACTATTCACTATTACTTATTACCTAATCGACAAGTTTCGAAAAAGAAGAGTGAAAAGTGAAGAGTTAATAGTGAAAAAGTAAAATCGACAAGTCTCTGTCGAAACTTGTCGATTTTTGGTGCCGGTGGCGGGGGTCGAACCCGCACGGTATCGCTACCAACGGATTTTGAGTCCGCCTCGTCTGCCAGTTCCAACACACCGGCGTATACCGAAGCGCTTCGGCTACGGTATACTATTATAAACTATTTTACATCCGATTACAAGAGTTTTTTATAACACTTTCATAAACTGCGAGGCGGTTTTTGCCATCATCAGCTTGTCGCCCACCTTGTCAAAGGTGATTTTTAGCATAACGTCGTTGCCCATAGGCGTCAGTTCGCTGATAACTCCCTCGCCGAAGCTGCGGTGCATTACCCTTTGACCTGCCCTGAATCCCAGCGTATTGGTGCTTTGTGCAGGCTTTTTGGGGGCGGAGTGTGCAAAGCTCGCCTTATTGCCGTAGAAGCCCGCACCCGTACTGCTGCGCTTTTCGGCAAAGCTCATACTGCTGCCTGCCTTGCGCTGAGGCTTGCCCGTCTTGGTCACACATTCGGGGGGTATCTCCTCGGTGAACCGGGAGGGTTTGGCGTAGGCGGTCTGACCGTAGAGCAGGCGCCGCTCGGCAGAGGTTATGTACAGCTTTTTCCGCGCGCGGGTCATAGCCACGTAGCACAGACGGCGTTCCTCCTCCATCTGTTCGGAGCTTTCCATTGAGCGGTAGGAGGGGAATATACCCTCCTCTGCGCCGCAGAGGAATACGTTGTCAAACTCCAGACCCTTGGCACTGTGTATGGTCATCAGCGTGACCGCGTCGGCGTCGGCATCGTAGCGGTCAACGTCGGTAAACAGCGCAACCTCCTCCAGAAATCCGCGCAGTGTAGGCTCAATATTTTTCTCGCAGTAATCGGCGATATTTGACCTGAGTTCCAGCACGTTTTCGGTCTTGGTCTGTCTGTCGGAGGGGGGCAGCTCGTTAAGCATAGCCATATAGTCAGACTTTTCCAGCAGGCTGTCATACAGCTCCATAAGGCTCATATCAGAGGATTTTCTGAATGACTCGATCAATTCATAAAAAGCGCCCAGCTTGCTTGCTGCCTTACCCAGCTCGGGGTAGTTTGCGGCGTTTTTGATTATCTCGTACTCGCACACGTTTTCCCGCTCTGCAAGCACGGCTATTTTCTCCTGAGTGGTGGCACCGATGCCTCGCGCGGGCACGTTGATTATCCTGCGCAGACGTATGGTGTCGGCGGGATTGTTGATGACCGACAGATAGGAGAGCATATCCTTGACCTCGGCACGGTCAAAGAACCGAAGTCCGCTGACGATGCGGTAGGGGATACCGCTGCGCTTGAATGCATATTCAATGCTGTTGGAAAGCACGTGATTGCGGTAGAGCACGGCGTGGTCGCGGAAATTGCCGCCCCCTGCGCGGTTTTCAAGTATCTTTTTGGCAATAAACTGTGCCTCGTCCTCCTGCGTCTCGCCCGAGCACAGGCATACCTTGTCGCCCTCACCCTTGTCGGTCCACAGCTTCTTGCCCTTTCTGCCGCGGTTGTTGGCGATAAGCCCGTTTGCGGCATTGAGAATACTGCCCGTGGAGCGGTAATTCTGTTCAAGCCGTATAGTCATGGCGTCGGGGTATTGCTTCTCAAAGTCCAGAATATTTGCAATAGTCGCGCCTCTGAACTTGTATATGCTCTGATCGTCGTCACCCACAACGCACAGATTGCCGCTGCCGCCTGCAAGCAGTGAGCAGAGCACGTACTGGGCGTGGTTGGTGTCCTGATACTCGTCCACAAGCACGTAGCGGAATTTGCGTTGATAATAGGCGAGCACGTCGGGACAGTCACGAAGCACCTGCACCGTCTTGACTATCATATCGTCAAAGTCCAACGCACCCATACTCTGCATCTGACTCTCGTACTTTTGGTAGACCTGAGCGGTAATGTGTCTGAGGGGGTCATCATTAGGCTCTGCGGCAAACTCTTCAGGGGTCATAAGCGAGTCTTTTGCCCGCGAGATAGCGCCTGCAATGGTACGGAGGTCGTAGCGCTTTTCGTCTACGCCCATATCCTTGAGAATGCTCTGCAGGACCTTCTTCTTATCGTCCTCGTCGTAGATGGCAAAGGAGCTGGGATAGCCTATCTTGCTTATGTGTGAGCGGAGAATACGTGCGCAGGCAGAATGAAATGTCTGTGCCCATATATCGGCGGACTGCGCGCCTACGGCAACGTTGAGTCGGTCACGAAGCTCACCTGCCGCCTTGTTTGTAAAGGTTATGGCGAGCAGCTCGTAGGGGCGGGGCGCAGAAACCGAACAAAGCCTGCGTACCTCCTCCTCGGGCAGAGCATCGGGGTCGTCGATGAGCATAAACAGCTTGCTCAGTTCGTCGTCGCCTGCCCAGACGGGTGCTTCCTCGCTCTCGTATGCACTGCCGTACTTGAGCAGATTGATAATGCGGTTTATGAGCACGGTGGTCTTGCCGCTGCCTGCCCCCGCAAGTATCAGCAGAGGCCCCTCGGTCTTGAACACGCCGTCCTTCTGACGGTCGTTGAGTGAAGAAAACTCACGCTCTATTATCTCCCGGCGCAGCGCCGAGTATCTTATGTCAAAATCGTTCATCTTTTACCTCGGTTAAACTTAAACACGATATCCTCTTCCGAGAACATCATACACAGTTTTTTTACCAGTTCGCCGCAATCGTCCACACGGAGTGAGGGAGCTTCGCTTTTGCGCGTGTCGGCATAGAACAGACATACGCTGCTGTGTCCCGGATAAAGGGCAAGCAGGCGCAGCAGGTCGGCTTTGCGGGGATCGTTTTCGCTTTTGAGTCTTATATACAGGGTGCGGTTGCGCAGTGCGGGCGCACCGCCGCCTGATTTGCTGTCGCGGTAGGACTGCTTTGCCTGCAGCTTGGCGCGCAGGGAGGGGAAATCATAGGAGTTGTCCTCGTTGAGCGGGAGCATAAGCTCACATACCAGCTTGACGTTTTCGTCCTCCCGTGAGGATATCCTGCCGTACAGCACGGCAGGAGTGCCCTCGCGGCAGTCCTTGCCACCCGTCTGCAATGCTGTCTCGAAGGCAAGCAGCTCGATAGAGCCGGTCACGTCCTCGACGGTGCCCATAGCCATCTGCTTGCCGCTCTTGGTGTACTTGGTCTTTACGGAGGTGATTATGCCCGTCACGGTCACAAAGCAGCCGTCACACAGCTCGGTGTTCAGCTCTTCGTTGTCGGGCGCGTTGGCTGCGTTGATGGCTGCGATATCCACGGCACCCACCCTGCGTGAGAGGGGATGCAGTTCCTCCATAGGATGCCCCGACAGATAGAGCCCCGTAGTGGCACGCTCCATATTGAGCAGCTCACTCTTGGGATATTCGGGTATATCGGGCAGGGTGGTCTTGCTGTCGCCTATCTCAGGCTCGTCAAACAGATTGAACTGACCCTCTATATTCCTGCGTTTTTCCACGCTGGCGCTGTCCAGCACACTGCCGTAGACCTGCATAAGCTGACTGCGGTAAACGCCCATTGAGTCAAAAGCACCGCAGGCGATAAGCCCCTCGAGAGCACGGCGGTTAAGGTCATAGTGGGACATACGTGAGCAGAAATCGTCAAAATCCTTGAAGTAGCCCCCTGCCTTACGCTCCTGCACCAGTTTTTCAATGAACCCTACACCAACGTTTTTGACCGAGCCTAGACCGAAACGGATGTTTCCGTCGTGAACGGTAAAGTCGGCAAAGGAGCGGTTGATATCGGGAGGCAGGACGGTCAGACCCATCTCACGGCACTGTGCCGTGTAGGCGGTGACCTTGTCGGTGGAGTCAAGCACCGAGGTAAGAAGCGCCGCCATATACTCGGCAGGGTAGTGGCACTTGAGATATGCGGTGCGGTATGCAACTATTGCGTAGCAGACGGCGTGGGCTTTGTTGAATGCGTAGTTTGCAAAGTCCAGCATCTCGTTGAACAGGTCGTCGGCATCCTTTTCGCGCATACCTACGGCCAGACAGCCGTGGATATTTTCTTTTTCGTTGCCGTGTATAAAGTTATGCCGTTCACTCTCAAGCACGTCGAACTTCTTTTTGCTCATAGCGCGCCGCACCAAGTCTGCGCGTGCCAGAGAGTAGCCTGCAAGCCTGCGGAATATCTCCATTACCTGCTCCTGATAGACTATACAGCCGTAGGTGACGGAGAGGATATCTTTGAGATAGGGATGGCGGTAGGTTGCCTGCTCGGGATGGTGGCGCTGTGAGATGTAGGTAGGTATGGACTGCATTGGGCCGGGGCGGTAGAGGGCGATGATAGCGGTGATATCTTCTACCGACTGGGGATGCAGTCTGACTGCAACCTGGGTCATTCCCGCGCTTTCCATCTGGAACACGCCCATTGTCTGACCCTTGGACAGCATCTCAAATGTAGCACTGTCGTTGTAATCAAGCTTGTCTATGTCTATATTGCCGCCGTTTTGGTTGATGAGCCTGACCGCATCGTCGATAACGGTCAGGTTCCGCAGTCCCAAAAAGTCCATTTTTAAGAGACCCAGCTCTTCAAGGGTGGTCATCTCAAACTGTGCCACAACACCCTGATCGCCTTTGGACAGAGGTACGAACTCATCAACGGCCTTGGCGGCGATTATTACGCCTGCGGCGTGGGTGGAACAGTTGCGGGGCATACCTTCTATGGACAGAGCCATATCTATGATCTCGCGTGTCACGGGGTCCTGATCGTAGGCTTTTTTCAGGTCGGGGGATTCTTTGAGCGCGCTCTCAAGGGTGACTTTGGGACCCTTGGGTATCATTTTTGCAATAGCGTCCACGTCGGCATATGGCACACCCATGACCCTGCCTATGTCGCGCACCGAGCTTCGTGCCGCCATGGTACCGAATGTGATTATCTGAGCTACGTGATCCTCACCGTATTTGTCCTTGACGTACTGAATGACCTCCTGACGGCGCAGGGGGCAGAAGTCGATATCAAAGTCGGGCATACTCACTCGCTCGGGGTTGAGAAAACGCTCGAATATCAGTGCGTATCGGGTGGGCTCGACGTCGGTGATGCGCAGGCAGTAGGCGGCGATGCTTCCCGCGCCCGAGCCTCTGCCCGGGCCCACGGGGATGCCGCGGGATTTGGCGTATGCGATAAAATCGCTGACTATCAGAAAATAGTCGGTGAACCCCATGGAGTTTATGGTGGACAGCTCATACTCAAGCTTGTCCGTGTACTTTTCCCACGAATCGGGATAGCGCTCGCGCAGACCCTTATAGCAAAGCTGACGCAGATACTCGTCGTGTGCCATACCGTCGGGTACGTCAAAGTTAGGCAGATGATACTTGCCGAATGTGAACTCAAGCTCGCACATATCGGCGATCTTCTGGGTGTTTTCAATAGCTTCTTTGGCGTAGGGGAAGAGTGCGAGCATCTCTTCTTCCGATTTGATATAAAAATCCGCCGAGGGGAATCGCATGCGGTTCTCATCGTCCAAAGACGATGCCGTCTGTATGCACAGAAGCACGTCGTGCATCTTCTGATCCTCACGGGTTATGTAGTGCGCGTCGTTTGATGCCACCAGCGGTATGCCCGTTTCTTTGGACAGCCGCACCAGCATGGGATTGAGCCGCTGCTGATCCTCCATACCGTGATCCTGCAGTTCTAAGTAATAATTGCCCTTGCCGAACAGCTGCTCGTAGCGCACAGCGCAGTTTTTGGCTTCTTCATAGTTTCCGCGCAAAAGCAGCTGTGACACTTCGCCTGCGATACAGCCGGAGAGTACAACGAGCCCCTCGCTGTACTCCTGAAGCAGACCGAAATCCACCCTGGGATGCTGATAGAAGCCCTCAGTGAAACCGCGGGAGCAGAGCTTTATGAGATTTTTGTAGCCCGTTTCGTTCTTGCACAGTACGGTAAGATGATAAGCCTGATAGTCCAGCTCATACACCTGATCGAACCTGGTACGTGGCGCGACGTACAGCTCACAGCCGATAATGGGTTTTATCCCCGCCTTTTTTGCGGCACGGTAAAAGTTGATGACACCGTACATAACGCCGTGGTCGGTGATGGCAAGTGCTGTCTGTCCAAGCTCCTTTGCACGGCTGCAAAGCCTGCTTATCCTGCAGGCTCCGTCAAGCAGACTGTATTCTGTGTGTACGTGCAAATGAACAAAGCTCATATCTTACAGCTCCTCAGCTAATTTGATAAGTCGGCGCATACGTCCGTTAAGTCCGGGTCGGGATATCTCCTCGCTGTGCAGCTTGCACAGCGCCGACAGCGACAGGTCGGGATTATTGAGACGCAGTGCCGCCGTTTCACGCAGGGGCGCGGGCAGGGTAGAGAGCTTGCCTGCCTCCTCCAGCTTTTTGATAGCGGCGGTCTGTGCTGCTGCGGCGGCAACCGTCTTGTCCAGGTTTGCCGTGTCGCAGTTGACCTTGCGGTTTATATTGTTGTTGAGATCGCGCTCCACCTTCTTGACCATTATCTCCATAGCCGAAGTCTGTGCTCCGGCGGTGGTCAGCACGTCTTCGATAAGCGAACTGTCCTTAAAATACAAAATATGATTACCTCTGCGCTGAACGTAGCCCGCACTCAGCCCCATTTCGCTGAGCAGAGTCGCCGTCTGTCTGGCTATATGATAATGTGAGGTGACTATCTCGAGATGGTAGCCCTTTTCGGGCGAGGATGCGTATCCGCCCGCAATAAGCACGCCACGCAAAAACGCCGCCTTGCAGCAGTCCTCCTCCACCAGCGCACGGTTGAGCTGCAGGGGTGAGCGGCGGTACTCGTATCCGAATGCCTCATAAGCGTATCGCATCTCAAACTCGCCTGAGAGACTGAGTACGTTGCCCTCGTGGTGCAGAGGGATGCCGAACACCTGCCGCGCGATATTCATTACCCGCTTGCGCACGGTATGGCTGTCCGATTGCAGTTTGAGCCCGTCAAGCGAGAACTTGGCGGCGTAGAGCATCAGTCCCAGACACTCGGCGTATATGCAGTTGGGACACACGAAAGACGACGAGCACAGCTCGGCTTTGAGATCGGAATTAAACGACATAGCCTTATCCCTTCGTGATATCGCGGTGACGTATGATCACGTTGTGACCCTTCTGATCCAGGCGGTTCTTGAGTTTTTCCGCCATAGCCACAGAGCGGTGTCTGCCGCCGGTACAGCCGATAGCCACCACCAGCGAGGTCTTGCCCTCGGAAATATACTGGGGTATAAGATAGTCCAGCATATCAAACAGCTTGTCCGAGAACTCCTGCGCCGCACTCTTGTCGAACACGAAGTCGTATACCTCTCTGTCCAGACCGGTCTTGTTCCTCAGCTCGTGGATATAAAAGGGGTTCTCAATAAACCTCACGTCGAACACCATATCCGATTCGTGGGGTATGCCGTGCTTGAACCCAAAGCTCAGCACGCTTATGACCATCGCGCTCTTGCCGCCGTCCTCACCGAACAGATTGAGCAGGTGGGATTTGAGACTGGCGGTGGACAGCGCGGTGGTGTCTATAACGTAGTCGGCGGAGTTGCGGATGGGGTCCATCTGTGCCCGCTCCTTTGCCACCGCCTCGGCAATATCACCGTTAAAGTCCAACGGGTGACGGCGGCGGTTGGCTTTCTGACGGTTGATTATCTCCTCGTTGGAGCATTCAAGGAAGAGTATGCGGCACACGATGCCCTTGGCAGACAGACTTGCACGCAGATCAAACATATTCTCAATGTTGGCGTCACTGCGCACGTCAATGACCAATGCGACCTTCTTGTACTTTGCCGAGGTGCTGAGAAACAGCTCTACAAAACGCGGTGCAAGAGACGAGGGGACGTTGTCTATGCAGTAGTAGCCCGAATCCTCGAGCACGTCAACCGCCATACTCTTTCCCGCACCGCTCATGCCGGATATTATCAGACATTCCATAGCGTTACTCCTCTCCCAATATCTTTATCTCACGCTCCAGCGTGACTCCAAACCTGTCATACACGGTTTTTTGTATATGGCTGCACAGCGCAAGCACGTCACGGCAGGTAGCATTCCCTGCGTTGATAACGAAGCCTGCGTGCTTCTGTGACACCTGCGCGCCGCCGATAGTGAAGCCCTTGAGTCCGCTGTCCTCGATAAGCTTACCTGCAAAATACCCCTCGGGCCGCTTGAAGGTACTGCCCGCCGACGGCTTATCCAGCGGCTGACTCTCTCTTCTGCGCCGTGCAAGCTCTGCCATAGCGTTCTTTATTTCGGAACTTTCGCCCCGTTTCGGCTCAAACTCGGCACTCAGTATCAGGTACTCGGGATGCTCTTTGAAAAAGCTCGTTCTGTACCCGAACCGATGCTCCTTTTGAGTCAGAGTGCGCACCTCTCCCTCGGGCGTGCAGTAGACGGTATTGACCAGCACGTCCTTTATCTCACCGCCGTAGGCGCCTGCGTTCATCATAACGGCGCCGCCTACCGTGCCGGGTATGCCGTGAGCAAACTCCAACCCCGTCAGCGAATGTTCACAAGCCGTCTGAGCCAGCTGTGCAAGCGTCGTGCCTGCCGAAACGCTCAGCCTGCCGCCGTTTACCTGCACCTCGCCGCTTTTGAGCTTGATAACGGTGCCGTCAAATCCGCCGTCACGCACAAGTACGTTCGTACCGTTGCCCAAAAAAGCGTACTTCTCGCCCGAGGCGGCAAGCTCTTTCAGCAGTGCGGGGGCATCGGCAATATCAAGCAGGATAAACCGCTTTGCCTCTCCGCCCAGCCTGAACGATATATGACGGCTCAACGGCTCGTTGTATTTTATCTGGGAGTTTTTCAATATGCCCGTATCAAAGGGGTTTGACATACTTGCCTCTCCTTCAGTCGCAGAATCCCAACCGTCTGTTCAGCTCAAGATATTTTTGGTATTTGCCCTCGTATTTTTTCAGTCTGTCTCCGTCGGGGACGTATCGGTTTTTGACGGCGGTATATTTATATATGTCGTCCTCACTTTTGAGCATACCTGCAGCCAGCGCCGCTCCCAGAGCACAGCCTAACGACGTGGACTCCTCGTTTGCCATTGTAACAAATTCGGTGTGACAAATATCGGACTTAAGATGCAGCCACAGCTCGCTTTTTGCACCGCCGCCCAAAGATATAACGCTCTCTGTTTTGATCCCGCTTCGCTCAAGCAGCTCAAGATTCTCCCTGAGCAAAAACGCTATCCCCTCCATAACGGCGTGTGCCACCTGAAAACGGTCGGTGTCCAGCTTGAGCCCGTACATAACGCCTACGGCGTCGGGGTTGGAAACGGGTGACAGATATCCGTTGAAGTGGGGCAGTACGATAAGATCGGTTATAGGTGCTCCGCGCTTTTCTATCTCCTCGTTTATCAGGGTGTAGATATCCTTGCCGCTGTTTCTGCACTTTTCCAGATCGCTGAGCAGGAAATTATCCTTGTACCACTTGAGCAGTATTCCCGCGGTGGGGCAGTAGGGCAGAGCAAGATACCTGCCTTTTAATCCGTGGGGCAGTACGATAACGGGGGAGGGGAAACTCTCAGGCTCAAACCCGGGCAGAGTGGCGGCGATAGCCAGCACCGTGCCGGTAGTCTCGCACACCGTACCGGGGGTTATATTGCCGCAGCCGATGGCAGAAGCGCACTGATCCAGCATACCGTTGATCACAAGAGCGTCTTTGACCCCTATAGCGGCGGCAAACTCAGGCACAAGCTCGCCCATTATCTGCTCTGCGTCGCTGAGCGGGGGCAGCTTGTTTATATCTATGCTTGCAATATCCAGGAATTTGCGGCAGTATTCCTGCCTGCGTATATCCAGATATCCCGAGCAGGCGTAGACCGACTTTTCGCCGCCTATAACTCCCGACAGCTTCCACACCACAAAATCGTGGAGCATCAGGAATTTGTCCGTGCGCTCATATTGCCGGGGCAGATGCTTTTTTATCCACATTATCTTGGCAAGAGGCACCACGGGATCAAGCCCCGAAATACCCGTTACACCATAATATTCGTCCGAGGGTATCTGCTGTGACAGATACTGCACCTCGTCTATGGCTCTGGTGTCGGTCCAGACGATAGCGTTGCCCAGCACATTGCCCTGCTTATCTACAGATATCAGGGTCTCTGCCTGACCGGTCACCGTCAAAGCGGCTATCTCGCCGCCGCAATCCTGCTCACTCACTATCTGAGCCAGCAGCTCCTGCGCTGCTTCTATATACCTCTCGGCAGGGTATTCTATATGATTGGGAGCGGGATAACTGTAGCAAAACTCAAAGCTCTTCACGCATACGGCATTGAAATCCCCGTCATACAGCACAGCCTTAAGCGCGGTAGTGCCGTAGTCAAGCACAAGAATCTTATCTTTCATACCCGATCCTCCCAAAATGTATAAGTACTCATTTAATATTATATCATTATACCGCACACGATGTCTATGTTTATTTTGGGGTTTTGCCAACTTTTGAGGGCTGTTTCCGCACGGGACTGAAACCGCTTACATTTTTGCAATTGACCTATTGACTTAACCCCCAAATTGTGTTACTGTTCATTTATAAACTATAAATATTTTTGTAATACCGAGGAGGCATAGTTATGTTCAAAGCAGGCTTTGCACGTTTAGACGTTACCCCTCCCTTGGGCAGTGATTTGGCAGGATATTTCTCGGTCAGACTTGCAGAGGGAATACTTGATCCCATATACCTCAACGCCGTTGCTATGAATAACGGTGAGGACACCTTAATAATCATTACCTCCGACTTTTTGAGCATTATGGAGGTTTTTGCTACCAGAATACGCAATATGATCTCCAAGGCAACAAACGTGCCTGCCGACAATATTATGATAACCGCACTCCATCAGCATACCTCTATCCGCCTGGGCGTATGGCCCTGGACGGGCAGTATGGAGGACGAGGATTATCTCAGCATACTTTATAAGAAGTACGTGGACGTCGCCCGTATGGCGCTCTCCGACCTTTCTGATGCCGAGATATACACCGCTGTCCGGGAAACACGGGAGAAGCTCTCCTTTATCCGCCGCTACAAAATGCGCGACGGCTCCACGGTCACAAACCCCGGCAAGCTCAACCCCAACATAGACCACCCCATAGGTGAGGCAGACAACAACGTGCGCCTTGTCAGATTCAAGAGAGCGGGGAAGAAGGATATCGCCTTCGTCAACTTCTCCACCCACCCCGACGTAATAGGCGGCAAGCTGTTTTCGGCTGACTGGCCGGGCTTCGTGCGCAGATTTGTCGAGCGGGATCTGGGCGATGTTCACTGCCTTGTTGCCAACGGCGCTCAGGGCGATACCAATCATATAGATACGGGCACAGCCGACGAGCAGGGCGGCTACGGCTACAGCGAGCATATGGGCAGAGTTATTTCTGATACGGTCATAGACGTATGGGACAAGTGTGAGCGCCATTTTGACACACAGATATTCTCCGAGGTGCGTATGGTGCTCAACCGCACCAACACCGACGGCTTTGAGCGGGTCGAGGAATGCCGCAAGCTTGACGAGGACTATTGGAGCGGTAAGCTTGACGGCCCCAACAAGCCCAACGCTACCATAATGGGCGAAGCACGCCGCATCAAGAATATCCCCTACGAGACCATCTGTCAGAAGATCCCCGTCACCGTAATGGCGGTGGGCGACATCGCATTCGTCGGTTACGGCGGCGAGCCTTTTACCGACTACGCCACCCGCTCCAGAGCCTTTGCTCCCGAGATGATGGTCATCACCTGCGGCCTCGCCAACGGTCAGCAGGGATACCTGCCCACCAAAAATGCCTTTGAGGAGGGCGGCTACGAAGCCCGCTCCTCCCGTTTCACCCCCACTCTGCCCGATGAGCTGCAGGGAGCGGCAAAAGAAATGCTGGACAAGTGCAATATCTACAAAAAATAAAGGAGACATAACTATGGCTGTAACCAAAAAAGTCAGATTCGCAGTCATCGGCAGCGGCAACATCGGCCGCAGCCATATGAGGGGCTGTTTGTTCAATTTTCAGACCGAGCTGGCGGCAATAGCCGACCCCGACGTTGAGCGTGTCAACGAGACCGCGGATATGTACGCCATCCCCGGGGATAGGGTATACACCGACTGGCGCGAGATGCTCAAGCGTGACGATATCGACGCGGTTATCGTTGCCACCCCCGACCAGTGCCACGCCGAACAGACGGTTGCCGCACTTGAAAGTGGCAGACACGTCCTGTGCGAAAAACCCTTTGCCCTCACCCTTGAGGACTGCAAACTGATGATGGATGCCGAAAAGCGCACCGGAAAGAAGCTTATGGTCGGTCAGGTGGGCAGATACGCTCCCGGCTTCGTCAAAGCCAAACAGCTCATCACCGACGGCGTTATCGGTGAGATATTCTATGCCGAGACCGAGTATGCCCACGACTACTCCAAGATCCCCGGCAAGACCGTCAACGGTCAGCCCTGCAACTGGCGCCTTGACCCCCTCCGCCACGGTATTCTGGGCGGCGGCTGTCACGCCCTTGATATGATTCGCTGGATGGCAGGCAACCCCACCGAGGTCACCTCCTACGCCAACCGTATGATGCTCAAAGACTGGCCCACCGACGATACCAGTATCACCATCTGCCGATTCCCCAACGGCGCTATCGGCAAGGTGTTCGTGTCCATCGGTCTCAAGCGCAACTATACTATGCGCAGCTGTTTCTACGGCACCAAGGGCAGTATCATCTGCGACAATACCAGCGACCACCTGATGCTCTACCGCACCGACCTTGAGGACAAAGGCATACCCTTTACCACCCCTCTGCGTATCGACATAGACGCCGAAAGTCATAACACCAAAGCCGAGATAAACGAGTTTGCCGATATAATCCTCAACGACGAACCCGTGCGTACCACCGCTTACGAAGGCACCTGCACCGTCGCATTTGCCCTCGCCGCTGTCGAAAGCAACCGCATCGGCGGCCCCGTCAAGATAGACTATAATTTCTGAAAAATCGCAAGGTTAAAAAACGCAAGGTTCGACAAAGAACCTTGCGTTTTTTCTCACGCCGAAGGCGCATAACGACTCTTATTAATTCCGTCACGCAAGTGACACCTCTATTAAGCCTTCTCCTATGCAGAAGAAGGTGTCAGCCGAAGACTGACGGATGAGGTGGACTTATCACGGTTGCGAAGCAAGCATATCACGCCGAGCAACGCGAGGCTATATCACGAACGCGAAGCGTTTTATATCACGACACCGAAGGTGTCTATATCACGCGCCGCAGGCGTTATATCACGTCACCGCAGGTGACCCGCGGTGTATTCCTTCACCACATCCCACAAACTGTCAAAACCTCGGGTTTTGACTGAGGGGATATACACCGGATTAAATACAAAAAAACAGCAACTGTCAAAAGGTATACCTTTTGACAGTTGCTTTTATGTAGTGATTATACCACAAAAATCAGGAATTTCAACCCCTAAATTGATGTTAGCGGCCGAAAAACGGCCAAAAAACGGCGTTTACTGTCAAAAAGTCCCTAC
>JAFQTO010000053.1 GCA_017408985.1 Clostridia bacterium
ATAAAAAACTCCCTCGTCAGAGGGAGTTTTTTGTCGATATGTTTGCTGTCGCAAACTCGATATATTGCCGCAAAAGCGGCAATTCGATATGTTGCCGTTAGGCAACTCGATATGCGCCTTACGGCGCGTTAAGGTGTCGGCTGCGGCGACGGAATAGTAATAAAAAACTCCCTCGAGAGAGACACTTCGTAAAGAAGTTGTCTCTCTCGGTTTTTATTCCACCAAAACAAATGACACTTTACACAAAGATTGTGAAAGTGTCATAGTGGGTTACATACTTTGAGAAAGGTTATATTTGCCGAAAAATAACAGCTTCTTTTTCGGCTTGTCGAGTGAAGTTTTTGCTAACGCAAAAGCGAAGTTGTTCGCTTTGTTCACAGTGAAGTTTGGTCTTGCAGACCAAGTTAAGTTAAGTTTGCTCATTTCGCCGTAGGCGAAACTTCACTGTCCGCAGGACAACTTCACTATCGTAGATAACTTCACTTGCCCGAAAGGGCAAACTTAGTTGAGGCGCACTTCCTTACGGAGCGCGCCTCGATGAGGGAGTTTTTTGTCGATATGTTTGCTGTCGCAAACTCGATATATTGCCGCAAAAGCGGCAATTCGATATGTTGCCGTTAGGCAACTCGATATGCGCCTTACGGCGCGTTAAGGTGTCGGCTTACAGGTTCATTTCGTTTCCTGCGCCTTTTTATTATTGGAAATCGAGATTAAAGTTACGCCGCCCAATATCAGCAGCGCTCCCGCTACCATCCATACCGTGATCGGCTCGTGCAGTATCACGGCGCCGCTTATCATCGAGCAGAGGGTGACCACCGTGCCCAGGGTCGCCAGCACGAACACGGGCATTTTGCCTGCGGCGTAGTTAATGAGCAGGTTTGCGATAAGAGAGGAAAACAGACTGAGGAAAATTATGGTCAGCGTGTAGCTCGTATGCTCAAAGGGCGCGATAAACTGATACATATCGCCCCTGCAGTAGAGCAGGGCCCACACGGTAAAGAACACCGCGCACAGTCCGATAGCACCGTAGGTGCGGTCAAGTGAGGTATAATGCTCGGCGGCGCGGCGGTTTGCCGTCTTGTAGAACGCCGAGCTGAGGCAGGCGCCGATCAGCATTATAACGCCGATGGGCTTGACGATGCCCAGAGAGCTGCCGTTGAGGGTGACCAGCACCACTCCCGCAATGGGCGCAAGCACGTAGATCAGCTGACGGGGAGTGGGACGCTCCTTGAGAAACAGCATACCCACTATCATGGACACCGCGGGCACCGACGCCAGCATAACGCCGCTGAAAACGGCGTTGGTATACAGCACGCCGTAGCTCTCAAAGATAAAACACAAAGGCTCGGTCAGAAGAAACACCGCAAACGCGCCCAGCGGCTTGCCCGTGAGGTGCACACGTTTTCCGGTTATCAGCATAGTCAGGTTAAGCAGCACGAATGCCGAAATGAACCTGTGCGACAGCAGAACGGTAGGCTCGGTGTATTCAAGCGCGGCTTTGGTGAACACGAACACGAATCCCCACATGATATTGCCTGCCAGAACTGCCAGCACGGGCAGAAGCAGGTTTGATTTTTTGGTTTTATCCATAAAAATTCACCCCGATACATAATAACACCCCCGAGGGCTATTGTAAAATGAAAAATAGGGGGTTATAATATTCAATGTACTCTATAATTTGATCAAAAAAGGGGTGGAACGGATGACGCTTGCCGAGATAGAAGCTTTTTTGGCGGTATACAGACTGGAAAACATCACCAAAGCCGCCGAGAGCCAGTTTATCAGCCAGTCGTCCCTTTCGCTGCGGCTGCAGACGCTGGAGCGAGAGCTGGGCAAGGAGCTGTTCGTGCGTGGCAAGGGCAGGCGAAGCCTTGAGCCGACCCAATGGGGCAGGCGGTTTTATCCGCTTGCTCTGGAATACATAGACCTGCTGGACAAGATGAACTCTCTGGGCAGGCTGGAGACGGCGGTGCTTCACGTGTCGGTGATAAACAGCCTTGCCGAGTGCTTTTTCTCACCGGTGTTTCAGGCGTTTTTGTCCGACAACGAGGACTGCGCTCTGGACGTGCAGGATATGGACTTTGCAAAAGCCACTCCGGCACTGCTGTCGGGGGTGGCAGACCTGTCCTTTACCGCCGACGCCTGCATCCACAGCAGGCTTATATGCGCACCGCTGTTTCGTGAAAAAATGACCGTCATATCCTCCGCCCGTGCCGATATCGACCCCCGCCCCGCCATATCACGGCTGGACCCTGCCAAGGAGATATACGTCAGCTGGTGCTCGGCAATAGACAGCTGGCACGCCGAGACTTTCGGCAAAAACACCCGTGCCAAGGTGAGCATCTCGGTCATACAGCAGCTCAAGTATTTTTTTGAGGGACGCGACTGCTGGGCGATAGTGCCCTGTTCGGTGGCCGACTCCCTGCACAAAAGCGGCGGCATAAAGCTCCACGACCCCGAGTTCGTCCTGCCCAGCCGCGTGATACACTACTCCAGAAGGCTCAGCGACGAGCATAATATCTACGCCGACGCCCTGATAAAGGCGGTAAAGACACATATTCTCACCACCCGCCCTCTGGGAATTAGGTTGGTTGAGGAAGAATAGGACGGTTTTGGAAATCGCGCCTTTCGCGATTCCGGCTCGCAGCCCCCGCATCGCCGTACACACGGTACTGTCAACGTGTTGCCGTTAGGCAACTCGATATGCGCCTTCGGCGCGTTAAGGTGTCGGCTGCGCCGACGGAATAGTAATAAAAAACTCCCTCGATGAGGGAGTTTTTTGTCGATATGTTTGCTGTCGCAAACTCGATATATTGCCGCAAAAGCGGCAATTCGATATGTTGCCGTTGGGCAACTCGATATGCGCTTTACGGCGCGTTAAGGTGTCGGCGTTGCCGACGGAATAGTAATAAAAAACTCCCTCGTCAGAGGGAGTTTTTTGTCGATATGTTTGCTGTCGCAAACTCGATATATTGCCGCAAAAGCGGCAATTCGATATGTTGCCGTTAGGCAACTCGATATG
>JAFQTO010000054.1 GCA_017408985.1 Clostridia bacterium
ACGCACGAGTGAAGTTAAGTTTGCCCACTTTGCCGAAGGCAAAACTTCACTATCCGCAGGATAACTTCACTTACGCAGTAAACTTCACTTGCACCAAGGGGCAAACTTAGTTGCGTAGTGTCCTCAAGGACACTGCGCATATCTAACCTCTTTTTTATTTCCATATTTTGCGCGTACTATCAAGCAGGTATGCAAGGGCGATGATATCCGCACTTCCGCCGGGGGACAGATTGCGCTGTATACATTCATCGTCAAGCTTTTTAAGCTCTTGCAGATAGTCGGCTTTTCCCTGCGCCAGTATCTCACGGGCGCGGGATCGGACATACTCCAGCCCTTCCCTGCCGCCTCGGTAGAGCAGGTTTGTGTCCTCCACCACGCTCATCAGGTGCAAAAACGCCCGTGTGCCGTCGCCGCCGTCCTCGCGCATTATCTTCTGCGCCTCCCGCGCGTGGGGGAAGCCTGCAAACGCCTCGGCTCTCGCACCGCCTGCGGTGTATTTGGCTTTTACCTCGGTGCCGTGGGTGTTTTGGGGCGGGATTCCCTGCTTGGCAAGCTCGGCGGCACGCTCAAACAGGTCGCCTTCTCGCACCATGACCGCGCCCAGCGCGGCAAGCACAAGCCCGAAGGCATACACCGCGCCTTTGTGGGTATTGACGCCGCCCGTGACCGCGAACATAGTCTGCTCTGCGTCCAGTCCTGCCTGCTGCAGGGCTTTCATACAGTCGTCTTTTTCCGCACCCAGCCTTACCGCGCGCTCAAAGTACCCTCTCAGGCACCGGGCCGAGCGGTAGAACATCTCAATATCCATATCCGAATGAGCGCCGCTGTTGCGTCTGTCAACCAGACCCGGTTTTGGGGTCAGATCCACCTCGCTGATGAGGGCGCGGACACCTTTTTCAGCAAGCCGCTCGGCGGCAAAGTCAAGCAGCCGCTGATTGGTGGCCTCCACTATAGTGGGCAGGCCGTGGGCGCGGCTGCGGGAGCATACTCCCACGGGGCCGCCGCAGACGATACATTCGCGGGGAGTGCCGCGGGAGTATTTCATCCCGTCCAGACCGATAACGTCCAGATCATACAGTCTGCCGATAGGTCGGGCGGTCTCCTCATATACGGCGATGTCTTTGAGCTCCTCGCCGCTCATATCGCAGACCCAGACGTATTCCAGACCGGTCAGCTCGTCGGTGAGCTCACGCTCCACTACCCGATCGCCCAGCGCCTTGTCCAGCGCGCGCACACCCTCAAAGAAGGCAAAATCTATAAGTCCGCCGCGCTTTACGGGTCCCGCGATGTTCATATTGAGCACCAGCAGGGGCTTATTATGGGATACAAGCAAGCGGCGTTGTCTTTCGACACGCCGCTCGCGAGCATCTAATACTTGTTGTAGGGTGATCTCCCGCATCAATTATTCTTCGATCTGACGGATAACGTCGATGACGGTATTGTCGCGGTACATAACAACGCCTACGATGTTGTCCTTGTAGCGGATGGGCTCGGGCTTGCCGACGATGGCTTCTGCCTTTGCCTTCAGCTGCTCAATGGTGAAGACCTTGATGCCTGCGGCCTTGAGCTTTTCGGCTACTTCGGGACGGTTGGGGTTGACAGCGACACCCTGATCGGTGACGACTACGTCAACGGTTGCACCGGGGGTGACAACGGTGTTGACCTTGTCGATGATGGAGGGGATTCTGCCGCGGGTCAGAGGAGCAACGACGACTGCAAGGCTTGCACCTGCTGCGGTGTCGGGATGTCCGCCGATAGCGCCGCGGATAACGCCGTCAGAACCGGTGAGGACGTTGACGTTGAAGTCGGTATCGATCTCCAGAGCGGAGAGGATAACGAAGTCCAACTGATCTACTGCTGCATCCTGCAGGAAGCTTGCGTAGTAGGTAGCGCTGATCTGATGATGGTCAAAGTTCTTCTTGAGGCTCTGTGCAGCGTCAAGGTCGAAGGACTGAACGTCCAGAATGCGCTCAACAAGGCCTTCCTCATGCATGGAAGCGATCTGACCGGTGATACCGCCCAGAGCGAAACGGCACTTAATGCCCTTGTCGATCATCATCTGACGGAGGTAACGTGCAGCTGCCAGAGAAGCACCGCCGGAACCCATCTGCATGGAGAAGCCGTCATAGAAGTAGCCTGCTGCGTCGATAACCTCGGCAGCGGTCTGAGCGATGAGCAGCTCCTTGGGGTTCTTGGTGTAGCGGGTTGCACCGGACATAATGCCCTTGGGGTCGCCGATATCGTCGATAACTACGATGTAGTCAACCTGATGCTCGGGGATAGCGCAGGGCATATTGGGGTACTTGACCAGATTGTTGGTCAGGACAACGACCTTGTCTGCGTGGGTTGCATCGGGAACAGCATAACCCATGGAGCCGCAGAGGATAGAGTCGTCATCGTCACGGCTGTAGCCGTTGGCGTTGCCGTAGGGATCGCAGGAAGGTGCGCCCAGGAATGCAACGTCGATGTGCAGCTCGCCGCTGTCAATAGCAGCAGCTCTGCCGCCGTGGCTGCGGAATACGATGGGGAACTCCATCAGGCCGCGGGAGATCTGCTCTGCCAGCTCGCCGCGCAGACCGGAGGTCTCGATGTGAGAGATAACGCCGTTCTTGATGTGGTCGATCAGGGGAGCATGAACACCGGACAGGGAGCTTGCAGCCAGAGTCAGGTTCTTAAAGCCCATCTTTGCCAGTACGTCAACAACCTGATTGACGATGTGGTCACCGCCGCGGAAGTGGTGGTGGAAGGAGATGGTCATACCGTCTTTGAGGCCGGTAGCCTTGACAGCGTCCTCAATGGTAGCGAGGATCTTGTCGGGAGAATCGGTACGGGTTGCAAAGTTCTCGGTCTTCTTGGCCTTGGGGCCTGCATATGTGCCGCGGTTGGCAATCTCATCAATGTGAGGGATCTTGTTCAGTTCTACCATGGTTTATTCCTCCTCTGCTGCTGCCTTGTCTGCTTCGGCAAGGGCGATCAGGCGCTGAGCGCGGATAACGACGGGCTTGTCGATCATCTTGCCGTTCAGGCTGGCAACACCGCTGCCCTTTGCGTTAGCCTCTGCGATAGCGTCCATAATAGCATAAGCCTTGCGCAGATCCTTCTCGCCGGGAACCAGGCACTTGTGGAGAGGAGCGATCTGGCGGGGGTTGATGACCGACTTACCGTCGAAGCCCAGCTTCTTGATGAGTGTGCACTCAGCGATGAAGCCTTCTTCGTTGTTGACGTCGGAGTAAACGGTGTCCAGAGCGGCGATGCCTGCACTGCGGGCGCCGTTGAGGATCATGCTGCGGGCAAACAGCAGCTCGGTGCCGTCTGCACGGGTGGTCTTGAGGTCGGTGACGTAGTCCTCTGCGCCCAGAGCGATACCGATCAGACGGTCGCTGGCGTGAGCGATCTCACGTGCGTTGAGAACGCCGTTTGCGCTCTCGATAGCAGCCATCATACCGGTGGAGCCGACGGGGATGCCGTGCTCCTTCTCAATGCGCTCGATCTCTCTCTCGCAGTCGATAACGTCCTGTGCGCTGTCGGTCTTGGGCAGACGGACAACGTGGACACCTGCGGGAACGATAGCTTCCAGATCCTTGATGCCCAGGCCGGAAGCCAGATCGTTGATACGAACGACGATCTCCTTCTTGCCGAAGTTCAGGGTCTTGAGTGCGTTGTAAACCAGGAAACGTGCGGTGTCCTTTTCGGTGTAGGCAACCGAGTCTTCCAGGTCGAACATGATGCTGTCTGCGTTGTAGATACGGGAGTCAGCGATCATACCGGGGTTGTTGCCGGGCACGAACATCATGCTGCGGCGAAGTCTTTCTTTTGTATAACGCTTTTCCATTACTTGCGTACCTCCCATGCGAAATCGGTGCTCTCTGCGGCACGGAATGCTGCAGCGCCTACGCGGGCACGGATGGTGCAGTCCAGAGCGCCCTTGTCGATAGCTACGACCTCAGCGCTGTCAACGCCGATGCCTGCCAGAGTTTCTTTGATAACGGCTTCAATCTGCTTGCCGTACTGCTGCATAACCGAGCTCTGCAGGTCCAGCTTGATGCCCTTCTCCTCGGTGGGAGCGATGGTGATCATGATGTCGCTGGATTCCATAGTACCGGCTATGGCTTTTTTAACAAGTTTCATCTGTATACCCTCCGGTTAAAGTATTTTTAAGGTTATCAAGGGACGGGGCAAACCCGTCCCTCGATTGATATTGATTTAATTAAGCAAGCTTCTTTGCAAGGCGCTCAGCGATAGCATCGAGGAACTCCTCGGAGTTAACAGCTGTAGCCTTGAAGCCGGGCTCTACCAGGCCTACCAGGTCCTTGGTCATGATGCCGTCGTTCAGAGTGTCGAAGCAAGCCTCTTCCAGCTTGTTGCCGAAGTCGACCAGATCGGTCAGACCGTCCAGCTCGCCGCGCTTCTTCAGAGCGCCGGACCATGCAAAGATGGTAGCCATGGAGTTGGTGGAGGTCTTCTCACCCTTCAGGTGCTTGTAGTAGTGCTTGGTAACGGTGCCGTGAGCAGCTTCGTACTCGGTGGTGCCGTCGGGAGAAACCAGAACGGAGGTCATCATAGCCAGAGAACCGAAAGCGGTGGAGACCATGTCGGACATAACGTCGCCGTCGTAGTTCTTGCAAGCCCAGATGTAGCCGCCCTCGGAGCGGATAACACGTGCAACTGCGTCGTCGATCAGGGTGTAGAAGTACTCGATGCCCAGCTCGTCGAACTTCGCCTTGTAATCTACGAACTCTTCTTCAAAGATCTTCTTGAACTCGCCGTCGTAGACCTTTGCGATGGTGTCCTTGGTGGAGAACCACAGATCCTGCTTGGTGTCGATTGCGTACTGGAAGCAGGCACGGGCAAAGCTGCGGATGGACTTTGCCTTGTTGTGTGCGCCCTGCCATACGGTGGGGCCGTCGGTCTTCTGTACTACAACGCTCTTCTCCTCGCCGCTCTCGCCCTTGAAGGTCAGGGTTGCAACGCCGGGCTCGGTGGTAGCAAAGTCAACAGACTTGTAAACGTCGCCGTATGCGTGACGAGCGATGGTGATGGGCTTCTTCCAGTTCTTAACAACGGGCTTGATAGCGTCGATGCAGATGGGAGCACGGAAAACGGTGCCGTCCAGGATGGAACGGATGGTGCCGTTGGGGGACTTCCACATCTCGGTCAGCTGGGGATACTCTTCCATACGCTGCTTGTTGGGGGTGATGGTAGCGCACTTAACAGCAACACCGTACTTCTTGGTTGCGTTAGCAGCGTCTACGGTAACCTGATCCTTGGTCTCGTTACGATAGAGCAGGCCCAGATCGTAGTACTCGGTCTTCAGGTCAACAAAGGGGGTGATGAGCTTGTCCTTGATCATAGCCCACAGGATGCGGGTCATCTCGTCGCCGTCCATCTCAACGAGGGGGGTAGTCATTTTAATCTTTGCCATTATGTTGATCTCCTTATTATTAATTTTTGGGTCGTGTATCTCCGCCGCGTGCGGCGGAGATACACGGAGTTGAGGTTTTGGTTAAGGTTAACTTATGCCTTGCCGTAGCCTGCTGCGTAGTAGTTCATCAGGCAGCCTTCCTGCAGGATGAGGCGCTCGTCAGCGGTGAGGCCTGCACACTTGAGGGGCAGCTCAGCAGTGGTGCCGTCCTTGCGGATAACGGTTGCGGTCATTTCCTCAACGCCTTCGGCAATAGCCTTCTTTGCGCCGGGAACGTATACCCAATCGCCGTCCTCATAGGGGAACTCAACGGATGCATCCATGGTGAAGGGAACGATACCCCAGTTGATGCAGTTGGAGCGATAACGCTTGGTAGCGTACTCGTAGCAGATGTTAGCGAAGCCGCCCAGAACCTTCTGGCAGGAAGCGGCCTGCTCACGTGCGGAGCCGTCACCGGGACGACGTGCGAATACACAGGAGCCGATGGTGGTCTTTGCAGCGTCGCCGCCGACCTTTGCCAGAACTTCCTTGACCTCGTCAGCTACCTCACCCTTCTCGCGGGCTTCCTCGAGAGCGCGGACAGCCTTGGAGCGGCCGACGTACTCGGGAACACGGCGGGACAGAGCGAACTCGCTCAGGCCGATGGGGTTGGAGCGGTAGGAGCTGGTCTCACCGGAGGGGATCAGTTCGTCGGTGGTGGTAACGGGATCGTGGATAACTGCGCAGAGCTTGACGAGGAGGTCTTCCTCCAGAGCGGGCATTGCGGGCCAATCCTTGATGTTGGGACCGTAGCGGAGCTCGGCATCTTCCTGAGGATTGTTGAAGCCTTCGTAGCAGCGCTTTGCATAGACGGAGCCGTCGTATACGTACTCGAGCTGCTCAGCGGTGGGCAGTTCGTAATCGAAATCGGTAGCTGCGGTAAGAACGCCGCCGTTTGCAGCGGTAGCAGCGATGGAACGAGCGTCCATCAGAGCGACAGCGGAGATCTGGCCGTTGCCGGGCTTGCTGCCTTCGCGGTTTGCGAAGTTACGGGTTGCGTGACGGATGGACAGAGCGTTGTTAGCGGGGGTATCACCTGCACCGAAGCAAGGACCGCAGAATGCGGGCTTCATGACGCAGCCTGCCTCCATAAGCTTGGTAGCGGTGCCGTTCTTGGTGATAGCCAGGCTGATGGGGGTGGAGGAGGGATATACGCTCATATCGAAGTAGCCGTTGCCGATGGACTGGCCTTCCAGAATGGAAGCAGCCTCAACGATGTTCTCATACATACCGCCGGAGCAGCCAACGATGACGCCCTGGTCGCAGGTGACCTTGCCGTCAACGATGTTGCGGCGCAGATCCATCTTGACCTTGCCGCCCAGCTGCTTGTTGCACTCTTCCTCTACCTTTGCCAGGATGCCTTCGGGGTCAGCCTGCAGCTCGTGGATGGTGTAAGCAATGGAGGGATGGAAGGGCAGAGCGATCATACACTCGACCTTGTCCAGATCGATCTTGACAACGCTGTCGTAGTATGCGCCGTCAGCGGGCTTCAGCTCTTTGTAATCTTCGGGACGGCCGATGTTCTCGTAGAACTTCTTGGTGACTTCGTCGGTTGCCCAGATAGAGGACAGGCAGCTTGTCTCGGTGGTCATAACGTCAACACCGATTCTGAAGTCGGAGGACAGGTTCTTGACGCCGGGGCCTACGAACTCGAGGACCTTGTTCTTGACGTCGCCCTTGGGGAAAGTAGCTGCTACCAGAGCGATAGCAACGTCCTGAGGACCTACGCCCTTGCGGGGCTTGCCATCCAGGTAAACCATAACAACTTCGGGAGCAGCAACGTCATAGGTGTTCTCCAGCAGCTGCTTTACCAGCTCACCGCCGCCTTCACCAACGCCCATGCAGCCGTAGGAGCCGTAACGGGTGTGGGAGTCAGAACCCAGAACCATCTTGCCGCAGCCTGCCAGACGCTCACGAGCGTACTGATGGATAACAGCCTGGTTAGCGGGAACGTAGATACCGCCGTACTTGCGTGCTGCGGACAGACCGAAAGCGTGGTCGTCCTCATTGATTGTGCCGCCGACAGCGCAAAGGCTGTTGTGGCAGTTGGTCATTGCGTAGGGGATGGGGAACTTCTTCAGACCGGAAGCCTTGGCGGTCTGGATGATACCAACAAAAGTGATATCGTGAGAAATCAGAGCGTCGAACTTGATTCTCATCTTCTTGGGATCTGTGCTCTTGTCGTGAGCGCGAAGAATAGAATAAGCGATGGTCTTTTCTCTTGCAGCGTCGGCTGCTTCCATGCCCTTAGCTTCGTCGGCCCAGACGATCTGATTGTTTACCAGATACGCACCTTTTTTGATGACTTCTACCATGTGTCTTCCTCCAATTTATAATATTTTGCAAAAAATTTTATACTTTCGTACAGATAAACTATATCAAAAACATTCAAAAAAGTAAATAATAATAGGCAAAAACAATGGGATTTTTTAGGCATTACGAAAAATATTATAATTCCAATAACAAAAATCGTATATTTGGTATATCCCCCATCCCAAACCCTATATATTGTTTGCCCGTAAAAGACAACGGCTCGCAAGCTTCGCAATGCAAAATGCAAAATTGCGGTGTCGGCGTTGCCGGCAGGTTTGACAGATCACCTCATCCGCCACTCCGTGATCCCCCCCTGCTTCGCTTACGCTCGGTCGGTTCTGCCGACACCTTCATTTTGCATTTTGGGTTGTACATTTTGCATTTACTTTGACACTTTTGCCGTCTTATGCTAAACTACACGTATACATATTACTTACCACGGAGGGGTTATTATGGCTGTTTTCCGCTGCACTTTTCGTTCCGCCACTTTGGGCGCCCGTGTGCCTTTTAATCTTATTCTGCCCGAGGACTGCACAAGCGACGTACCGCTGGTGGTGCTACTTCACGGGCTCAGCGGCAATCAGGACGACTGGCTGCACTATTCCAACATCGAAACGCTGCTGAGTGAGCGCAAAATGGCGGCGCTGCTGCCCGACGGACAAAAAAGCTGGTTCTGCGATATGAAATACGGCGGAAAATACGCCACGTTCATCGCCGTGGAGCTGCTCGACTACGTGCGCAATACCTTCCCCGTCACCAAAAAACGCGAAAAGACCTTTGCCGCGGGCCTCTCTATGGGCGGCTACGGTGCGCTGAAGCTTGCCCTGCGCTGGCCCGAGCGGTTTGCCGCCTGCGGCGCGCTGTCGGGCGCGGTGGATATTTTTGCCCGATTTGAACTGGGCGACCGTCACGATCAGGGGGTTGCCATCTGGGGCGAGGACTATCTGTCGGTCATCCCCGGATCTTTGGACGACACCTATCATCTGGCACGTCAGCTTGAGGAAAAAGACCTGCCTAAACCGTGGATATATCAGGCCTGCGGGCTTGATGACAAGCGCCTGCGTGAAAATCACCTGTTCCGAGAATTTATAAAAGACCGCGGGTACGTGTACGAATATTTTGAAGGCCCGGGCAGTCACAACTGGGACTTCTGGAACGTTCAGATCGTGCCCACGCTGGACTTTTTTGTCAGGTGCATGGAACAAAACAACGGCTGAATTATACCTATATATAATATATGGCAATATACAAAAAATCCCTGCCGACCGGCAGGGATTTTTGAGCCTGAAATGCAGGATTTTACTTGTTATTTTTCCCGTTTTCTTCCTGCAGCTGCTCGAGAGCATTGCGCACCGCAGCAATAACAAAGGCAGAAAAGGTACAGTCTTTGCCGCTTATGGCATTCTCCACCTGTTCTATCACGTCATTGGGAAAACGTATGGTCTTGTTGGTCGTGGGCGGGATGGCAGGGATCTTGAAGCTCATTACAAAACACCTCGCAATACGATTGTATTGCAATTATTTTATGCTCCGTCTGCACCAATGTATGCATTGCATATGCAATGCATTTCTGCTATAGTAAAGACAGATCAATACCGCAAAAAGAGGTGTTTGTATGTCGGAGGTTGTAATATACAAGAAAAAGTACCCGCAAAAAACGGTGGACGAGCTGTTAAACGCAGCGCTCTCCCCTGTCGCCGCACCAAAAATTATAGCCGCAACGCCCATTTCCGAGCGTCGGGACAAAACAGAGCTTTTTATCCGTACCGCAACAGATATTTCCGCACGGTTCGAGCTTGACCTGACTGTTTTGTACCATGATTTTTGCATCGAAGCCGTGTTTTCCTTTGACTGCGCGGTAAATATGCGGTGTCTCAAGCCGATGTTTGAGTTTGCTGATGATTTCAGCTTTTTTACCGATATTTATGACCGTGATATTACGGTCTCACTGCAATATTATACCCACGAAGTCAGGACAAACGGAGAAATAACCGCCCCATAAAAGCTAAAAATCCCTACCGACGGCAGGGATTTTTATGTTGTGTGGATAAGTTTTGAGGCAAGGCTAACGAATAAGTCAGTCCCGGGAGGGCACGGAGTTCTCGCTGCGGCTCGGTCACGCTCGCGTTCTGACAGTCCACCGGACTGTCATTCATTACGCTCGCGCCGCTTCGCTACCCTCCCCTACAAGGACGGGGGATGCAATTTGCGGGAGGGGAAACCCCTCCCCTACATGCTGTCCACGTTATTAAATCCATCCGCGAAGCGGATACCTCAGCTATTAGCTATTCACTATTAGCTATTAGCTGCCTAGAAACGCGAAAGGCGCGATTTCCAATCTCGGGGGAACGGGGATTTCGCGCATTATGGAAGCAACACTAGCGAAGACAGTGCTTTTTGCACGGCGAGCGACGGGTTGCGAGCCAGAATCGTGAAATCAGTCCGTTCCCTAATCCATTACTTGAAGTACTTCACCGCACTTTCAAACATCTGCATGTCAAATGTACCGGGTACATTCTTGTACAGACCTTCGCCGATACGCTCACTATGTCCCATCTTGCCCAGAACACGTCCGTCGGGAGAGGTTATGCCTTCGATAGCGAATACAGAGCCGTTGGGGTTGTGGCGGATATCCATGGTGGGATTACCGTCGAGATCAACGTACTGGGTGATGACCTGACCGTTCTGTGCCAGCTTGAGAGCAAGGTCGGGATCGCAGAGGAAGCGGCCTTCGCCGTGGCTGATAGGCACGGTGTACACGTCGCCTACCTGAGTGCCGGCGAGCCAGGGCGACTTATTGGATGCGATACGGGTACGCACCAGAGCCGAACGGTGCTTGCCGATGACGTTGTAGGTCAGGGTGGGATCCTTTTCGGTGGTGTCGATGATCTCGCCATAAGGCACCAGACCCAGCTTGATAAGTGCCTGGAAGCCGTTGCAGACGCCTGCCATCAGACCCTTGCGGACATTCAGCAGCTCGTTGATGCCTTCTTTGACTGCGCCGTTGCGCATAAAGGCGGTAATAAACTTGCCGCTGCCGTCGGGCTCGTCGCCGCCGGAGAATCCGCCGGGCACGAACACGATCTGGGCATCCTTCAGCTGACGGGCAAAATACTCGACCGAGTCGGAAACGTCCTTGGCGGTCAGGTTCTTGATAACGATGATCTCGGGGTCGGCACCGGCGCGGGCCAGAGCCTTTGCGGTGTCGTACTCGCAGTTGGTGCCGGGGAATACGGGGATCAGCGCCTTGGGACGCTCGCACCTGATGATGGAGGGTACGCGCTCTACGGCAGGATAGCTGAACTTGGGCACCTTTTCCTCGGGCATCTCGATATTGCAGGGGTAGACGCTCTCCAGCTTGTCCTCATAAGCCTTGGTCAGGCAATGCAGGCACAGCTCCTCGCCGCGGTAGCTGACGCCGCTGTCGCAGGTGACACCGAGGATGTCGCCTGCCAGGGTTGCATCGGTCATTTCCAGCACGAATGCGCCGTAGTTGTAGCCGAAGATATCTTCCATACTGATCTTGTCAGCAAAGCAGAAGGCGATATTATTGCCCACGCACATCTTGAGCACAGCCTCGGCAACACCGCCGAGAGTGGGGGTGTATGCGGCGGCGATCTTGCCCTGACGCATGAGGGTGGTGACGATCTCGTAGTTGAGCATCAGGCTCTCTGCGGTGGGCAGGCCGCTTGCGTCATACTGAGGCTTGAGCAGGCAGACGGTGTGACCCGCTGCCTTGAACTCGGGAGACACGATCTCCTGCGTCTTACCCATGGTGACCGCAAAGGAGACCAGAGTGGGAGGCACGTGCAGATCCTCAAAGGAGCCGCTCATGGAGTCTTTGCCGCCGATGGAGGCGATACCCAGCTCAAGCTGAGCCTTGAGCGCACCGAGGAGGGCGGAGAGGGGCTTGCCCCACTTCTTGCCGTCGCGCAGAGGCTTCTCAAAATACTCCTGGAAGGTCAGATATACGTCCTCAAAGGAGCCGCCGGTGGCGATCAGCTTGCTGACCGACTCAACAACGGCCAGATATGCGCCGTGGTAGGGGCTCTTTTCGGAGATGAAGGGGTTGTAGCCCCAGCTCATCAGCGAGCAGTCGGAGGTATCCTGCTTCTCCACAGACACCTTGTTGACCATAGCCTGAATGGGGGTCAGCTGGTGCTTGCCGCCGAAGGGCATCAAAACTGTGCCTGCGCCGATGGTGGAGTCAAAGTTGGAAGAAAGACCCTTCTTGGAGCAGGTGTTGAGATCCTCGGCTACGCCGAACATACCGTCCTTGAAAGATGCGGGGATGTCCTTCTTGAAGCTCTGAGGTGCGGCGGGGGTTATGTCGATATGCTTCTCGGCGCCGTTGGAGTCGAGGAATTTGCGGGAGATGTCAACGATCTTGTTGCCCTTCCAATGCATAACGAGGCGCTTATCCTCCTGCACTACTGCAACACGGGTTGCCTCGAGGTTTTCAGCGCTTGCCAGCTCAATGAAGCGCTGCTCGTCCTTGGCCTCGACCACCACGGCCATACGCTCCTGGCTCTCGGAGATGGCCAGCTCGGTGCCGTCCAGACCCTCGTACTTCTTGGGTACGGCGTCCAGATTGATGATAATGCCGTCGGCCAGCTCGCCGATAGCGACGGACACGCCGCCTGCGCCGAAGTCATTGCACTTTTTGATCAGGCGGGCAGCCTCTTTGTTGCGGAACAGGCGCTGGAGCTTGCGCTCTTCGGGGGCGTTGCCCTTCTGCACCTCGGCGCCGCAGGTCTCCAGAGACTGTGCGGTGTGGGATTTGCTGGAGCCGGTTGCGCCGCCGCAGCCGTCACGTCCCGTTCTGCCGCCCAGCAGGATGACTACGTCACCGGGCGCGGGACGCTCGCGGCGGACGTTCTCTGCGGGAGCGGCTGCAACAACTGCGCCGATCTCCATACGCTTTGCGGCATAGCCGGGGTGATACAGCTCGTCTACCTGACCGGTTGCAAGACCGATCTGGTTGCCGTAGCTTGAGTAGCCCGCGGCGGCGGTGGTGACCAGCTTGCGCTGGGGCAGCTTGCCGGGGATGGTGTCCTCGACAGGCACCAGAGGATCGGCGCCGCCGGTTACGCGCATTGCAGAATATACGTAAGCTCTGCCCGACAGAGGATCGCGGATAGCGCCGCCGATGCAGGTTGCCGCACCGCCGAAAGGCTCGATCTCTGTGGGATGGTTGTGTGTCTCGTTCTTAAACAGCAGCAGCCAGGGCTGTTTCTCACCGTCAACGGTGACGTCGATCTTGACGGTGCAGGCGTTGATCTCTTCGCTCTCGTCGAGCTTGGTGAGTTTGCCCGTCTGCTTGAGGTATTTGGTGGCCACGGTTGCAACGTCCATCAGGTTCATAGGCTTGGTGCGGCCGAGAGCCTGACGGGTCTCTATATATCTGTCCCAAGCGCCTGCCAGCAGCTCGTCCTCAAACTTAACGCTGTCGATAGTGGTGAGGAAGGTGGTGTGGCGGCAATGGTCGGACCAATAGGTGTCGATCATTCTGACCTCGGTGATGGTGGGGTCTCTCTGCTCGGTGCGGAAATAATCGCGGCAGAACCTGAGGTCGTCAATATCCATAGCCAGGCCGTACTGCTTGAGGAATGCCGCCATATCGGCTTCTTCCATCTTGCAGAAGCCGGTCAGGGTCTCAACAGTCTCGGGCAGGTCGAACTTGGTCACCAGCGTCTCGTAGGTGTCCAGAGTTGCCTCGCGGCACTCCACGGGGTTGATAACGTACTTTTTGACTGCGGCAACGTCCTGCTCACTCAGTTCACCCTCAAGCACGTAGACTTTGGCGCTCTTGACCAGAGGACGGTCTGCCTGAGAGATAAGCTGCACGCACTGGCTTGCCGAGTCGGCGCGCTGGTCAAACTGACCGGGCAGAGGCTCAACGGCAAACACAACACCCTCTGCATTCAGCTCACGGCTGACCATATCCAGCTGGGGCTCGGAAAAAACCGTGCCCACGCAGTAGTCAAACAGCTCGGGGGTGATATTCTCCACGTCGTATCGGTTGATAACGCGCACGTCCTTGAGGGAGTCGATCTTGAGCAGGGTGCGGGCGTCATTAAGCAGACCTCTCGCCTCGCCTGCCAGCTCCTTTTTCTTTTCTACATATACTCTGTATACCATCGGGTTATACCTCCTTGACCGCGCTGAGTGCGCGCTGACCTATATCCTTGCGGTAATATGCGTTGCTGAAATTGACCTTTTTGACCTCAGCATACGCCTTGTCCACAGCTTCCTTAAGGGTATCGCCGATGCAGGTAACGCCTGCGACCCTGCCGCCTGCGTTGACCAGCTTGCCGCCCTGGATCTTGGCACCTGCAAAGTACACCTCGCCCTCAAGATCCTCGGAAACGGTGATCTCGTTGCCCGTCTCGTACTTGCCGGGATAACCCTCGGATGCCACGATAACGCAGCAGGCGTGTTTATTTTCGAACTCAACGTCAATTTCACGCAGTCTGCCCTGCGCCACAGCCTGCATAACGGTCAGCAGGTCGGTCTTGAGCAGAGGCAGGACAACCTGAGTTTCGGGGTCGCCGAAACGGCAGTTGTACTCGATGACTTTGGGACCCTTGGGGGTCAGCATCAGACCGAAGTACAGACAGCCCTTGAAGGTTCTGCCCTCAGAGTTCATAGCGTGCATAGTGGGCAGGAAGATAGTGCCCATACACACGTCGGCTATCTCCTGAGTATAGAAAGGATTGGGTGCCACGGTGCCCATACCGCCGGTGTTGAGACCCTTGTCCCCGTCAAGTGCGCGCTTGTGGTCCATACTTGATACCATAGGCACGACCACGTCACCGTCGGTAAACGCCAGCACCGATACCTCGGGGCCGGTCAGAAATTCCTCGATGATAACGGTGGAGCCGCTGTCACCGAATATCCTGTCCTCCATCATACTTCTGACGGCGGCACAGGCATCCTCGTAGGTCTCCGCGATGACCACGCCCTTGCCCAGCGCAAGGCCGTCTGCCTTGATGACCGTGGGCAGAGGGGCAGTCTTGAGATACTCCAGCGCCGCAGAGGCCTCGGAGAACACCTCGTATGCCGCGGTGGGTATCTCGTACTTCTTCATCAGCTGCTTGGAGAACACCTTGCTGCCCTCGATAACAGCCGCCGCCTTGTTGGGGCCAAAGCAGGGCACGCCCTTTGCCTCAAGCACGTCAACGGCGCCCAGTACCAGAGGGTCGTCGGGTGCGACAACGGCAAAGTCTATCTCGTTGTCCAGCGCAAACTGCGCTATCTTGTCTATCTCTTTTGCACCGATGCTGACGCACTCGGCATCCTGCGCGATGCCGCCGTTGCCGGGCAGAGCGTACAGCTGTGTGACGGCAGGGTTTTGCCTGATCTTTTTGATTATTGCGTGTTCACGGCCGCCGCCGCCTACTACAAGAACCTTCATTCTTACTCCCCTGCCCTATCAATGGTGGAAAAGGCGCATACCGGTAAACGCCATTGCGATACCGAACTTGTCGCAAGCCTCGATGACCAGATCGTCTCTCACCGAGCCGCCGGGCTGAGCGATGTAGCTTACGCCGCTTCTTCTTGCGCGCTCAACGTTGTCACCGAAGGGGAAGAACGCATCCGAGCCAACCGAAGCGCCGGTGCGGGAGCGGAGGTATTCTTTCTTCTCCTCAGCCGTGAAGGGTGCGGGGCACTCAGAGAAGAAGGTCTGCCAGATGCCGTCGGCCAGCAGGTCCTCCTCTGCCTGATCGCTGAGGTAGATGTCGATTGCGTTGTCGCGCTCGGCTCTGCCCACGGTGTCAAGGAAGGGCAGAGACAGCACCTTCTCGTGCTGGCGCAGATGCCACAGGTCGGCCTTGTTGCCTGCCAGTCTGGTGCAGTGGATTCTGGACTGCTGACCTGCGCCGACGCCGATAGCCTGACCGTCGTATGCAAAGCATACCGAGTTGGACTGGGTGTATTTGAGGGTGATGAGGGCAACGATCATATCGCGGATGCCCTCGGGGGGGATATTCTTGTTGGCTGTTACGATATTCTCAAACAGCTCGGGGGTGATCTTGTAGTTGTTCCTGCCCTGCTCAAATGTCACGCCAAACACGTGCTTGCGCTCCTGAACGGCGGGGATATATTCGGGATCGATCTTAACAACGTTGTAGTTGCCGTTTTTCTTCTTTTTGAGTATCTCCAGCGCTTCGTCGGTATAGCCGGGAGCGATAACGCCGTCGGACACCTCGCGCTTGATGATGCGTGCGGTGGTCTTGTCGCAGACGTCAGAAAGTGCTATCCAGTCACCGAAAGAGGACATTCTGTCGGTGCCGCGTGCGCGTGCGTAAGCCAGAGCCAGAGGCGACTTATCCAGACCCTTGATATCGTCAACGAAGCAAGCCTTCTTCAGCTCGTCGCTCATGGGCAGGCCCAGAGCCGCCGAGGTGGGGCTGACGTGCTTGAAGGAGGTGGCGCAAGGGATGCCGAAAGCTTCTTTAAGCTCCTTGACCAGCTGCCAGCTGTTGAATGCATCGAGGAAGTTGATATAGCCGGGTCTGCCCGACAGGATCTCGATAGGCAGCTCGCTGCCGTCGTCCATAAAGATCCTGGCAGGCTTCTGATTGGGGTTACAGCCGTATTTGAGTTCAAATTCTTTCATGCTTTCTCGCTCCTTACTTCTGATTCTTGTTTATCATGCGCTCTTCTACGCTGCCGTCAGCCAGATCGACGTAGCGCACGTAGAGGGATATTTTGTTCTGCTCGTTGAGGCTCTGCCAGATAGTATTGGTGAACTCGTCGATATCGTCTGCGGTCTCCACCTGCTCGGGCTCACCGTAGAAGCTGGGGATGGGGTTGCCGTCGCCCATATAGGTGTGGATGAAACGTGCGCGGCCGGGTGCAGCTGCAAAGTCAAAGGTGAAACGGTCGCACTCCATGCATCCCACGTTCTTCTTGAGGATGCTCATCTTGTATGTAAAATCGCCGTCTGCGAATGTGAGCATAGCGCTGATGCGGGGGGTGAAGTTGGGAGCGTCGGGCTCAAAGCATCTGGTGAGCAGAGCCTCTTCAAAGCTCTTGCCTTCTTTGACAAAATCATAGACCGTGTCGGTCTGGTCGCCGTTGGTGACGATCAGGTTATTATCAATGGTGCGGACGGGAGAATAGATGATGAGAGAGGGGTCGGCAACCTTGCTCTCATCAAAGGGATAGATGATGATGCCGCCCTCCTGCCTCTCGAATATACGGTTACGGCTGTTCTCGCTTCTGCCCATAATAAAATATGCCACAGCGGCTTTTTTGCCGTCGGGGGTCTTGCCTACTATGATGCCTCTGCCGGGGTATACGTTGGAGGTAAGATTCTTTTTAAGCTCAAGCATTTTCCTTTTCCTTTCTTATCTGTCGGCATATTCTTTGGGTGGCGGCGGGAAGTATCTTCCACTCCGCCTGCTCCATAACGCGGCGCTGAAGGGTCTCGGGTGTGTCACCCTTTTTGACCCTGACGGCTTTTTGTTCGATTATCTGTCCGCCGTCGGGGATGCTGTTGACGTAGTGTACGGTGGCGCCCGTCAGCTTGACGCCGCATCTAAGCGCCGCCTCGTGCACCTTGAGTCCGTAAAAGCCCTTGCCGCAAAAGCTGGGGATCAGCGAGGGATGGACGTTTATCATACGGTTTTCGAATCTGTCTGTGAAGTCAGCCGACAGTATGCGCAGAAAACCCGCCATAACGATAAGCTCGGCGCCGCAGTTTTCCAGCACCTCGATCATTTTGCCCTCGAACTCGGCACGGTCTGCGCAGGCTTTGCGGTCAACGCAGACGGCCGCTACACCGTGCTTGCGGGCACGCTCGAGAGCGAAGGCGTCGGGCTTGTCGGACAGCACGCAGACTATCTCGCCGTCGGGCAGCTTGCCCGCGTCTCTGTAGTCAAGTATGGCCTGCAGATTTGTGCCGCCGCCGGAGACCATAACGGCGACTTTCGTTCTGGGAGCGGTCATAATTCGATCTTCTCCCCGCCGCTCACGATCTCACCGATGAGGTATGCATCCTCGCCGCACTCGCGGAGGATAGTCAGCGCCTTGTCGGCCTGCTCGGCGGGAACGACGATGCTCATACCCACACCCATGTTGTAGGTGTTGAACATATCGCGCTCGGGGATGTTGCCGAAGGATGCGATCAGGTCAAAGATTGGCAGCACCTTGACCTTGCTCTTGTCGATCTTTGCGCACAGACCGTCGGGGATGGAGCGGGGAATATTCTCGTAGAAGCCGCCGCCGGTGATGTGGGAGATGCCCTTGACGTCCACGCTCTCAAGGAGCTTGAGTACGCTCTTGACGTAGATCTTTGTGGGAGTCAGAAGGGTCTCGCCTATAGTCTTGCCGCCCAGCTCCTCGCGGGGGATATAGAGCAGGGGGTCGTTGTTGTCGATGTTGAATACCTTGCGGCACAGGGAGAAGCCGTTGGAGTGGATGCCCGAAGATGCCAGCGCGATGACCACGTCACCCTCCTGCATACGAGTGTTGTCAAGGATCTTCTTCTTGTCAACCACGCCTACGGCAAAGCCTGCAAGGTCGTAGTCCTCCACGGGCATCATGCCGGGATGCTCGGCAGTCTCGCCGCCTATGAGAGCGGCACCCGACTGAACACAGCCCTCTGCAACGCCGCTGACTATAGCGGCGATCTTCTCGGGAACGTTCTTGCCGCAGGCGATGTAATCAAGGAAGAACAGAGGCTTTGCGCCCACGCAGATAATATCGTTGACACACATAGCAACGGCGTCAATGCCTATGGTATCGTGCTTGTCCATAAGGATAGCCATCTTGACCTTGGTGCCGCAGCCGTCGGTGCCGGAAACCAGCACGGGCTCCTCCATACCTGCAAGATTCAGACCAAAGCAGCCTCCAAAGCCGCCGACGTCATCAAGGCATCCTTCGTTCTTGGTGCGTGCAACGTGTTTTTTCATCAGCTCAACGGCCTTGTAACCTGCGGTGATGTCAACACCTGCAGCGGCATAGCTGGCAGACTGTGAAAGTTTGTGATCCATAGTGATTCTCCTTATGAATGATAGTAGGATGAATTGAAAGCTGTCGCTTTCGTGAATTGCGCTTACGCGCATAAATTGAGCCTTCGGCTCATGAATTGCAGACTCTGTCTGCATGTAGGTGTGCGCAAGCGCACGAATTGATTAGGGACAAGGACCATTGCCCTTGCGGGAGTTTTGCAGATTTGCATTGGCAGTATTGATAGAAGCAATCAGCAGTTTTCGTAGCTTGCTGGACTTGGAATAAAGATAGTCAAACTGCTCCGTTGATATATACTCAACGTCCTTGAACAATCCCAGCCAATATTCTGTTTCGTAACACTCTTTTAAGGCGATACGAAACTTATTTATAAAATCCGACTTGCTACTGGCATAGTTACCCTCATGGATATTTGCACCTATGCTCGTTCCCGATCTTAAAAGCTGATTTACAAGCACGTTACCTCTTCGCATTTCCTCGATGGCGGTGCATTGTTTGACTATATCAACAGCAAATGTCCTGGATAACTCTACGAGTGTATTTCCTTTCATTTTTCCTCCTATGCTCCGCAGAGCAATTCATGACGTAGTCAATTCATGATTTTGGAAAAATCAATTCATGCAATCTGCGATTGCAATTCATTGAATAACGCGGAGCGTTATTCTTTGCCCGTCCAGCAATAGGTGCAGACTTTATCTCTGTCCAGTCCGATCGCCTCAAGCAGGCCGTCGAGGGACTGGAAGCCCAGAGAGTCAAAGCCCAGATCCTCGCAGATCTTTTTGAGCATACATTTGCCGCGCTCGGTCTTGCTGTCGGCGTACTCGCTGAGATGCTTCATACCCTCCTCACCCTCAAGCTTCTGGATGGTCTGGCGGGAAAGCAGTTCCATCTCGGACTTGCTGGAACTGAAGTTCAGGTACTTGCATCCGTACATAATGGGCGGGCAGGCAGAGCGCATATGCACTTCTTTTGCGCCGTTTTCGTAGAGGAAGTCCACCGTTTCGCGCAGCTGTGTGCCGCGGACGATGGAATCGTCCACAAACAGCAGCTTTTTGCCCTCGATAAGCTGATGAACGGGTATCTGCTTCATCTTTGCCACCTTGGATCTGACCGCCTGATTGGACGACATAAAGGAGCGGGGCCAGGTGGGGGTATACTTGATAAGGGGACGTGCGTAGGGCATACCGCTCTCGTTTGCGTAGCCGATGGCGTGAGGGATACCCGAATCGGGGATGCCGGCAACGTAATCCACCTCGGGGCAGACGCCGTCGGCCTTTTCGTCACGTGCCATGATACTGCCGTTGCGGCAGCGCATGACCTCAACGTTGATATCCTGATAGTTGGAGTTGGGGTATCCGTAGTACGACCAGAGGAAAGCGCAGATCTTCATATCGCTGTGCGGCTCAACAAGGGTGGTGACACCGTCCTCTCTCAGCTCGACTACCTCGCCGGGGCCCAGCTCGCGGAGATCTTCGTACCCGACCTTCTGATAGGCAAAGGACTCCAGCGACACGCAGCAGCCCTCGTCGTTTTTGCCCAGCATAACGGGCAGTCTGCCGCTCCTGTCACGGGCGGCGATTATCCTGTCGGGCAGCAGCAGCAGAATGGTGACCGAGCCCTCGATCTCCTGCTGTGCGTGAAGGATGCCCTCCACCAGACTGTCTTTCTGATTGATAAGCGAGGCGGTAAGCTCCACCTCGTTGACCTTGCCGTTGGACATCGCCATAAACTGATGGCCGTGATCGGAAAAATACTTGTACACCAGCGTTTCCGCATTGGCTATCCTGCCCACCATCGCAATGGCGTACATACCCAGATGGGAACGCACCAGCAGCGGCTGGGGGTCGGTGTCGCTGATACAGCCGATGCCCGAGGTGGCGGTCATTTCTTCTATATCCTTTTCGAATTTGGTGCGGAAAGGTGTGTTCTCAATACTGTGGATGGAGCGCTGGAAGCCTTTGTCTTTGTCAAATACCGCCATACCGCCCCGGCGTGTGCCCAGGTGGGAATGGTAGTCGGCTCCGAAAAATATGTCCATTACCACATCGCGTTTGGAAATCGCGCCAAAAAATCCTCCCATAAAGGGTAGTCCTCCTCCGCTCCGCACTGCGGAGCAACTAAGTTTGCCTGACGGCAAGTGAAGTATGCTGTACAAGTGAAGTTCACTGCGTGAGTGAAGTTTGCTTTGCAAGTCAAAAGGCAAACTTAACTTCACTTGGACAAGTGTCCAAACTTCACTGCCATGCAACTTCACTTTTGCGTCAGCAAAAACTTCACCGATAATTTGAATTGTCTGATTTCGCCAACGTGATATGCCGTCTGCGACGGCGTGAAATGTCATCGAAGATGACGTTGAGGCAGCTAAATTGCCTGCTGTGCAGGCAGCTAAATAACAGCCTGCGGCTGCAGCTAAATAGTGCCTGCGGCACAGCTAAAAGCTACGCGAAGCGTAATTTCGCTGCGAACGCAGTGAGCTATTTAGCTATGCGAAGCATAATTTAGCTGCGCCAACGGCGCAATTTAGCTTATTCCCCTCTCCCACGGGGTTTTTGAGGGATTTCGTGCTTTATGCAACTAATGCGAGCGCAGACAGTACCAAATCCGCGACCCTCCCAAAATCCTCGGCAGAAATCGATGGATTTCGCGCTTTATGCACTCCCCCTGCGATTTCCCGGGGTTTTGTGCAGATTTCGTCCATATGCAAATAACGCGAGGGTTGACAGTACTATCTGTACGGCGACCCGAGAGTTATGCAGCAGATGGGCGGAAGGTGTGCAAAGCCTCGACAGAAATCGATGGATTTCGCGCTTTATGGAAGCAACACAGCCATTGACAGTACCGTGTGTACGGCGATGGCTGGGTTGTGAGCCAGAAACGCGAAAGGCGCGATTTCCAAGACTAATTATGCAAAAAACAGCTTGTTAAGTGTCATAGGATCGATGTACTCGCCGTCCTTGTATACTCTCATGTTGCCGGAGGCTATCTCGTCGATGAGCATTACGTTACCGTTTGCGTCGTAACCGAACTCGAACTTGATGTCGTAGAGATCCAGACCCTTTGCCTTGAGGTCGTCGGCAACGATCTTGGTGATCTTCTGGGTCATTTCCTTGAGGTCGTCGTACTGCTGTGCGGTCATAACGCCCAGATCAACCAGGCCGTCCTTGGTGACCAGGGGATCGCCCTTTTCGTCGTTCTTGAAGGTGGTCTCAACGTATGCGGGCAGGTCCTGACCCAGCTGGCAGTAATCGCTGTAGCGGCGGTAGAAGGAGCCTACTGCCTTGTAGCGGCAGATAACTTCAAGACCCTTGCCGAATACCTTGGCGGGCAGGACTTCCATAGTGGTGTTCTGCAGGTCGGCGGAGACGTAGTGGGTGAGGATGCCTGCTACGTTGATCTTCTCGAAGAAGTAGATGGACATACGCAGATTGACGTCGCCCACGCCCTCGATGGTCAGGCCGACAGAGTTCTCGCCGGGATCAAAAACGCCGTCTTTGCCGGTGCAGTCATCCTTGAACTTGAGCAGATAGTTGCCGTTGTCCAGTGCGAAAACGTCCTTGGTCTTTCCCTGATAAACTTTTTTCATAATTTTAGCCTCTCTTTTATGATGAATGTATTTTATTTGTTGTATTTGGCTGCCAGCTCGGCGTCTTTGGCGCAGATCTTTTCGGCGGCTTTTGCGCGGGCGTCCGAGAGCTTCCGTGCAAGCTCGGGCTCGGTGATGGAGAGCATCTGGATGGCCAGCAGGGCGGCGTTCTGTGCGCCGTCTATGGCGACGGTTGCAACGGGCATACCCGAAGGCATCTGCACGGTGGACAAAAGTGCGTCCAGACCGTCAAGGGTGGAGGACTTGATGGGGATACCGATGACGGGCAAAGTGGTGTTTGCGGCGGCGGCGCCTGCAAGGTGCGCGGCCTTGCCCGCGGCGGCGATCACAGCGCCGAAGCCGTTTTCACGGGCAGTACCGATAAACTCACGGACAACGTCGGGGGTGCGGTGGGCAGACATGATACGCATCTCAAAGGGCACACCGTACTCACTCAAAGTCTGTGCGGCTTTTTCGACTACGGGCAGGTCGCTGTCGCTGCCCATAATGATGGCGATTTTTTTCATAGAATGAACCTCCGAAAGATGAAATACAAGTATTATGAATTGCGTCTGTCGCCGCATGAATTGACAATTACTTGTCATGAATTGGCTTTGCCATGAATTGAGCCTGCGGCTCATGAAGGTGTCGCCGCAGGCGACCTATCAATGACGTCCGCTACGCGGACACCTCCATGCAGGCACCGCCTGCAATTCATGCCCGCAGGGCAATTTATGAAAGCGTTAGCTTTCAATTCATGCAGATGTAATCTGCAATTCATTTTGTTTTTTGCTTTCGGCAAAAAACAAAAAAGGGGCAGACCTATCCCTTGCACATAAACTACTGCGAAGATAGGACTGCCCAGACGGTCGGCATAAATATGATTTTTTGCTCCCCCGTGGTTTAAGCCACCTGTTCCGTCAGTCACAAAAAATCTCCCTATTTTTATATAATATAGTATACAGATTCCGCCCCCTCTTGTCAAGGACGAATATAGCATTACGCCCCATATATCAGGGCCTCGGAGGGATTTTTTTGCTGCGTGTGCCGGTCTTTGGTACAAGCTTGACATCAGGACGGATTTCAGGTAAAATATTTTTTATCGCTTCTTTGCCGTATCGGCAAAAATCGAGGGAATTTTTGAAAAATCGGAGGAAAAAACAATGCCTTTTTGGGTGCAGTATCTTCTGTTCGGCATCGGTCTGGTGCTTATCATCAAGGGCGGCGACTTTTTTGTTGACGCGGCAAGCTGGATAGCCGAGGTATCGGGTATCCCCAAGTTCATTATCGGTGCCACCATAGTCAGCGTAGCCACTACCCTGCCCGAGCTTATCGTTTCGCTTATAGCGGCGGCGGGCGGCAAGGTGGATATGGCCGTGGGCAACGCGGTGGGCAGCGTCACCGCCAACACCGGTCTTATACTTGCCATCTCCCTGTTCTTTACCACCGTGGTCATCAAGCGCAGAGATTATATCGTCAAGGCTGTACTTCTGGCGCTGAGCGCGGCTATCCTGCTCATCTCCGGTCAGGGCGGCAGTTTTGCCATCTGGGGCAGCGTGGTGCTTATGGGAATTTTCGCGGTGTTCATCACCGAAAACGTCATCTCCGCAAAGCGTGAGATGGACGGCGGCGACGAGCGCGAGAAGATCGAAAAAAAGACCCTCATAATCAACGCGGTCAAATTCGTCACCGGTACCGCGGGCATCGTTCTGGGCTCACAGCTGCTGGTGGATTCGGGTAGCGAAATAGCCCTCAAATGGGGCATCTCCGAGGCGCTTATCTCGGTCACTCTGGTGGCTATCGGCACCTCCCTGCCCGAGCTGGTCACCACCGTCACCAGCGTGATCAAAAAGCAGGGCAGTCTGTCTCTGGGCAATATCCTGGGCGCAAATATCATCGACCTGACCCTTATCATGCCCCTCTGCTCACTTGTATCGGGCAAAGCTCTGCCCCTGAGCACGCAGGCGCTGAGCCTTGACCTGCCCTTCTGTCTGGGCGTGATCCTGCTGGCACTCGTCCCCCTGCTCATCCGTCAGAAGACCGGCAAGGTGCAGGCGTTGGGCGTGTTTGCCGTCTACTGCACCTACCTCGTACTGCTGGTAAGATAAAAGCCTGCTGTGCAGGACTCTCTCAGTCGTTTTCTTTCGAAAATGCCGGCTCTCCCTTTGGAAGAGCCAAATCCACCTGTCTCGCTGCATAGGGGAAGTCTTTTTTATTCCGTCGGCAACGCCGACACCTTAACGCGCCGTAAGGCGCATATCGAGTTGCCTAACGGCAACATATCGAATTGCCGCTTTTGCGGCAATATATCGAGTTTGCGACAGCAAACATATCGACAAAAAACTCCCTCTGACGAGGGAGTTTTTTAT
>JAFQTO010000055.1 GCA_017408985.1 Clostridia bacterium
CCGCTCTGCGGTCGGGCAAGGCTACCGAGTATCCCGACGGCGTCAGTCCCAAGAAAAAGCAACTTGCCGCCTATCTGATTGAGAATCCCGGTGTGAGCAACAAAAGCTACATCGCACGGCAGCTCGGCATCGACGTCAGTACTGTGCGGAAATACTATGATGAAGTCCGAGCAGAGCTGGCGGCTTTGGCCGTATCGTAAGAAAGAAAACCCTCTATATGCCGTAGAATTCATCTATGGCACATAGAGGGTTTTGACATTAAATATTCTGCGACGCAAACTTATTCAGGTAAGCGATTGCTTCAACATCGTGCTTTCGGCTGAAGCCGTGGGCACCACCCTCAATAAAATGCGGCTCTGCATTTTTGTAACACTCCGTCGCACGCCTGGAATAGTCTGTGCGAACGATTTTATCCTTTGTGCCATGGACAATCAGCACAGGGCCGGTATAGGCCTTGATTTCTTCATACGGGTCCATATCGATCACCGCTTCCGGATAGCAGCCTCCCAGCTTCATGGGGCCACAGCGAAGCTTTTCGGGTATGTTCTGCGGGTCAAATCTGGCAAACATCATCTTTCCCGCCCGGGCATCATCGGGAATGCACAGTGCAGGGTAAAACAGCACCAACTTAGAAACAGCGTTAGGATGCCTTGCTGCCACCAACGCTGAAACAAAACCGCCCTGACTACAGCCCATGAGCAGAAGCTCGCTCCCGGTATAGGGCAGGCTTTGGACGTAGGTGATGACAGCCTCCAGATCACGCACCTCGGTCAGCACAGACATCTCCCTTGTGTCTCCGTCGCTTTTACCCTTTATTACAGAGCCTCCGCAAAAATCAAAGCAATAGGCACAGTATCCCAATCGTGCCAAAGCCTTTGCATATTGCCGCACCGTATCCTGAAAAGCCATAAAACCATGGCTAACGATGGCGACCGGAAGAGTATCACCTGCGGGACGATACTCAGTTCCTCGGATGGTAAGACCATCACGCTTGCACTCGAAAACCCTTTCCGTAAAAGGTTCCGATACTCTTGACTTTTTCAAACAATTCAGCAGTCCCATAAAGGCCCTCCCAACAATGCGGAGCGTATGTCGACATTTTACCACAAACCATCGACAGTGGGTAGAGCAGGCCGAATCTTTTACCCTTGAAAATACCTATCGCAGTATACCAGTGCCAGATCAAGAAACTGCCGCAGGATATCCAAATCGGCGTAGAGCCCATGGTTGGAGTTTGGAAATTCCAGATAATCATAAGGGACACCATGTGAGTTCAGCGCGGCAAGCAAAAGTTCCTTTTGATCAGGTGGTACCACATGATCCCGAAGACCGTAGCCGCACAGTGTGGGGACAGAGCCATCTCTTACCAGTCTGGCGGGAGATATTGCCTCCACTGCTTCACTGTGCCTGCCGGAGGCGATGTCCGTTTCGCTGAAATCCTGTCCCGTCATCATTTTCAGAAACTCACCGTCTGTTTCGAGGCCGTTTACTTTTTTCAGAAGCGTCCAGTCCGACGGTTCAAAATCCGTGGGGCCTGCCAGCTGAAACACAAACTTCACCGGCACGGAAGATCTTTCCGCGGCAGTATAGGCATAGTTCATCGCCAGGGTCCCGCCGGCAGAAACGCCGCAGGTGGCCATACCTTCCAAACTGATGCCCAGCTCGGAGCATTTCTCCTTGACTGCCAGAACACAGCCGCCAATTTCATCATTCATCCGATGCAAAGTTGCGTCTTCATGTACCGTCTGAAGTGAGTAGGCCAGTGTGGCAGCCACATATCCTTGTTTTGCGTAATATCTGCACCACGCTTCACCGTCTTCTTTTGCGCCGGAATTAAAGCTGCCGCCGTGGATAAACAGAATAAGATACTGCGCTCTGCCATCTAAAGAATCCTCCGGCAGATACAGGTCATAGCAATGTCCGTAGTCATTTTCATAACGCAGGTCGTGATATACCTGACCGGAATAATCCACCTCAAGCAATCTGTTGGGCGCACTGCCGGTGAGGCGAACTGTGATCAAGGCACTGGTGAAGAATACGGCGACAAACAGAAGCGCCAGCAGCATGAGTTTTGTCCGTCTTTTCATCGCTGCACCTCAGATCAGGTTATCCAGCAGCAATCTGCCGCATATTGCACCCAGAATGGCGGCGACAATGATGACCGCAGCCACGATTAGGATGCTTCTCAGCCTTTCGCGTGTTTTTCCATTCATACATCTTCGTCCAGTCCGAAATACATCTGTTCCCACAGTCCGGGGGACTCCTGTTTTTCCACGCAGGCTTCACCTTCGAACTTTTCCAAAGTAACCGTGCCCACCATGCGGATGTAGCTGGGAGCCAGACCTGCCTTCTTTACCAGCCAGAGCTGGAGCGGATTGGACTTGGCCTGCACACTCGTTTTGCTGTCAGCAACCACAAAGGTCTCAATAATTTTCTCTGCGGAATAAGTGATGCGGTAGTGCTGTACGCCATCATTATAGTCGTACACCAGCTTTTTATGGTAGTGCTTCTCCGTGACGGGGTCAAACTCCGGATCGGATTGGCTGTAAGTAAGATACTTCGGATTGTCACCCAGTTTTTCACCGTTTTTGGAAATGAGGAAGATAGGGAAATGTTCATGACCGTAGGGTTTATGAGCAGTAATGTAACTGCTGATCACCTGATAGTCACCGATCTTTGCGCGGCCCCAATACCAGTGGTGCATGATCCAGAACATACCAGTGTTGCCCCAGTTGTGGTCATGGTAGCCGGTGCCGGTGAAAGTCATGGTCTCACCGTCAATGGTCACTGTAGCTTCCATCTTTCCCTCGGGCACAGAGGGGAACCATGCGAATAGCTTCTTCTCATCAAAGAGGAAGTGGCCGGTCTCGGGTCGCCAGGAGTTGGCGCTGGCTTTGAGTGTCACATCTGCCTGCACCCGGTCGGATTCATAGTGAAGTTCGTAGTTTTTCAGGTCGCCCCGGCAAAAGCTGTTACCCACTTTCACGTTGCACTTTGCGCGGTCGAACGCACAATCCCTTATCTTTGCGGTCACACTGTCTTGAATATGCTTGCCGTCCTTGGTCAGCGAAAACGTTACGCTGGGAGCATAGCTCGGTGCAATGGCTGTCACCGGCTGGGTATAATACACGATAACGAGGCTGCTCCCGTCGTCCATCTTGCCGTCGAAATACCACCATTCATAGGAACCGAATTTGGCCTTTGTACGGTGTCCGTCCTCCCAAAGGGCGGGTTCCTTGCTCAAACCAAGCCGTTTATAGTCTTCAGGAAGCGCAGCCAAACGCGCGATTTTCTTAGCCATATGAAACGCTCCTTTACTTCTGTTTTTAAGGTGTTATAATTGTAACACCCAACTGAGACCACCGTCAATCCGGTGCGCCATCAGGTGTGACAAAAGGAGGGTTTTGTTTTGAATAACGCAGAACAGAAGGCATTTTTCCAGCAGTGCCTCTATACAGCTTTAATGGCACTGATGCGGGAAAAGAAGTTTGAAAAGATCAGTGTGGGCGAGATCTGCCAGCGAGCCGGTGTTTCCCGCATGACCTATTACCGCAGCTACAACAACAAGGAAGACATCCTCCTGCAGCATCTGGATGAATGCTTTGCCGCATTTCTGGAAGGACTGGACGTGCGGGATTTCTACGGTGTCGCCTTATCTTTCTTCCGCTTCTGGCAGGGAGAGGATCAGGTGTTCCTTACCGCAGTCATTCGCTCGGGTTTGTCTGCCCATCTGATGGACAAGTTCTATCACTATCTGGATCAGCTATATTCCGGGATGGAACTGGGCAAGAACGTGGACAGTTATGTTCTCTCCTTTCTCTCGGGAGGCCTTTACAAAATGCTGATCGACTGGATGATGCATGGAGCAGTTACAGAGCCGGAGGAAATGGCTGACTTTCTTGCCGCAGGCAGTACAGCACTGATGCAGAAGTGATTTTTATCCCTCAAGAGGTGCTACGCCATAATCAAAGATAAACAAAAACACGGGCGGTGAGCATCGAGTGCTTACTGCCCGTGTTCTCGCAAAGTGGTCAAAAATAATTCCCGTCTGTGGTATTATTGTGGTCAAACGAAAAATCACCGCCAAACTTGGCGGTGATTTTCCATTCATGGTGGACCCGACCGGGATCGAACCGGCGACCTCCAGATTGCGGATCTGGCGCTCTCCCAGCTGAGCTACGGGCCCAAATTACCGCTTTTTGCACATGTTTCAGAACAAAAAGCGGAGTTTAATAATATTGAGTTTTAGCACTTTTCGAAGGCATTTGTCTCCGAAGTTACGGGTCAACTTTCGCTCGTCGATGTGTACACATATCGTTGCGAACGCATCGCTCTCCCGGCTGAGCTACGGGCCCGTATTGCCCCCGATAGGGGGCGTTTTTATTTATGTACGGATGATCTTGTTGGTTTTCCACTTGCCGGACAGGTAGTAAATAAGACCGATGGCAAAAGCCACGAATGACGCGCAGGGAGCGCCCAGACCGACACCGGGAAGTCCCATATCCAGCACGATACCGAACAGATAGCAGGTGGGGATACGTACAAGTATAGCACTTGTCATTCCATTAATCAAGGAAAAAGTTGTATGACCCGAGCCGATAAACAAACCGTTGAGACCCGACATAAGGGGTACGAACAGATAATCAAAGCTGAACGAGCGGATATATACCACGCCTGCATCTATAAGCTCGGCATCGTTTGCGAACAGACGGAGCAGGGGAGCGGGGAAAAACCGTACCAGCATAAAGACCGCAAAGGATATGCCGAAGCTGATGGCGGTGCCGATCTTCATAGTCTTGACGGCTCGTTCCTGCTCACCGGCACCAAAGTTCTGCGCACTCATTGCCGAGATGGCGTTGCTCATTGCAAAAGCAGGCAGAACGCCGAATCCGTTGAGCTTGCCGACTGCGCCGACGGCTGCCGAAGCAGTGGCTGTGGGGTCGAGCATATTGACTATGGTGGTCAGGAACAAAAAGGATATGCTTGTGCAGATGTTCTGCGCCGACATGGGAAGACCGATCCTGACAAGCAGCTTGGTCTTGTCCTTGTTGAAGCCGAAAGAGCGGAGGTTAAAGTCAAATATAAACTTGCGCTTGCGCAGGTATACTATACACAGAACAACGCTGACTGCCTGAGAAGCGATAGTCGCAAGACCCGCACCGAATGCAGCCATATCAAACAGGCCGACAAGTATCAGGTCGAGGACCACGTTGACCACAGCCGCGATACAGACGAAATACAAGGGCCGTTTGCTGTCGCCCATACCGCGCAGTATGGCGCTCAGCGCGTTATACATAAATATGAATACCGTACCCAGTGCCGTGACTGTCAGATAGCTTTTTGCCTCGCCGAAAGAAGGAGCGGGGGTCTGTATCAGATTCAGTATGGGTACACGCAGGCATACCATAACGGCGGTAACAGCCACAGACGATACGAGCAGCAGAGTCAGCAGGGTGCCTATGGTGTCCTTGAGGGATTTGCGGTCGTCGGCACCCAGATACTGACCGATAAGCACGGTGGCACCCGCGGCAAGACCGATGACGAGATTGGTGACCAGCATCGTGACCTGAGAGCCGATATTGACGCCCGACATACTGATCTTGCCTGCAAACTGACCGACTATGACCATATCGGCAACGCTGTACAGTGACTGTACCAGATTGGATATGATAAAGGGCAGAGCAAACTTCATCAGCTGCTTCGGCACGCTGCCCTTTGACAGATTTGTTTCGATTGAGCTCAATGGCATCACTCCTTTTTGGTATAAAGCAAATTAACTTTACAGTTATTCTAACGTAAGCTGTTTTTCGGGCAGATCCTCTTCTTTGAGAAGCGCGCCCATAGCGGGGAGATTTCTTGTGCGGTAACGGGGAGGATTGGTCACGCCCGACTCGCTGAGAGGACAGACCTTGTCTAATTTGTGACCCTTTTTAAGGGACATTACCGACACGCCCTGGTTGGTGCGGGATGCTTTGGGCTGCAGCACAGCCGTGTTGACCAGCAGCATTCGGTTGCCCGAATAGAGTGCTATCTCAATATCGGGTGTGGCGTGGATGGCCGATATGAGAGGCGATTTGTCACTGTATGCACCCGTCAGCCTGCGGCGGTTGGACTTGGTCTCATATGAACTCATAGGCACTTTGGCTATCTTGCCGTTTTCGAATACGAATATCATATTGGTGTCCGTCTTTTCGGGCAGAGCCATATATACGGGAACTTCACCCTCGTCCATACCCAGCTTCTGCGGCAAAAAGTCGCCGAGCACACTCGCCTTGGTGTCTGTAAAGTCGTTTACCCTGCACTTATACGCCTGCGCCTGATTGGTAAAGAATATCACCTCGCGGGCATTTGATGCCTCTATTGCCTGGGCAATACGGTCGCCTTCCTTGAACTTGTGCTCGCCGCCCATACGCAGAGACAGAGGTGTGATCTTTTTGAAGTAGCCCTCGCGTGTCAGGAATACGGTCACGGGATAATCGTCTACAGTCTCTTCCTCTTCATCGTCCTGCTCAACGGCTTCGTAGATGATCTCACTGCGGCGGGTGGTGGGGAATTTTTTGATGATATTCTCCAGGTCCTCAACTATCAGATCAAGCACCTTGGCTCTGTCGGCAAGAATACCTTTGATGCGCTTGATCTCCTTTTCAAGCGTGCTTGTTTCTTCCACGCGCTTGAGGATGTATGCCTTGTTGATATTGCGCAGCTTGATCTCGGCAATAAACTCAGCCTGCACCTCGTCTATGCCGAAGCCTATCATCAGGTTGGGTATGACCTCGGCTTCTTCCTCGGTCTCGCGGATAATGGCAATAGCCTTGTCGATATCCAGCAGTATTTTGCTCAGACCTTTGAGCAGGTGCAGTCTGTTCTGCTTTTTGGTCAGGTCAAAGTGCAGTTTGCGTTTGACGCACTCTACCCTCCAGGCTGTCCATTCGTCAAGTATCTCGGGAATGCCGAGCACTCTGGGCGTGCCGCCTACCAGGATGTTGAAGTTGCAGGAGCAGGGAGACATAAGCGGGGTGCTTTTCATCAGCTTCTGCATAAGCTTGTCGGGGTTGACACCGCGTTTGAGATCAATAGCTATCTTGAGACCGTCGCGGCCGGTCTCGTCGCGGATATCGTTGATCTCCTTGATGGCACCAGACTTAACCAGAGAGACTATCTTGTCTGTTATGGCCTCGATAGTGGTGGTGTAGGGGATTTCGGTGATCTCGATTATGTTCTCTTTTTTGTTATAGCTCCATTTGCTGCGTATCTTGATGGTACCGCGGCCGGTGGAGTATATTTTTTCCAGCTGATCGCGGTCGTAGATGATCTCGCCGCCGGTAGGAAAATCGGGGGCGGGGAGAGTGGAGAACAGATCGCACCCTGGGTTGCGGATATACTCTATTGCGGTGCGGCATACCTCGTTGAGGTCAAAACCGCAGATATTGCACGCCATACCGACGGCAATACCCAGATTGGAGGACACGAGGATATTGGGATAGCTTGTGGGCAGCAGGGTAGGCTCCTTCATCGAGCCGTCATAATTGTCCACAAAATCCACCGTATCGCTGTCGATATCCCCGAATATCTCCGAGCATATCGCGTCCAGCTTGACCTCGGTGTATCGGGGTGCGGCGTATGCCATATTGCTGGAATAGACTTTGCCGAAGTTTCCCTTGCTGTCCACAAACGGCACCAGCAGCGACTCGTTGCCCCTTGCAAGACGTACCATAGTCTCGTATATGGCGGCATCGCCGTGGGGGTTGAGCTTCATCGTAGCGCCGACAACGTTGGCGGATTTGGTGCGGCTGCCGGTCAGCAGGCCCATTTTGTACATAGTATACAGCAGCTTGCGGTGGGAGGGCTTGAATCCGTCGATCTCGGGTAGTGCGCGGGATACTATGACGCTCATCGCATAGGGCATAAAGTTCTTTTCCAAAGTTTCGGTAATGGGTGATTCGGTATACCTGTGCACGCAATCCACCTCCTCAGCTTATGTCTGCCATATCGAGATAGAGAGCGCCTACCTCTGCGATATGGTCTTTTCGCGCCTGAAGATTGTCGCCCAGCAGCATCTCAAATGTCTCTGCCATAACTGCGGCGTCCTCGGGCATTATCTTGATAAGTCTGCGCGTTTCGGGGTTCATAGTGGTCTCCCACATCATTTCGGGCTGGTTTTCACCCAGACCTTTGGAGCGCATTATGCTGTATTTTTTGCCCTCAAGCTTTTGGCATATCTGCTCCTTTTCACGGTCGGTGAAGGCAAAATACGACTTATCCTTGCATACTATCTCGTACAGAGGGCTTTCGGCAATATAAACGTAACCCTCCTCTATAAGCTTGGGTGTCAGTCTGTAGAGCATAGTAAGCACCATCGTGCGTATATGGAATCCGTCTACGTCGGCATCGGTACAGATTATGACCTTGTTCCAGCGGAGATTTTCCAGTGAGAAGGTAGGCACGTCCTTGCTCTTGGTCTTGATCTTCACGTCTGCACCGCAGCCCAGCACCTTGATAAGATCGGTGATGATTGGGGAGGCGAATATTTTGGAATAATCAGCTTTGAGACAGTTGAGGATCTTGCCGCGTATGGGCATTATAGCCTGAAAATCAGGGTCGCGTCCCTGCTTGCAGGAGCCCAATGCCGAGTCGCCCTCCACTATGTACAGCTCGCGCAGACTCAGGTCTTTGGTGCGGCAGTCGACGAATTTTTCCACGCGGTTGGATATGTCGATAGTGCCCGTCAGCTTGGTCTTGACGTTGAGGCGTGTCTTTTCGGCCTGCTCTCTTGAGCGCTTGTTGATAAGTATCTGATCGGCTATCCTGTCGGCTTCCTGCTTGTTCTCAATGAAGTACACCTCCAGCGAGGAGCGCAAAAAGTCGGTCATCATATCCTGAATAAACTTGTTGGTAACAGCCTTTTTGGTCTGGTTCTGATAGGACGCAACCGCGGAAAAGCCGTTGGTTATCAGCACGAGACTGTCTGCTATATCGTTGAACGTTATTTTGCTGTCTGTCTTCTGATACTTGCCCGACTGCTTGATGTAGGCGTCAACGGCTGAGACAAAGGCGCTTTTTGCCGCTTTTTCTGGTGCGCCGCCGTGCTCCAGCCAGGAGGAGTTGTGATAATACTCGATAAACGGCTTGGTGTTGGAGAAGCAGAACACCGCATCCACCATGACCTTGTAGTCCTTCAGATCCTCGCGGTCTCTGCCCACGCGCTCACCGTGAATGGTGTAGGGCTGGGTAAATGCCTGGTCGCCTACGATTTCTTTGGCATAATCGGTGATACCGTTGGCATAGAAATATTCCGTAGTCTCGTATTTGTTGGATGCCGTCTCGTTTTTGAACACGAATTTCACACCTGCGTTGGCAACAGCCTGACGCTTGAGTATATCGTGAAAAAACTCAACGGGGATATTGATGTCGGTAAAAACGGTAATATCAGGCTTGAATCGGTGTACGGTACCCGTACGCTTGCCGCTGTACGGCTCGACGATAAGCTTGCCCTTGGTCTTGTTGACACCCTTTTCAAAGTGTACGAAATATCGGTTTCCGTCACGGTAGGAGGTCACGTCCATATATTCGGAGGAGCACTGGGTAGCGCAGGCGCCCAGACCGTTAAGACCCAGCGATACGCTGTAGTCGCCGCCGTCCACGTTCTGCATTTTGCCGCCCGCGTACAGCTCGCAGTATATCAGATCCCAGTTAAAGCGCTTTTCGCGCTCGTTGTAGTCCAGAGGCACACCTCTGCCGAAATCCTCTATCTCATAAGACCCGTCAAGGAAGCGGGTAACGTTGATGACGTTTCCGTAGCCCTCTCTGGCTTCGTCCACCGAGTTTGAAAGTATCTCAAAAAAGCCGTGCTGACAGCCCTCTACGTTGTCGGAGCCGAAAATAACGCTGGGGCGCTTTCTGACTCTGTCGGGGCCTTTCAGCATGGATATGCTTTCATTACCGTAGCTGTTGCTTTTTGCCATAATCATCCTCCGATTCGGATTTTATACCACTCTATATTGTAAAGTAAAAATACTCCGTTGTCAAATAAATACTGTATATAATTGGTCAAAAATGGGAATTATTACACCATAAATTGTATGGAGGTACAAAAATGTTCGGTATTGCCAAAACCTTTTTCAAAAAAGAGCCCGATACGCACACACCCGAGCAAAAGGAGCTTATAGCCGAATACCGCACCGTTATCGAAAAAATGCACCACGCGCGCAACGCCTTCCAGAACGTGACCGAACCCAAGCTTATCGAGTCCTGCGTCCACGAGATGAACGCCCTGCAGGCGCAGTATTCGTTTCTGCTCCAAAAACTCAAGGACGAGAACCTAACGGGCGATACGCTGTGACCGTCGTTTATGCACTTATGGTGCTTGCGCTGGTGTATCCGGGTGTGCTGGTGCTGTCTTCACGCATACGACTCGGTCGAAAGATTGCCCTCAATCTGATGTTGGGGCTTTTGTCTGTGCATATGTTTGATCTTGCATGCAGAGGCAGCAATATGGCAATAGAGCTCAATATCTTTTCGCTGACCGTTATCGCTCTGTGCGGCCCTGCGGGGCTTATTCCGGTTTTGCTGGTCGGGATGTTTTCATAATACGGACACTTGCTCTGTTGGAATATCGGGCAGTCTGTGCTATAATATATCCATCAGGAAAAAAAGGGGAGAGCATTATGAAAAAAATTCCGTTCAGCGCGCCCTCGACCGATAATATCCATCAGCTCAGGGGAGTTGTGTACCTGCCGTGCAGTGAGCCCAAAGGCTTTTTTCACGTTGTCCACGGTATGACCGAGCATATGGCGCGGTATGACCGATTTATGACCGATATGGCGGATAAGGGCTACATATGCTTCGGATATGATCATCTGGGTCACGGACTTACCGCGCTTGACGACAGCGAGCTGGGATATATAGCACCCCAAAACGGCTGGGATATCCTCTGCCGCGACGTAAGAGCCTTTTCCGATGCGGTGATTGCAGAATATACCCCCGACGGACAAGCCCTGCCGTACTTCCTTATGGGTCACAGTATGGGCTCGTTTATCGCACGTATCGCCGCTGTGCGCTATGTGAAGCCCGATAGGTGCATTATTATGGGTACGGGAGGCAAAAACCCTGCCGCCGATGCAGGTCTGGCGCTTGTGTCGGTCCTTAAAAAGCTGTTTGGTGAGCGCCATATATCCAAACTGCTGGACAAGATCGCCTTTGGCAGCTATAACAAGCGTTTCGGCGGCGGCACAGAGGATGACCCCTCACCGTGGCTTACCCGCGACGAGGAGGTCAGGCGCAAATACTACGCAGACAAGTTCTGTACCTTCAAGTTTACCGTCAGCACCATGGGCGACCTTATCAGGCTCATCAAGGAGAGCAACAGCAGCAGTTGGTACGGCGCGGTTCCTGCCGATATGCCCATTTTGCTTGTATCGGGTGCGCAAGACCCGGTTGGTAATTACGGAAAGGGAGTGCAGGAAGTGGCAGACGGGCTCAAAGCCGCAGGCGCTAATGCGCGGTGTTTGATTTATCCCGACGCCCGTCACGAGATACTCAACGATACCACTTACACCCGGACCCGTGATGATATCCTCGGTTTCATAGAAGAATAAACAAGGCTTCGGAAAGCGTATGCTTTCCGAAGCCTTATATCTATCATTCACCCAACGGGTCGTCCTTGTTCCAGCCGGGCAGGGGGGAGCGCTGCAAGCCGCCGAATATATGCTTCTTGAGGTCGGGATATCTGCCCTCAAGCTCATACAGCAGCTTTTTTACGTCCTCGCGCTTGGTGTTCTTGTCAGCCTGACAGCGGTTGTGTACTATAGGCAGTTCCTGCCTGCGCACGAAGTTCGCCACCGTTTTTTCGTGTATATACAGCATAGGACGGATGACCGTCAGGTCTGCGCGGCTGAGATAGGTAACGGGGCGGAAGGAGCTTATGCGACCCTCGTATATAAGCGACAGCATAAATGTCTCTATAGCATCGTCAAAATGATGCCCAAGCGCCACCTTGTTGCATCCAAGCTCCTGCGCCTTGTTGTGCAGCGCACCGCGGCGCATCTTTGAGCAGAGTGAGCAGGGGTTGGGGTCCTGCTTGATATCGAATACCACGTGTCTTATGTTGGTCTCCTTGACCGTGTAGGGCACGTTTATTTTTTCGCACAGCTCTTTTATGGGACTAAAGTCCATATCCTCATACCCCAAGTCAAGGGTGATGGCATGCAGCTCATAAGGATTGGGATAAAACCGCCGCAGTTCGGCAAGCAGCACCAGCAGCGCCAGCGAGTCTTTGCCGCCCGAAACGCCCACGGCTATTTTGTCACCGGGCTGTATCATAGAGTAATCGTCAATACAGCTTCGGGTGAGCGAAAGCATATTTTGCATCCTGTATCGCCTCCTGTGTTGAGTTTACAGTATTTCACAGAATATGGCAACAGTAAAAAAGTGAAATCGGATTTGAGAAAAACGGAGAAAATCAAAGAAAAACGGAGCAAATCAAAGCATTAAAAATCTAAATGAAAAAAGTTGAAAAAACCTATTGACATAGGATTTTGCCTATGGTATAACTAAAAAGCTTGAAAAAGATATTTTTATTAAAATAATATAAAAAACGGAGGAAAAGCAAATGTCCACATTTATGGCAAAGACTGAGACCGTACAGCGCAAGTGGTACGTTCTCGATGCAGCCGGCAAGCCCGCCGGTCGCGTAGCAGCTACCGCAGCAGCTATCCTGCGCGGCAAGCACAAGGTTGATTTCACCCCCAACGTTGACTGCGGTGATTTCGTAGTTATCGTCAACGCTTCCAAGGCTGTCTTCACCGGCAAGAAGCTGGAGCAGAAGTACTATCGCACCCATTCCGGTTACGCAGGCGGTCTCAAGGAGACCCAGTACAAGACCCTTATGGCTACCAAGCCCGAGCTGGCAATCAAGCTGGCTGTCAAGGGTATGCTGCCCAAGAACAGCGTAGGCCGCTGGGCTCTCGGCAGATGCAAGATCTACGCAGGTCCTGAGCATCAGCAGCAGGCTCAGAAGCCCGAAGCTTGGATCGCTGAATAAGGGGAGGTAAAGAACAATGTATACACCTAAGAAGGCATATTTCTACGGCACCGGCAGAAGAAAGAGCTCTGTCGCAAGAGTAAAGCTCATTCCCGGCGGCACCGGCAAGATCACCATCAACGGCCGCGCACTTGACGAGTACTTCGGTCTCGAGACCATGAAGTTCATCGTCCGTCAGCCCCTGGTCCTCCTGGGCCTCGAAGCTAAGTTCGACGTTGAGATCAAGGTCTGCGGCGGCGGTTACACCGGCCAGGCCGGCGCTATCCGCTTCGGTATCGCACGTGCTCTGCTTCAGGCAGACGGCGAGTACAGAGCTGCCCTCAAGAAGGCCGGCTTCCTGACCCGCGACTCCCGTATGAAGGAGCGTAAGAAGTACGGTCTGAAGGCCGCACGTCGCGCACCTCAGTTCTCCAAGAGATAATTACCCATTTGGGATTTATTTTATCAAAAAGCTCTGCATTACGCAGAGCTTTTTGTTTTGTGATAACTTTGATGTTAAGGCTATTTCCGAGCACCTTGGGCATTGTAATACCGCTATTACCTCTGACATCTATACTCACATCTTCAAGGAGTATAAAGCAAAGATGGCTGAAAGTATTGAAAAAGACCTCATTTAAGCAATAGAACGGCACGAAAAGCAATTTTCGTGCCGTTCTCTTTATTTATTCACATTATTATGATATAATGGTATCACTTCGATAAACTGGAATTTGTAGGTGCAATCAGCAATTCCACGCATATTCTCCCAATGAGGGATGTAGTTTTTGCATCCAATGAGATATACTTTTGCCATAAACAACAAATGGAGGCAACAAAAATGAACCAACTAACAACAGGAAAGTTTATAGCACATAAGAGAAAAGAGAAAAACTTTACACAAGAGCAGTTGGCAGAAAAGCTTGGAGTATCCAATAAGACAGTTTCAAAATGGGAAACAGGTAAATGCATGCCCGATTACTCTGTCGTAAAAATCTTATGTGAAGAATTGGGAGTCACAGTTGCGGAGCTGATGGATGGCGAAGCGTCGGAAGAGAAAAGCGTTCGCACATATGATGAAGAGCAAATTATGGATTTATTGAAAAGAACGCAGGATTTGGAAAAACAAAAAAACTTGCTCTATGGAATCTTGCTTATCGTAATGGGAATTGCCTTACAGGCGCTCTCTTATACCTTGGGTGGTTCCAATATAAAAGACTTTTTCTCTGGACTTCTATTAGGAATATCAATCGCTGAAATGCTGGCTGGTGTTTATGTAGTTGGAAAAAACATAGCAGGTCGATAAATTCCAATTTGTCTAACTGATTGGGTGTTAATCTTGGTGTGAGTTTGGTGCTAATTTGGTGCAACATTCTATGAGGCTGTATCCAAAATATCAAACGATATGCGATTACACCCCTACAATATCCCACGATATGAGCATTACACACGATGTAAAACGCTGTGAAACGCCAATGCAAAAACTCCAAGAGGTAACTACCCATTTGGGATTATTTTCAGCAAAAAGCTCTGCATTACGCAGAGCTTTTTGTTTTTTCCCAAACGGCGCTAAAGCTAATTTCGTGCCGTTTTCTTTATTTATTCACATATTTATGATATAATAATTTCAATTAGATAAACTTGAATTTACCGTATGTCGGTTATTTTCAGAAAGAGCCAATATTATGGAATTTAACGAAAAATTACAGGAACTCCGAAAGCAAAAAGGACTTACACAGGAAGAACTTGCTGAGGTTCTTTTCGTGTCCAGAACTGCTATTTCAAAATGGGAGTCAGGCAGAGGATATCCAAATATAGATTCTTTGAAAGCAATCTCAAAGTTTTTTGGGGTAACAATTGATGAATTACTATCGGGTGATGAATTGCTGACCATAGCAGAAGAAGATACCAAGCAAAAGGAAAAGCATTTTTGTGACTTGGTATTTGGATTGCTCGATTGTAGTATTGCTATGTTTTTCTTCTTGCCGTTCTTTGGGCAGAAAGCAGATGCGATTATACAGGAAGTGTCTCTTTTATCACTTACCGAAATTGCATCATATTTGAGGACGGCATATTTTATTGTTGTAATTGGAATTATAGTATCTGGAATTTTAACCCTTGCTCTGCAAAATTGCTATCAAGCATTTTGGGTGAAGAATAAAAGTAAAATATCGTTAG
>JAFQTO010000056.1 GCA_017408985.1 Clostridia bacterium
GCTCTTCTATGGTAAGATGATGATAGTTCATACAGATCTCCCTTTTTGTAGTTTACGGTGTGGTAACTTTATTCTACCAGAGATCTGTATGAACTTCTTTTTTATTTCACTAAAGTGTTGCACTTGATAGTATAATTCACCGGTGAAATAAAAAAACGATGTGAGATGTCTCACATCGTTTTTTATAGCTAAATTGCGCCGCCGGCGCAACTGAATAACAGCCTGCGGCTGTAGCTGAACAGTGCCTGCGGCTGTAGCTAAAAGCTATAAGCTATCCCGTAGGGATAATTTGGCTGCGGACTCTGTCCTCTATTCAGCTTCTTTGCATTGTGCATTCAACCTCGGCAGTCTCGCCCAGTATCCCACAAGCAAAAACGCCATCATGATCACCCAGGTCACGGGTTCGGTCAGCGCCATCGCGGTAAACCCGAATCGGGGGATAGCCCACGATGCAGACACGGCCTTCATAAGCAGTTCGATACAGCTGGACAGCACGGGAATGACCTTGCACCCAAGGGCCTGCAGGGTGTTGCGCATACACACAAGTATTCCCAGCGCGGGTGCGCAGACGAGGGCGCTTCTGGTCAGCAGCAGCGCGCCGCCGATTATTTCGAGGTCGGAGGAGCCCGTAGTGAACCGTATCAGCTGCTCACCTATCAGGAAGAACACCGCGCAGGCAAAGACCGACCATAGACATACCACACCAAAGACCTGACGGAGGGCTTTGCGGATGCGGTCTATTTTGCGCGCGCCCCAATTCTGTGCCATAAACACCGAGTTTGCCGTTGCGACGGCGTTCTGGGGCATCAGCATCAGGTTCCACATTCGCCTGCCTGCCGTGTTTGCCGCTATCAGCGCCTCACCCAGCAGGTTGTTGGCGCGGTTGATTATCACCGAACCAAGCTCCACCACACAGCTCATAAGAGCCATTGCCGCACCGGTGGAGAACAGCTCGCCCAAAAGCCCACGGGGCAGACGCAGGTCGGTTTTGTCGGGCAGATACTCACGGTAGCAGTGCCACACGTATCCTCCGCTGAGCAGTGCCGAAACGGCCTGAGCGATAACGGTGGCCATAGCCGCACCGCCCACGCCGGTCTTGAGCACCACCACGAAAAACAGATCAAGCCCCACGTTGAGCATAGAGGATATTACCAAAAACACCAGCGGCGCACGGCTGTTTCCCACCGCGCGCATTATGGCGGCAAACATATTGTAGCAGACGGTTGCCAGCATTCCGCCGCAGATGACCGATATGTAGCTGTAGGTCTCGCGAAAGATGCCTTGCGGCGTGTTCATAAACGCCAGAACGGGCCTCAAAAACACCAGCGCCAGCAGAGTCAAAAGAGCGGTAATGCCCAGATTGAGCATCATCATACCGCCCACCGCCTGCCGCATACGGTTATAGTCCCGTCCGCCGAAATACCGCGTCACCACGATGCCGTAGCCGCTGTTAAGACCGATAGCCGTGTTGATGACCAGATTGTACAAAGACTGGGAGGCACCTATAGCGGCTATTGCGCTGTCACCCAGAAAATAGCCTGCCACCATAGTGTCCACAAGGCTGTAGACCTGCTGAAAAATATTACCTATAAGAAAAGGCACCGCAAAGCTTAGAATAAGGGGCAGCGGTCTGCCCTCGGTCATATCCCACACCCTGCCCGTGCGTATTTTTTGGGACATAAACTCTCACTCCCCTAACCACGGGATTTTCGCCTACATCATAGCACAGGGAAAAGGGAAAGTAAATACGAAATGATAAATTGCCCTGCGGGCGTGATACAGAACACCTTTACGTCACCGAGAACGAAGTGAGCTTTTGTACAGCCGATAGCTTTCGCGGATGTTTTTGACCATATCGGGGTGATTTTCCACCTCGTCGGGCGTTACCCATTTGGCATCCGCCACCTCCTCGGGCTGCAGGCGCAGCTGCACTCCGTCGCTGTCAAGCAGGCACAGATAGGTCTCCACGATCATATTCCTGCGCACCCGCCTGCCCAGCAGTCTGAGGCTGTGGGGAGATACTTCTATGCCCGTTTCCTCTCTGAGCTCACGGGCGGCACCCTCGGCACCCTTTTCCCCCGCAACATAAGACCCCGCCGTACATTCCCACATATTTCCGCACTCTTTTTCGGGGTGGCGCAGGGTAAGCAGCAGCTTGCCGTCGGGGGTCTTGACCCAGATCTCCGCGCCTACGTGGTAATTGCCCGCAGGAAAAGGCTCACCGCTGCCTCGGACGTAGGTGTTTCCCGTTTTTTGCATATTTATATCCACAAGTTCCCACAATTCAGCCATTTTTATGCTCCCCCGCAGGTTATTTCAGTTGATTATTGAGGGAAAAACGCCCCTCTCTCCCCCATTTTAACACACTTTGCACAAAAATCACACAATCGGCAATACAAAACCGCGGCGTGCCGCCAAAAGGTTGACAAAACAACAATCAAGGTGTATGCTCTGCTTGTTGACAAAACAACCTTTAAGGAGTTTTTGATTATGCTTGACAGATTTCAGCAGTTTTCGTTTTCGGTGTCCGAGATACACCGCTATTTGCTTCAGATCGAGCGCGAGGAGATGGAAAAGCTGGGATACAAGGCGTATTTTGCCCAGTATCTCGTAACTATGAGCCGTCACCCCGAGGGTGTCACCGCCGTGGAGCTTGGCAAAGCCTGCGACAAGGACAAGGCCGCCGTTTCCCGCGCCGTTTCCGAAATGATCGAAAAAGGCCTGCTCACCCGTCAGCTGACGGGCGGCAACGGCTACAGAGCGCCCCTGCACCTGACCAAAAAAGGTCAGCAGGTGGCACGGCACGTCTGCGACCGCGCAAGACTTGCGGTGACTGCCGTAGGCGGAGAGATCGACGGGGACCGACGCAGGGTATTCTATGACGTGCTGACCACCATCGCCGACAATCTCCGCAGGGTCAGCGAGCAGGGCATTCCCGAATAACAGAGGCGACACACCGCGCCGAAGATAAGATCGGCACGGCGGGAGGTATCTTTTTGTCGCGGAGAGCTCCTTTGCCTCACTCCGCAATCCCGCCGTTACCCTTATACAAAGACCCACCTTTACAAAAAGGTGGGTCTTTTGTTACAGGTACGTTTTGTTATTCGTTGCCGCCGAGTTTCTTGATTTCCCACTCGATAGAGCCGTCGTCTCCGAAGCTTTCGTAGAGGATATCTTCAACTTTGATCTCGATCTCTTCTATTTTGGGAGATTCGTATTCTTTCATTTTCCTATCCTCCTTTGCTTATTCTGCCTGTGCGGGTGCTGTCCACTTGCCGTCCTGTCCGCAAGTCCAGCCGGACAGTGCTGCCAGAGCGCTGCTCTGTGCATCGGTCAGTGTAACGGGTGTTTCGCTTTCGTTGATCACTCCGCAATAGCTCTGTGCAACACCGCGTGCGCTGCGGCAGTATTCGTCTGTGTAATCGCTGTAAACGGTGATTTCTTCTTCACCCAGTTTGAGGGTAACGTAACCGCGGAAGTAGAAGACTGTTTCGTAGTTGGTATCATCCAGCTGCAGCGCAATGGAGAAAGCCTCATAACCTGCCTCTGTTTCGTCTGCGCCCAGATAATAGTTACCCTTCCACGTTGCGTTTGCGTGGTTTGCCGCGTCAACGAAGTTTTTGTCAGCACTACCGATCGCTACGTTGGTCTTTTCGGTATCGATCTCAACGCCTGTCAGGCTCTCGTTGCTTACCATAAGGCCGCGCTGATAGCTGAATCCCAGCTCGGTCAAAGCCTCAAGAACGTCTGCGTCCACCTTGGTGACAAAACGCATACCGGATTTCTCGCTGAGATTTACCGATGCGCCCTGCTTGGTGGCAACCTCAAGAGCGATGACAGTCAGCTTCTTGTCGCCTGTTGCTGCCTTTGTGAAGACCTCGTTATCTTCAATTTCCTCAGCAGTGTAGAAAAGTCCTTCTGCTGCGGTGTCAAGTACGCCTACGATGGTACCGGTCACACCGTCAAACTCGCTAAGAGCGGGCAGCCAATAGGTCTTGTATTCGGGAACCTTGTAGGTCTTTACTTCTGTGCCGCTGATATCTTCAAATGTGATATCTACAACTTCTGCTGCGGCAAACTTAACCAGTCCTTCTGCTGCGGAAGCGCTGCCAAGCTGTGTATTGGATATCGCTCCTGCGGGAATGACTGCTTCGTTACCTGCTGTACCAAACTGAATGACACCATCTGTATAAGTACCGTCAATTGCCAGAGCCTCAAGATATACGCCGATCTCGGAGCCCGTCAGATCGCCTATAACGTTAACGGTATTGGCAAGGAAGCCCTTGGCAAAACGCATTTCGCCGATCTTGATAGCGCCGGTATCAAAGGTGACGGAAACTACTTCAGGATTCTTATTAACGTTTATGTTAAGGTCGTTGCAGCCCACGCCGGTGTTTCCGGTGATCTGAGTTGCGCCCTTGATAGTGATCTGACTGTTGTAGCTGGAATTGGAAAATGCCTGAACGCCTGCTCCGATACCGGTAGTCGAGGTGTTGCCGGTGATCTTAACACCGTCAAGAGTCAACGTGTCGTAGTTGAATATGCCTGCGCCCGAACCCTGTGCGGTATTACCGGTTACGGTAGCATTTGTCAGGGTCAACGTTCCGCGGTTGCAGACACCACCGCCGTAGAAGGGCGAATGGTTGCCGGTGATCTCGATATTGCTCATCGTAAAGGTATCATTGTTCTCGATACCGCCGCCGCGACGCTCATAAGTGTCGGAACCGAGCGTAACTATGGTGTCATCATCGCCTTCTTCACCTATACGATTATTGGTGACATATACGGTCGTTCCTGCAACACCATCTTCTCTGCACACTGTACTGTTGTTATAGATGCCGCCGCCGCGAATGTATGCAGTATTGCCGCTAATCGTTCCGCCATTAAGGTAAACTTTACCGGAATTGACACATATACCGCCGCCATAGTTGCCGGCATAGTTGTCCTTAACAATTAATGCTTCGCTTATTTTTACTACAACAAGATAATCTGTACTGGATTGAACAACATGTATGCCGCCGCCGCGGTAAGCCGCCGAGTTGTGTTCGATAGTTCCGCCGCTTAATGTAATAGTACTATAATCAGTATAGATGCCGCCGCCGTTGTTGCCTGCTTCATTATACTTTATGGTGCCGCCGCTAACAGAAGATGCGCCCGATGCAACATCAGAGATACCGCCGCCGTTATTTCCGGCTTTGTTATAGCTTATTTCAGCATCTCCGCTCACTTCGACTGCGCCACTGTAAACATAAATTGCGCCGCCGTTCTTCTTTGCATAGTTGCCAAGATTACCCTCGTCAACATCTTCGGTTGCGGGATCGTCCAGTTTTTCATCATAACCGCCGATAACGCCGCCGGAAATCTTATGAGGACCTGAACAGGACAGTCTGATAGCACCACCGGAATCTTGTGTGGAGTTCTTGTAAATATGTCCGTCCGTCACATTCAGCACGCCTGCAGACAGATGAATTCCACCGCCGCCGACCTGGGCGCTGTTTTCATAAACCTTAGCATTATCATTAATATTGATCTGAGATCTGGATCCATAAGAGTGCAATCCGGCTCCGCCATTAGTGCTGCCAGTTGCCGTCGCAGTGAGTGTATTATGATGTACGGACGAATTTCCTGTAAGATTTACGATACCGTCATCGGACAGTCTAACACCGCCGCCCTGAGAAGCAGCTGTGTTGTAGGCGATTTCCGAATCATCGGACAGTGTGATTGTTGCCTTGGCATAAATGCCGCCACCATTTCCTGCAGCAATGTTATGGGAAATAGTTGCATTGTCTATCAAAGCTATTACGCCTAACTTCGCATTGGCATAAACTCCGGCGCCACCAGCTGCGGAATCGTTATATTCTATTGCAGAATTACCTTCCATATTAAGGTAGTGAGCAACACTGTTAGACATATATATGCCACCGCCGTTGCTGGTACCGTAGTTACCGATTATCTTGGCGTTGTCATACATATCCAGTTTGCCACACAAGTATACACCTGCACCGTTTGCGATATATCCACCGGTAATAACTGTATCGCCGCGCAGCTCACAGTAACTGCTGCCATTATTCAGAACTACGCATCTGAGTTTGGGCGTTTCAACACCGCTACGAAGCGCATAAGTACCATCCTGACCTTTTACATACAGGTTAGCATTGACTGTAATGTCCTGAAAAACAACAGTAGAGTATTTCTTCAAGTCAAACATACTGGCATTACCACCGGAGCCATTATTGACAAAGGTGGATGCCGCTTTGATCTCATCAGCACCGTCAGCAGGATTACCCATAATGGTCACCTTGATTCTGGAACTTTCAGCAGCTCCCGCAGGCAATGTAATGCTGGAAGTTACCTCAATCGTGCCCTTGACAATGATCACGTCACCGTCGGCTGCGCCGGTCACAGCTGTGCGCAGTGCGTCCTCGGTAGTGACCGTAGTCTCCGCTGCAGAGGCGCTGACGGCAAACACAGTCATAAGCACCGCCACAAGCAGGGCTGTAAGGAGTGTTTTGGTCAATTGTTTTTTCATTTTTTATCCTCCTTTTACCGAAAGATGTTTTGCCCGATAATTATGCATCCCACGGCTGTAAAATCATACACTTTCACCATTTTAATGATGAAATGTTAAATTAATATTACCGCTTTTAGCATATTTTGTCAAGAACAGCCGGGAGATTTATAAATATTTTTTGAATATTTTGGACTTTTGGTGTTATACATACAACAAAACCCCCGTCCGACCGCAAAAACGGTGAACGGGGGTTAATATTTTTTCTATATTTATTCGGTGGCTCCCAGCAGGTAATCGGCAAGGGTGGTACCGAACAGATATGCCGAGTACATGGCCTCGCTGAGGGAGTTGCCGGCGGTGCCGACCTCGATAAGCATACTGCCCGCGGTCATATCGTGGTTATAGCTTGAGTCACGGAGAATAATGGGGCGCATCAGGCCGGGATAGCGGTTTTCCAGCATATTGTGCAGACGCACCTGAGTTCCCAGCGTTTCTTTCCAGTTGGAGTTGCCGCCCGTACCCGCGGTAAACATCAGCTGTGCGCACTCTCTGCCGTTGACGTTTGCCACGGTCTTGGCACGCTTGCCCTTGTACTCCACCGAGTCGCGGTGCATATCTATGACCACCTCGATGTCGGGGTACTGCTCCAGGATCTCCTCGATATGCACGCGCATACGCTTGTAGGCGTTGTTGTAGTTGGGATAGTCCTCCACCACGGTCAGATGGATAGTGCCTATACCCCGGCTGTTGAGGATATTGGTGACCACCTCACCCACTCTCAGCATATTGCGCTGATCGTCAAGGGTGCGGCAGGTGCCGCCCTGCTCCTTGTAGGTCAGACCGTCTGTGGGGGTATAGGTCTCGGTGACATGGGTATGGACGATAAGCACGCGCACCTTGCCGTCGGCTTCGACGTTTACAGAGGAGGGCTGGCTGAGCAGCTTGCTTGAGTTGGCACCGGCTTTGTCCTCGTCGTTGATATTGACCCAGCCGGTAGTTTGGGTACTGCCGCCCTTGGATGAAAAGCTGCTGAGATCGTATGAGGCGGGGGGATCTTTGACCGTGCCGCTGCCGCTTATGACCTCAAGAAGCCTCTCGCCGCCTTTGGTCGGGCAGTTCAGCGCCCAGTCGCACATGACCACCGCGTCACCGCGGGTAAGCTCATCTATGCCGGCAAAATCGTTGCCGGGGATGCCTGCCTTTTCCGCCATGGCGCAGGCGTCGGTCCACACGAAGTCAATGGGCGTGCTGTAGCCCAGCGCACGGAGCAAAAAGGTGAGAAACTGCACTCCCGTAACGGGCAGGCCCGCGCCGAAGGTGCCGTCGCCCATACCCAGAGTCAGGCCCGTGACCTGAGCGTAGCCAACGTAAGGCACAGCCCACTCGGGCACGTCCTTAAAGGAGCAGGGAAAGTCGCAGGCCAGCGCTTCGGCTTCTCTGCCAAGCAGGCGGATAAGCAGTACCACAGCCTGCTCACGGGTAAGAATGTCGTCGAGGGCAAAATCCACCGTGCCGTCGACGGTGCCCACGCCCTTTAAGAGGCCGCGGTCATAAAGGTGCTCTGCCGCCGTCTGACGGGTCAGACTGTCGTAGGCAAAGCAGGGTGTTATAAGCAGTAAAAATGACAGTATGAATGCGGTAAGTTTTTTCATCGGTATCCTCCAGACTGTAGATCAACAGACAAATACAACCTGATTGTATAGGACAAAAACCGACAAAGTCAATCAAAAACCGACAAAAGTAACAAAAGTGTAACAAAAACTCCCACACAACGGACACAAAAAAGAAGACTCACGGTGAGTCTTCTTTTTATGTACGATTTGATTTTGCTCCCCGTTACATATGGTCGGGTGCGGAGACACCGAAGGCAGAAAGGGTATTTTTGATGACAGTTGCGGTGCAGTTGATCAGAGTTATTCTTGCATCGCGCAAACCGTCGCTCTCCGCACCCTTGATGCGGCACTCGGTATAGAAGTGGTGGAATGCCGTCGCCACGTTGGTGGCGTAGCGGTTGAGTCTTGCGGGCTCGCGGGAGGCGGCGGCAAGCTTGATCTCCTCGGGCAGTCTGGACAGCTCACGGATAAGCTCGGTCTCGCTCTCGTGGGTAAGCAGGCTCAGATCGACATTGGCGGGGTTCGTGTCGATGCCGTCTTCTTTGAGCGCGCGGAGGATGCTCTTGATTCTTGCGTGGGCGTACTGGACGTAGTAGACGGGGTTTTCGCTGTCGGTACGGACGGCAAGACCCAGATCGAACTCCAGATGGGTGTCGCTGGCGCGGGAGTTGAAGAAGTATCTTGCGGCATCCACGCTTATTTCGTCAAGCAGGTCGGTGAGGGTGATAGCCTTGCCGGTACGCTTGGACATACGCACCACCTGACCGTCGCGAGTGAGACGGACAAGCTGCATCAGCACGATCTCCAGACGGTTGGTGCCGTCCAGACCCAGCGCGTCAAGAGCGCCCTTGAGGCGGGCAACGTGGCCGTGATGGTCGGCGCCCCAGATGTTGATGACTCTGTCAAAGCCGCGTACCGCAAACTTGTTGCGGTGATATGCGATATCTGCGGCAAAATAGGTATAGAAGCCGTTGGCACGGCGGAGAACGTCGTCTTTTTCGCAGCCGAAGTCGGTGGAGCGGATCCACAGCGCACCGTCTTTTTCGTAGGTGGCGCCTGCTGCGGTGAGCATATCCACGGTCTCCTTGACATATCCGCTCTGATGGAGCTCACTCTCAAAGAACCAGCGGTCGTACTCGATGCCGTAGCGCAGAAGGTCGCTCTTCATCTTGGGGATATTATGCTCAAGTCCGAAGGCGCTGAGTGTGTCCATACGCTCGCGCTGGGGCTTCTGTGCAAGAGAGGTACCGAACTTGTCGATATACTTCTGCGCAAGCTCCACGATGTCGATGCCCTGATAGCAGTCCTCGGGCAGGGGGTGGCTCTCCTCGCCCTCGACCAGCTGCATAAAGCGCACGTCCAGAGACAGAGCGAACTTCTCTATCTGATTGCCTGCGTCGTTGACCAGAAATTCGCGGGTAACGTCGTTGCCTGCCCTTGAGAGTACCTCGGCAAGGCTGTCACCCAGCACGCCGCCGCGGGCGTTGCCCATATGCATGGGGCCCGTGGGGTTGGCGGAGACGAACTCCACCATGATCTTCTCTTTGTGCTCGGCCTGAGTTCTGCCGTACTCCTCGCCCTCGGCGGAGATAGCCTCAACGACCTTCCTAAACCAGCTATGGCTGAAATGCAGGTTGATAAAGCCGGGGCCTGCGGCGTCGGCAGAGCTGAAGAAGGTACCCTCAAACTCCATATTGGCGATTATTGCGTCGGCAATAACGCGGGGAGGTCTGCCGATCATCTTGACGTTCTGCATTGCAAAAGAGCAGGCAAGGTCACCGTTGCGGATGTCCTTGGGCTCTTCAATAACGGGTTTTCTGACCTCTGCCTGAGGAAGTGCGCCCGTCTCAACGGCTTTTGCGTAGGCTTTTTCAATAAGTTCGGCGGCGCCCCGTCTTGCCTCATCAACAAGATTGATCATAATGTAAGTCTCCTTTGTTATTTCTCGGTAACGCTTACCAGCAGATGATGCTGACAAGCGGGCTGGTTTTCTATCTCAAGATCATAAAGCACGTCGATAATACCTCCCGAATCGGTCATACTGCTCTTTATGCTTCGGGTGGAGATGACTATGGTCATCGTGCCGTAATCGGTGGGGTAAACGGTCATATGCTTGCCGTTCTTTTCGAACACCATACTTGAGGGGTACTTGCCCGTGCGTATCAGCGCAAGGCGGTCGTCCTCAAGATGCAGGGTAGTCGTGGTGCCCGCAAGACCGGTTATCTCACTCTCTTTGTAGTTTATATAATAGTGTCTGCCCTTTCGGTACAGTCTGCCCTCGGTAACGAATGCGGCGGGGGAATCCTCGCCCATATTGTCACCCTTTCCCGCAATGGAGATCAGGACGTCTTTTTTGATGTCGTTTTCCATAGTTTGCCTCTTGAATCTGTTTTTGGCGTACATTTCATTATACCACAAGCCCCGCGGCCTTTGCAATACCGTTATTCCTGCTCAAGCAGGGCAAGATTGCGTTCCAAAGGCCCTCTGCCCCGCCAGGAAAATGCCCGGGAGCGATACCTGCGCTTAAACTCCGCCTGAGTCGGAGGAATATCGCAGGAGCGCAGAGAGGTGATAAGGTCGGTTGCGAACCCCTCGATATCGGTGCGTTCGGCGCCGCCGTTCATAGGGCAGACCAGCTGACAGATATCACAGCCCCAGGCGGTATTGCAGGCTTTGACAAGGCGCTTTTCGTTCTCGCTCAGCTCGCCCTTGCGCTGGGTGATATCCGACAGACAGCGCAAAGCGTCAAAACCGTTCACGCTCAAAGCGCCCGTGGGGCAGGCGTCTATGCAGGCACCGCAGCCGATGCAGACAGACGGTGCGCAAGGCTCCGCTTCAAGGCGCAGGTCGGTGGCGATAAGCCCGATAAACACGAAACTGCCGTGTTTCGGGGTAATGAGCAGGTTATTTTTGCCGATAACACCAAGCCCTGCCATTGCCGCCGCACGCACCTCGGGGAAAGGCGACGCGTCCACATAGGGCAAAAAGGCGGCGTTGGGGTACTCGCGCCTGAGCTCTTCGATCCTGCGCTCAAGCTCACGCCTGACTGCCGCGTGATAGTCCTCACCGCGGGCGTAGAGAGAGATATTGCCCTCGCTCATATCCGCAAGATAGGGAAAAACGTACGCAAACACGCCTTTGATGCCCGGCACAGCCGCCTCGGCACGGGCAATATCCGCATCCGTCATAAATCGGCGCAGACGCTCCAATGCTACGTATCCGCTCATTTGCGTCTGCCCTTTTGGCTCTTGGTGTCAGATTTGGCGGGGTATCTATCGGCAGCTGCGGGAGTGCGGGCGGTTTTGCCGCCCTGTTTGGGTGCGGGTTTGGTGTCCGAACGCCTGCCGTTTGCGCCTTTGGCGGCGGGTTTGCCGCCTCGGGCGGGCACAGTTTTGCCCGATGCAGGCTGCTTGTTTTTGTGAGCCTTGTCACCCGCTCTTGCGGTGATGATGCACCCGGGGGCAGAACCGATCAGGTCTTCCCTGCCCGCCTTTTTAAGCGCGTCTATGACGGCGTAGCGGTTTTCGGGGATATGCGCCTGAAGCAGAGCGCGCTGCAGCTTCTTGTCCTCGGAGGTTTTTGCCGAATAGACCGGCTTGAGGGTGCGGGGGTCATAGCCGCTGTAGTACATTGCGGTGGCAAGGGTGCCGGGGGTGGGGTAAAAATCCTGCACCTGCTGGGGGGTTATTCGGTTTTCGCGCAGGTATTGGGCAAGCTGTATGGCATCGTCAAGATTACTGCCCGGATGACTGCTCATAAGATAGGGCACGGGGTACTGCTTGAGCCCGACGCGGCGGTTTATATCAAAAAACTTGTCGATAAACCGCTTGTATACGTCGAAATGCGGCTTGCCCATATACCCCAGCACCCGGGGCGAGATATGCTCGGGGGCAACTCTCAGCTGACCGCTGATATGGTATCTGACCAGCGCTTCAAAAAAGTCGTCGGTTTTGTCGCACATCAGATAGTCGTAGCGGATGCCCGAGCGGATAAAGACCTTTTTAACACCCTTGATCTCCCTCAGCTTATTGAGCAGGCTGAGATAGTCGCTGTGGTCGGTGTCAAGATTGGGGCAGGGCGTGGGGTACAGGCAGGCGCGGTGAGCGCAGGTGCCCTGTTTGAGCTGTTTTTTGCAGGCGGGCTGTCTGAAGTTTGCCGTGGGGCCGCCCACGTCGTGGATATAGCCCTTGAAGTCGGGGAACCCGGTCATCCGCTGCGCCTCCTCAAGGATGCTTTCGTGACTGCGGCAGGTGACCATTCTGCCCTGATGAAGGGCAAGGGCGCAGAAGGTGCAGCTGCCGAAGCAGCCGCGGTTATGTGTGATGGAGAACTTGACCTCCTCGATAGCGGGCACGCCGCCGAGGGGTATGTAGTCGGGATGCACGTCGTAGGCGTAGGGCAGCTTGTAGACGGCGTCAAACTCCTCGGTATCAAGGGGCATCTGAGGCGGGTTCTGGACAAGATACCGTTCACCGCTTTTCTGCACCAGAGCTTTGCCCCGTATGGGGTCCTGCTCGTTCTGCTCCATATAGGCGGCGCGGGCGTATTCTTTCTTATTTCCTGCGCAGTCCTCAAACGAGGGCAGCATCAGCGCCCCCTCAAAATCGCAGTCGGGGGTCTTGGACATATAGCAGGTGCCGCGCACATCGGTGATAGTGTTGATCTTTTCGCCTTTTTTGAGCCTTTTTGCGATCTCGCTGATGGCGCGCTCGCCCATACCGTAGATGAGCAGGTCGGCACCCGAGTCCTCAAGGATGCTTCTGCGCACGCCGTCGTCCCAGTAATCGTAATGGGCAAAGCGCCGCAGGGAACTTTCGATGCCGCCGATTATCAGCGGAATGTCGGGGAAAGCTCTGCGGGCAAGGTTACAGTAGACGTTTACCGTACGGTCGGGACGGTGACCCGTTTTGCCGCCCGGTGCGTAGGCGTCCTCGGTGCGTTTTCTGCGTGCAACCGTGTAGTTTGCCACCATTGAGTCCACGTTGCCCGGTGAGATAAGCACGCCGTAACGGGGTCTGCCGAAAGGCAGCAGACTGCCTGCGTCATTCCAGTCGGGCTGAGCACAGACGGCCACTCTGAACCCGTCTTTTTCCAGCACGCGGGAGATTATGGCAGCACCGAAAGACGGGTGGTCTATATAGGCATCACCCGACAGAAGCAAAAAGTCACAGTAGTACCAGCCGCGCTCTTCCATATCCTGTCTGGATACGGGCAAAAAGCTCTCACGGCTTGCGGGGGTATATTCCATTACTGCTTCATCCTCAATTTCATTTCGTTCCACTGGTCGCGGGAGATCAGTATCTGTCGGGGCTTGCTTCCCTCAAAGCCGCTGACTATTCCCCGCTCCTCCATAATGTCGATTATTCTTGCCGCGCGGGCGTAGCCAAGCTTGAGGCGGCGCTGAAGCATGGAGGTGGAGGCTTGTCCTACCTCCATAACTATGTCTATAGCGGCTTCCAGCATATCGTCGTCGGCATCCAGACCGCCGCCTGCACCGCCGTTTGCACCGCCGGTCTCGGCAGAGTCTTTGCCGTGGTTTTCGATATGCTCGAGGACCTGCTCGTTGTACTGCACCTCGCCGCTGTTCTGCTTGATGAACTCAACGACCGCTTCCACCTCGGTATCGGTGACCAGACAGCCTTGAATACGTCTGGGCTTGCCGCCGCCGAGAGGCGAATACAGCATATCGCCGTAGCCGATGAGCTTTTCGGCGCCCATCTGGTCAAGAATGATGCGGGATTCCAGCGAGCTGGACACGGCAAAAGCTATACGGGAGGGTACGTTTGCCTTCATCAGGCCGGTGATAACGTCGGCAGAAGGACGCTGTGTGGCGATTATCAGGTGCATACCTGCGGCACGGGCCATCTGACCGAGGCGGATGATGGCTTCTTCAACCTCGTGCTTGGCGACCACCATCAGGTCACTCAGCTCGTCGATGACCACCACGATACGGGGGATGGTCTCGCCGTTTTCCATAGTTACTATCTTCTTGTTATAGGAGTTGAGGTCGCGCACGTCGATGTCGGCAAACATCTTGTAGCGGCGCATCATCTCGTTGACCGCCCAGTTAAGAGCGCCTGCCGCCTTGCTGGGGTCGGTGACCACGGGGATAAGCAGATGGGGAATGCCGTTGTAGACCTTGAGCTCCACCATCTTGGGGTCGACCATGATAAGACGCACTTCTTCGGGGGTGGATTTGTACAGCAGGCTTATGAGAATGGTGTTGATGCACACCGACTTACCCGAGCCCGTAGTACCTGCGATAAGCATATGGGGCATCTTGGAGATATCGCCGATGACACAATCGCCGCCGATATCCTTGCCCACGGCAAAGCTCAGCTTGGAGCTTGCGTCACGGAAATTGGAGGTGCCGATGATATCGCGCACGGTGACCGTCTCACGGGCGGTATTGGGTATCTCGATACCTACCGAATTGTTGGCGGGAATAGCCGAAATACGCACGTGTGCCGCACCCAGCGCCAGCGCGATGTCGGGGCTTAGACCCTCCACCTTGGACACCTTGATACCCCGCTGCAAAAGCACCTCAAAACGGGTGACGGTAGGGCCCGAGGTGACGTTTATCAGAGTAGCCTCAACGCCGAAGGAGCGCAGGGTGTCGATGAGCCGCTCGCCGCACTCCTCTATCATACGGGTAGCCGAGGCGGGTCTGCCGCTGCCGGGGTTGAGCATACTGAGGGGCGGATACATATAGCGCTTTTCCTCGGTGGGAGCGGCATCCAGCTGTGCATCCAGAGGCAGCTCATCAAGGGGTGCTTCCTCGTTTTCGGGGCGCTCAAGGGGTTCGCTGCCCGGCTCTGCGGGAAGCTCTACCTCCGCCTGATTGGTAACGAACTTGGGGGTTATGGGTCGGGTGGGGTCACGCATAGGCATAATATTGACAGCCCCCTCCCGCACTTCGGGCTCTTTTGCAGGCGCTGCGGGCTTGGCGGGCTCTGCAGGTCTGTAAGGCTCTGCCGTTTCCGCTTTGCTCTGAGGCTTGTCCTCGTCCATCATACCCTGCATTACCTCGGCAGGGGTACGTACACGGCGGTCGGGGGTGGGGGGCGCTTTCCTGCGCTGATCGGTCTGCTCGTCAGACTCGAACACGTCGATGGTCTTTGCCGAGCCTGCGCTCTTGCGGGGAGGCACGTAGACGGGAGCCTCCTCTTCCTCGGGCTCGGGATCGGGACGCCAGCGCCTGATATAGCCGATAAGCTTGATAACAAACTCGCCCAGCGCCAGCGCCAGACAGACTGCCAGAAGCACGTACAGCAGTATGAGCGCACCCGTCTTGGACAGGCCTGCGCGGAGCAGATTGCCCAAAGTGCCGGAAAACAGACCGCCCGACACAAGTGCTCTGCCGCTTGCACCCAGAGCTTTGTAGCCGGTGACGTTTTTGGTCACGTGGAATATTGCACCCGCAAGCAGAGGGGTTATCATAATGGCGGTGACTTTGAGCCGTGCCTTGCCGTTACGCTTGATAAACAGTATCAGTCCCGCGCACATAAACACAAGGGGCAGGACGTTTCTGCCGTAGCCTACGAGGGTGCCTGCCAGCCATTCGTAGGCGCCTATGAGCCAGCCCTTGAGGTTGCATACCGACAGGCAGGCTACGAAAGCTATGAACAGACAGACGCACGCCCATACCTCACGCCTGATATAAAAGGGCTTCTTTGCAGGGACGGAAGCCGCCTCCTGCTCCTGCTTTATTACGGGAGTATCAACTGCGGCGGGCTTGGGGGCGGGTTTGGGCCTTTGGGTCTTCTTTTTGGTCTTTTTCCTGTCGGCAACACGGGTGCCCGACTTCTTTTTGGTCTCTGCCATAGTTTTCACCTCACACTATAGATAACACGATACTTATAATTCCTACTGCGGCACAGTAGACGCCGAAAAATCGCAGACTGCGCTTTCGGGTCAGCCATTGCACCGTTTTGATAGCCAGATATCCGAATACCGCCGCGCACACGAAGCCTGCGGCGCAGGGCAGCAGAAGGGCTGTGTCGAAGCCGTCTGCAAACATATCGGGCAATTCAAGCACCGCCGCACCCAGCACGGCGGGAATGGACAGAATAAAGGCAAACCTCACGGCAAAGGAGCGCTCAAAGCCCGAAAACAGACCGCCGCAGAGGGTCGAGCCCGAGCGGGATATGCCCGGCACTATGGCAAACAGCTGCATAATTCCCACCAGCAGCGCCGAGCGGTAGGGCGCGTCAGCTTCGGTCTTGTCGCCGCCCGCGCTTTTATCGGCAAAGGTCAGCATTACCGCGGTAACGCAGAGGGCACAGCCGATAAACAGAGTTGAGCCCATCACGGAGGATATGACCCCGTCCAGCAGCGCGGCAGGCACCATCAGCGCGGTGGCTATAAGCAGCATCACTATCATACGGCGGTATGGGCGGTCTTTGACCTTGAAGCCGTCGCGTGCAAATCCGAAAAACTCAACTATCAGCTCTTTGATATCCTTCCTGAAGGCTGCCACAACCGCCGTCAGAGTGCCCAGATGGAGCACCACGTCAAAGGCCAGCATATCATCCATATATTTGTGCACGTCAAGCACGCTTTGCATCAGCGCCAGATGCCCCGACGAAGATACGGGCAAAAACTCGGTAAGTCCCTGCACTATTCCCAATACAACAGCTATCCAAACAGGCATTGTCTGCTCCTTCCGTATTACCTGAAAAACCGTATACTTTCTCAATTTACACTTAATCTATTATATTATAGCATAGTAAATAATATTTTTCTATAATGCGTCCATTAATTTTTTCTTTTTATCCTCACGGTTTTGTTGTATAATATAACCGACTACCAACAGAACGGATGATGTTATGCACGACTCACCCACACGTTTTATAAAGCTCTATCGGTATCTGCTCATTTTTGCGGCGATACTCACGGTCAGCGGTGCCGTGATAGGCGGCAGGGACCTGTATCAGGGGCTTCGGGCGATCGCTTTGTGCTCCGACCTGCTTATCTCCGACTACATAGCCATCGGCGGGCTGGGTGCCGCTCTTTTCAATTCGGGTCTGGTGACCTTCGTTTCCATCGGCGTGCTCTATTTCAGCCACGACCCCGTAAACGGTTTTACCATACCTACCGTGTGTCTTATGTCGGGGTTTGCGCTGTTCGGCAAGAATATCTTTAATATCTGGCCTATTCTGTTAGGCTCCATTCTCTACGCACGGGTGCGCAAGAGCCATTACGGCGCCTACTCGGCTATGGGTCTGCTTGCCACCACCCTGAGCCCCACCGTCAGTTTTATTGCGCTGCAGGACGGTTTTTCGTGGAAAAACCTGGCGATGGCGTGCGTGGCGGGCTTGGTCATCGGTTTTCTGCTTCCCGCCATCGCGGAATATACCTACAAGATACTCAACGGTATGAGTCTGTACAATATGGGCTTTGCCGCAGGACTGCTGGGAATGATACTTATCCCCCTGCTTATCGCCCTGCGCCACGAGCCACATCCGGTCACCCAATGGGCAACCGGCTATAACCTCAAGCTGGGCATCCCTCTCTATCTGCTGTGCATCACTCTTATAGCCGCGGGCGTCATCAAGGGCAAAAAACACGCCCTGCGCGAATATCTGATGCTGCTCAGCACCAGCGGCCGCGCACCCGAAGACTACCTGCGTATGTTCGGTGCCGAGCCTATGATGATAAACATCGGCGTTGACGGCATAATCGCCGCATCCCTGCTGCTTATGATGGGCGGCGACCTTAACGGCCCCACCATAGGCGGAATACTTGGCATAATGGCGTTTTCTGCCTACGGCTGTCACGCGCTGAACATTTTTCCCGTTATGATGGGCGTTATCGTTGCCGAAATGTTTATGAGCTGCTCCTTTATCCAGCCTGCCGCGCAGCTGGCGCTGCTGTTTTCCACCACCCTTGCCCCCTTTGCGGGCGTGTTCGGCTCCATATTCGGCGGCGTGGCGGGATTTTTGCATCTGGCTGTCGTTATGCGCTCGGGAATGCAGGCGCAGGGCGCAAATCTGTACAACAACGGCTTTGCGGGCGGCGTTATCGCTATCGTGCTGTATCCTCTGATAACCTCCATATTCCTGCGGCACAAGCCCTTCTTCAGACAGATCGAGTGGATGGAGACCTTCGAAGAAACCGACGATATGCCCATTCCTCCCGAAGACGATACGCTGTAGCAGGCATACCTGCTCTGCATATAACAAAAACGACATCCCAAAAGGTGAAGTAGTCAATAGATAGTAGACACAAAATTATCTATGCCACCAGTTCTGTTCTGAACAGGACTGGTGGTTTTCCTTTTAGTTTACGAACAGGTCGTTCGTAGTTGAAGTAATGGACAGCTTGCTCAACAACTGTACGCA
>JAFQTO010000057.1 GCA_017408985.1 Clostridia bacterium
AGTCGCAATGATGTGATGTTTGCCAACTGTGCCGAAGGCACAACATCACAGCCGAAGGCTACATCATCAGGCGAAGCCGACATCACTTGCCCGTAAGGGCAAACATCGTTCGGCAGACCTGCTTTATCGCAGGTCGCCGTGAGTGCCTTCCTCTTTTTTGCGTCGGCAAAAACGTCTTTTGATGAAAAAATACGGGTAAAAGCCTAAAAACTTTACACAAAACTTGACAGCAGACAAGCTTTGTGCTATTATACGCCTTGGTCAAATTTCGTTTGATCCGGCTTTGTCACAGCAAATCTATTATCTGTCGAGGTAGTTATGAATAATAAGCAGACCGAGATCCAAAAATTGAAGAAAGAGAAGAATGCGGTAATAATGGCTCATTATTACGCCCCTGCCGAGGTGCAGGAGGTTGCGGATTTTGTGGGCGACTCCTTTTATCTTGCCAAGGCGGCCAAAAAAAGCACGGCGGATATTATCGTTTTTTGCGGCGTGTCCTTTATGGGCGAAAGTGCCAAGATCCTCAATCCGGACAAAAAGGTGCTGATGCCCGACCTCAAGGCCGATTGCCCTATGGCGCATATGGTCGCGCCGGGAAAGATAGAGGAAATGAGAAGCAGATTTGACGACCTTGCCGTTGTCTGCTATATCAATTCCACGGCTGAGCTCAAAGCGCAGAGCGACGTTTGCGTCACCTCCTCCAACGCCGTTTCCATCGTCAGAGCCCTGCCTAATCAAAACATATTCTTTATCCCCGACCGCAATCTGGGCCGTTTCGTTGCCGAACAGGTACCCGAAAAGAAGGTTATGGTCAACGACGGTTGCTGTCCCATCCACGCCGCAGTCACCGCTCAGCAGCTTCAAAAGATCAAGACCGAGCATCCCGACGCTCCCGTGCTTACCCATCCCGAATGTGAGCCCGAGGTGCTTGCCCTCTCCGATTTTATCGGAAGCACGGCGGATATCATCCGCTACGCGGCAAACAGCCCCGAAAAGGAGTTCATCATCTGCACCGAGGACGGCGTTGACTACAAGCTCAGAACCGACAGTCCCCACAAGCAGTTCTTCTATCCCGACCCCCGTCCCTGCTGTGTGGATATGAAGCTGAACACTCTTGACAGCCTGCTGCGCGTATTGCAGAAAGAAGACAACGAGGTAACGGTCGACGAAAAGAAGTCCATTGACGCGTCTGAACCGCTGGACCGTATGCTGGAATTAGCGAGGTAAAAGGGTATGAAAACCGATATTCTTATAGTGGGAAGCGGCGTTGCAGGTCTCTACTGCGCTTTGAATCTTCCCAAAGACAAAAAGATCGTCATCGTGACCAAGGACGAGGCACGCAGAAGCGACTCCTTCCTTGCACAGGGCGGCATCTGCGTTCTGCGCGACGAGAACGATTACGATTCCTTCTACGAGGACACCATGAAGGCGGGACACTACGAGAACAACCCCGATTCGGTGCATATTATGATACACTCCTCTCAGGAGGTCATCGCAGATCTCGTGTCCTTCGGCGTCCGTTTTGAGAAGGACGGGGAGGACTTTATGTACACCAGAGAGGGCGCACATTCCCATCACCGCATCCTTTTTCACGAGGATGAAACGGGCAAGGAGATCACCTCCCATCTGCTTGAGACCGCAAAAAGCAGAGATAACATCACCATCATCGAAAACTATACCATGGTCGACCTTATCTGCGAGGGCAACGAGTGCCGCGGTATCATCGGCCACGACAAAAACGGAGAGTATTCCGGCATCAGCGCAGATTACACCGTACTTGCCACGGGCGGTATAGGCGGTATTTTTGAACATTCCACCAACTACAAGCACCTGACGGGCGACGCTATCGCACTTGCCCTCAAGTACGGTATCAAGCTTCAGCACATAGATTATATTCAGATACATCCCACCACCCTCTACACCGAAAAAGAAGGCAGCCGTGAGTTCCTTATTTCCGAGTCGGTGCGCGGAGAGGGCGCTATCCTCTTAAACTCCAAGGGTGAGAGGTTCGTAAACGAGCTTCTGCCCCGTGACGTAGTCGCAAACGCCATTCACGCAGAGATGAAAAAAGAAGGCACCAGGCACGTGTGGCTGTCCCTTGCGCCCATCCCCGAGGAGGAGATCAGGACACACTTCCCCAACATCTGTCAGCGCTGTCTTGACGAGGGCTACGACGTGACAAAAGAGCCCATCCCCGTCGTTCCCTCCCAGCACTATTTTATGGGCGGCATCGACACCGACAGATACAGCAAAACGTCCATGGACCGTCTGTATGCGGCGGGAGAGACCGCCTGCAACGGTGTTCACGGCAGAAACCGTCTGGCAAGCAATTCGCTGCTTGAGAGCCTTGTGTTTGCCAAGCGCGCCGCAAAGCACATCAGCGAGGGCTACGCGCCGCTGACAGGCGAGAGCGAGATCACGATCGACGAGACCAAATACGAGAACTACCGTGAAGAATACAAAGCAGCCGTTCTTGAAGCAATCGAAAAGGAGAGAAACAGCCGTGAATAAAATTACTATGAAAATGAACGCAGACGAGCTTATTCTGCAGGCACTGAGAGAGGATATAACCAGCGAGGATATCACCACCAATTCGGTGATGCCCCATTATCAGGCGGGTGAGGTCGACCTTATCTGCAAGCAGGACGGCGTTATCGCGGGGCTTGAGGTGTTCAAGAGGGTGTTTGAGCTTCTCGATGAGCAGACTGAGGTCATCTTCCGGCGCAAGGACGGCGACACCGTCTGTAAGGGCGAGAAGATCGGACTTGTGCGCGGGGATATCCGCGTGCTTCTCTCCGGTGAGAGAACCGCCCTTAACTATCTGCAGAGGATGAGCGGTATCGCGACCTACACCAGAGAGATCGCCGATATGCTGAAAGGCACCAAGACCAAGCTCCTCGACACCCGCAAGACCACGCCCAATATGCGTATCTTTGAGAAATACGCGGTCAAGGTCGGCGGCGGAAGCAACCACAGATACAACCTCAGCGACGGTATCCTCTTAAAAGACAACCATATCGGTGCCGCGGGCGGAGTCAAAGAAGCCGTAAAAATGGCAAAGGAGTACGCTCCCTTCGTCCGCAAGATCGAAATCGAGGTGGAGAACCTCGATATGCTTAAAGAGGCGCTTGAAGCAGGTGCCGATATCATTATGCTTGACAATATGAGCATCGAGGATATGAAGACGGCGGTTGAGCTTTGCCGCGGCAAGGCAGAAACCGAATGCAGCGGCAACGTAACGAGAAAAAACGCCGCCGCTCTGGTGGACATCGGCGTGGACTATATCTCCAGCGGCGCACTTACTCACTCGTCACCCATCCTCGACCTCTCTCTTAAAAATCTTCACGCAATATAAGGAGGATTCAATGAAGGTAGCCGAAAGACGCAAAGCGATCGTCAATCTTCTCCTATCTGCCAAAGAACCCATCCCGGGCGCCGAGTTGGCGCAAAAGTTCAATATCTCCCGTCAGATCATAGTTCAGGATATAACCGTGCTCAAGGGCACGGGACAGGAGATAATATCCACCAGTCAGGGATATATCATGCAAAAATCGCCTTATGCCCAGCGGGTATTCAAGATCCGCCATACCACCGAGCAGACCGAGGACGAGCTGTCCTGCATCGTTGAGCTGGGCGGCACGGTGGTGGACGTGTTCGTGTGGCATAAGGTGTACGGAAAGATCGAGGTGGCGCTGAATATTTTTTCTCCCCTGCACATCAAGCAGTTTATGGAAGGCGTCAGAACGGGTCAGTCCACCGAGCTTATGCATATAACGGGCGGATATCACTACCATACCGTCCGCGCAGACAGCGAAGAGATCCTTGACCGCATCGAAAACGCACTGCGCGAGAGAAACTATATCGTCCCCGAGATATAAACCGATATGAATAAAGAGCGATTCGAAAAACAGCTGGCTTTTATACTTGAGGCCGACAAAGAAAAGAATATCCTGCGTCAGACACATCTGAGCGGCCTCGGCAGACGGGAAAACGATGCCGAGCACGCCTGGCATATGGCGATGATGATATATCTTCTCAGGGAGTATTCCGACAGGGATATAGATCTTGCCAAAACAATGATGATGGCGCTTATCCACGATATCGTCGAGATCGACGCGGGCGATACCTACGCCTACGACACAAACGGTCAGAAGACCCAAAAAGAGCGTGAACGGAAGGCCGCCGACAGAATATTCGGGATGCTCCCCGATGACCAGCGTGACGAGCTCCGCGCTCTGTTTGAAGAGTTTGAAGCAGGGGAGTCGGCGGAAGCGCGGTTTGCAAAGGTGATGGACAATTTTCAGCCGCTGCTGCTCAATCATTCCAACGGCGGCGCAGACTGGAAAGAACATAAGGTGACCAAAGCAAAAGTGACGGGCAGACAGCGCTCGTCGGCGCTGGGCTCTGAGGAAATATGGAAATACACCGAAAAGCTCATAGACGAAAACGTAAAAAAGGGCAGTATCATTGACGAATAGACCGTCTTTGAGGATGCCCGGGTGAAAAATGTCGCTTGAGAGGCGACCAAAACCTCCTTTGTACGTGCGATAATCAAAGCACGAAACGAAGGAGGTTTTATATTATGACGGAATTGGTTTTTATCATTGACAAAAGCGGCTCTATGGCAGGATTGGAAAAAGACACCGTGGGCGGCTTCAACTCCATGATCGCAAAGCAGAAAAAAGAGGCAGGAGGCTGTTATGTTTCCACCGTGCTTTTTGACAGCCAAACCAGGGTCATCCACGACCGCCTGCCCCTTGAGCGGGTGCCCGAGCTGACCGAGCGGGAGTATTGCGCCTGCGGCTGTACGGCGCTGCTGGACGCTCTCGGCGGCGCTGTCTCCCATATCGGCAATATCCATAAATACGCCAGAGCCGAGGACGTACCCCAAAAGACTCTGTTCGTCATCACCACCGACGGACTGGAAAACGCCAGCAGGCGCTTTGACTACGACAAGGTGCGAAAAATGATCGAGCGGCAAAAGGAAAAGTACGGCTGGGAGTTTTTGTTTCTGGGTGCCAACATCGACGCCGCCGCCGAGGCAAAACGGTTCGGTATCTCTGCCGACCGCGCCGTAAACTACAAGTGTGACCGCGAGGGCACCGCGCTGAATTATCGGGTCATCGGCGACGCCGTCTGCAATGTCCGTGCCTGCAAGCCCCTATCCGCCGACTGGAAAAAAAGTATCGACGAGGACGTAAAAAACCGCAGCAGATAAGAGCGGGGAAAGAGCCAAAAACTTATACAAAATGCTCTCTGTAAATGCCGAGCAGACGTAAACAGGGAGCATCGGTTTGTGTATGGTGACTTTTCACTGAGAAAAATCAAGACTTTTTGTAAAATGCACTTTGTCCTGATTCATTAGCCTGATAGAGCAAAGGTTGATATTTGGTGGTTTTTATGATACAATATAAGCACTTATAAGAGGCGAGGTTTGTTTATGGAAAAAGTAACATACTTTGATGTGGAATATGCTAATTCTAAAAACAAGGCTATTTGTCAAATTGGTATTGTTTGTGAAGACTATGAAACAGGAGACCCGTTTTACCCTGAAAGGGATATTTACATTAACCCGGATGACAATTTTGACTCTTTTTGTGTTGCAATTCATGGCATTACAAAAGAACGGGTTGCTAATGAGCCTAAATTCCCCGAAGTCTGGGACAATATTGAAAAGTATTTTTCTAAATCGGTCATTATCGGACACAATGTTGCTAACGCGGATTTGGATGCGTTGTATAGGAATTTGAGCAGATACAATATTGATATTCCGGAAATGTACTATGTTTGCACATGGGAATTAGCGAAACAGTTTGTTCCAAGTTTTGCTGTCGAAAATTACAAGATGTCAACATTATGCGAGTATTTTGACATAGACATTGATTCGGAACACAATGCCTTTGATGACGCATGTGCTTGTTCAGACTTGTTCAAAGCACTCGTTGATACGTATGATCTAAATCCCGATGAATATGTGAAAAAATATGTTCCTAAGAAAACATATGAGTATTCAAAATATCTAACCAGCCCTGAATTAAGAAGGTCTATTAGTGAGTTTTATGGTATAATTAGGGGATTCTCAATCGACAACGTAATTAATGATGATGAAGTTAATTATATTAGAGCTTGGAGAGATACCAATTCGGCATATTCCGAATACGAGGAAATTAAGAAAATCATTGATTCTCTTGATACCATTCTTGAAGATGGTGTAGTAACAACTAAGGAAATTATGTCGCTGCAATACGCCATCAAAAACTATCTCGATACAGTTTCTACAGCGCCGTCCACATTAGCAACGCAAATTCTTGATGGTATTATGAAAGGCATTATTGCGGATGGTGAAGTTACGGTAGATGAGTGTAATAATCTTCGACAATGGTTATACGATAATATTACCTTGGCAGGACATTTCCCGTTTAATAAAGTTATTGAGATTTTGGAGGATGTATTAGAGGATTCTATTATTACGGAAGAAGAATTAGAATGCGTATCCAGTTTTATAAAAGATTTGCTTGACCCTGTTGCTTCTTTGTCGTCACAGGTTAACTCTGTAGAAGGAAAGCATGTTTGCCTTAGTGGAAATTTTGCATATGGATGTGGTAAAGCGGCGGTTGAGGAATATATTATCGCACACGGCGGTTATATAGATGCTTCTGTTAAAAAAACCACGGATATTCTTATGGTTGGTAAAAATGAGTGTCAAGCATATTCTAATGGAACATATGGTACAAAAGTAAAGAAAGCTATGGAATACAACGAAAAGGGATGCAATATAAACATCGTAAAGGAATCTGATTTTATTTTTGAATAAAGAAACATACCAAACAAAGCAGCCGAGGGGGTAAAAGTAGCCCTGTCGGCTGCTTTTGCATATAGGCCTCTGCCTGTTTCTTGTTATTTGCCTCATTGTTTGCTATAATGGACCCGGGATATATTCGAGAGGTGAATAATATGTTTGATTTTGATAACAAAGTTGCCGTTGTGACGGGCGGCGCGCGGGGCATAGGCAAGTGCATCTGCGATAAATTCCGCGAGGCGGGCGCGGCAGTCTGCGTCATCGACCTGCTGCCGAACGGCTATTTTACGGGCGACCTTGCCGACAAGCAGGTTCTTGAGCGGTTTGCCAAAAAGGTCATCGACGACTTCGGCCGCGTGGACTTTCTCATCAACAACGCCGCACCCAAATCCTGCGGCATCCGAGGCGGCAGCTACGAGGACTTTGAATACGCCCAGAGGGTCGGTGTCACCGCGCCTTTTTACCTCTCCAAGCTCTTTGCGCCCCACTTTGCCGAGGGTGCCGCCATCGTCAATATCTCTTCCTCCCGTGACCGTATGAGCCAGCCCGAGACCGAGAGCTACACGGCGGCAAAAGGCGGTATTTCCGCGTTGACTCACGCTATGGCGGTCAGTTTTTCGGGAAAAGTGCGGGTCAATTCGATCTCGCCCGGCTGGATAGACACCAACGGCACGGTCTATGAGGGAGCGGATGCTTTACAGCATCCGTCGGGCAGGGTGGGCAATCCGCCCGATATCGCCAATATGGTGCTGTACCTCTGCTCCGACCTGGCAGGGTTTATTACGGGCGAGAATATCTGCATCGACGGCGGTATGACCCGTCAGATGATCTACCACGGAGACCACGGATGGAGGCTTGATGCAGAAAAATGATGAACCCATCAAGACGCTGTCCGCCGTGATAGGGCACGTCAGCGCCGAAACCACGCTCAACATATACAGTCACATCACCGACACCATGCAGCTTCAGGCGGCGGTCAAGATCGACCGCGAAATCGGCGGCACGGACGCACAGATGGGCGACCACGGAGGTCGCCCATCAAATATTGCGCCGGAGGAAGCCAAGAAAAGCCAAATCGGTTGAAAAGGTCACAAAAAATGATATAATAATCTCACCGATAAATAAGAATTTGTAGGTGCGTGCAATGAACCTAATAGAATTAACTCACAAGAACGATATTTTACAAACATATGAGATTTACAAACACTGTATGTTTATGCCTACCGAAGAAAAGTTTAATAAGAAAGCAGAACAATTTCTGAATAATAGCTCTGTAAAAATCTTTGCTTGTTTTAGTCACGGAAAGATTGTGGGTGTTATGGCTGTTTCTTTTATTGAACAGAAGAAAGTTGAGATATTAGGAATTGCGGTTGATGTATCTGCTCGTGGCAAAGGCATTGGTTCTTATATGATAAAACAAGTGATA
>JAFQTO010000058.1 GCA_017408985.1 Clostridia bacterium
CGGCGTAGTCTCGGAGTTCGAGAAAAAAATCGAGGACTTGCAGTAAAGTGTTACGTTTTTGGTACGCTGGGTAAAAAAATAAAGCCGTAATCCCTTTATTTTCAAGGGGTTACGGCTTTTTGGTTCTTATTCCCACTCGATGGTGCCGATGGGCTTGGGTGTCAAATCGAGCAGTACGCGGTTGATACCTTCGACCTCGTGGGTGATGCGGTCGGTGATATGATGCAGCAGGGCATAGGGGATCTCCTCAATGGTTGCGGTCATGGCGTCAACAGTGTTGACTGCACGGATGATTGTGGGCCAGCCCATGTATCTTGCACCGTCTTTTACGCCGACGCTCTTGATATCGGGTACGGCTACAAAGTACTGCCATACCTTGCCCTGCAGACCGTTCTTTGCAAACTCCTCACGGAGGATAGCGTCAGCCTCGCGCAGAGCGTGGAGACGGTCGCGGGTAATGGCACCGAGGCATCTTACGCCCAGACCGGGGCCGGGGAAGGGCTGGCGGTATACCATCTCGGCGGGCAGACCCAGCTCGACGCCGCAGGCGCGGACTTCATCCTTGAACAGGAACTTGAGGGGCTCAACCAGATTGAATGCCAGATCCTCGGGCAGACCGCCGACGTTGTGATGGCTCTTGACTACCTTTGCGGTCTTGGTTCCGCTCTCGACGATGTCGGGATAGATGGTGCCCTGAGCGAGGAAGTCCATCTTGCCCAGCTTTTCGGCTTCTTCTTCAAATACACGGATGAACTCGGCGCCGATTATCTTGCGCTTCTGCTCGGGATCGGCCACGTTAGCAAGCTTGTCCAGGAAACGGTCGGTGGCATCTACGTATACCAGATTTGCTTTGAGCTGGTTGCGGAACACCTCAACAACCTGCTCGCTCTCACCCTTGCGCATCAGACCGTGGTTGACGTGTACGCAGTGGAGCTGCTCGCCGATAGCCTTGATGAGCAGAGCGGCAACGACAGAGCTGTCAACGCCGCCGGAGAGAGCCAGCAGCACCTTCTTGTCGCCTACCTGACGGCGTACAAGCTCGATCTGATCGGCTACAAAGTTCTTCATGTTCCAGTTGGCTTCGCACTTGCAGTCACCGAATACGAATCCCTTGAGCTGTTCGCTAAGCTTGTCGTCGCAGCAGGGAAGCTCACTGAGCTCGAGTACGGGCAGACCGAGAGTCTTTATGTAGTCACCGGCAAAAATCTGCTTGCCGTCGACGATGTTGTTCTTACCGTGATTGAGGATGATGCCCTTGACGTTGGGGAGGGCAGTCAGCTCGTCTTTTGTGATGTCGTGGGGATGGATCTCGCTGTAAACACCCAGAGCACGTATCACACGGGCAAGTCTGGAGTTTTCTTCGCTGCCAAGGTCAAGAATAAGAATCATATCTTGCTTCATAATTGGGTCGGCCTTTCTATAATAAGTTTATTGGTTTTCTTTGTCTTCGTGTTCGGTCTTGACGGGGCGGTCGGGAGCTTTCAGCACCCTGCACTGAGATACGGGGAACACGGCAGGGGTATCGGGAGAGGAATTAAGCTTGACCTTGCAGGTCTCTTTGATGAGCGCGTTCTCGATAACTACGCCCTTGCCCTGGGGTGTATCAACAAGACTGCCCACAGCAGGCGCGTGCTTGATAAGATCCTGATACGCCTCGTTCTCGTATTTAAGACAGCACATAAGTCTGCCGCAGGTACCCGATATCTTGGTGGGATTGAGCGAAAGTCCCTGATCCTTTGCCATATTGATGGAAACGGGCTGAAAAGAATCCAAAAAAGTATTGCAGCACAAAGGACAGCCGCAAACGCCCAGACCGCCCACCATTTTTGCCTCGTCTCTGACGCCTATCTGCCTCAGCTCGATCCTGACACGGAACACCGATGCAAGATCCTTGACCAAGTCTCTGAAATCAACCCTGCCGTCAGCGCTGAAATAGAACAGCAGCTTATTATGGTCAAAGGTGTACTCAACGGCGACCAGCTTCATTTCGAGCTGGTGCTTTTTTATCTTTTCTTCGCAGATCTTGTAAGCGTATTTTTCGAATTTTTCATTTTCCTCAACAATTTTCATATCGGCATCGGTAGCGATGCGAAGCATCTTTTTGAGGGGAGCGGTGATCTGCTCCTCGGCTATCTGACGGTTAGTCATGACCACCTCGCCGCACTCGGTTCCGCGTGAGGTCTCAACTATAACGGGCTGTCCAGATTTGACAGCTATTCCGGACGGGTCAAAGTAATAGACCTTGCCGACCTTTTTGAATCTTACTCCTATGACTTCGGGCATATATTTCCTCCGTAAAGATCGCCGCAAAATGCAGCCAGAGCCCCGCAGAGAGCGGAGACGGAGGGATTTTGCGCCATCGTATTCATTTGATTTTGTATATAGTCGTACAGGCTGACAAGCAGCGCCGTATCTCCGCCCTGCTGTATCAGCTGCGACAGCCGGCTGCACAGACTGATGCAAAACTGCATATAATCGTCACGGCTCAAAGCCCCTGCGGCGCAGGCAGCCTTGTATACGGCGTATTCGCTGCCCAACGACAGAGAAAACTCACGGGCGATTTTCTCATAGCTTGGCTGTCCGTTTTGCAGGATATCCCGGGCCTTTTCCAGACTGCCCTGCGCCGATGCGGCTGCATCACGGCATTGCTGACGGGTGTATCCGCCTGCCTTTTCCAGCTGCGAAACGATCGTCGCCTCGTCCAGCGGTTCGATATTGTAGACCGTGCATCTTGACCTGACCGTCTGCAGCAGATCCATAGTGTTGGTGCAGGTCAGTATAAATACTGTATTCAGCGGTTCCTCAAGAACCTTGAGCAGCGCGTTTTGCGACTGAGGATTGAGTCTGTCCGCATTGGCGATGACAAATACCTTGAATCCCGCATCGCCCGAACGGACAAAAGATCTTGACCGCATCTCACGTACCTGATCTATGTTGGGTGCCTTGTCCGCACCGTCACCGAACAGCTCAAAATCCGAGTTGGTCCCTGCACGCATTCTGCGGCAGGAGGGGCAGGTGAGGCAGGGACGGTCTGCACCCGTACACAGCAGGGCAGTTGCCAGATCGGTGGCGGCAGTCACCTTGCCGGTGCCGTCACCGCCTGCAAGAATTATCGCTGAGCCGACCTTTTCGGGCGGCATATCGGCAAACAGCCGCTTGAGCCGCTCGTTGCCCAGCAGGGAGGGAAAACGCATGATCAGACCTTTTCGAATCTGTCAACGTCGACAACAAATATTGTAGCGCCGCCTACGGTGACCTCTATGGGGACGGTAGGATCGAAGCATGCACCCGCCTCAAAAGAAGAGGGGATAAGCTGCTTGCGGCTCTTGGAGTATTTGCCGACTATGTCGATGACCTCCTGTACCTTGCTTTCGTCTACACCGATAAGTACAGTCACGTTGCCCGAGCGGAGGAATCCGCCGGTGGAGGACAGCTTGGTCACCGAGAAGTTCTTCTTCATAAGATTCTGGATGACTACGGGGGCGTCGTCAGAGTTCATTATAGCGATGATCATTTTCATAGGGTTTACCTCCTGTATATTGGTGTGTTGATGTTGAATTGGTGCAAAGGTCGTATGCCTTACAGTTGTTTACATATAATTGCGGGGAATGGCCGGATGTACAAAAAACGGTGTGTTGGGCAGTACCACAGCCGTACCGACGTTGCAGTCGATATTGGTTATGTCAACGGCGGTGTGGTTCATACCTACGTGACCCAATACTTTGGCTTTTTTGCCGTTGATGAGCACGTAAGCCTTTTGGGGACGGAACATAGCCAGACCGGCTCTGACAAATCTGCCTGCCTTTGCGCGGAATGAGAAGATATCGTCCTTTTTGCCTACCATAAATCCGTCGTAATATCCGACAGGGATGTATGCGACCTTAACGGGGCGCTTTGTGACGTATGCGTTGCTGTAGCCGATGGGGTGGCCCTTGGGCAGCCATCTGACCTCGGACACCTCGGTCTCAAAACGTGCAACGGGCGCAAAACCCGCAGAATGCAGAGCGGGATTGTTGCCGGTGATGGCGCTTCCCAGTCTGACCGCATCCAGAAGCTCGGTGTGACCCTTGACCAGAGATACGGACGAATCGATGTGCAGTATGCCGGGATCAAATCCCGACTCGCGCACCTTGGCGACTACCGACTGGAACTTTTCAAGCTGTGCGGCGCAGCGCTTCTTGTTTCTGGGATCGGAATAGTGTGAGTACATACCCGTTACATTTATATTCGGCATAAAGCGGAATATAGAAATAATACGGTCAAGCTCATTGGGTTCAAAACCGTATCTGCCCAGACCGGTGTCGATCTTGATGTGAGCATCGCAGACAATACCCTCGTCGGCGGCAAGACTGTTGAGCAAAACGGCGGAATCGTAGGAGCCGATGGTGGCAGTAGCGGTTGCCTTGATGATATCCTTGATATCGTCCTCCTGCGAGGTGGAACGAATTATGAGTATCTCCTCATCTAAGAAACCTGCGGCGCGCAGCTTGAGCGCATCCTTGGGCTCGGTGACGGCAAAACGGCGCACGCTGTTTGCTCTCAGCTCGGCGGCAAGCTTGTCAAGTCCGTAGCCGTAGGCGTTGGATTTGAGTACGGCATAGATCTCGGTTTTGCCTGCTTTGCTTCTTGCAAGTGCAATATTCTTTGCGATCTTGTCTCTTGAGATTATTACATGCTTTTTCATAATCTTATCCCCCCGAAAAGTATCTTTTGTACAGCTTGTGGTCTGGGCTCAGGCAACCTTTATATTTTCAAGCCTTTTTCAGAAGCTTGTTTTTGAACAGTACGAGTTTGCGGCGCAGAATGCGTATCTTGGGCAGCACCGAGTTGACGAAGAAGCTGACGGGTCTGTTGTATATCTTGGTGAACTCACCGCAGAATTCACAAAAATCTCCGCCGAAGCCCTTTTTGAAGTTGTACAGACCGTAGAGCGGATTGTCGGGCGAAATATCACCGCTGACACCGCGGAAGTCATAAATATCGCACTTTGTCTCGATGGCCCACTGTATCATACGCCACTGGAGCAGATAGTTGGGCATAACGTTGCGATGCTCGTTTGAGGAAGCGCCGTACAGATACCAGACCTTGTTGCCGTAACGGATAGCCAGCGTTCCCGCAATAGGCTTGTCCTCCAGAAACGCCATATACAGACGGCAGTTCTTGCCCAAAGCGTCCATCATAGTCTCAAAATAGCTCTGCGGACGGGTAATAAAACCGTCTCGGTTGCCCGTTTCCAGCATAATACGGGTAAAATCGCCCAGCATCTCTTTGCCGCACAGCCTGACGCTCACGCCCTTGCGCTCACTGAGACGCAGATTGTACCTGGTCTTGGAGTGAAAAGCCGCCATGATCTCCTCTTCGGTCTTGTCTCTGACGTTAAGTCTGAACACATAGTTGGGCTGTATGCCGTCAAAATCCTTGCTGCCCGGCTTGTGGTCAAATCCCAGGGACTTCATGCATTCCGTAAACCCAACTTCGCTGCTGAGTACGTCGGGATCGAGGGTAAAAGCGTAAGCCTTGTGCTTTTTTGCCAGAGCGGCGGCACCCTTTTCCAACCGGGAGAGGGTCTCACGGTCGTTTATATCGCATACGGGGCCTCGTGCCGAGTACATAAACGTGTAGGGAAGTACGGGCAGCTTGCGGATTAGCACGCTGAGCGCACCGCATATTTTGCCTTGGTTATCTCGTACGGCAACCGCCTGCCACTTCCAGCTTCCCTTGACGGGTGCCCAGCTGTGCGACTGCAAAAAATGCCCTTTGGGATGGCCGGCGACAAAGGCTTCGAATTCCTGCAATGTATCTTTGGTGATTATTTCAAACATTTCAAACGGTACTCTCCTGAGCAAATAATTATCCAAATATATTTTACACCAAAAATATCATTTTGCCAACACTTTTTATTAAAAAAAGCGCATCCGACATAATTGACGGATGCGCTCCATTAAATTCGGTTATTTTGTTGCCGCGTAAATAAGCAGATCGAGCAGCTTGCAGCTGTAACCCCACTCGTTATCGTACCACGCAACGATCTTTACAAACGTATCGGTGACCGAGATACCTGCCTTGGCATCAAAGATGCTGGTGCGGCTGTCGTGGATAAAGTCGCTGGAAACAACAGCGTCCTCGGTGTAACCCAGAATACCCTTCATATGGCCCTCGGAAGCATCTTTCATAGCCTTGCATATCTCCTGATAGGTTGCGGGTCTTTCGAGGTTTGCCGAAAGGTCGATGACCGACACGTCAAGGGTAGGCACTCTGAACGCCATACCGGTCAGTCTGCCGTTGAGCTCGGGGATTACCTTGCCTACAGCCTGAGCCGCGCCGGTGGAGGAGGGGATGATGTTGCCTGCCGCCGCTCTGCCGCCGCGCCAGTCCTTTTTGGAGCTGCCGTCAACGGTTTTCTGGGTAGCGGTGGTGGAGTGAACCGTGGTCATAACGCCGCTGAGTATACCAAAACTGTCGTTGAGCACCTTGGCAACGGGTGCGAGGCAGTTGGTGGTGCAGGATGCGTTGGAGATAATGTCCATGGCGGGGTCGTAGGTCTCGTGGTTGACGCCCATAACGAACATGGGGATATCCTTGGAGGGACTGGATACGACGACCTTTTTTGCGCCGGCATCGATGTGAGCCTTTGCCTTGTTATAGGAGGTGAACTGACCGGTGGACTCGACTATGTAATCGGCACCCAGCTCGCCCCAGGGGATATCCTTGGGCTCAAGATGGGATACGACCTTGATGACCTTGCCGTTTATGATAAGGGAGTCTTCGGTATGCTCAACAGTACCGTTAAAAAGTCCGTGAACGGTGTCGTACTTGAACAGATACGCCATATAATCGGGTGTGATCCTGGGATGATTGATCGCCACAAAGGTGATGTCATCTCTGACTATGCCTGCGCGCAAAACGAGTCGGGCAATTCTGCCGAAGCCATTAATGCCAATTCTGATCCCCATAATAACTCCTCCGTATTAAACTGTCATATATATCGGCTGTCAAAGACACTCCGCAGCCATTTCTTCATACAAATAAATTATAATCCTACCCTAACAAAATTGCAAGGTCGGTATGACCGAAGATTGCAATATTTATCCAATAAAAACAATGAATATATTGCAAAAATATCGGGTAAGCGGTTGCACAAAATGGGGTTTTTCATTAAAAGTGCCAAAAAATCGCCCAAAAAACCTCCTGTAAATATCCTAAACATAGAAAAAGCATGCATACCACATTTTATGGTATGCATGCATAGGTGAAAACGCTTTATTTTGTGGCGATGTATGTTACCAGATCAACGACTCTGCTGCTGTAGCCCCATTCGTTGTCGTACCACGCCACCACCTTGACGAATGTATCGGTAAGCGCGATGCCTGCCTTGGCGTCAAAGATGCTGGTGCGGTCGTCGTGGATAAAGTCGCTGGAAACAACGTCGTCCTCTGTGTAGCCCAGGATGCCTTTGAGAGAGCCCTCGGACTCCTTCTTCATAACAGCGCAGATCTCCTCATAAGAAGCGGGCTTGTTGAGGGTAACGGTCAGATCAACCGCCGATACGTCAAGAGTGGGAACTCTGAACGCCATACCCGTCAGCCTGCCGTTGAGCTCGGGGATGACCTTGCCTACAGCCTTGGCGGCACCGGTGGTGGAGGGGATTATGTTTGCGCTTGCCGCCCTGCCTGCGCGCCAATCCTTTTTGGAGGATGCGTCCACGGTCTTCTGTGTGGCGGTGGTGGAATGTACGGTAGTCATAAGACCGTCCTTGATGCCCCAGTTGTCATTGAGAACTTTTGCTATTACGGACAGACCGTTGGTGGTGCAGGATGCGTTGGATATGATATCCATAGCGGGATCATAGGTTTCGTGGTTGACGCCCATAACGAACATGGGAGCATCCTTGGAGGGGGCGGAGATGATGACCTTTTTTGCGCCTGCCTCAAGATGAGCCTTTGCTTTGTCCGTCGTGGTGAACACACCTGTGGACTCTACCACGTAGTCTGCCTTGACTTCCCCCCAGGGAATATCCTTGGGATCCATGCAGGCGAACACCCTGATCTTCATGCCGTTGACTATGATGGAATCCTCGGTATGCTCAACGGTACCCTTAAAAGCCCCGTGCATTGTATCGTATTTGAGCATATATGCCATATAATCGGGTGACATATAAGGATCGTTTATACCTACAAAATTGATGTTGCCGCGCTCTATACCTGCGCGCAGAACCAAACTTCCTATTCTGCCGAAGCCGTTGATTCCAATGTTGATTGCCATAAGTTTTCCTCCAGATTATATTGAAAAAATAATTTGATTTTGTTATATTGATATAACATATCTGCGATATGGGAAAAGTATATACTATTGTTTTACATAAATCAAGGGAATATTTACTATGCACCGAAAGTTGATGATAAATACAACATTTTGTTTGATAATATATTGAAGAGTATATCCGTTTGTGGTATTATATAAAACAAACGATATAAAAAAGTGTGGGGGATATTGAAAAATGGAAGAAGTAAGCGGTTACAATAATTATAAAGATCGTTACGGTCAGCTTGCACGTGAATCGGTTTTCATTCTCTCCTGCAGTCTGTCCGGCAGAGTGGTTCACGCATCTGCCGAACTCAAGCTGAGATTTGGCACAGAGCTTGCGGGAAGAAATCTGAACGACTTTTTGGATGACAAGACCGTGGCTGATATAATTGCAAAGTCTGCCATGGGAGAGTACTGCCGTTTCAACTGCTTGCTCGCCGGCAGAAAATACTCAGCGCTGTCCGAAAAAGAAGGCGGCGTCATAACGATCACCTTCTATGACGAGGATACCGATATCCCGGATGCCGTCGACGAAAACTCCCTCAAATACCTGCAGGGTGAGATAAACGTCCTGCTGTCGAATCTTCTGGGTGCGCTGAAAACCTTTAACAGCGAGGATAACCCGAATGCTATGTTTGCCAGAAAAAACGTATACCGCCTGCTTCGTGCATCCAGGAACGTTTTTGACCGTATGGAATGTATCCGCGGCACTATTAACGGAGAAAAGTGCGACCACGATATGCTGGAGCTTATATGTGCGGTCGCTGAAAAACTCCGGTTCCCATTAAGATCCATCAATATCGATCTTGATCTTTGGCACGACGGAGAACGGCATATATGCAATTGTGTAGCGGAACACGTTGAGCGTATGCTGGCTATAATCATCTCGTGCATACTCAAGTGCAGCACAACGGCGCCCGAGTATCTGCGTCTTGAGATAATCAGCAAAGAGCGGGAAGTGCTTATATCCGTTCTTTCACCCGGACGTATACTCAGCTGCGATATGATGGCCAACGCACTCAGCGGTTTCGGCGGTGCAAAACGTACCGACGGTGAGCTGGTGCAGAGCCTGCTGACCGTAAAAGCTCTGGCGGCGTATAACGGCGGCAGCATTATTATGTCAGCCGAACGCGACGGTGACCGCATAGCCTTTTTGCTGCCCGGAGTGGATGATGACAGAGCTATCCGCTTCAAGTCGCAGGGTGCGAGATATATGAGCGGCACCAATACCGTCCTTGTTGAACTGTCGGAGATACTGCCTGACAGTCTGTACTGATCCCATAGATATAATACGTAATAATAACCGCCTGCGGCATCGGCTGCAGGCGGTTACTTTTACGGGTCGATTAAGTTTTGGCAATTTTCGGCGGGCACTTCAGCCGGAGAATCCGAATCGGATGGGGCCTCGTCGGATTTTTTCTTCTTTTTTATCTTGAAGAGACGCAGAGGCAAAGCATAAAGCGAACAGAGGCAATATACCGCAAATCCGCCCGTCATAGTCAGGAAAAAGGCGGGATCGGTGCAGGTGAGAGAGGAACGCAGGGCAATATATCCGGTAAGCTCACTGACCCAGAGGCAGATGCCGAGCAGAGCCGTATAGAATCTGAAAAAGGCAGGACGGGAATCAAACTTGACCGCCGCGTTGAAGTATGCGGCGAAAATAAGTACGGACAGAGTGATGGTCTGAGGGCCGTACACGTCAATATCCGAACCTATTGCGTTGTCTCGGTAGAACATCAGCAGGTACATACACAAATAATAAATGGGGAACACCGAGAATATACCGGTTTTTTCACCCTGCTCTTTGTTGAGAGCCCGCACCGCAAGGGTAAAAGCGCAGACGAACACGAACAGCGCGTTAACGGTAGACAGCAGATCGGTCCTCGTAACGAACCCTCTTACGGCTGAGATCGCCGCAAGCCCTGCGCCAAGAAGCAGACCGAAGGTAAGCACGGGCGTATAGCTGTCTGCGCATTCGAGGGGTGCGTCCGGAGACTCAAAGGCTGTCAGTCTCTCACGGCCGTCTGCGTGGGATTGTTTGCCCGTCAGATAGGCGGCGGCAGCGATAAAAGACGCGCAGATGAAAGCCGTGATATAAAAAGCCCTGTATCCGTCTGCAAAAATATCTCCGCATCGTACAAGACCGCAGACTACTCCGCAGACAGCGGCGAATACCGTCGCCGCATAAAGCAGTTTATGTGTTTTAGTCATCGTATACTTCCGTTCCTCATAATATATACCGATATAACGTGTGACCGCCGATCGGTTACCGAGGACTATTATAACATAATAAAATGAAAAAGGAAATGATTGTATGAAAAAAATCTTGATCGCGCTGCTTGTATTTCTCGTCTGCGTATACGCTCTGCCGGTCATAACTCTCGGTGCGCAGCCGCAGCAGACGTCGGATACGGGTGATAAAAAGGAGCAAAATGGTGATACTGATTACAGATCGGCAATGGATATATGGAATGACACCATCCGCAATATGATGGACAGCGCCCAGAAGTCGGATGATGATAACTCTTTGTCAGACGAGCCTGAGGATTACGACGAAAAAACCTTACTGCGTGTCCTTATTGACGGAGAGGTGAGAGAGATGACGGTCAGGGATTATCTCGTGGGCGTTGTTGCAGCCGAGATGCCCGCAGCGTTTCCCATAGAAGCCCTCAAGGCGCAGGCGGTGGCGGCAAGAAGCTATATGCTGCACAAGATAGAGAATTCAGACCCGTCGTCTCATCCGCAGGGTGCGCAGCTTTGTGACGATTATACACATTGTACGGCATTTTTTGATATAGAGAGCGGCGGCAGAGAACTGTGGGGAGACAGTTGTGATTATTACGCGGAACGCATACGCGCAGCCGTTGAGGATACCGACGGGGTAGTTGCGGTATATCAGGGGGAGAGTATTGCCGCCGTGTTCCATTCTGCCTCTGATGAAATGACCGAGGATGCAGAAAATATATGGGGTGTCAAGTATTCATACCTTACACCTGTAAAGACCTCCGGGGGAAGCGCATCACCCAACTTTTACGGCACCGTGGTTTTCAGCCAAAGCGATTTTCGCGAGATGATAGCAGACGTATACCCGTCGGCAGCTATGGACGGCCACTATTCTCAATGGATAGGCGAAATACGCCGCAGCCAAAGCGGCACCGTTCTCGGGATAGTGGTTGGCGGCGTGAGCATCAAGGGTACCGAGATACGCACGTTGTTTGGACTAAATTCGGCAAACTTCAATATCGAGTTCAAAAACGGTGAGGTAATATTTACCACCGTGGGGACGGGGCACGGAGTGGGTATGAGCCAGTACGGAGCGCGGGAGATGGCGCTTAACGGCAGTTATTTTGACGAGATAATATATCATTATTACAGCGGCGTCCAGCTGATGGTCAAAAATTGATAAAAAATTGAATAATGAATGCATCCTTCGGAGATAATATTTTGCGGAGGTGCATTTCAATGAATAACAAAAAAGACGGCAGATTTATGAATCTGCTGAAAAAAGTGGAGGGCAAGGGATTTTACATAATCCTGAGCCTTTGCGTTATCGCAATAGGTGTATCGGGTTATGTACTGTTCTTCACTAACACTATCGACAGCGATGATTTTGATCTTGGTGAGATAGATTCGGGCACGGTATTTTTGCCCGACGACGAGCCCGACGGCGATGAGCCCGTCATCTGGCAGCCTCAGGACACCGAGCCTGATAACCCGGATGATCCCGTGTCGGCTGACGACGGTGATGAGCCTGATCAGCCCGTGTCGGATGATCAGACCGACAAGCCCGCTTCAGCGATGGCAAAAGCTGTTGCGCCTACGGCGGGTGAGGTCATCAAGCCTTTTTCGGGGGATAAGCTTGTATACGACCAGACTATGTGCGATTGGCGCACCCACAACGGCACAGACTTTTCCTGCACCCAGGGCGATACCGTATTCTGCATCAGAGACGGCAAGGTGCTTGACGTATACGAGGACGGTCTGATGGGATATACGGTCACCGTCGAGCACGACGGCGGCATTATCAGCAGCTATTCGGGTCTGTCCTCTGCAACTGCAGTCAAAAAAGGCGATACCGTCAAAATGGGTGCCGCCGTCGGCACGGCAGGGGGTACGGCGATTGCAGAAAGCAGCCAGCCCTATCACGTGCACGTATCGGTGCAAAAGGACGGCAAATATATCGACGTGATGAGTCTGTTTTGACAAATAATAAACACCGATGCTTTGTATTGCGGCATCGGTGTTTTGTCTATTTTATTTTGCTCAGCAGGGTCACCGCACCGTAGAGAACGGGCTGATGGACGATATAGATAAGAAGACTGTGTCTGCCGATTTTTTCAAGCGGAGGACAGCTGAGAGAGTAAAGCGCTTTGGGCATCCTGCCGTTTTTTATCAAACCGCCCGTATAAGTGCCGACAAAGAACAAAAATATCCAAGGAATGATCGGATAATAGTCGCCTGAGTAATACTTCGCGGTGGGGAACCCCAAAAACGCCAGACCGGAGGTCTGTATATTCACGGGAAACACGGTATACAGCACCGCGAAAACTGCGGCGAACACGGGTGCAAGGATCTTCTCGGCCCTCTCAAACAGCCTGCCCAGCAGGGAATATATCAGCGTTGCGGAGGCAAAAAAGTGCAGTATGCCGAATGATATGAACATATCCGGGGTGAACAGACGGGTCCCCAGCGACACGCCTGCCGCTGTAAGCCCAAGCACAACGGCGTTTTTCAGATTGTTGCGCGAGAAGCGGCAGGTAGCGCCCGACATAAGCACGAAAGACCCTGCGAATATGGGATGGATAACGTTCATTACGGAGTTTATCAGCAGACTTAACGGGATATAGCCGTATACAGCCAGATCGAACGCGCCGTGATAGACCACCATTACCAGCACGCACAGTCCGCGGTATGCATCAAGAAAACCGTACCGTGTCCTGCTTTGAGCCTCAGACATTGAATCTGAACAGAACTATATCGCCGTCCTGCATAACGTATTCCTTGCCCTCGCTTCGCACCATACCCTTTTCCTTGGCGGCGGCAAAAGAGCCGCACTGCATAAGGGTATCAAAGCTTACCACCTCGGCGCGTATAAAGCCGCGCTCAAAATCGCTGTGTATCTTGCCGGCTGCCTGAGGCGCCTTGGTGCCGGCGGTGATGGTCCACGCTCTGACCTCGGGTTCGCCCGCTGTCAGATAGGAGATCAGACCCAGACGGCTGTAGCAGAGGGTAATGAGGCGGTCGAGACCCGACTGCTCAAGACCCAGCTCGGAGAGGAACATTTCCTTTTCTTCATTGGTCAGCTCGGATATCTCGCTCTCGAGAGATGCGCATATAGGCAGAACGTCGCTGCCCTCTTCTTTTGCAAACTGTGAGATAGCCTTGTAGCGTTCATTACCGTCAAGAGCGCCGCTCATATCTGCGTCGCTCATGTTTGCGGCGTAGATAACGGGCTTGGAGGAGAGCAGCTCAACCGATTCGATTATCTCTGCGGCTTCATCGGTAGGAGCTGTGAATGTACGTGCAGACTGACCCTCTTCCAGATGGGAGAGCAGCGACTTGAGCAGAGTGACCTCGCTCTGATATTTCTTGTCGCCCTTGGCAAGCTTTTCCGCTTTGTCAATACGGCGTGTCAGCACCTCGATATCGGACAGGATAAGCTCGAGATTGATGGTCTCGATGTCACGGACGGGGGAGATGGAGCCGTCTACGTGAATGATGTTCTCGTCCTCAAAACATCTTACAACGTGTACGATAACGTCCACCTGACGGATGTGCGAGAGAAATTTGTTGCCCAGACCTTCGCCTTTGGAAGCGCCCTTGACCAGACCGGCGATATCAACAAACTCCAGTATGGCGGGTGTGATCTTCTTGGGGTTATATATAGCAGCCAGCGCGTCCAGACGGGGATCGGGAACGTTGACTATGCCCACGTTGGGGTCGATGGTGCAAAAAGGATAGTTGGCCGAGGCGGCTTTGAGATTTGTAAGCGCATTGAAGAGTGTGCTCTTGCCTACGTTGGGCAGACCTACGATACCTAATTTCATTTTATTTTATTCTCCTTTTCTCTATAACATTACGATTATAGCACAGTATGCTCGCTTGCTCAAGTGTTTTTCGCAGGCTTATGATTTTGGCTTTTTTGAAGCGGTTATACACAGTTTCTTTAATAAATCGTCGGTTTATTTACAAAATAGTAATCTACTGACATTATTTTTGCGGTATAATACCGTTAGATATAGTATCAGGAGGGATATTAATGGCAAAAACTGTACTGATCGTCGAAGATGAGAGTAATATAAGAGAGCTTCTGCGTATGTATCTTGAGCAGGAAGGCTACCATGTTGAGACCGCACAGAACGGATCGGAGGGTCTGCGCACCTTCAAGCGCGTGCATCCCGATCTGGTGCTGCTGGACGTGATGATGCCCGTTATGGACGGCAATCAGATGATCCGTGAGCTTCGCACCTTCTCCAAGACCCCCGTTATTATGCTCACCGCCAAAGGCGAGATGATGGACAAAATAACCGGTCTTGAACTGGGCGCGGACGATTATATAACCAAGCCCTTTGAGATGCGTGAGGTAATGGCGCGTGTCAAGGCCGTGCTCAGACGCTTTGAGGATGACGAAGAGCCCAGACGTCTGGAGTTTGACAATCTTGTCATTGACAAAAGCGCATTCAATATCGTTGTCAAGGGTGAGACTATGGAGATCCCGCCCAAAGAGATCGAGCTTCTTTACTTCCTTGCAAGCTCACCCAACAGAGTGTTCACCAGAGCACAGCTGCTGGATGACGTGTGGGGCTTCGACTATTTCGGCGATACCCGTACCGTAGACGTGCATATCAAGCGCCTGCGTGAAAAGCTGCAGGATGTTTCTAACAAGTGGGAAATAAAAACTGTCTGGGGAGTAGGCTACAAGTTCGAGCTTCTCAACTGAGAAAAGGGTGTGAACCCAGGTGAAAAACCTGTTCGCCAAGCATTTTATCGCAAATGCCGTAATAATCGTATTGAGTTTTGTGGTTCTGGGCTGCAGCTTTCTGTATCAGGTCAACCGTTTTGCCGTAGCCGAAAAACATTCGGTTCTTGAAACAACTCTCAAGCAGGCGGTGGACAGCACGGTATCCTATATTGAACTGCGTATGGATATGCAGGATATCACCAATCAGGATACGGTCAACCGGCTGTTCAAGCTGTATACCACCAATATGTCGCAGATCGCCGCCGACAGCGACAGCACTATGTTCGTCTGTCAGGAGGACGGCGTTTTGCTTCTGGTAGCAAACAGCGACGGCTGCTACAGTCAGCAGACGGGAGTTATCCCCACCGGCATTATAAACGGCTTCAACGGCAGCGACAGCTACTACGGAGTATCCACGATGGGCGGGTATCTGGGGTCTTCGGCATTCGTTATGGGCTCAAAGACCACCATAAAAGACGGCAGCAGCCTGCTGGTATTTGCCACACTGCCTGCGACTACGACGCTGAGTCTGTTTTCGAGGCTTTCTCAGTACTTTGTTATGATGACTGTGTTGGTCCTGATATTGACGCTTATCGTTACTATCATAGTCGTCAGACAAACGGTCAAGCCTATGCGCCAGATAGCCCTTGCGTCAAAAAGCTTTGCAAAGGGCAACTACTCCGCCCGCGTGCCTATGCCCAAGTTCAAGCACGGAAGCGAGCTGTACGAGCTTGCGGCGGCTTTCAATAATATGGCAGACGCTTTTGAGAACGTCGAGATGACACGCCGCGGTCTGGTGGCAAACGTTGCCCACGACCTGCGCACGCCTATGACCACCATTGCGGGCTTCGTTGACGGTATTCTGGACGGTACTATCAAGCCCGACAGGCAGGAGTATTACCTGAGGATAGTTTCCGATGAGGTCAAGCGTCTGTCACGTATGGCAAGCAGTATACTCGAGATGTCCCGACTTGAATCGGGCGAAAAAGCTCTCAATCCCGTGCTGTATGATATTACCGAAACGGTTAGACGGATAATCATCAGTTTTGAACAAAAAATAGCTCAAAAGAACATTGAACTTGAGATAGACATTCCCGACAGGATAAATATAACGGCTGATCACGATGCAATGTTCCAGGCTGTCTACAATCTTATGGACAACGCGCTGAAGTTTGTGGAACAAAACGGAAAGATCATCATATATATGTCAGAGCATAACGGAGAGCTTCAGTTCAATATCATCAATACGGGCGGCGAAATAGCCAAAGAAGATATCAAATTTATCTTCGACCGCTTCTACAAGGGAGACCAGTCACGCACAGGCTCCGGCAGCGGCTCGGGATTGGGACTGTATATTGTCAAGACCGTAGTAAACAGACACGGGGGAGACGTTTTTGCAAAGAGCGAGAACAATCGGACCGAGTTCTGTTTCAGAATACCCATAAAAGCAGAAGCAACTCAGGAGAACAGATGATGAGCGGAGAAAATAACAACAACCTATACAACGATTTTCCTTATAAGAGCTATGAGGAGATCCAAAACGACAAAAAACGCAACTCAAAGATCAGAAAAGGCGCCGTTTTGTTCGCGCTTCTGGTAGTAGTCATAGTGGGAGGAGCCCTTGCTGTAGGCGTATGGTTCAGCGGGACGCCCTTCGGCGTGTTTGAGGGCAATCTTGATCTTGGGATATTTAACCCGACCGCCGACAAACAGCAGGCTTCTGACACGAGCGTTAACAAAAACAGCGGTACCAAGTACACTATGCCGATAAACGATGAGCCGGCTGACGAGGAAATGCTGGTGGTGTCCAACGACGTTACGGGCGTTGTTAAAAAAGCCGCCCCCAGCGTGGTAGGCATCAGCACCGAGTCATACTCCAACTTTATGAGCGTAAGCAGCGGCAGCGGCATAATCCTGTCTGAGGACGGCTATATCGTTACCAATGCCCACGTTATTTCGGGCGGTGACAGCATCGCCGTTACCCTTGAGGACGGCACAGTCTACGCCGCATATCTTATCGGCAGCGATGAGTTTACCGATATCGCGGTCATCAAGATAGATGCGGAAGGTCTGCCTGCCGCTGAGTTCGGCAACTCCAACGACGTAAAAGTCGGTGAGACAGCCGTTGCCATAGGCAACCCCACGGGTCAGCTGATGGGTACGGTCACCTGCGGTATTATATCGGCGGTATCCCGTAATATTATGATCAATAATAATATGATGGAGCTTATGCAGACCGACGCATCCATCAACTCAGGCAATTCGGGCGGCCCCCTTATCAACAAGCACGGTCAGGTCATAGGCATCAACTCGGCAAAACTCTCCGCCACCGGCTATGAGGGCATCGGTTTTGCCATTCCGATCAATACGGTCAAGCCCATAGTCGAGGAGCTTATCTCCAAAGGCTACGTATCCGGCAGACCCGTGCTGGGCGTATCGGTCAGAGAGATAAGCCAGATGGCAAGCTCCTTTTACGATATTCCCAGAGGCTTGTATATAAATTCGGTGATGTCCTCATCCGATGCAAAAGAGCAGGGACTTTCTCAGGGCGACGTTATAACCCATATCGGTGATGAGCGGATATACGATCTGTCAAGCGCGGTAGCGGCGCGCAACACCCTCAAGGCAGGGGAAACGATAAATATCAAAGTCTACCGTCGCGGCAAGACCTACAGTCTGTCGGTAGTGCTCTCCGAACAGAATCTCGACAATACCGCATACAACTTCTGAAAAAAGCCCCTTGAACGCTTACCGCTCAAGGGGCAATCTTTATGCCTGCGCAATATAATGGATAGCAGGAGGTGATGAGATGAAAGTAGTTGTTATCAAAGCTCCCAGACTGTTGTCATACATACTGCAAAAAATGATCTGAAAGGATCAGTATTTTTCAAAATGCACCTTGCCGCAGCCTATGTCGGGCAGGGGATACGGGTCGCGCTGCTGAGCGGGCACGCCCAAAGACAGTATTGCCTCAGCCGAGTAATTGGCGGGAAATCCCAGTACCCCGCGCAGAAAGTCGTCGCTCCTCTGTCCGTTTTGTGCCTCGCGGCAGCGCATCTGTATCCAGCAGGAGCCAAGCCCCAGAGAATGTGCGGCAAGATGCATATACGCCATAGTTATGGAGCAGTCCTCGCACCATACGTCGGTCTTATCGGTGTCGGCAACGACGACTATAGCGCAGGCGGCCTCGGAGAGCATATTGGCGGCGCCCGTTCTTGCTTCGGTAAGCTTTTTAAGGGTTTCTTTGTCCTGCACGACGATAAACTCCCACGGTCTTACAGCTTTGCCCGACGGAGAGAGCAGACCTGCACTCAAAACAGCGTCTATGTCCTCCTGCCTGAGTTTTTCGTCGGTGTAGCGGCGTATACTGCGCCGTGTCTGCAGCAGCCTGATCAGCTCGTTCATGTCAATAACTCCTTCTGTATATGTCAAGCTATATAGCTTGACATTATTTGATATTACTGATTATTTACAGTTTGTATGGTTGTAGGTCTTGTATATCTCGCGCAGTACGTCAGAGTGTGCCTCGCAGTCAAAATAGTGGGGGAACATCTGCTTGTCACTCTCACTTGCTTCCTTTGCAAACGCCTGTTCCATACATTTTCTATACCCTTCGCTGACACTTGCGCAGAACTCCTCCCAGCCTTTTTTCCACTGGCCGTTTTGAAGCTGCAGATTGCGCTTTTCGAACTCGCCCATTATCTTTTTCGCACGCTCACCTTTGGCTGTCTCGATGCCCTTTTCCAGCATATTGAGGGGAACAAACTCTATCTTATGGCTGACAGTATCGTATTTTACTGCCAGACCGGACAGCCAGCACTCACGCTTGCTGGGGGTGACGAAGTGGAAGTTTCCCTGCCCGTAGAGTATGTGTCCGCCCTCGTATTCCTCGTAGCAGCCTATGCAATGGCTGTGCTGACAGAGTACCGCATCGGCACCGTTTTTTACCATAGCACGGCACAGCTTGCGCAGACGGGGAGAGGGATATGGGCAGTATTCCTTGCCGCCGTGGTATATGACGATAACGTGGTCGTTTTCCTTTTTTGCTCGTCGTATGTCTTCCGGTGTATCGTACTCGTCGTAGGGGCGTGCGCCCATTCTGTCGTCCAGCGCATAGGTGTATTCGTGTTCACATACGGCTATGATAGCAACCTTTTCACCGTTTTTGGTCAGAATGCAGTCGCGTCTTGAGTCCTCGTAGTTATTGCCAAAGCCGGTATACTCCATTCCGCAGTCTTTTATGGCTCGGATGGTGTCCTCAATACCCTGCACACCGTAGTCAAAGGTATGGTTATTGCTCAGATTGCAGTAATGAACACCAAGCGCCTTAAGCACCTGCGCTGTCTCAACGGGTGCTTTTATGGCAGGACCTATTTTGGCAATAGCACCGTCGCTTTCGGTGAGGGCACATTCAAGATTGACTATGTTATAGTCGTTTTCCTCAAACAGCGTTTTGGTATCGGTAAAGAGGGTGTCAAGATCCTTTTCCTTAAACAGCGGGCTCGTAACACGGGTGGGGGATATATCGCCTGCAAAAAACAATCTCATATATTACACCTCTTGCTTTCAGCCTTTTATACGGTACATATAATTCCAGCAGATAAGTCTCCAGTCACGTCCGTCAAAACGGAATATATGTATACCGCAGTTTGTCGATTCCAGGACCGTGCGGTCGTAATCGCCCTTGACGGCTATCTCCAGCATAGTGTTTATGGTGCCGTTGTGTGCAATAGCTATGCTGATCTTGTGGTCACTTTGCTCAACGAGACGGAGAAATCTCTCGATGCGCTTTTTCATCTGCGGTGCGCTCTCACCGTTATGATCACGGTAGTCACGGCGTATCATAAACTCCTCACCGTACTTTTTGGCAGCCTCGCTGATACTCGTGCCCACCAGATCGCCCTCGTCTATCTCGCGCACAAGCGGGGTGATCTCAGGCTCATATTCGGGCAGGGCGATCTTTTGGGTTGTGACGGCACGGCTTAAATCGCTGCAGTATACCTTGTCGTATCGGTGAAGCGCCAGCGTAGTGCGTATGCTCTCCGCCTCGCTGATACCCCGCGGTGTAAGCGGATAATCAAACTGCCCGCCGAATACGCCCTTGATGTTGGCTTCGCTCTGTCCGTGCCTGACCATAAACAGTACCTTTTCATCAGGCTTGATACTGCCTTCATCAAACGGCTTCATATAATCCCAGCACAAAAGCCTCCATTTGCCATCGGAATATTCAAAAACGTTTATGGCGCGGTTGTGAGAGAATACCGAGTTGTAGTCGTACTCACACCCGAAAATCAGTCTGAGCATACAGCACATCACACCGTTGTGGGCAAAAGCTATTACGTTGTCGCAGGGGTCATGCTCGAGCATAGTCAGAAACTTCTTAAGACGCGCACAAACGTCCTCGGTACATTCACCGCCGAACCGTCTGTAGTCACGGTCTGCGCGAAAACCGCTGCCGTATTCGCGGTTGGTGTCCTCGAACTTCCTGCCCGCAATATGCCCTACGTCATATTCACGCAGCAGGGGAGTCTGCACGGCAACGGCATTGGGCAAAGCATATTTTTGGGTATCGACAGCACGGCTGAGATCGCTGGAAAAAACTTTGTCAAACTTTATATCGGCAAGTATCGGCGCAATATTCTCGGCCTCACTGATGCCCTGAGCGGTAAGCTTAACGTCCAGCTGACCGGCGTGAGTCATGGTGAAATTAGCCTCACTCTGTCCATGCCTGACGAGAAACAGTCTCATATAAACACCTCGATTTCATATGTTGATTATAACCCATAAAAAACAAAAAATCGATATCCTTTTTTGAAGAATACCGATTTTACTGTGATTGTATGCAAAATATTGTATATCATCAAGGCGTAGGGGAGTGGAGCTTGAGGCGGATGATATGCACCCTTTGCGTGGTTATATACGCCTGTTTGCGATGATATACCAAGCCTGCGGTTTGAAAAAATAAAGACACACCGATTGGTGTGTCTTTATTTCTGTTTATGGGCTACAAAAAAGATATTTTTGCCGTTTTTGCGTATGAATTCAAACTCTCACATAAATACTGTTGGCCAATTGGAAGTTGGTTAACTGTTATCATGTGATATTGAAACTTCCTTGTCTTTCATTTCAGAAGCTCTCAAAACAACAACTACCTCAACACTGTTCCACGAAATAGAGGCAATATTATTTTCGCTCGCATTCGTACCGTCATCGTTAAGTTGTGTAGATACACGATCAATAATTTTACCATTATTGTTTTTAAGGGTTAGACGCACATCTGTTGGACCAAATGGCCATGCTGGGTCACCCATTTGCTCAAAAACGAGTGAATATTCTCCGTCGGGACTGTGGTAAGCTGCGATTTCATTTGGAAGCATATAATTAAGTGCACCGCTCCAAAGAGCACCAATCAAAAGGAATGTGCCAACTATTAATGCGAGAATAATCAACAATACTATCAATATGGTTTTTTCTGTTTTGCCAAGATCTTTTGTTTTCCCCCTCGAAGCTCAATTTATTGGGCGATATGCTTTTTAGGCTATCACCAAATCGAATAGTAAAATGTAATACGCCCCATTGCTTCGTCGATCAAAACATAACACATCTCGCCATGGTTGAAGCCACCGTCCCAATCAAGCAGATACCGTGTTGCCTCAACGCCGTAAAAAGACCAGTTGTTTTCTGAATGCCATTCGCGATTGGAACCGATCCACTCAGCTTCCTTTTGGAGAAGAGTCGTCCACTCTGTTAATTTCTCATTTGTCGTAGTATAGGACAGTTCAAACACCTCTCCGCCTTGTAAAAATTGAGGGGTGTAAGTGAATACAATGTCCGTGGCATCGGCAGGGATGGCTTCAGGGAAAATTTTCTCTACCACATCTTTTTCATCGATCTGTGCGTAAGCTCGGCTATAATACTGAATGTCGGTAGTTATAGTCGTCGCTGTCCATATGACAAGAAGGAACACATAGAATACCGAAGCCAGTAAAAGAACAATGGACAGAATCGTTGTCCAGATAGTCGTTGCAGAAACACCCAGCTTGCCCTTTATCGCAAAGAAGGCAACAAAGCCAAGGATCAATGCCGGCAAGATGAGAATTAACATTCGTCCCCAAAGGGGCTGTACTACCCCTGCGAACATAATGACAACTGCTATAAAACAGAGTAATGCACAGGTGCTCATTATGACTGGATAGCGTGCGTATTTGCGCTTCATATTATTGCTCCTTCCTGTACTCTAAGATGTCTCCAGGTTGGCAATCCAAGGCTTCGCAAAGCTTTATCAGTGTCGAGATTTTCAAGGCTTTTGCTTTTCCGTTCTTCAGTACAGAAACATTTGCAATTGTGATACCCACTTTTTCTGCTAACTCTGTAACGCTCATTTTTCTTTTTGCGAGCATTACATCAATATTGAAAATAATTTCTCCGTCCATCGCAAATCTCCTTATATGGTCAAATCACTTTGCTCTTGCAGTACAGCCGCCTTTTTTACCAGATGGGATAATGCGGCAGAAGCCACAGCGACTGCAACACCCACAAAGACGATTACAAGCGAAGCGAGAACTACACCCGGATGGCTCATATTCAAGAAGAGTAACACAATATTACCAATGAAAAAGAATGCAGCATCCAAAGCTGATGAAATGGAGATGGCTTTTAATAGAGATGCATTCTGATCCGTAAAGGACCGATCGTTACCAATATTGGTCGCAATCTTCCATGCATAGCCAAGTACAGTGAAACAAGGAATACCGGAAACCCAAATAAAAAGAAGCCAGGGCCAAAACCGGTTGGAGAATTCCGGATACTGCGAGCGTAAGCTCATACCGTACATAGGGACAACCAAGGCATACACAACCAATCCGCAAAGCGCGATTCCGATTAAAATTACTTTTAACCAGTTTGAAAAAAACTTCTGCTCCATACGAATAAACCTCCTGTATCTATTGCGTTCAGTATATCACCTTTTTAAAAGAATGTCAATAATTATTTATCGCATTGCGATAAATAAAAATCGCGTAACAATATATTATACAAGATGAACCATTTAACTGCTATCTCCTAATAGACCTTATGTGTTCCCCAGCAGACATGAAAAGACCCTGCTATTTTTGAGAATAGCAGGGTTGCATTCAATATAGGAGTTGAAAATATGAAAACATACACGCAAGAAAAAGCAATTGGTGAGAGTTAAAGTCTTGCTTGAGAAAAATATCTTTTTTGTAGCCCTTTGATGGCGGAAGCGGTGGGATTCGACTCTCGCCTGCGGGCTCGGTCAGGAACGGCTCTGACCGTCCATCGGACGGTCATTCACTACCGTTCCCTTCGAATCCCACACCAATCACAAGCAACGAAAAAGACCGATCAAAAGATCGGTCTTTTCCGTTGGTGCGGCCGACGAGACTTGAACTCGTACGGTTGCCCACACGCCCCTCAAACGTGCGCGTCTGCCAGTTCCGCCACGGCCGCATTTGGTGGAGATAAGCGGGATCGAACCGCTGACCTCTTGAATGCCATTCAAGCGCTCTCCCAGCTGAGCTATACCCCCATACTGTGCAGCAGTCCGTAACAGCTTTATTAGAATAACATACTAACTCTCGTTTGTCAATACAAAAAATTAAAATTTCTTCTGTTTTTTTGGTGCCTTTTCGATTCTTGTTGACTTTCCGGTTTATGTATGATATTTTATATACAATTGAATCAAAGGCGTTGACGAGAAATATTAAGCATTATTACAGCTTCAGAGAGAAGGCGCTTGGTGCGAGCCTTTGCTGCAGTGTGCCCAACCCGTCTCAGAGCCGCGCACGAAAAGGCGCAGAGCCGTTAAGTGCTGCCGGGACCTCCCGTTACAGAGGCAGGGGAGATATTCCCCGCAAGTGCGGTGTATAACCGAATTTAGGTGGTACCGCGGACATTGTTTTGTTCGCCCTAAGCTTTAGCTTGGGGCGTTTTTTATTTTTTGATCAATATACGGAGGTAATATATATGAAACTTGACAAACTTTGCGGCGAGCGCTTCAAAGAGTGGCCCTCTGACTGCGTCGTAGACAGTCACGCACTTATGATCCGCGGCGGTTATATGAAGCCTATGGCAAACGGCATATTCTCCCTCTATATGCCCCTCAAGCGTGTAACGCGCAAGATAGAGCAGATCATCCGTGAGGAGATGGATGCCATCGACGGACAGGAGGTTATGTTCCCCGTCTGTATGCCTGCAAACATCTGGCAGGAGTCGGGCAGATACGACAGCATCGGCAGAGAGATGATGCGCTTTAACGACCGTACCGGCAGTCCTATGGTTCTGGGTATGACCCACGAAGAAGCCGCCGTGCATCTCGTCCGCGACTATGCCAACACTTACGCCAAATACCCCTTTATGATATATCAGATCCAGACCAAATTCCGTGACGAAGCACGTCCCAGAGCAGGTCTTATCCGTGTCCGTGAGTTCACGATGAAAGACGCATACTCCTTCCACACCAGTCAGGAGGATTTAGAGCAGTATTATGACCGCTGCTACAAAGCCTACGAGCGTATCTACGCCCGTGCAGGCCTGCCCAACGTTGTTGCCGTCGCATCCGACTCGGGTATGATGGGCGGCAGCGTTTCCCACGAGTTTATGCTGCTGACTCCCATCGGTGAGGACTCCATCGCCATTTGCTCCGAGTGCGATTACCGCGCCAATATGGAAGCCGCCGAGAGCATCATCAAAAACGAAGGCAATACCTCCCTTAAGCCCCTCGAGCTTGTTGCCACCCCCAACACATCCACTATCGAGGATCTGTGCGCATTCTTCTCCTGCAAGCCTCAGGACACCTGCAAAGCCGTTATATTCCAGCGTAACCACGATGACAGCTTCGTTGTACTGTTCATCCGCGGTGATCTTGAAGCCAACGAGACCAAGCTGACAAACTTCCTGGGCTGCAATATCCATCCCGCAGTCATCACCGCAGAGAGCCCCGTCTGCGCAGGCTTCACAGGCCCCGTAGGCATTGACAAGAAGGTCACCGTTCTGTATGACACATCCCTTATCGGTCTTGAGAGCCTCGTCTGCGGCGGCAACAAGGTTGATCATCACTACACAGGTCTCAATATCGCCCGCGACGTAGGCGAGGTTGAGTACCATGACTTTGCCAAGATCATCGAGGGCGGCATCTGTCCCAAGTGCGGCAAGCACACCATCACCGTATCCCGCGGCATCGAGGTGGGCAATATCTTCCAGCTGGGCACCAAGTACAGCAAGTCTATGAATATGACCTACATCGACAGCGAGGGCAAGCTGCAGAACCCCATTATGGGCTGCTACGGTATCGGCGTCGGCAGACTTGCGGCATCGGTCTGTGAGACCTATCACGACGAGTACGGCCCCATCTGGCCTATGTCCATCGCACCCTGGCAGGTGCATCTGTGCGCCGTCCGCGCCAACGATCCCGAGGTCAAGGCTTTTGCCGACGGTCTGTACGAGAAGCTCCAGGCACAGGGTGTTGAGGTCATCTACGACGACCGCTCGGTCAGCGCAGGCTTTATGTTCTCCGATGCCGACCTGCTGGGCGTACCCGTCCGAGTTATCGTCAGCCCCCGCAACCTCAAAGAAGGCGTGGTCGAGCTTACCACCCGTGACAAGTCCTATTCCGAAAAGGTTCCTATGGACAACATCGTCGAGGCTGTCGAAAAGCTCATCAAACAGCTGTCCGAATGATCGGATAAACATATACCACCGTGCCGACAATGATACGGCACGGTGGTTCTTTTATTATTCCTCAAACAATTCGTGGAGATAGGTGATAAACTCCTTTGCAATACCCGACGGCTCGGCAGACTCCTGTATGATATATCCCGTTTCGGAGGTGTAGTGGACGTCCTTGAGGTACAGCACCCGTCTGTCGGGATAGTAATCGGTCTTGAGGTAAGCGGGGGCAATATATGCACCCAACGACACGCAGTCGGTGGTGCTTAAAAGCTCGCCCCGTCCCGCTCTTGAACGGCAGTTTATGATGTTCTTTCGCTGTGTTATCCCGAGCTTGTTGTACAGCGCACTTGAATGTTCGGAAAAAGTATACAGCAGGGGATAGTCGCTGAGCATATCAAGGGTGACCCAGTCCTCCTTGCGATAGAACAGCGGGTTGTTCTTGCCCACCGATACGGTAGGCAGATTGGTGGAGAGGGGTACGTATTTCAGTCCGCGCTCCTTTAATATGCGCATACGGTACTGCTTCTGAAAATCCCACATAGCAAATCCGCCTACCTGCGCCGTACCTGCAGCCACCATAGACAGCGATTCCTCGCGGGGCACGTCAAAGTAGTCTATCTGTATGCCCTGCTCCTTGTGTGCGTTGTACACCCTGCCTACGACTGCCGACATAAACTTGAATCCGCCGCTGCACACGCTGAGCCGCTGGCGTGTTCTTGATTTTTCGTTGAACTTTTTGTCGGGAAGCTGGTCGATAAGCCCGATAACGTTACGCACGTAGGGCAGAAGCTCCTCACCGAAAGGCGTCAGGGTAACACCGTTGTTGGTTCTTACGAACACCTTTTCACCAAGCTCGTTTTCAAGCTTACGTATAGATGCCGACAGCGACGGTTGAGTGATATATAGGGTGTCGGTTGCCTGATTTATGGACCCGCACCGCGCTATTTCCGAAAAATGCCTCAGCTGTTCAATATTCATTACTCTGCCCCCATATAGATACAAGCTATTACCGTTATAGGTATTTTAACCTTCACAACCTGATTTTTCAAGTATAAAATATAGGAAGAAAGGAAGTGCTGTAATGCTGTATGAAAAATATCTCAATACCATAGACGAGAGAGCAGAGCTGTTTTGTAATGTCGCCGACACCATTTGGGACGATGCCGAAACGGCATACGGTGAGTACAAAGCCGTCAGGCTTATCACGGGCATATTGGAAGAAGCGGGTTTTGAGATCACCTGTAATATCGACGGTATCCCCACCGCGTTCAAAGCCACCTACGGAAGCGGCAAGCCCGCCATAGGTATTCTCGCCGAGTACGACGCCCTGCACGGAATGAGTCAGCAGCCCTGCGTTGCCGAAAAACTCCCCATTCCCGGCAAAAACACCTGCCACGGCTGCGGGCATAATCTGTTCGCGGGCGGCTCGCTTGCTGCCGCGCTGGCGGTCAAAGAGTACGTTGACGCTGTGGGCAGAGGCAGTATAACCCTGTTCGGCTGTCCTGCCGAGGAGGGCGGCTCGGGCAAGGTGTATATGGCAAGAACGGGAGTGTTCTCGGATATCGACGCCATCGTCAGCTGGCACCCCGAAAAAATGTACATGGTACGCACCCGTCCCTCTCTTGCCAACCTATCGGTCATCTATTCCTTTGACGGTATTGCCGCACACGCGGGCGGCTCTCCCGAAAAGGGCAGAAGTGCCCTTGACGCGGTGGAGCTGATGAACGTAGGCGTAAACTTCCTGCGTGAGCATATGCCGCTTACCTCACGTGTCCATTACGCCATAACCGACGCAGGCGGTCTTGCTCCCAATATGGTGCAGTCTCACGCCGAGGTCAAGTATCTTATCCGCGCGGTCAACGCCGGGGAAGTAAGAGAACTGCACGCAAGAGTCGACCGTATAGCTCAGGGTGCGGCACTTATGACCGACACTGCTGTTTCAAGCCGCGTAGTATCGGGATGCTCCGACCTTATTACCATTCCCACCCTGCAGGCTGTTGCAAACGAAGCAATGCACGATATCCCGCTGCCCGTTCCCACACAGCAGGATATGGAATACGCACGGGCGCTGCAAAGCACTATGAATCTTACCGATGCCGAAAAAGAAATGCCGCCCTACGCACTTTCGGTGCGCGATCCTGCGCCTCCCGTAGCACACGGAGGCTCCACCGATACAGCCGACGTCAGCTGGAACTGCCCCACCGTGCAGATGCATATCGGCAATTGGGTAGTGGGTACGCCCGGGCACAGCTGGCAGTCCACCGCGCAAAGCCGCTCACCCTACGCCAAGCGCGCTATGCTCTACGCAGGCAAAGCCGTTGCGGCAACCATAATGCGTCTTATGGACGACGGTGAGGCACTAAACCGTGCCAAATACGAGCATTATCAAAAAACCAAAGGAAAATACGTACCTCCCATCCCTGCAGACCTCAGACCTCCTTTGCGTGAAGAATAAAACTTCGCCTCCTGCCGTATCAAGCGGCAGGAGGTTTTGCTTGCGGAATAACGGGCATCTCCGCTTGTTGTAATAAGAGCACAGATATTATATAATATACCCATTAACCAAAAGGCGGTGGGACATTATGAAATATGATCACGTTTTTCTCGACTCGGATAACACTCTGCTTGACTTTGACAAAGCGCAGGAAGGTGCATTTGCCGAGCTTTTAGCCCGACACGGAGTTGGGTATACCGACGAGCTGTATGCCCGTTATTCTGAGCTTAATCACGGATATTGGAAGCGTTTTGAAATGGGAGCTATAACCAAATCCAAGCTCTGCGCTGAGCGTTTTGAGGTGTTTTTCGGTGAGCTGGGCATTACGGTTGACGGAATAGACGACGATACATTCTATCAGCAGGCGCTTTCCCGTCAGTATCAGCATATGCCCTATGCAGAGCCGGTCTGTCAGGCACTTAAAAATCGCGCCAAGCTGACGGTCGTCACAAACGGCGTAGGAACTACCGCACATTCACGGCTCAGCGGTTCGGGGCTTAACAAATATATGTCCCATATCGTAGTTTCCGAGCTTGTAGGGCATAACAAACCCTCCCGTGAGTTTTTTGATGCCGCCTTCAAAATCGCAGGGTGCAAACCCGGGGACAAGATCATCATCGTCGGTGACTCCCTCTCATCCGATATCCGCGGCGGCATAAACGCAGGCATTGACACCTGCTGGTATAATCCCAAAGCCGTCCCCGCACCTGATGATATGAATATCACCTATACTGTCAGAGACCTCAGGCAGCTTCTTTACATAATCGAATAAATTTCAAAAATTTTTGTAAGATTTCCTCCTTTTCTTAATCATATAGATGACGGGAGGTGATAGGTAATGGAGTTCGAGGAGATATATACCACGTATTTTCGTGACGTGTATATGTACATACTCAGGCTTTCCAATGACGAGCATTTAGCCGAGGAGATCACAAGCGAGACCTTCTTCAAGGCGGTCGAAGCTATCGACAGCTTTAGGGGAGAATGTGACGTGCGGGTCTGGCTGTGTCAGATAGCCAAGAACTGTTACTACCGTCATTGCAAGACAGCCCGCAGAACAGACAGCATCCACGGTCTCGAGATAGCTGACCCCGATTTATCTCTCGAGGACAGACTGTCCCATAAGGATGAGGCAGAGCTTATACAGCAGATACTCCACGATATCCCCGACCCGTACAAAGAGGTCTTTATGTGGAGGGTATTTGCCGAACTCAGCTTCAAGCAGATAGGGCAGATGTTCTCAAAATCTGAGAATTGGGCTTGCGTTACCTATCATCGGGCAAAAAGCAAGATCATAGAGAGATTGGAGGGTAAATGCCGTGAGAAATGAGTGCAATATTATCAGGGATATTCTTCCGCTGTATATCGAGGATATGGTCAGCGCAGACACCGCAGAGTTGGTAGAAGAACATCTCAAAAACTGCGTATCCTGCCGCATAGAGTTGCAGAATATGAAAAGAGAGATAAGAATAGAAAGCTACGCAAACCCCAAACAGGTTGATGCTCTGGCACCCCTCAGGGATATCAAAAGAAAACTGCAAAGAAACGCAAAGACGCTGAAAATCGTCTGCATATTGATCGTCTGCGTACTGCTTCTGTGCGCCTTCTGGGCATTGAGAGAACATAGATGCCAAAAAATTGAGGAGTACATGATAGACAAATACGCACCGTACGTAAGGCAAAGAGATATTGAAAAGTATCCGGATGTCTATGTTGATGTTATAAGAGCTTTTGGAAAAGTCAGGGTCAGATTTGGTATAACATTTTGTGAAATAAACACCCGTTCCGATCCGTGGACAGATAATTACGCCGAAGAATATGTGACAGACGAATATTTAAGGAGCATAAGTGGATTGCATAACCACTACGTACAGCAATACGTATACAATAAATACGGATACGGTGAAAACACAGATGATAAAAAAGTTACTAAAACTTTCATGGAAACATTGATTGAGCCTTTGCGTGGAATGAGTATGGAGCTGCTTGTGGATGATGTTGCGCCCGAAGATATACAGTCAAAGGATCATCCTTTTGATCTTGAGGTATATTACGACGAAACGATGACCGATATACAGCAGCTTGACGAAGCGGTTGCGGTATTGATGGAGTATATAGAGAGTATCGGACTGACTGATCTCCGCATCCTCACCGCGCACAGCGACGCTATGACCGAAGCACAATTATACAACGTAACCAGATAATAATAAAACTGCTGTTCCACAGAGTAGGGAACAGCAGTTTTTCTATCGTATTACAGATCTATTATTCCTGACCGGTCAGGAATTTGAATATACCGGGCAGCATACGGTCGGCCTCTGCGTGGAACTGTATGCCCAGCACTTTGTCGCCGTACTGCACAGCTTCTATAGTGCCGTCCTCGGCTCTGCCTATGACCTCAAGATCGGGTGCAGCTTCACCAACACAGTATCTGTGAATGGTAGCGCCGTATATCTCCTCTGAGCCTGTCAGCTTGTGCAGCAGAGAGCCATTTTTGACCAGAACCTTGTGCTTGCACTCATCTTCTCTGCCGAGAGGAACGGGAAACTTCACGTGGTCTTCCACTCTTTTGAGGAAGCTCCTGCCCTCATGCTTCATCTGCTTGTAAAGCTCCAGCAGATCGCCCTCATAGCCGCGCTTTTCTGCTTCTGCTTTTACCGTAAAATACGTATTGATCATCTGCATACCCAGACAGATGCCCAGCAGAGGCTTGCCGTGCTTTACAGCATGATCAATGGACTGAAACTGATAGTCAAAAGACTGCGTACCGCCGCATATCAGTATGGCGTCTACCATATCAAGCAGCTCTTCGGAGTACTGGTCTACGTTGGGCAGAAGTCCGATGGGTATACCGCCGTTCTCATAAATGCGGGTGGGGTAGGTGGTTACTATTCTATAGATGTTATCCCAGATGTTTTCTACTGCGTCAAGCTTTGCCGCAGGAACAATGCCGATTTTCTTCACGTTTTCCACTCCTTATTTATCATTGAGATGATTATACCACATAGACGGGGCGTATACAACCGTCTTGTCAAAAATAAATCGGAGTGCGCAGGCACTCCGATTTATGCAGAATATTTCAGCTTATCTCCACTTGAAGGTTACAAGACCCATTATGTAGATAATGACGATAGCAACGGGAACAACGTAGCAGAACACGGGCTTCATCCAATCTTTTACCTTCAGACCCTTGCCGGTGTTGGCTTCAGCCTTGAACTTCTCCCATCCCCAGCCGTAACGCTTGTTGCAGCAGAAGATCACGAATATCAGGCTTCCCAGAGGCAGCAGGTTGTTGGAAACGATGAAGTCCCACAGATCCAGCCATGCGGAGCCGGGAGCAAAGGGCTGGAATCCGGAGAATGCGCTGTAGCCGAGAGCGGTAGTGGTGGAGGTCAGAGCGATCAGGATGCCGCAGGCGATACAGCCCTTGGGACGGTTCCAGCCGGTCAGCTCACGTACGCAAGCCAGAATGTTCTCAAAAACAGCCAGAACGGTGGACATGGATGCAAAGACCATGAACAGGAAGAAGATGCTGCCCCACAGTCTGCCGCCGTTCATGTTGTTGAATACGGCTGCCATGGTGTCAAACAGCAGGGAGGGACCTGCGCCGACTTCCAGATCGTAGGTGAAGCAAGCGGGGAAGATAATAAGACCTGCCATGATAGCAACAAAAGAGTCAAGCAGGATGATGTTGACACTTTCGCCCATCAGGGAGCGGCTCTTGTCAAGATAGCTGCCGAAAATAGCCATAGAACCGATACCGAGGGACAGGGTGAAGAATGCCTGGTTCATAGCGCCAACGATAACGTTGGGAGTGATCTTGCCAAAGTCGGGGAGCAGATAGAACTTGAGGCCCTCTGCTGCGCCGTCAAGGGTAAAGCTGTTGACAGCAAGAACGATCATCAAAAACAGAAGAGCAACCATCATGTACTTGGTAACACGCTCAAGACCGCCCTGCAGGTTAAAGCTGAGGATAACGAAGCCGAGAACAACAACGATCAGCATATAGACCATGTTGAGGCCGCCGTTGGTGATCATGGGCACGAATCCCAGATCGGCTGTCTTGCCGCTGATAAACTGTACAAAGTAGTACATGATCCAGCCGGAAACAACGGTGTAGAAACTCATCAGGCAGATGTTGCCGAACAGAGCAAGAGCGCCGTGGATGTGCCACTTCTGACCGGGTTTCTGCAGCTTCTGATACATTTTGATGGGGCTTGCCTGAGCAGCACGGCCGATGGAGAATTCCATGGTCATAACGGGCAGACCCAGCAGGATCAGGCAGAGAGCGTAGATAAGAACAAATCCGCCGCCGCCGTACTGTCCTGCCATCCAGGGGAACTTCCATACGTTGCCGCAACCGATTGCACAGCCTGCGCTAAGCAGTATAAAGCCCAGGCGTGAGGATAAACGTTCGCGATTTTCCACAAAAAAACCTTCTTTCGTTAATAGCTTGTTCATTATTGTAGCAGGGTGAATTATACTATCAAGTGCAACACTTTAGTGAAATAAAAAAGAAGTTCATACAGATCTCTGGTAGAATAAAGTTACCACACCGTAAACTACAAAAAGGGAGATCTGTATGAACTATCATCATCTTACCATAGAAGAG
>JAFQTO010000059.1 GCA_017408985.1 Clostridia bacterium
AACCGAGGAAATCCCGGCTACAGACGGCTGGACTTACAGGATCATAATCGATCGGGCGTGGGGGCAAATATCCCACAAGGTAAGCACTTCTTATGTGTATGAGAGCAAAAACTACGATTATCAGCTTGTATACTACCTTACCCCCGAGAGCAAAGAGATCATGGAAGAAATAATCGCCCGTATGCCCGACTGAGTTTTAACCGACAAAACTTCGGTGATACCAAACACAAAAAGCACGGCCGTTTGGTTGTGCTTTTTGCAATATTTCTCCCGAAACATTGTTTATATAATAAACTTTGACAAACGGTGTCACAATTCGACCGTTTTCGTTGTTATATATAATAGAGGGGTGTACAGTCCTGCTTTGTTGCTATGTCTTCTGTGATTGACAAGCATACACCAATAATGTATAATATAAATATACACTCAACAGTAAGGAGGGGGCAGCTATGAACAGCGAAAGTTTTACAGAAAATGAGATCAACCCTATAAAACGCGAAAGGAATGAAACCTATGAAAAAACTTACCGCTATAGCTGTCATAGCTGTGCTGCTGTGTGTGGCAGCATTTGTTTGCATAAGTATAGGCTACAACCGCAAACAGGCGGCAGAGCGTGAAGCGCTGAGTCAGGTCGAAAATATACCCATAGGAAACACTTACCCGCTCAACAAGGCTACCTCATATCATGATTATGTCAGTGCTGTATCCGTGGCGCTTGATCCCCCTTATCGGGATAGATATACCGAGGCAGGTTTTACCGCCGAGGATATTACGGACAGCCGGGTGGGCTTTCCGTTTGCGATATATGTTTTTGATAAGCAGGGACAGCTGATAGAAGATGCAGTCACGGTCAGCTGCCCGATAGTTACAAAAGGCAAATACTCAGGAAGAGTGGGCATCGAATACAGCGAAACGGAAAGGCGAAACCTGTATGAGTATCACAAAGATACCCTGATTTTGGATATTGCAGGCGGAACGGTGGACACTGCCGCTGTGCTGACTTTGGGAAAGGTGGGGTCAAAGACCTTTGTCACCGACGGGGTAAATCTGGATATTCTGGCTGTTGACGAGACACCGCACCCCGACGATCTCAGCGATGATGAGCTTAAGGCGCTTGCCCCGACCTTCAAAGCCGCCGCGGGCGATACCTATAACTATATCTGCGGATATTCCGTCACTATGCAGCCTATAGAGTAAGAATTTTTGGTAATTACGGGAACTTTTTGGAAATCTCCCGGTCTAAACAAATACAAGGAGGTTCTAAAAATGCTGTTTACAAAAAAGACGGTTATCATCATCTGTATCGTTGCTGCCATTGTGCTTGGAGCGATAGCGGGGTACGTTGTCTATGACCTCAAGCTGCGGGCACCCGAAAAAGACAAGACCGTAGCCGATACCGTATTTTTTGACTTTGATGCAAACGACGTGAGCGTCGTGTATCTGCAAAGCGGCAGCACGGGCAAGGTGCGTGTTTTTGACACAGCCGAGGATCTTGATGTGATACTTCCTTTACTCAGTGCCGTCGAGTACGACACCATACAGACGGTTGAGGAAACGCAGGGCTGGTCTTACAGCGTGAGGATATATCTCAAGTCAAAAGACGGAGCAGCCTACGGCAACATATTTTCCTCTGACCGCATATACGGCGGCGCGGCAAAACTGCCCGGAACGCAGTACGTATATCTGCTCACCCCCGAAAGCCGTGAGATCATGGCAGAAATAATCGCTCTTATGTCCGGTGAATCCGATGAAACAGCCGACGATCGCGTTTTCCCTCTTGACGATCTTGAGGGCAACCCGGTCGCGCAGATACGGCTGCAAAACGGCAACAACGGAAATTCTCTCAGCTTTGACAGCGCCGAAGATATCGAGTGGTTTGTTTCGCGGCTTAAAGCATTGACTTATACCGAAACCGAGGAAATCCCGGCTACAGACGGCTGGACTTACAGGATCATAATCGATCGGGCGTGGGGGCAAATATCCCACAAGGTAAGCACTTCTTATGTGTATGAGAGCAAAAACTACGATTATCAGCTTGTATACTACCTTA
>JAFQTO010000060.1 GCA_017408985.1 Clostridia bacterium
ATCCTGGCCTATAACCTTAGCGGTTGACATGCCTTCGATCTTCTCTTCTGGCAGGGTTTATTTCTCGCTGAGGAAGTCTTTGTATACTGCCATGTCAACATCGAGGTGTGTGCAGTCTGCGCACAGGCCGGTGTGCAGGCGAGCTGCGCAGCGGGGGCCCAGGTCACGGCCGATGTTGGTAGCACCGATAAGCATAACTTCGGGCTTGTACTGCTCAACCACGTCACAAATGACCTTGGTGTAAGCATCGGTGGTGTAGTTCTTGAGCAGGGGGCTCTCGCAGAGGATGACCTTGTCTGCGCCGTAGCCGCCCAGTTCTTTTGCGATGCCCTCAACGTTGTCGCCGAGGAGCAGACCGCAGAGCTCTACGCCCAGGCTGTCAGCCAGCTTGCGGCCCTCGGAAATAAGCTCAAAGGAAGTAGGCATCATTGTGCCCTGACGCTGCTCACAGAAAACCCATACACCCTTGAAAGCAGCCAGATCTGTATTGTTAAAAGTAGACATATTCAATCTTTCTCCTCTCTTAGATGATGTGCTTCTTGGCAAGGATGCCGGCGAGCTGATCGCAGGTTGCCTTGTCAGCGCCCTCAAGCATCATACCTGCGCCCTTCTGGGGAGGTGTGAAGGAGGTGAGGATGTTTGTGGGAGAGCCGCTGAGACCGATGGTGGACTTGTCGATCAGGGGATCGTCCTTGAGGGTCTCGTAGGTGAATATATCCAGGGGCTTGGAGTAGCAGTCCACGATGCCGGATACGCTCATATATCTGGGCTCGTTGAGCTCCTTGACGCAGGTCAGCAGGCAGGGAGTCTCAACCTTGATGGTCATATAGCCATCCTCCAGCTGACGCTGGCAGATGAGGGTGTCGCCGTTCTTCTTGACTTCTGCAACGTAGGAGACCTGGGGCAGACCCAGCTTCTCAGCGATCTGGGGACCGACCTGTGCGGTATCACCGTCAATAGCCTGACGGCCGCAGAAGACGATGTCTTCCTTCTCGAGGCCGATCTTGTTGACAGCTGCTGCAAGGATCTGGGATGTAGCATAAGTATCGGAACCGCCGAACTCACGTGCGGTGACCAGAACGCCCTTGTCAGCGCCCATAGCCATCAGCTCACGCAGCATACCTTCTGCGGGAGGGGGGCCCATGGTCACAACGATGACCTCTGCGCCGGTCTGATCCTTGATGCGGAGTGCTTCCTCGACAGCGTTCATATCATCGGGGTTGATGATAACTGCCATGGATGCACGATTGAGGGTACCGTCGGGATTGACAGCAACCTTACCCGAAGTATCGGGAACCTGCTTTACGCAAACAATAATTTTCATAATTCACTTACCTCCCGCTTACTTTACGCCCAGCGCAGAAGCGATGACCATGCGCTGTACTTCGGATGTGCCTTCGTAGATCTCGGTGATCTTAGCGTCGCGCATCATGCGCTCAACGGGATACTCACGGGTGTAACCGTAGCCGCCGAACAGCTGTACGGCGCGACGGGTAACATCGGAAGCAGCCTCGGCAGCAAACAGCTTAGCCATAGCAGCGTCCATGGAGTAGGGCTCGTGATTCTGCTTCTTGACAGCAGCGGAGTATACCAGGAACTGTGCAGCCTGCATTCTGGTGTGCATATCAGCCAGCTGGAACTGGGTGTTCTGGAACTGGGAGATGCGCTTCTTGAACTGGATGCGCTCCTTGGTGTACTTGATGGTCTCTTCGACAGCACCTTCGCCCAGACCCAGAGCCTGAGAAGCGATACCGATACGGCCGCCGTCCAGAGTCTTCATAGCGATCTTGAAGCCCTCGCCCAGCTTGCCCAGCAGGTTCTCTTTGGGAACGATGCAGTCTTCGAAGATAAGGTCGCAGGTAGAAGAACCGCGGATACCCATCTTCTTCTCGTGCTTACCGGTGGAGAAGCCGGGGAAGCTCTTCTCAACGATAAATGCGGAGATGCCCTTGTTGCCCAGAGACTTGTCGGTCATTGCGAATACGACGAAGGTCTCGGCAACGTTGCCGTTGGTGATGAAGCACTTGGTGCCGTTGAGGATGTAGTTCTCGCCGGACTCGTCAAGTACTGCGGTGGTCTGCTGGCCGGAAGCGTCGGTACCGGCGTTGGGCTCGGTCAGACCGAATGCGCCGATCTTCTTACCGGAGCACAGGTCGGGCAGATACTTCATCTTCTGCTCCTCGGTGCCGTTCTCGAAGATAGGTGCGCAGCAAAGGGATGTATGGGCAGACACGATAACTGCGGTGGTGCCGCAGACCTTTGCCAGCTCCTCAACAGCCATAGCGTATGCAAGAACGTCTGCGCCTGCGCCGCCGTACTGCTTGGGGAAGTAGATACCCATCATACCAAGCTTTGCCATCTTTTCCACTGTCTCCATGGGGAAGCGCTCTTCCTCATCGATCTGCTCTGCCAGAGGCTTGACTTCGTTTTCTGCAAACTCTCTGTACATTTTGCGGAAAAGCTGGTGTTCCTTAGAAAGTGCGAATTCCATTTTTCCTCACCTTTTCCTTTATTTTTTGTTTATATTGGTTTTTTGCTTACTGAATCGGGTCAGCTATCAAAAGAAACTCTTGATAACTTCGTCAGCGGACTCGATGTCGTCGCTGATGGTGATGGTGATCTTGACGTTGTTCTTGGCAGAGAAAGCGTCCAGCTTCTTGAGGAAAGCGCCTGCTTTGCTGTCGTCGTCGTCACCGGTGATCTTGTAGAGGCTGTCTATGAAGATGTGGGTGATATCATAGTTGCCGCTGTACAGACCGCAGATGTATGCGAACAGGTTGCTGTAGGACAGCTCCATTTCATAATCGGAGATATCGATCAGCTTTGCACTGTGCTTTATGTTGTAGCGGAGGTTCTGACCCTTCTCGACACAGACGACGTTGCCTGCCTCGACGTTGACGGCAGCATTGACCAGCTCGATGACCTGCTTGGTCTTGCCGGAACCTCTTTTGCCCATAATGACCTTGACCATATTATATTACTCCTTCCGTTATTAGACTATTATACATCGTTATCTTAACACACAATTTCAAAAGAAGCAACCCCATTTACACCTAACTTGCCGCAAAAAACGATTTTTATTGATATATTCCAAAGCCCATGCCGTTTTTTTGTGATTGTTGTACATTTTTCCGACTTTTTTGCATAAGCCTCCCCGTACTTCTGTCTCCCCCGCCGTTTCCGTCAGCCTTTCATACAGCAATAACGCAGTATCCTCGACAGCAGAGCGCCGTAGCCCAGCCTCGGAACGTCACACTGCGCCACGATGGGTATCTCGGCTATAACGGTGCCGTTTTGCATAAGGGTCAGCACGCCCATACGGTCGCCTGCGCCCACGGGAGCCTTCACGCTGTCCTGCAGAGTGACCGTTTTGGTTATCTTTGCGCCTTTTTGCACCAGCACGCCGTTTGATGCCTCAAGCTCAACGGGTACGGCGTCACTCTGCCCCAGCACCACTCTTACGGGCATCAGGGGCATATCGGGGGTGGGGGTCAGGGTGCGGTAGTTGGCAAACCCCCAGTTGAGCAAAGCGGCTATATCGGCGTTGCGCTTTGAGGAGGTCTCACCGCCCAGCACCACGGCAATAAGCTCGGTGCCCTCCCTCTCCGCCGAGGCGCAGAGGCAGTAACCGGCTTTTTGGGTGTAGCCGGTCTTGAGCCCCGTCATACCCTCAAAATGCCCTATCATCTTGTTGGTATTGTCCAGTACCATCTCTCCGCCCCGCAGACTGCTCTGACGGGTGGTGGAGTATTCCTTGATCTTTTGATGGCGGATAAGAGCGGCACCCATCAGTGCCACGTCATAGGCACAGCTGACGTGCCCCTCTGCGTCAAGGCCGCAGGCGTTTTTGAAGGTGGTGTTCTCCATACCCAGCTCCCGTGCCCGCTCGTTCATACGTGCCACGAACGCCTGCTCACTGCCCGAGATATGCTCGGCTAACGCTACGGCGCAGTCGTTGGCGGAGGCGATGGCAACGGCTTTTATCATCTCCTCAACGGTAAAGCTCTCACCCTCCTCCAGCCATATCTGGGAGCCGCCCATGGATGCGGCGTGTGCCGACGCCGTCACTCTGTCAGCCATGCTCAGCGCCCCCGACTCTATCTGCTCAAAGACCAGAAGCAGGGTCATGACCTTTGTGACGCTGGCAATGAACCGCGGGGTGCGGGCGTCTTTTTCGTACAGTACCTGCCCCGACGAGTGCATCAGCACCGCAGAGGGCGACGAAATCTCCACCTGTTCTTCCGCGGCAAACGCCCAAAGGGGCAGAGCGCACAAAACCAGCAGCACGCAAACCAGTTTTTTCACCAAGATAATCACTCCTTTTATATACTGTTTGATTGTATGGCGGAGTTTTTTGCATTATTCCCCGAAAACTTTTGCCTTTTTTGCCCTACGGTTTGACTTTGGGTGCAGTTATGTTATATAATATTGTATTATCCTGATGCAGGTGGCGAATATGAAAGCAGCTTTTTATACCCTCGGATGCAAAACAAACCAGTTTGAGACCCAGGCTCTTGAGCGTGGGCTTTGTCAGCGCGGATTTGAGATAGCGGCGTTTGAAGAAAAAGCCGACGTTTACGTTATCAACACCTGCTCGGTCACCGCCACCGCCGACAAAAAATCCCGCAACGCCATCCGCAGGGCACGTCAGCAAAACCCCGGCGCCGTTATAGCCGTCTGCGGCTGTTCCTGTGAAAACGCAGGAGAAAGGCTGATGCAGGTCTGCGGTGCCGATATCGTCATAGGCACCCGACAAAAAAGCCGTCTGCCTCAGCTTATCGAGGACTATATCCAAAACGGCACCTGCGTTATCCCGCCACCTTGCGAGGGGTTTGACTATATGCCCGCAGGGGGACTTGCGGGGCACACGCGCGCTTTGCTCAAGGTGCAGGACGGTTGCCGCAATTTCTGCTCCTACTGCATCATACCCTTTTTGCGCAGTAAGCTGTCGAGCCTGCCCGCCCGCGATGCCGCCCGTGACGCCGCAAGATTGCAGAGCGAGGGCTACCGCGAAATAGTCATCACGGGTATTGAGATAAGCTCCTACGGCGTGGATCTTGAGGAAAAGACCGAGCTTATCGACCTGCTTGAGGCTGTTGCCGAAGCCGCACCCGACACACGCATCAGACTGGGCTCGCTTGAACCGAGAACGGTGACGAGGCAATGGGCAGAAAAGCTCAGCCGCCTGCCCAATATATGCCCGCACTTTCATCTGTCCCTGCAGAGCGGCTGTGACAAGACCCTCCGCGATATGAACAGACGTTACGATACCCGCCGTTTTCTGGAGAGCTGTACGTATCTGAGGGAGTTTTTCCCCGACTGTGCTGTTACCACCGACCTTATCGTGGGCTTTCCCGACGAGAGCGAGGAGGATTTTGAGACGACATTGGAGTTTTTGCGCACATTCAAGCCCGCTCAGGTGCATATTTTTCCCTATTCCCGCAGAGAGGGCACAAGGGCGGCTAACAGGCCCAATCAGCTGACACGGGCGCAGAAAGAAGCGCGGGCGCAAAAGGCCGCCTCGGTCTGTGCACAGCTGCGGCGCGAGTATATGGAAGGCTTCATCGGACGGGAGCTTGAGGTGCTGTTCGAGCAGGAGGAAAAGGGCTCCGTCTCAGGCTACTGCCGCGAGTATCTGCCCGTGAGAGTAAAGCAGACGGGCATCGGCGGTACGGTAAGACGGGTGCTGATAGAAAGCGCCGACGAAAACCAACTTTACGGAGTAATCATATGACCGAAAATTCACAGAAAAAGCGTGACCGCGCTCTGCTGGTGGGACTGAACTGCGGAGACCTGCAGGATTTTGACAATTCCGACAGAGATACCATGGATGAGCTGGGCGAGCTGCTTATCACCGCAGGAGGCGAGTGCATCCTTGAGGTGATGCAGAACCGCCACTCCCCCGACCCCGGCACCTTTATCGGCAAAGGCAAGGCGCAGGAGCTGCGCGAGCTTATTGCCGCCAACGAGATAGACCTGACCATATTCGACAACGAGCTGTCACCCTCTCAGGCGCGCGCGCTGGAGGATGCTCTCGCCTGCCGTGTAATAGACCGAACCGCGCTGATACTGGATATTTTTGCCGACCGCGCCAAGACGCGCGAGGGCAAACTGCAGGTAGAGCTTGCACAGTACAAATATATCCTCCCCCGACTGACGGGTATGTGGGGGCATCTGGTACGTCAGACGGCAAGCGGCGGTTCAAGCCCCATAGGCACCCGCGGCCCCGGCGAGACACAGCTGGAAACCGACCGCCGTCATATACGCCGCAAGATACAGGCGCTCGAGCAGGAGATAGAGGACGTGCGGCGCGTGCGCTCGGTACAGCGCCGCAGCCGCACCAAAAGCCGTATACCTCTCGTTTGTCTTGTGGGCTACACCAACGCAGGCAAGTCTACCCTGCTCAACGCTCTGACGGGTGCCGGCGTACACGCCAACGACCGTCTGTTCGACACCCTTGACCCCACAACCAAGCTGATGCAGACCGACTCGTTCGGTGAGCTGCTCATATCGGACACCGTCGGTTTTATCCGCAAGCTGCCCCACCATCTTATAGACGCATTCCGCGCCACGCTGGAGGAGCTGACGTTTGCCGACGTGCTGGTCCACGTGATAGACGCTTCCGACCCCCAGTGGCGCCTGCAGATGCAGGTGGTGGAGGAGCTTATAACCCAGCTTGGCACGGAACATACCCCCGTGGTGCAGGTGTTCAACAAATGTGACCTGCTCTCCCCCGACGAGCTTCCCCGCGAAAGAGACACCGTCTGCTGCAGCGCAAAGACGGGCGAAGGACTGACCCTGCTTCTCGAGGCGGTAAGAAAGGCGCTGGACAGCGGCGAGCATACGCTCAGTATCGTTCTGCCCTACTCGGACAGCGCCAAGCTGGATATGCTCTACCGCGACGCCAAAGTGCTTAAAGCCGACTATACCGACCGCGGCATCGAGGTCGAAGCGGTCTGCGACAACGTGGTCAAAGGTAGGCTGAGCGCGTATTTGCCGAAAGAGAAGCAACCGTGGGAGTAAAAATAAGCTAATAGCGAAGAGCTAAGAGCTAATAGCTAATAGCTTTGGTATCCGCTGCGCGGATGTTATTAAATTAGTCGCCGTAGGCGACAGAGCGTAAGCGAAGCGCGGCGAGTGCCGCGCAAGACGGAGGAAGGGCTGCGCCCGACCGAAGTCTATTAAATCGGGGTCCCCGCGAGACCTGTCTCGTGGGGAGTGCCGTAGGCGACAGAGCGTAAGCGAAGCGCGGTGAGTACCGCGCAAGACGGAGGAAGGGCTGCGCCCGACCGAAGTCTATTAAATCGGGGTCCCCGCGAGACCTGTCTCGTGGGGAGTGCCGTAGGCGACACCTTCGCTAATAGCTATTCGTTATTAGCTATTAGCTAACAAAAGGCTCGTTTTCAAACAGGAGGGATATTTCCGTGGCAGAAAGTTTTATAGTTCCGGCGAGTGAAGCCACCTATGAGTTCACCGAGAAGCATTCACGGTTTATCGGGCACATATTCAAAATAGAGACGGCCGAGCAGGCAAGCGAGATACTCTCCCGTCTGCGCAAAAAATACTGGGACGCCACCCACAACGTGTACGCCTACGTACTAAGCTCGGGCACCGAGCGGTTTTCCGACGACGGTGAGCCGTCGGGCACGTCGGGTATGCCGACGCTGACCGTACTGCGGGGCGCCAAAGTGCAGAACGTTCTGTGCGTCACCACCCGCTATTTCGGCGGTACGCTGTTGGGCGCGGGCGGTCTTGTGCGCGCATACTCCCAGGCGGCAAAGGGCGCGCTGGAAAACGCGGGGCTTGCCGTTATGACGCCCTTTAAGATCCTGCGTGTCAGCTGCGACTATTCGTTTTTGCAGCCGCTGCGCTACGCTTTGCCCTCCCTTTCGCTCAGCGAGGTGTCCTGCGAGTACGGCGAGCGGGTCAGTCTGGAGCTTATGGTGGAGCCGCAGTTTTGTGACAACGCAATCAGGCATATTACCGATATTTCTTCAGGTGCGGTGGTGCCCGAAATAACGGGTGAAAAGCTTCTGGAGAAAAAATTATAAAAATTTTTTGAAAAAAAAAGAGGAAATCGACCTTTTTTTCGTATTATTATATTAGAGGGTATTCAAGGAGGTGCCGCGATGAACGTAAGACAGATGCTCGAAGAAAAAGAAAGGCAGACTCTCAGCGAACTTGCAGTGCTTTCCTGCGCCTCACGCGGCAGGGATAAGCCTGAGGAGGAGTCACCCAACCGCACCTGCTTTATGCGTGACCGTGACCGGATAATCCACAGCAAATCTTTCCGCAGACTCAAGCACAAGACACAGGTGTTCCTCTCCCCCGAGGGCGACCATTACCGCACGCGCCTGACCCACACCCTTGAGGTGGCACAGATAAGCCGCACCATCGCCCGCGCGCTGGCGCTGAATGAGGACCTTGCCGAAGCCGCCGCCTTGGGTCACGATCTGGGGCATACGCCCTTCGGCCACGCAGGCGAGAGGGCGCTCAACGCTATGTCGGGGCATTTTCACCACAGTGAACAGAGCCTGCGGATAGTTGAACATCTTGAAAAGGACAGGCAGGGGCTTAATCTTACGCAGGAGGTGCGCAACGGCATCAAGTGCCACACCAAAGGCACCCCCGCGTTCACCCTTGAGGGGCAGATAGTCAGATACGCCGACCGCATCGCCTATATGAACCACGATATCGACGACGCCATACGGGCAGGCGTGCTCAAAAATGAGGACCTGCCCAAATCCGTGCTCGAGACCCTCGGCACCCGCCACTCCCAACGCATCGACACCCTTGTAATGGGGATGATAGAGCAGGGCCGGCAGACGGGCACCATCGGTCTGCCCGACGAACTTCAGCAGATAAGCGATCAGCTGCACGAATTTATGTTTGAGGCAGTGTATCTCAACCCCGCGGCCAAGAGCGAAGAGGTCAAGGGCGTGGAGATAGTCAAGACTCTGTACGGTTACTATATGAAGAACCCCGACAGACTGCCCGATGATTACAGAGATATAGCCGAAACGGACGGACTGAACACGGCGGTGTGCGATTTTATCTCCGGTATGACCGACAGATACGCGGTGACGCACTTCAGTGAGTTGTTTATACCTAAAAGCTGGAGCAAATACTGAGGAGCTAATAGCTAATAGTGAATAGCTAACAGCGAAGGTGTCGCCTGCGGCACTCCCCACGAGACAGGTCTCGCGGGGACCCCGATTGATTAGATATTGTCGGAATAAATCCGCCAATATCTTGCGCGGTACTCACCGCGCCTCGCTCACGCTCGGTCTCCTGCGGCACTCCCCACGAGACAGGTCTCGCGGGGGCCCCGATTGATTAGATATTGTCGGAATAAATCCGCCAATATCTTGCGCGGTACTCACCGCGCCTCGCTCACGCTCGATCTCCTACGGCGACCTATTAAATAACATCCGCGAAGCGGATACCGCAGCTATTAGCTCTTAGCTATTAGCTAACAAAGAAAGGAGGGGTAAGTCTTATGATACCAAGATCATTTATTGATGAGCTTTTAGACAGATGTAATATTGTGGACGTGGTGTCCTCTTACGTCAGGCTGAAAAAGTCGGGTGCCAATTATCTGGGACTTTGCCCCTTCCACAACGAAAAGACTCCGTCTTTTACCGTTTCGGCGGAGAAGCAGCTGTACAAGTGCTTCGGCTGCGGCGCAGGCGGAAACGCCATCGGTTTTATAATGCAGATAGAGAACTTGGACTTTATCGGTGCAGTCAAAAAGCTTGCCGAAAGCTACGGTATGACCGTACCCGAAAGTGACGACCCAAGCTTCAACGTGCGCAAGCGGGTGCTTGAGGCAAACGTTGCGGCGGCACGGTTTTTCCGCAGTAATCTGGCAAGTGAGAAAGGCAAACCCGCCTCCGATTATCTGGTAAAGCGGGGACTGTCGCCCAAAATAGTGCAGACTTTCGGCATTGGCTACGCAACCGACGGCTGGTTCGATCTTACAAACGAGCTTACAAAGCAGGGCTTCAGTCGAGCCGAGCTTGAGGCGGCAAAGCTGTGCGGCAAGGGCAAAAACGGCGGCTACTACGACTTTTTCCGTGACAGGGTGATGTTCCCCATCATCAACGACCGCGGTGAGGTCATCGCCTTTTCGGGCAGAGTGCTGACCTCGGGTGCCGAGGGGCGCAAGTATATGAACAGCCCCGACACCCCTGCCTACAACAAGAGCCGCGCTCTGTACGGCATACACGCCGCCAAACGCACCAAAGAGGACTTTTTGCTCCTTGTTGAGGGCAATATGGACGTTATCGCCCTGCATCAGGCAGGTTTTGACAACGCGGTGGCTTCCTGCGGCACGGCGCTGACACCGCAGCAGGCACAGCTGATGCGCAAAACGGCGTCAAAGGCGGTCATCTGCTTCGATCAGGACGAAGCGGGAAAAAAAGCCACCGACAAAGCCATCGACATACTCTCTCAGGCGGATATCGAGGTCAGGGTGCTGAGACTTCCTCCCGTCAGGGGCGCAAGGGGCGAGGTACTGCTGGACGAAAAGGGCAAGCCGCTGAAAGACGATCCCGACTCGTTCATCAGGCGCAACGGCGCCGATGCATTCCGTCAGCTGCTGCAGAAGCCGCCCTCGGACATCGAGTACAAGCTGAGCGCCATCAAGTCGGATTTTGACCTCGGCACCGACGACGGCAGGATAGCCTACCTCAAGGAAGCCGCCAAATATCTGGCGGGCATACCCAGCGACATCGAGCGTGAGATACACACCCGCAACACGGCGCACAGTGCCGATCTCAGCGAAAGCGCACTTATAAACGAAGTGCGGCGCATACGAAGCGCACGCCTGCGGGACAAAAAGCGCAAGATAGAGCAGAGCGCACGCCATCCGCTGCTGCAGGTACAGCCCAAAGAGCGGGGCATCCGCTACGAAAACCCCGCCTCGGCAATAAGCGAGGAACGGCTGCTGCAGCTCTGTCTCAGCGATACAAAGCTGCTGGATATGGCGGGCGGGATGCTTGAGCCCGAGCAGTTTTCTTCGCCGCTGCTGGGCTCCGTCTTCCAAAAGGCGCTCAGCAGTCGCGCAAACGGCGAGCACGTCAGCCCCGCAACACTTCTGCTGGGGCTTGAAGACAACGAAACACGGCATCTTTCGACGGTTCTGACACGGGCACTGCCTTCGGCAGATCCCGTAACCGAGATGCAGGAATGTGTCAAAAAAATTAATTTTGAATACATCAAACGTTCAGGAAGCGGCGACGATCTGTTTGATCTGATCCTCGCCCAAAAAAGAAGCAGGGGGAATAAAGTATGACAGACAACACTCACAATCAGAATCAGAACCAGACCGCAGCCGCAACACCCGAAAACGCAAAACAGCATCTTCTCAAGGACCTGCTTGACAGCGGCAAGGCTGTTGGCAAGCTGACCATGGAGGAGATCGGCGTTATCATCGACGAGCTGGATATGGACTCCGAGGAGCAGGACAAGCTGTTTGAGACCATCGAAAAGATGGGCATCGACATCACCGTAAACGAAGGCGACCTGCTGATGGACACCCTGCCTATGGTAGAGGCTGTGGAGGGTGTATTCCACGACGACGACAACCCCGACGACGATCAGGTAGACCCCTCCGCTCTGGCAGAGGGTCTGGCTATCGACGATCCCGTCAGAATGTACCTCAAGGAGATAGGCAACGTTGACCTGCTCTCCCCCGATGAGGAGATAGAGCTTGCAAAGCGCATTATGGAGGGCGACGAGAGCGCAAAGCGCCGTCTGAGCGAAGCTAACCTGCGCCTTGTCGTTTCCATAGCCAAGCGCTACGTGGGACGCGGAATGCAGTTTCTGGATCTTATCCAGGAGGGCAATCTGGGTCTTATCAAGGCGGTCGAGAAGTTCGACTACTCCAAGGGCTACAAGTTCTCCACCTACGCAACATGGTGGATCCGTCAGGCTATCACCCGCGCAATAGCCGATCAGGCAAGGACCATCCGTATCCCCGTACATATGGTGGAGACCATCAACAAGGTCATCCGCGTATCCCGTCAGCTGCTTCAGGAGCTGGGTCACGATCCCTCTGCCGACGAGATCGCCGAGGAGATGGGGCTCAGCGTACAGAAGGTGCGCGACATCCTCAAGATAGCACAGGAGCCCGTATCTCTGGAGACTCCTATAGGCGAGGAGGAGGACAGCCATCTGGGCGACTTCATCCCCGACGACGATGCCCTTGAGCCCTCCGAAGCGGCATCCTTTACCCTGCTCCGCGAGCAGATCTGGGACGTGCTGGGCACACTTACCCCCCGAGAGGAAAAGGTACTGCGCCTGAGATTCGGTCTTGACGACGGCAGACAGCGCACCCTTGAGGAGGTAGGTCAGGAGTTTGACGTTACCCGTGAGCGTATCCGTCAGATCGAGGCAAAGGCTCTGCGCAAGCTGCGCCATCCCAGCCGCAGCCGCAAGCTGAAGGACTTTTTGAACTGAGCACAATTTGATATAAGACCTGCGGTGTCGCAAAGATGCCGCAGGTCTTTTTTTGCGCTTTTGCGGGCGCGGGCAGGCAAAAAGGTTACAAAATGTAACCGGGTTACAAAACTGTAACCGAATTTCCCCATAAAAGCGCCGATTTGTTACCGTTTTGTAATCGCTTTTTGCCAAAACCGTGTTTTATAATATAAACGTACAGAAAACACCCACCCAAAGCGAAAGGAGCAAAGAAAATGAAAAAGAGTTTGTATATTACTCTCGCGCTGATACTGTGCGCCGGCGTGCTTGTGGCGGTTGCCTGTCTCAAAGACGGCAAACCCGAGGGCAATACCCCCGACAATTCACAGATAAACGATACCCAAACCCCCGATGATACCCAGAAGCCTGATGACAGCCAAAAGCCCGACGATACCCGGAAGCCCGATGATACGCAAAAGCCTGACGATACCCAGAAGCCCGATGACCCCCAAAAGCCCGATGATACCCAAAAGCCCGATGATACTTTGACGCCCGATGAGGTCAAATATGTGGAGGTGTACCGCCATCCCGACAACGAAAAGGCTTTGCAGGCCTATTACGATTTCCTTAAAAACGGCGGTAAAGCTCGTCTGGCAGGCGAATCGCGGGAGCTGACCCTCGCCGAGACTTTTGAGATCATGTATGCAAAGGCTCACGATGAGTTTGCATTTTTTGACTTTGGCTCCGACGGTATTCAGGAACTTGCTATCAAGACCTACCACGAGTATCTTGTACTGTTTTGGGAGAACGACAGACTGTATATGGACAATGTCGGCGTCCGTGAAATGAACGCAGGCTACAACGGTTTTGAAACTACCGGCAGTAACCTGTCAGGAAACGAATCCCGTACCGGCTTCGTGCTGAAGACCTTTTCGGCAGAAAGGGGTATGGAGTCGCTGTCGCTGGGATACAGCATCTACAACATCGACACAGGCGCCCGTTCCTGTTATATCTACCGTGAATTGGTGGACGGTGAGTGGGTGGACAGAGAGAATACCGCTATGACCGAAGAGGCTTTTCAGGCGTATATAGCAGAGTTTGAAAACGCCCCCGAGCTCAAGTGGTATCCTATGACAATGATCTATGATTTTGACAGCTTCCGAGGTTATTCCCATATCAGAATACCCGAAGATCAGCATTGGCTGCCCTTCCCCGGCGAGGATGCCAAGCCTTATACAAGCCCCATTCCGACATTTGTCGAGCTGAGCGACCTTAACACCACCGCGCTGCAGAACTATTACGCATTTCTCACCGGAGAGGCTTTGGCGTATGATTTCCTGCACGAAAAAACCACCTCTTTCAACGATATCGTAAAAAACGGTAATGTTCCCATTAAATCATTCGGTCTTGTGGATTTTGGCGGCGACGGCGTTTTGGAGGTATATCTGATGCACGAGGACAACAGATATTCCAACGTCGTACTGTTCTTTGAGAATGGCAATCTTTACGTAGATTATATTCCCGACAAGGGCACGGAACCGTTGCATTTATTCGGCATAGTCTATGTCAATGCAGGTTCCCGTACCGGAAACTATTGGGTATACACCGTAAGCGCTGAGAACGGATTGGAGTACCGTGACATTGCGGGCGTACATAATGCAACCGATGGAAGCGGCAAGGTTTATTACATAAGTTCTACCTACGAAAACGGAGCGTTTCTTCCCGCAGAGAAAACTACAGTCACCAAAGAAGAGTATGAGGCTTATACAAGCCCCATAGATGAAATTTCGTATATCCAAATGTTTAAGTTCAGCATCGGTAAGCTACAGGAGGTTTTCCTGAGCCTGAAATAGTATCAAATCACAGCCGAAACCCGACACACCACCCAAAAGGAGCAAATAAAAATGAAAAAGAGCCTGTATATCCTGTTAGCTATCGCCCTGTGTCTGCTGATGTTCTGCGCCGCCTGCGGCAAGGACACCACCGCCAACAATAATAATGCAGATAATCCGCCCGACATTGGCGGCGACGTCACCCCGGACAATACCCCTGTCACGGACAAAGACACAACTCCGCCCGACGATAGCGCAGACGAGGATAATTATCCCACCAAGACAGTCACACCCTACACTATCGAGCTTCCTCAATATCCCGATGAATTGACTAAGCTCAATAACCGTCAGGCGCTGGATGCATACTCAGACTATCTGCAGTCTTCGGGTGACACTACGGCGTTTGACCTGAAAAAGCAGACAGAGATGAAGCTTTCCATACTCAACGGCTATGTCGGTGCTACTTATTTTCAGCTTGTGGACTTCGGGTATGACGGCAGGCTGGAATTGGTTTTGTGCAGTGACCACAGTTCAAACAGCTATGGCATAGTTTTCTATGAGGACGGCAGGCTGTATGTGGCGCGGGTCGATCCGCGCAATATGATGTATCTCAAATACAACGGACTTTGCCGCAGTATCGACGACAGCGGCGGCGAAAGCTATGTTATGTACAACTTCAGCGCAAATGACGGTGTGATTATACAGACCCTTGCCACCCTGCGCAAGGATGCCGACAGCGGTGAAGAAAGTTACTTCGTCTCGGCGGATTTCATAGACGGCAGCTTCGAAGAAACCGAGACCTTCAAGGTGTCAAAGGAAGACTACGAGACTTTTATAAAGCCTATCAAAGGCCTAACTTCGGTATCCAAAAAAACGCGAACCACACAGAATATGAATGATGCTTTTACCGTCAAAGTAAAAGCAATCCCCAATCCTGTTATCAACCGTGACCTCGCATTTGCAAAAAAAGAGCCGACCGATGATGAAAAACAAGCCAACCGCGATGCTCTCAGACTGTACAGCCGCTTCCTCAGCGATACATGGTACGCAATCGAGCTTGAAACGGGCGAAAAGGGAAGTTTTTACGAGCTGGAGTACCTGAATAATAGCTATATCGACTATACCGCGCTGGTAGACTTCGGTCTTGACGGCATTTTTGAGATGGTTGTAGTGCCTACAAGCATAGAAAAGCCCGTTTCGGTGGTTTTTTATGAAGATGGTGAGATCTATATTACCTATTTTGACTGCAACGAGCTGCAGCTGCTGACATACGACGGTCTGTGCAAAAACTCAAGCGGCGGTGTGGACAGGCTGACATTTTCTGCCCAAGACGGCTGCACACGTCAGTCGGTCATATCTGTTGCTACCGACTCGGCAAACAAGACTACCTATTACTCTCACGCAGACTCCCGCGAGATAACGCAAGCCGAATATGACGGCTTTATGACCGAGCAGACATTCCCTGTTTTTTATGCCGACAAGAGCAAATATTCCATGATTTCTGTCCCGAGCGAGTATTCCCTGCCCACCGATGACGTTATCGAAGCCAATCATGACGTTCTGCAGGCCTACTACGACTTTATAAACGGCGCCTGCGTGGCATTGAATAGATCTGCCGGAGAGTACGTGACTTTTGACGCCGTGACCAGATACGGAACCAACAAGGCGCGCAATTTCGGACTCGTGGATTTCGGCTCCGACGGTGTATTGGAAATGGTGCTCAATGATACCGGCTATCATTATTACACCGTGCTGTACTATATGGACGGTCAGCTTTATGAAGATGGATATTCGTACAGAACATTCAGCTGGCCTACCTATACCGGTATAGCTGTGGGAAGCGGCGGCTCTTCGGGAAGCAAGTTTATGGTCACCTACACCGAGCAGGGACGTCAGGAGTGGACCTTCATGTACTACGGGCTCGACCGAGAAATATACGAAGACCGCTACTATATCTCCGCCGCCTACGAGGACGGCAAGCTCGTACCCGCCGAGACTGTCGAGGTGGACAAATATACCTATTATTCTTTCCTCGAGAACGAGCCTTCTGTACAGGGTCACACCTTTGATGATGAGACTTTGAAAAAGGTACTCAAGGTCGACGGCGTTACCGCTGCGCCTGGCCACAGTGACGGCGGTGATACCGGGTTTGATGCCGCGGAGCAGAACGCTCAGGCTATACAGGCATATTACCAGTGGCTGACAGGAGGCCGTGAGGCTGTCGATACGTCGAATCCCAACGTACGAAGAACCCGAACCGATATGGCGGAGTTCAGTGTCCGCTACGGCAGATTCGGATTTGCCGATTTCGGCTCGGACGGAGTGGTGGAGCTGGTTTTGGAATATGCCACATCTCCGTTCAATCACACAGTGCTGTATTATGACGACGGCGAGCTTTACATCGGCTCTCTGTACTGTGACAATCTGAAAGAAAACGGATATTACGAAGAAGAAACCAACTGGGGCGGCGTGCGTTTGCTGCATCATTATGTCAAGCGGTTTGCCCCCTCAAAAGGTGAGTATACCATTGAATTGGGCTACGAGACCCCACCCTCAAAAGACTCACCCAACCCCGTATACCGTCTGTACTATACCGTGGTGGACGGAGAGTACGTTCTGTATACCGGCGAAAGCAGTAAAGATGCCTTGTACAGCGTGCTTAAAGAGCAGTTTGACACGCCCGATGTCAAGTGGCTGAGCTTTGATACGGTATTTGAGCACGAGTTTTTTGCAGGCGTGACAGGCAACAACTAAACATATTTTCTTATCCTCCCCCAAACAAGCCTGAGACGGTCGCCTCTCTGCCGTCTCAGGCTTGTTTATGCTTGTGTTTTGTCTTGACCGCAGAGGGCAAAAGTGATAGAATAAGGAACAGGAATACTGATAAAAAATAACATACAGGCAGGTGCAACAATGGAAAACAACAAACAGCTCCGCGTATTTGCGGAGGAGATCAGAGTTGAGACCCTCCGTGAGCTTGCTCACCTCGGTTTTGGCCACGTAGGCGGCGCAATGAGCATCGTCGAGCTTCTTGCCGTTCTTTACGGTAAGGAGATGCGCGTAGACCCCAAAAATCCCAAGTGGGAGGACCGTGACCGTCTTATCGTTTCCAAGGGTCACGCAGGCCCCGTTATTTATGCTACTCTGGCGCTTATGGGCTTCTTCCCCAAAGAAGTTCTGCTCACCCTCAATCAGGGCGGCACCATTCTCCCCAGCCACTGCGACGGCACCAAGACCCCCGGTGTTGATATGACCACCGGCAGCCTCGGTCAGGGTATCTCCACCGCCTGCGGCGTTGCGCTGGGCAACAAGACTCAGAAGAAGGACGCTTACACCTATCTCATCCTGGGCGACGGCGAGTGCAACGAAGGTCAGGTTTGGGAGGGTGCGGCTTTTGCGCCTCACTTCAAGCTCAATAAGCTGATCGCTTTCGTTGACCTGAACAAGCAGCAGCTTGACGGCGCCTGCGACGACGTTCTGTATATGGGCGATATGGTGGACAAGTGGACGTCTTTCGGTTGGAACACCGTCAAGGTCAACGGCCACGATATCGACGCTATCGTTGAGGCTATCGAAAACGGCAAAGCTCAGACCGAAAAGCCCACTATGATAATCCTCGACACCGTCAAGGGTCACGGCTGTGAGCTGGCGGAAAAGACCTTCCCCTGCCATCATATCGCGTTCAAGCCCGAAGATATCGCTCCCAGCATCGCAAAGGCCGAAGCAGCACTTGAGGCTGCACGCAAGGCATAAGGAGGGGACAACAATGTATAAAGTAAAATCTACTCTGGAAAAAGAAACCGTTGAGATGCGTGCCGCATACGCAGGCACCCTCTGTGAGCTGGCTGAGAAGAACGACAAGATCTGCATTCTGGATGCCGACCTGGTCGGCTCCAGCGGTGTCAAGCCGTTTTTCAAGGCTTATCCCGACCGCGCTTTTGACTGCGGTATTCAGGAGAGCAATATGATCGGTGTCGCCGCAGGTCTGTCCTCGGTGGGTATGATCCCCTTTGCACACTCTTTCGGCCCCTTTGCATCCCGCAGAGTCGTTGACCAGATCTTCATCTCCTGCGCTTATGCCAAGCAGAACGTCAAGATCCTCGGCTCGGACGCAGGCGTCACCGCAGCATACAACGGCGGCACACATATGCCCTTTGAGGATATGGGCTGCCTCAACAGTATTGCAGGCATCACCCTCGTCGAGCCTACCGACTCGGTCATGGTCAAGTGGCTGGTCAAGAAGCTTGCCGAGACCTACGGCGTACAGTACATCCGTATGAACCGCAAGCTGAGCTACGGCGTGTTTGAAGAAGGCAGCGAGTTTGAGCTGGGCAAGGCTGCTACCCTGCGCGACGGCACCGATGTGTGTATCGTCGCATCGGGCATTATGGTCGAAGTCGCACTTAAAGCCGCCGATGAGCTGGCAAAAGAAGGCATCTCCGCCGCAGTGCTGAACACCTTTACATGGAAGCCTATGGACGAGGAAGCACTGGCACGCTACAGCAAGAAGTGCGGCTGCTTCGTCACCGCCGAAAATCACAACGTAGTGGGCGGTCTGGGCAGCATCGTCTCCAGCGCTCTTGCAAAGACCGTGCCCGCACCCGTTGAGATGGTGGGCATCTACGACACATTCGGCGAAGTGGGCACAGAGGCATTCCTCCGCGAGAGATTTGACCTGACCCCCGCCGCAGTAGTGGCCGCCGCAAAGCGCGCAATCGCAAGAAAGTAAGAAAAGGTTATATACACACAAAAAACAGAGAGCTTGGATAAGCTCTCTGTTTTTTGTGTTATGCTGTCGCTATGCGTCGTGATATAACGCCTGCGGCGCGTGATACAGCCTCGCGTTGCTCGGCGTAAAGGTGTCGGCTACGCCGACGAATCGGTTAGGCGTCGATATGTTTGTGCTTGCGCTCAAACTCGATATATTTTGCTGACGCAAAATTCGATATGTTGCTGCGCAACTCGATATGTCCCTTGCGGGACGAGAAGGTGTCCTGCGGACGATTTTGTCGCAGGCAAAAATTTCATTGCGAGCGCAGCGAGCTCACACTCCGGTCAGGTCAAAGGGCGGTGTGTATTCCTCTTTTGCGCTGGAGCGCTCCTGCATAAAGCCCCTAAACCCTAATTTGAGGGCGTATTCCGCCACGCGGTTATACTCATAGGTGGTGATGCGGCGGTTTATCTCGGGGTAATTTTTGCAGTTAGGGGTAGGGGTAAACTGGCTCATCAGCGACAGCAGAAAGCCGTCTTTTGGCAGGGCGTTATTAAGAGCGTCCAGCACCTTTAAGCTGTCATCCTTATGCCCCGGAAGCACCAGATGACGGACGATAAGACCCTTTTGCATCACACCGTCTGCGCCGAGGACGATCTCGGGCTGCAGCTTATGCATCTTTTTGATGGCTGCCAGAGCCACCTCAAAATAATCGGGGGCGTGCATATACCTCGCACCTATCTCACTTGACACACACTTGAGGTCGGGCATAAATATCTGCGCTCTGTCCCGCCATTTTTCAAGAGTGTCAGGCTTTTCGTACCCGCCGGTGTTGACGGCGACGGGGATACGGAGGTCTATACCGTCCAGCGCCTCAACTATCAGGTCGGTATATTGGGTGGGCGACACCAGATTAATATTGTGCGCACCCTGAGATGCAAGTTCCAAAAATATCTCGCCAAGCCGCTGTGTGCTTATCTCTTTGCCCACGCCGAGGCGGGATATCTCTCTGTTCTGACAGAACACGCAGCCCAGCGGGCAGCCGCCGAAAAACACCGTACCCGACCCTCTCGTGCCGCTGATGCAGGGCTCTTCCCAAAAATGCAAAGCGGCGCGGGCGACCTTCAGCCCTGCAGGAGCGGTGCATACACCCGTCCTTTGGGTGCGGTCTGTATTACATTCTCTGGGGCAAAGGGTGCATTTCATAGCCGTTCTCCCGTAATTTTTCTTATAAACCGAGTATAGCACACAGGTATGCGTATTTACAAGCCAAAGGGCGGGTGATATAATAATACCGACAAAAAACCTGCAGCAAAGGACTGATCTGATGCAATACGGATTTATCAAAACTGCCGCTCTGGCACCCAAAATGCGCGTGGCCGACCCCGAATTCAACGCACGCAGCGCCATAGACGCCGTCAAAGCCGCCGCAAAGCAGGGGGTCGAGCTTGTTGTTCTGCCCCGACTGTTTCTGACCGGCTGCACCTGCGGAGGGCTGTTCAATACCGTCAGCCTGCTGAAAAAAGCCGAGGACGCCCTGCTGACTTTGGCTGTGCAGACCGCCTCGCTCAACTGCGCCACGGTGGTGGGACTGCCCGTTTCCTATCGCGGCAGGCTTCTTGACTGTTCCGCCGTAGTATGCGGCGGTGAGGTAGTGGGTCTGACCTGCGCACAGAATCCCGACGCGCCTTTCTGCGAGGGTGTGGAGGGGTATGCAAGCATCGGCGGCACTCAGGTGCCCCTGTCCCCCGACACCGTCTACCGCTGCAGAGGCAGTCAACTGAGCTTTTGCATAGAGATAGGCGAGGTGCTGTCCACCCTTGCCCCCCTGACCCTGCATCTTGAGGGTACTGCCGAGACCGTATCCGCCCACTCACGCAGGATAAGCGCCGCACTCTCCCGCACCCGTCAGTCGGGCGGCGCTCTGGTCTGCTGCTGCACCGGTGCTGACGAAAGCACCACAGATTTTGTATATTCGGGCGCACAGCTGATAGCCGAGAGGGGCGTTATGCTGGCAGAGAGCAAGCCTTTTGGGGCTGCTGCCGCCGTTTCGGAGATAGACTGCGAGCTTATCTCCCGTACCTGCCTCTGCCCTGCCGAAACGTTGGAGCTGGAGTTTGAGCTTGACCTTTCCCTTGAGGGCAAGCTGACCCGCAGAATAGAAAAAGACCCCTTTATGCCCTCTTATGCAGACAAAGACGACACCTGCCGAATGATACTTGAGCTTCAGGCGCGGGGTCTGGCACGGAGAATGGAGCACACGGGTGCCAAAGCCGTGGTGCTGGGTATTTCGGGCGGACTTGACTCCACTCTGGCTCTGCTTGTTGCCGTCCGCGCATGTAGGATACTGGGCAAGCCGGTTGATACCGTTCAGGCGGTGACTATGCCCTGCTTCGGCACCAGCAAGCGCACCAAAACCAACGCCGAAAAGCTGTGCGAGCAGCTTTCTGTCCCCCTGCGTCAGGTCAACATCACCGCCGCGGTGGAGCGGCATTTCAGGGATATCGGTCACGACGGCGTAACCACCGATGCCGCATTCGAGAACTCTCAGGCACGTGAGCGCACTCAGGTGCTGATGGATCTGGCCAATATGCTTGGCGGCTTTGTTATCGGCACGGGTGACCTCAGCGAGCTTGCTCTCGGCTGGGCCACCTACAACGGCGACCATATGAGCGCCTACGCCGTCAATGCCGACGTACCCAAAACCACCATCCGCCACGTGGTCGAATACTGCGCCAAGATGTCCGAAGATCCCGCCCTGAGCGAGACCCTCCGTGATATTATCGGCACACCCGTCAGCCCCGAACTGCTGCCCCTCACCGGCAAAGAGAGCGACCAGAAGACCGAAGACATCGTCGGCCCCTACGAGCTCCACGATTTTTATCTGTACAACCTGCTCAAAAACGGCTACACCCCCCAAAAGATCGGCTGGCTGGCCAAGCAGGCATTCGAGGGTGAATACTCCGCCGAGACTGTGGACAAGTGGCTGAGCACCTTTATGCGCCGATTCGTCTCCCAGCAGTTCAAGCGCTCCTGCATGCCGGACGGCCCTGCGGTGTTTGATTTCTCTCTGTCGCCCAGAGCGGGATTCAACTTCCCCAGTGACGCCAGCGGTGCTGTGCTGAAATACTGAAAAAACACTGACAAGGTTGCCCTCTTGGGCAACCTTGAAACATATACAAAGAGGTGATCACGGTGCATAGAACAAAAGAGCTGCCGCAGAGACAAGCCGCACGGCTGCAAAACTATGATTACGGCAGCTGCGGCGCATATTTTGTAACCATCTGCACCCAAAGCCGCAAAAGCATCCTCTCTGCCATCGTAGGGGAGGGGTCTCCCCTCCCGCAATTATCACCGTACGGAAAGATCGCCGATGAATGGATAAAAAAACTGCCCGACAAGTACCCCAAAATGTCGGTTGACTGTTACGTAATAATGCCCAACCATATACATTTGCTGATATCGGTCAACCAAGACGACGGGAGGGGAAACCCCTCCCCTACGCTCAACGAGGTAATGGGATGGCTGAAATATCAAATGACCAAAGAGATAAATGCGGCGGCGGGAAAAAGCTGTGAAAAGATCTTTCAGCGTTCATTTTTTGACCATATAATCCGAAATCAAGCCGACTACCTTGAGACATACCGATACATACTCGAAAACCCTTTGAAATGGCAGTTGGATGAACTGTACAGCACAAACTAAAACACCCACCTGACGTTGACCGATGCAGACTTTTATGGTATTCTGAAAGAAAAGGCCTGCGGCGTTATGCCACGACCGTTAAAACTTACTAAAAATGACCGCAGCTTTGAAAAAAGCGCGGTCATTTTTGCATTTTACGGGAACTTTTTCCTGCTTTTACAGTCTAAATAAGCAAAAGGAGTGATACTATGGCAGACTACACACTATCAATATCCGAGTGCGGGTTTGAGGATCAGCCTGTAAATATACGTGCGTTCAGGCGCAAAAAGCTCGCTAAGCGCATAGCCGTTATTTTGCTGCTGTGCGCCGTTTTCGCCCTTGCCGTATGGGGCGGGGTGCGCGGTATCACGACCTTTGTCGAGCATCGGCAGGAGGTTTTGGCTGAGCGCACCTATAACGCCCTGCGGAGCGCCAAGATGACGGGCAGTGTCACTATAGACGGGGTGCAGAACACCGATATTATCACCGATATCGTCGGCGTTTCGCTCAAAAACTACGACACGGTGGTGGTCAAAGTAGCCGACCTGAGCGAGGGCAAGATAAGCACCTTTAACAAGGCTTTTCCCGATGCACGGCGGGTAGAGTTTGAAAATGCCGTCATCGGTCCATCCACCACCGCCCTGACGTCGGCAGATATTCTGTCCAAAAACCTATCCATCAAGGTAAATCAAAAAACACCTACGGGGATAAACTTCTCCATAGGTAACACAAGTGAGCATTACACCTATGAGTTCTTTGATTACTACTATCTGGAGCGGTATTTGGGCGACTTCTGGTGCAGTGTTCCCGGTGTGCCGTCACAGCTTATCCCCAAGGGTGCTGAAACAGGCCAAACTTTGGCATATACCCCGCCTAAAGAGCCCACCGTTGTTGCCCCCGGTGAAAGTCAAACCGTGACACTCAGCTGGTACAGCCGCTACGGCAATCTGCCCGCAGGACAGTACCGCGTCATAAAGACACTCAGCGTAAAGACCGACGGGGTAAAAGGCGACGATTACACCGCCACCTATATCGCAGCCGTTGAGTTTGAGATCAAATGAAATCGCCCAAAAGGAGTGATACTACTATGCTGAAAAAAAGAATTATCCCTCTGATATGTCTGCTTGTGTTTGCCGGAGCGGTAATCGCAGGTATAGTATACTTGCAGGATAAACAAGACACCACCGTGCAGGAACCTGTTGTGTATCAGCCCTATCAGCTCAAAAACATAGCATCACAAATCAACGAAACAATATGGGCCGTGCAAGATGGCAAGACCACCGAGGACGAAATATTCTACGAGCCAAAAAACAAAGCCGTATTGATGGATGTTGACCTCTTCCTGATGGCAAAAAAAGATTGCATATGGGTATATTTTCACGATCTGACCGACGAAAAAATCGAAGTATTCAACAGACTGTTTCCCTATAACTGTTTCAGATTTTCAGACGTAGACAGCCTTATGATCGCACCCACATAACGTAGTTTGCATTGGATACGTAAGTCTCTCTCTTCACGCGAGGATAAAACAATGAAAAACAGACTCCCCGAAATACTTTGTCTGCTGATCGTGAGTTTGTTTTCCGGCATACCCTATTAATGTTTCACAATAGAAAGGTTTGTTTTTATGAAGTTACGCAATACGAAGACAGCGGTTTTTATCATACTTGCGGTCGTTTTTGTTTCGGTGGTTTGTGTCGCCGTTTTGAAATCATTAAGCGGGCAATCCCCCCTACGAATATCTGCAGAAGCACGTCAGTGATGCATCTGTATCCCCCTCCGAGCTTCTTTACAGCCAAACAGACGCAGAGGGCATCAGTATCGTATTTTACCGCAGTCAGCAGGGCAAGTATCGCTGCGCCGTAACAGAGGACAGAACCTTTGGTTACAACATACTCAGTTTAAGCGGCACCCCTGCGGCAAATGACACATATCTGTATTCTGCTTTGAAAGGCAGTTCAGACAAAACCGTCACAGATGTATTCCTCAACGGCGAAGCCTGCACTATCGGCAACACGATATATCCCGGTCTGAGGTTCTTCTGGGTATTGGGCAACCGGAGCGAAAATGAACTTCCTACACTGACTACCAAATAACAAACCTAAAAACACCACCCCCGAAGGAGTCTTCGGGGGTGGTGTTTTATTTGCTTGATTTTTAGAATATTGCTACAACTGCGCCGGCGTACTTGCTTTCGATGAATTTCTTGACTGCGTCGGTCTTGAGGGCATCGATGAGAGCCTTGATCTTGTCGCTGTTTTCGTTGCCCTGCTTGACGGCGATGATGTTGGCATAGGTCTGTGCGGCGTCACCGGAAGCATCTTCAACTGCCAGAGCGTCGGCTATTTTGAGACCTGCGCCGATGGCGTAGTTGCCGTTGATGACTGCTACGGTGCCCTTGTCGCTGTTCTTCAGCTGTGCGGGGACGGCTTCTGCCTGGATCTCAACTACATTGTAGCCCTTGTTGTCAACGATATCAAGAGTGGTAACGCCCTTTTCTGCGCTTGCGTCAGCGGGGAGGGTGATGAGGCCTTCCTGCTGCAGAAGCAGCAGAGCTCTTGTCTCGTTGCTGTCGTCGGCGGGAACAAGGATGGTTGCGCCTGCCTTTATGTCGGCTACAGCGGTAACGCCGTTGCCGTAGAGGCCGAAGGGCTCATAGTGGATGAGGGCAGCGGAGCTGAGGTGGGTGCCGTTGGACTCATTGAAGCTGTTGAGGTAGGGGGTGTGCTGGAAGTAGTTTGCATCCAGATCGCCCTCTTCAAGAGCGGTGTTGGGCAGAACGTAATCGTCGTATACGACGATGTCAAGCTCATAGCCCTTGTCCTTGAGGACGTCTTTGACCTGCTCGAGGATCTCGGCGTGGGGGGTGGAGGATGCGCCTACGGTGATGGTGTTTGCGTCTTTTTTGCCGCAGCCTGCAAATGCAAGAGCCAGCAGGGCCAGTGCCAGGATAAGTGCAAAAGTCTTTTTCATAATGTGTGTCTCCTTCGTTCTATAATAATTATTATTTGTTGCGGATACGTTTGTCGGTCTTATGCGCGATGAACATACCAAGCTCCTGAATTACTTGCACGATAATGACCGTAAGTATCATACATACCCAGGTGATGTCGGGTGAGAACCGCTGATGGCCGTAGGCGATGGCTATTCTGCCCAAGCCGCCTGCGCCAACCGTACCTGCCATTGCGGTGTAGCTGAGTATGGTGACGGTGGAAATGACTGCGCCCACAATCAGCGAGGGTTTGGCTTCGGGGATAAGCACCTTCAGGATGATGCCCATATTGGAGGTGCCCATTGCCTGAGATGCCTCGATAATGCCGCGGTCAACTTCTTTGATGGAGCTTTCGACCATTCGGGCAACGTAGGGGGCAGCGCCCACCACAAGAGAGAATATCAGCGCCTTGTTGCCCACCGAGGTGCCTACCACCAATCTTGCGACGGGGAACATAGCCACCATAAGTATGATAAAGGGTATGCTGCGGAAGATATTGACCAGCACGCTGAGTATCTTGTTGAGCCAGGGGATAGGATAGATGCCGTCGCGGTCGGTGACGCAGAGGATAAGTCCCAGCGGTACGCCGAAGCCGTAGGATATGACCGTGGAAATAACGGTCAGGTATATAGTCTCCCAGGCGGCTGTGAGGAACATATTCTCCTCAAGCAGCTGATAAAACAGATCGGAAAACATACGCTCAAGCCTCCTTCGTATACTTCAGTCCGTTGGCGCTCAGCCAGCTGAGCACCTTCTGCTCAGCTCGCTCGTCCTCGGGCAGTTGGATTATCATATGCCCGTAGCAGGCGCCGTTGACGTCCTTGAGGTCGGCAAACAGGATATTGACCGCCACCTGACAGGTCATAATCATATTGGCTATCAGGGGTTTTTTGGAACTTGTGCCGTCAAAGACGATACGGATTCGGTCGCCGCTTACGCCGGGTGCGGATGCCGCCATAGGCATGATAAGCTCCTTGGCTATATCCGATCCGGGCGAGGAGAACACGTCGCTGACCCTGCCCACCTCGGCGATCTGGCTGTGGTCGATGATGGCAACGCGGTCGCAGATGGTGTCGATGACCTTCATCTCGTGGGTGATGACAACTATGGTGACACCCATAGTGCGGTTTATCTCACGAAGCAGCTCAAGAATGGAGCGGGTGGTGTTGGGATCAAGGGCCGAAGTCGCCTCATCGCACAGCAGGTACTTAGGGTTGGTGGCAAGGGCGCGGGCTATCGCCACACGCTGTTTCTGTCCGCCCGACAGCTGCGCGGGGTATGCGCTCTCTCTATCGGCAAGACCAACTACCTGCAGCAGTTCACGGGCGCGGGCTTCTGCCTGCGCTTTGGGGACTTTGGCTATCTCCAGAGGGTAGCAGACGTTCTTGAGCACGCTGCGCTGCTCCAGCAGATTAAAGCCCTGAAATATCATACCGATGTTGCGGCGGGTCTTGAGCAGCTCCCGTCTGGGCATCTGAGTCAAACTCTGCCCGTCAATAAGCACGTCGCCCGAGGTGGGCTTTTCAAGCAGGTTGATGCACCGCACAAGGGTGCTCTTGCCCGCGCCCGACAAACCGATGATGCCGAATATCTCGCCGTCGTTGATGGTCAGGTCGATATTCCTGAGGGCAACTATCTCCTGCTCTTTGGTATGGAAGGTTTTGCCGAGGTTTTTAAGCTCTATCACGGTAATTCCTCCTGTATTGCAAAAATAATAAAGACCGGAAAACCTTTCGTCTTCCGGTCTGATTATCCTGTCAGGCTGTTTATCAAAGACGATCGGTCAGAGCGCAGGGAAACATGCACATGCCGCGCATGCACATCTCCATATCCATCATAGCAATGAAATTACGCATAGTTCCGTGCCCTTTCTTAAAGCCTTATGGGCATTTTAATCCCGACTATATGCTTTTGTCAATAGTTTTTATAAGTTTTTTTTTACACATCCAGCTTATCCACGTACCCGTCACCGCGGTCGGGCAGGATGCAAACGACGTTTTTACCCCGCATTTCGGCTCGTTTTGCCACGTTGACCGCCGCCGCAAGAGCCGCACCCGAGCTTGCGCCGCAGAGTATGCCCTCGTGTTTTGCCATCAGTCTGCACATCTCGAAAGCGTCCACGGTGCGCACCCTTATGACCTCGTCAAGCAGGTAGGTGTTGAGCAGAGGCGGTACTGTCCCCGCACCGATGCCCGTGATGCCGTGGCTCGAGGGACTGCCGCCCGACAGTACGGGTGACTCGCTGGGTTCAACGGCAACCACCCGACACTCGGGGAAATGCCGCTTGATGACCTCTCCGCATCCCGTTACGGTGCCGCCCGTGCCTACGCCCGCCACCAGCACGTCCACGCTGTCAAGGGAGGAGAGTATCTCCTTTGCGGTGCCGTCACGGTGGGCGTCGCAGTTGTCCTCGCTGTCAAAAAAGTCGAATATCACCGAATTTTGTATCTTTGCCCGCAGTTTCTCGGCGGCCTGCTTGGTGCCCGCAGTGCCGTAGGCGGCGGGGATAAGCATAACACGGGCGCCGTAGAGTCTGACGGTGCTTATCCGGGCTTTGGGCGCATCGTCGGGCATAACGATAACGCAGTTAAGCTGCATATTGGCACATATCATAGCCAGCGACACGGCGCTGTTGCCCCCCGTTGCGGCTATGACCGTGCTGTCTCTGCCCAAAATGCCCCTCTCAAGAGCGCCCTTGACCATATACAGAGCGGTGCGGTCCTTGATACTGCCCGTGGGGTTGAGGAATTCGGCTTTGGCAAATATCTCACCGCGGGTGCCGAACAGCCGTGAGAGGTTGCGCAGCTGAAGCAGAGGCGTATTGCCCACCGTCCTGATTATGCTCTGTAGAAAAATAGTGTTCAATTCCCTCTCTCCTTCCACTCCCAAAATACGTGCTCCGATATCGCCAAAAGGCTCGAATATAAGCAAACGTTATATTATTCGCCAAAAAAGCTATACCTGCCCCTTATACAATATACTTGAAAAATGCGCCTGATGGTGTTATATTATCTTTATAATACACAATTCCGTGCCTGCTTGCAAGCACAATAGTAATATGAGGAGGAAAATACCATGCACAAGAAGCTGTTTATCCCCGGTCCTGTGGACGTCAGACCCGACGTACTGCAGAAAATGGCTGATCCTATGATCTCTCACAGAGGCAAGGCTGCCACCGCGCTTCAGAAGAGTATCAGCGAAAAGCTCCGGAAGGTCTTCCAGACCAAGAATACTATAGTTCTGTCCACCACCTCCGGCTCCGGTCTGATGGAAAGCGCCATCCGCTGCTGCACCGCAAAGCGCGCCGCTGTTTTCTCCATCGGTGCTTTCGGTGACAGATGGTACAAGATGGCCGTTTCCAACAACGTTCCCGCCGACAAGTTCCGTGCCGAGGACGGCAAGGCAACCGACCCCAAGGACGTTGACGCCGCTCTGGCAACCGGCAAGTATGACCTGGTCACCATCACCCACAACGAGACCTCCGTGGGTATCATGAACCCCGTTGAGGAAATAGCCAAGGTCATTAAGAAGTACCCCGACGTTATCTTCTGTATGGACACCGTCAGCTCTATGGGCGGCACCGACATCCCCGTAGACGAGCTGGGCGTTGACTTCTGCATCACCTCTACCCAGAAGTGCCTCGGTCTCCCTCCCGGAATGAGCATCGCATCGGTCTCTCAGCGCGCATACGAGAGAGCCAAGACCGTTCCCTACCGCGGTCTGTATCTGGACATCGTTGAGATAGTTGACAAGGTCGTCGTGGACGATAAGTATCAGTATCCCTCTACCCCCTCTCTGTCACATATGTTCGCTCTGGACTATCAGCTGAGCCTGATTATGGAAGAGGGTCTTGAGAACCGTTTTGCACGCCACATCGAGATGGCAAAGGTAGTACGCGAGTGGGCAAAGAAGTATTTTGCACTCTTCTCCGACGAGAGATATCTGTCCAACACCCTGACCACCATTGCCAACACCCGCGGCATCAACGTCGGCGATCTTAACAAGAAGCTTGCCGAGTACGGCTACGAGATCTCCAACGGCTACGGCGCCCTCAAGGAGAAGACCTTCCGTATCGCTCATATGGCTGATATGGATATGGACACCCTGCAGGGTCTGCTCCGCAAGATCGAAGAGATTTTGGGTCTGTAAGATATAGAGAGGTATTTGACTATGTATAGAATACTCGCTTCCGACGGCATCGAGAGTGCCGCAGCCGCAGCGCTGGAAAAAGCCGGTTTTGAAGTAGTACAGCAGTTCTATCCCCCCGAGGAGCTGGTTGAGAAGGTCAAGGAGTTTGACGTGCTGGTAGTACGTTCGGCTACCAAGGTCCGCGCTCCCATCATCGACGCCGCAGTTGAGGGCGGCAGACTCAAGCTCATCATCCGCGGCGGCGTGGGCGTTGACAACATCGACGTTGAATACGCAGAGAGCAAGGGCATCAAGGTCCGCAACACCCCCAAGGCTTCTTCCGAGTCGGTTGCCGAGCTGGCAATGGCTCATATGTTTGCATGCTCCCGATTCATCTCGGTCGCAGGTCATACCATGCGTGAGGGCAAGTGGGAGAAGAAGGCTTACGGCAAGGGCATCGAGCTGTGCGGCAAGACCCTGGGCATCATCGGCTTCGGCAGAATAGGTCAGAAGCTGGGTGCTATGGCAAAGGCTATGGGTATGACCGTTATCGCTTTTGATATTTTCCACATCCCCGGCATCGAGGAGCAGATGGGCATCAAATACGTGGAGATGGACGAGCTTTTTGCTCAGGCTGACTTCATCAGTCTGCACACCCCCGCTATTGACGGCAAGCCCCTTATCTGCGCCGAGAACATCGCAAAGATGAAGGACGGCGTTGTGTTCATCAACACTTCCCGCGGCAACAACGTTGACGAGTGCGCTCTGCTTGAGGCGCTCAACAGCGGCAAGGTGCGCGGTGCCGGTCTGGACGTGTTTGAGAGTGAACCCACTCCCAACTGCGATCTGTACAATCATCCCAACGTATCCTGCACCCCCCACATCGGCGCCGCCACCGTTGAGGCACAAAAGCGCATCGGTGCAGAGATCGTGGATATCGTCACCGGTTTCTTTAACTGATTTGCGGGAGGAATACAAAAAATGGCAAAAGTCAGACCTTTCAAGGCCGTGCGCCCCACCCCCGAGCTTGCTTCCAAAGTCGCCGCTCTTCCCTACGACGTTATGTCCTCGGATGAAGCGCGCCGGATGGTAGTTGGCAACCCATATTCCTTCCTGCATATCGACAAGGCTGAGATAGACCTTCCCCTTGGCACCGATCTGTACGCACCCGTTGTTTATGAGACCGCACGCAACACCCTTTACCGTATGATCGACGAAGGTACATTCATCGAGGAGGCCAAGCCCTGCTACTACGTATACCGTCAGATCATGGACGGCAGAGCCCAGACGGGCATCGTCGGCTGTGCATCCATCGACGATTATATGAACAATATCATCAAAAAGCACGAGCTGACCCGCGCCGACAAGGAAGAGGACCGCTGCCGTCACGTTGATATCTGCGACGCAAACACCGGACCTATCTTTTTGACCTACAAGGCACGTCCCGACCTCAACGCCGTTATGGCAAAGTATATGCAGGGCGCGCCCGAGTACGACTTCACTTCCGACGGCGTCCGGCAGACGGTATGGGTCATCGACGGTGAGGAGGATATCGCCGCCGTTACCGCCGCATTCGAGCAGACCCCCTGCCTGTACATCGCAGACGGCCATCACCGCTCCGCATCGGCTGTCAGAGTGGGCAAAAAGCGCCGTGAACAGAACCCCGGCTATGACGGCACGGAGGAGTTCAACTTCTTCCTCTCCGTTCTGTTCCCCGACGAGCAGCTGTATATTATGGACTACAACCGCGTTGTTGCCGATCTGTGCGGCGACAGCGAGGAGCAGTTTATGGCAAAGGTCAGCGAGAAGTTTGACATCACCGAGATCGCACGCCCCGCAAAGAGCATCGAGGGCAAGCACACCTTCGGTATGTATCTTGGCGGCAAGTGGTATCTGCTGACTGCCAAGGACGGCACCTTTGACGCCAATGACGCCGTTGAGGCGCTGGACGTATCCATCCTGCAGAAGAACCTGCTCTCCCCCATCCTGGGTATCGGCGACCCCAGAACCGACAAGCGTATCGACTTTATCGGCGGTATCCGCGGTATCGGCGAGCTTGAGCGCAGAGTCAACGAGGGTATGGCTGTTGCGTTTGCAATGTGCCCCACCTCCATTGACGAGCTGATGGACATTGCCGATGCAGGCAGAATAATGCCCCCCAAGAGCACCTGGTTTGAGCCCAAGCTCCTGAGCGGTCTGTTCATCCACAAGCTTTCCTGAAAAGTTAAATAAAAAACGCAGCACAGCGCCCCGACCGCAACGGTCGGGGCGCTGTTTTGGTATATGAAAAAGAGAGGGGAAAGATAGCTTAGTTATAAAAAGTGGATTGAACGGTTATCTCCTCAACTGTAAAAGCGTATCTGGAAAAATAAACTGTGACCACCCAATCGGGGGTATAAAACTCTATCTGGTAATTGCTCTGCCGCTCATTGAGAATAAACGAGAGCTGGGCATACCCTCTCGGGTCGGTCTTTTCGTAGCCGTAGAGATATTGCTCCTTCCACTCTTTCAGCTCGGTGTCCATAGCAGGGATCTTGGAAAACACGCTTTCCATACTGTCTCCGATTTTTATATTTCGGAAGATATCCACGTCTCTGTCACCTTTGTCAATAATAATGCTATCCAATGTAAAAACATTGCTTTTTGTCAACTCTCTGTAGAACTTGTACTGTATGCCATCCACATAAACCCAGAACGATGCGATAGTCCCACTGTCTACGTTTTGGTAGTAGATATTCGGCTTTTCGCCCGTATAACCGCTGTATGCAACAAACTCCTCATAGGTAATATCCAGCTTGACACCGTTGGGCATCACCATCTCATCGGCTGCAACACGGGTGTCATACGCTTGACTTCTGACCACTTCGGGATTGGCGATAAACCCTGAAAACTCCTCTGCGCTTACCTCGCCCTTTGCCACAGGTTCAAGATTGTTCCAAGAGATATCTGCCGAGACGTAATACTTTGCCATATATTCGTCAAACTGCGCCTCCGAAGCCGTCGGGGTACTGCGCCTTGTAGGAATACCGTTAAAAAAATAGTTGTACACCTCATAGTTATATCCGCCGTCGGGATATGGGCTTTGCTGCAGCATTGCCATTTTGGTGGTGCGTACGCCTATATCGCTGTAAAAAGTCATCGCGTAATAGTGATATGTACTTCCGCCGCCGCTGCATCTGTAGCCCAAAGCATTACTATACATTTCTCTATAGTTGACCGTGTCAATATACAGCTTGCCGTTTTCGTAAAACAGTATTATGTAATAGGGCAGTTTTCTGTTCCAATCCTGCATTACCAGCTCCAGCACGCCGTTGGCGCTGTAATCGGCAAATCCGTATACCATAAGCGAAAGGTCGGCAGGCTGACCGCCCTTGCCGCATAGCAACAACTCGTCAAAGGTTACCTCTTTGCCCTCGCCAAAATGGTATGCTTTGCGGTTATTGTGCAGAAAATCGTAGTACAACCACAGTATGCCTTTGTTGGCATCCATTGTTTGTTCATCAAAGGTATACACGCCTGCCCGGGCGCTCTTGGGCGAGGTCATATCGGGGGCTATATCATCGGTGTCGGTGCAGCCCAGTGCTTCTCTGACCTCTTCGGCGCTGTAATGTACCAGCTGAACGTTGGGCAGGTCGGTTATGCCCCGGATATAGGCATCAAAAACCTCTTTGGAGACCTGAGTTTTTTCATAGTCATTGTACTCGCCGTTTTGGAACACGGTATGGATGTAATAGACCGCCTCGCCGGTATCGGCGTCAATGCCGTGAGATGCAAGGGTGCGCGACTGCTTGCCGCTCTCAGCAGAAAAGGTCAGCAGATTGTAGCTGCCATCGTTTTGGTGGCCTCTGCTGTAGCACAGACCGTTGTATTTCAGGTTAAGCATCTCGTCGTATGACGTGTACTCGATATATATCGTGCCGTTCTCGCAAAAGATTATTGCGTTGCCCTGACTGCGGTTTTTGTACAGCGCCACGATCTCAAGCCTGCCGTCAAGCCCGAAATCCACAACGGCAAAGGACTCAAAGTCGTTGTCGCCCGCAGGCTCTTTGACGTCCGGCTGAAAGGTCACGATCTTGCCGTTGTGCAGATCAATAGCCGTAGTGCCGTAAGCCTGCATAAAAGCCGCATAGGCACGGGCAGAGTCTGCGTTGGCGCGCTTGACAGTCTCATCGGGCTGTGACGGAATGTCTATGGTATAAGGAGAAAACAGATCCCGCATATCATCGCCGGTATTATCCGGGGGCGTGTCGGGGGTAGTATCTGCGGTGCCGTCCTTGCCGCAGGCGGCGCAGAATATCAGCAGACACAAAGCGATAGCTAACAGAATATGCAGGCTCTTTTTCATTTTTCTTTCTCCTTTCGCTTGGGGCGGGTCACTGTATGGTTATATTATAAAATACAGTTTTGCCCAAAAGCGATTACAAAACGGTTACAATTTGGCCCTTTTGCGGAAAAATCCGGTTACATTTTTGTAACCCGGTTACATTTTGTAACCTTTTCAGGAATGCGAAATGCGAAATGCGAAATGAATGCAGAAGGCAGAACGCAGAATTAAGGTGTCGGCAAAGCCGACGAATTGGTTAGGGGCAGCCAAGGGCTGACCGAGCGTAAGCGAGGCGCGGTGAGTACCGCGCAAGGCGGAGGGCGGATTTATTCCGCCCGTGAGCACAAATAAATCGGGGTCCCCGCAAGACCTGTCTTGTGGGGATGTCGCTGCGCGACCGATCGAATAGGAGTCGATATGTTTGAGCTTGCGCTCAAACTCGATATATCGCCTTCGGCGACAAGAACAGGGGGAACGGGGATTTCGTTCATATACAACTAACGCGAGGGTTGACAGTACTTTGTGTACGGCGACCTGAGCGTTAGGCAGTAGATGGGCGAAATCAGTCCGTTCCCTACGCCGTTCTCCGGTATTCCGTAGGGGTTTGGCCGGTATATTTTTTGAACACCTTGGAAAAATAATTCACGTCCTGAATACCGCAATACTGCGCTACCGTCTGCACCTGCAGGGCGGTCTCTTTGAGCAGGCGGCAGGCGCGGTCTATCCGTCTGCGGTTGATATGCTCGGTAAGGGTACTGCCCGTTTCTTTTTTGAACAGGTCGGACAGATAGCTGGGATTGATGTTTATTTCCTGCGCCAGCCGTTTAAGACTCAGCTCGCCGCTTATGGACGCCTCTATATACAGCATCGCCTTCTGCACGGGGGGCGAATACCCCTCGCCGCCGTATTTGTGCACGCTTCGGCAGTAGGTCAAAAACATCTCCTCCACCAGCTGCGGCACCTGCTTCGTGGTTGTCAGGTTTTCTATCCTTGATGCAAAGTTTGAGGATATCCTGTCGATATGATAGGGGTGTACACCGCCCTTTTCCACCGCTTTGCGCAGCAGGGTATTCATAATGATGCAGTAATTTTTCATATTGCGCACCTCTTCGGTAACGCGCTTTTCAAAGGACATAGTGTTAAACCCTCTGAGCAGCATCTGCAGTCTGCCCGTCTGCCCCGTCTGCACCGTCTGCATCAGCATATTCTCATAGCGGTAGCGCTCCTCGATATTCTCTATCGCCCAGCGACTCTGCGCCGCCGAGTCGGCTATTTCGGCGGCTTTGACGGATGGGTCACGGTCAACGGCGGCGCTTATCTCCTCCACCCCGTAAGCACTCGTGCCCCACAGCGTCTCAAGATAGGTATGCACCATCACGAAAACGGCGCTGTCGTCGCCCAGCAGGGGCAAAGACGCGTAATAGCGGCGAAGCATCACCGCCGCAAGGGGCGGCAGGGAGAATTTTTCTGCCGTTTCCAGCAAAAAGCTCTCGCTGACCGCCTCGGACAGATACGGGCCGATGCACAGCACTCCCTCCCGTGTCCTCGCCAGCATATACCGACATCTGAAGCTGTCCGAAAGCAGGTACAGACAGCGGTCTTTGAGCTCGGCGAGCTTGAGCCCGGTGAGGCTGTTTTTTGTGCTGCCCAGAATATCCCGCAGTCCCGCGTCCGCCCTGCCGATATGCAGGGGAAGAGCGCAGAAGTTTATCCTGCACTTTGTCAAAAACCGATAAAAAATATCCTGCTGCGGGTTTTGTGTCATATTTTTCCCTGCTTTCTTGCCGATATGGTAACTTTGCACATATGGAAAGGGTATTATATCCCTATTATTATATAATTTTGTTGTATTTTCAATAGCAAATCCAAAAATATTACCATTTTACCAAAAAATATTACTCACGACTTTTTTCGACCTTTGATATGATTATAATAGTGCAGTATGTCTGCGCAAAAGTACATACGTGAAAGAGGGATAACCAATGGCAAAAAAGCAAGTCCAACTGGACGAAAAAGGCTTCCGCAAGTTCGGTATCCGCGACAAGCTCGCATACGCAGCAGGTGATTTCGGCTGTAATATGAGTTTTGCACTCAAGAGTACCGTTCAGACTTTCTGGCTGGTCTTTATGATGATGGAGACCGGACTCTTCTCTCTGCTTCTTCTTGCCGTTCAGGCTTGGGATGCTATCAACGACCCCCTTATCGGTTCTCTTATAGACAGCGACAAGAGAAAATACAAGATGGGCAAGTACAAGACCTACATCTTTATCGGTGCGCTGGCTCTGCTGGTAGGCGGCGCGGCAGTATTCCTCCCCTTCCCCAACGCAAGCACGGCTGTCAAGGCTATGCTGTTCGTGCTGGGTTACGTTATCTGGGATGCCGCATACACCATGGCTAACGTTCCCTACGGCACGATGCTCAACATCATCACCGACGATGCGGGCGAAAGAGCCCAGCTGTCGGTCTTCCGTTCCATCGGCGGCGCTGTGGGCAATCTGGTACCCGGTATCATCCTGCCTATGCTTATCTGGCAGAAGGTGACCTATGACGGCACCACCGACTTCCTCAGCCGCATCGAGATCCCCGAGGGTGCTGAGGCGGCTTTTGCTCCCGAGAACTTCCACACAAACCCCCTGACGGGCGAAGCTTACGCTATCGGTGACAAGGTGCTCTCCCCCCTGACCGGCAGTCAGATCGAAGTCCTGCTGGGCAACAAGGTGTTCTTTGCCGCTCTTATTATGGGTGTGCTGGGCTTTGCATGCTTTATGTATATGCTCAAAAACGTCACCATCCGCGGCAACGAGTATGCACAGCTCAATCAGGAAAACGGCGGCGAGAAGATCAACCTTATAAAGTCTCTTGGCGCATTTATGCGCAACCGTCCCGCAGTCGGCTGTACCGTGGCTGCTATGGGTATGTTCCTGGGTATGCAGTCTGCCGCTACCGCTAACACCATTATGTTCGCAACACATTTCGGTCAGGCATCCATGTCCGGTCTCGTGCAGATGGTCGGATTCTTGCCTATGTTCCTGTTTATGCCCTTTGCTACCAAGCTGGTTACCAAGTTCGGCAAGAAGGAAGTCGCCTCCGTCGGCTCTATCGCAGGCCTCATCGGCGGCGCGATCATGTGCGTATTCCCCCTCTGCCCCAAGGACATTCAGCTGATCGTCTATATGATAGGTCTGGTGTTCTTCGGTCTGGGTCTGGGCTTCTACAACTGCGTATCCTGGGCTATGATGGGCGACGCTATCGACTACAACGAGTGGAAGACCGGCAAGAGAGAGGAAAGCGTCGTGTACGCCCTGCACTCCTTCTTCCGTAAGCTGGCTCAGGGTGTCGGCCCTGCCGCCGTTATCGCTATAATGGGCACCTCCCTCATCGGCTACAACTCCGCTCTGGGCACTATCGGTCAGTCTGTGGAGACCGCAGGCAGACTGTGCTGGCTGGTCGCCGGTCTGTATATGTTCAGCGCTGTCTGTCAGTTCGTCGGCGTTGCCATTATCTATAACGTGGATAAGAAGACGCTGGAAAAAATGAACAAAGAATTGGGTAGATAAAAAGCTAAATTGACCGCAAGCGGTCAGCTGAATTGCACTTCGCGCAGCTAAATAAGCTGTTTCGCTAACCTTTTTAAGGAGACTATACTATGAGAACTGTTGTAAACCTCAACGAAGGCTGGATATTCAAAAAAACCCAGGACACCCTGCCTACAGCTCTGCCTACCGATTGGGAGAGCGTAGACCTGCCCCATACCTGGAACGCTCAGGACGGTCAGGACGGCGGCAACGATTACTACCGCGGCAAGAGCTGCTATATGCGTATGCTCTCCAGGAGCCTGCTGCCCGAGGGCGAGGAATACTGGCTTGAGATACGCGGTGCCAACTCCAGCGCCGACGTTTACCTCAACGGCAAGCTGCTCAAGACACATCACGGCGGTTATTCCACCTTCCGTGTCGATCTCAGCGGGGATATGGCAGAGGATAACATCCTTGCCGTTATCGTGGACAACTCCCCCAACGAGTTCGTATATCCCCAGATGGCTGACTTTACCTTCTACGGCGGTCTGTACCGTGACGTCAACCTGATCTGCGTGGGCAAGGATCATTTTGATCTTGACTATTTCGGCGCACCCGGTATCCGCGTCACCCCCAAAATCGAGGGCAGGGACGCAGAGATCGACGTTGACGTGCGTGTCAGCCTCAAAGAGGGTCAGTCGGTGCGTTACACCGTCTGCGACGCAGACGGTCAGGTGGTGGTCACCGCCGAGGAGGCTTCTTCCCACGCAGAGCTGACCGTCAAGGACGTACATCTGTGGCACGGCAAACGCGACCCCTATCTGTACACCTGCAAGGCAGAGCTTCTCCAGAGCGGCGAGGCAATCGACGCGGTCAGCACACGTTTCGGCTGCCGCACCTTCAAAATAGACCCCGAGGAGGGCTTCTTCCTCAACGGCGAGAGCTATCCCCTGCGCGGTGTCAGCCGTCATCAGGACAGACTGGGCGTGGGCAACGCGCTGACACGCGCTCATCACGAGGAGGACATCGACCTTATCTGCGAGGTGGGCGCCACCACCATCCGTCTGGCTCACTATCAGCACGACCAGTACTTCTACGACCTGTGCGACGAGCGCGGTCTGGTGCTGTGGGCAGAGATCCCCTATATCTCCAAGCATATGCCCGGAGGCAGAGAGAACACGATCACCCAGATGAACGAGCTCGTTGAGCAGAACTACAATCATCCCTCCATCGTGGTATGGGGTCTGAGCAACGAGATCGGCATCGGCGGCAGCGATCAGGATCTGCTGGACAATCATAACATCCTCAACGATCTGTGTCACAAGCTGGACAAGACAAGGCTGACCACCGTCGCCGCTGTGTCCATGTGCAAGATCGACGATCCCTATCTGCTTATTCCCGACGTTATTTCCTATAACCATTACTTCGGCTGGTACGGCGGCGACACGAGTATGAACGGCCCGTGGTTTGACAAGTTCCACGCCGCACATCCCACCCTGCCCATCGGCTGCTCCGAATACGGCTGCGAGGCGCTCAACTGGCACACCAGCGACCCCAGACAGGGCGACTACACCGAGGAGTATCAGGCATACTACCACGAAGAACTGATAAAGCAGCTGTTCAGCCGCAAGTATATCTGGGCGACCCACGTGTGGAATATGTTTGACTTTGGCGCCGATGCCCGTGCCGAGGGCGGCGAAAACGGACAGAATCACAAGGGTCTGGTCACCATGGACCGCAAGTACAAAAAAGACTCCTTCTACGCATACAAGGCATGGCTCAGCGATGAGAAGTTCGTGCATCTGTGCGGCAAGCGCTACGTTGACCGCGTGGAGGACGTAACTCGCGTCACCGTTTACTCCAACCTGCCCGAAGTCGAGCTGTTTGCAAACGGCGTAAGCGTGGGCAGGAAGCAGGCTGATGATCACTTCTTCTACTTTGACGTGCCCAACGTGGGCAAGACTCAGCTCAAGGCTGTTGCAGGCGAGTTTACCGACGAGAGCGTTATCAACAAGGTCGAAAAGTTCAACGAGGAATACCGCCTCAAGGAGCAGGGCGCTGTGCTCAACTGGTTTGACATCGACGAAGTTGAGGGCAGACTGTCCCTCAACTCCAAGATGAGCGACGTTATGGCGACTTTGCGCGGCAAGCTTATTATGATGCGTCTGATGATGAAGATGCTGGGCGGCAAGAAGAAGGGCGACAAGAAACCCAAGGTCGCAGGCTTCGAAATGACCCCCGAAATGACCGCTATGATGGGCGGCTTCACCGTGCTGAGACTGCTGACCATGGCAGGCGGATTTATGAACGTGCAGTTTACAAAAGAGCAGCTGCTGGCGCTGAATAAAAAGCTCAACCGTATCAAGGCAAAAGCAGAAAAGAAATAAGCAAAGATCAAGGAACGGACCGATCCTGCAAACGATAAAAAACTCCCTCAGATGAGGGAGTTTTTTGATTATATAAGCTTACAGATCGTAACCTATAACTTACTTGATGGTCATATAAGCTTCGCCGAAGCCCCAACCGACGATGTAGCCGCCTGCGGGCAGGGTGATCTTCTCGTTGAACAGAACCTTGTTGGGACGCTCGTAGAGAGGAATGTTGACCAGATCGTCAAGCAGCTGCTTCTCCATCTTCTGGCACAGCTCGATAACCTTTGCGTTGTCAGCTTCCAGATCGTAGCTCATAGCCTCAGCATACCAAGCATCAAACTCGGGATTTGCATAGCAGAATCTGGGAGGAGAGTAATCGGAGCGGTAGTAGTTGAAGGTTGCGCGAGGATCGGAAGCGGAGGGCAGCAGAGAGCCCAGAGCGGTATCATAAGCGGTGGGATCTTCGGGGTTCCAACGGCGCAGCTTGGTAGCCTGGCTGGAGGGAACGGTGTGCATCTCTACGACCAGCTTGCCGCCAAAGACGTCCTTGTACTGCTTCTGCAGGATCTCAGCAGCGCCCTTGATGTGGGTTGCGGTCTCGGAGAACAGGATTCTCATGGTGTTACCGGTGATGCCGGTCTTCTCGTATGCCTTGGTCAGATACTCGTTAGCCTTCTTGGCGTCGAAGATCTTGGTGCCGTCGGGTACGTAGTCAGCGGGGATCTCAACGAATGCCTGGCCGGTTGCGGGGTTGGCAACGACAGCCTTACGCATCAGACGGGATGCGGTGTGAACGCCCAGAGTATCAGCGATCTCTACGCGGTCAGCGCCCCAGTACAGAGCCTGGCGGTAGTTCAGGTCGCCCAGCAGGCCGTTGTAGTTGGGGTTGCCCAGGTTGACCATAAAGTACATCAGAGAGTCGTTGAAGTACTCATAGATACGGGGATCATCTTCGTATGCTTCCCAATCGGTGTAAGCAACGTCGACCTTGTCAATCTCGCCCTTTTCGAACAGCTGCAGAGCAGTGTTGGCATCGGGTACGCAGGTGTAGGTGATACCCTCAATGAGAATATCATCAGCGTGAGGATAATCGGGGTTACGGGTCAGAACGTACTTAGCATCGGGGATCCACTCGGTGAGGATGAAACGGCCGCAAGCGGGGGAAGTTGCAACGTCGGTACCGTAGTTGGAGGTGCCGTCGCCCATTGCGCCTGCCTCAAATACGGTCTTGTTGATGATGTTGCGGTTAACGGCACGGATAGCATCGGAAACGCCGGGCAGAGGAGTGGTGAAGGTGCACTGGAAGGTGTAGTCGTCGATCTTCTTGTATCCGACGTCTGCCCAGTCGGTAACTTCGCCCATCTGATACTCGTAGATGTTAACGAGAACACCGTAGGAGCTCTTGGTCATAGTAGAAGCGGACAGGTTCTGTGCTACGGGGTTTGCGTACTCTTTGAAGGTGAACTCCCAATCGTCAACGGTGATCTTGTCGCCGTTGGTCCAGGTCATATCCTTCAGGATCTTGTACTCCCAGACGTAGCCGTCAGCATCGACCTGCTTGGGCATCTCTGCTGCCAGATCGGTAGCCCATTCCCAGCCGTCCTTGTCCTTGTTGAGGATCTGGCGGTAGAGAGCGCCGGTGATGTACTCGATCAGAGTCCAGGGGTTAGTGTCCTGGGTGACCAGGGGGTTAACTGTGGGGGGTGCGGAGGTGAAGTAGCTGTTGAACCAGCCGTTGGGCTCAACTTCTTTTTTGTTACAGCCTGCAAAAGCAGCAACTACCATAACAATCGCGAGGGCAAGTGCCAAATATTTCTTCATAGTCTTTTCCTCCTTATTTTATTAAGCCTTGGCTAAGCTTATTGTTATTTTACTACTGTGTAAATTTTTTGTCAATTCGTACATTTAACATATATTATGAGGATTTTTTGGTGATTTTGCACAATTTTCCACTCCCCCTATCGTCAATATAGTCCAAATTTACCCCCTCAAGCACTCCAAAACCCACCGTTTTTATGCAAAAAAGGTGCCCCCAAAACCGGGGACACCGATAAGATCAATTACGAAAACTCAAATTCTCCGAAGCAACTTTCTTAATTCAGCATACTCGGGGGGGAATGGGTCTCGCGTTTTATTCTACTTCATAAACTCCTGATATATCTCGCGCGAAATATCTGCCAACAGCGCGTCGCTGTTTCTGCCGCGGTCGTTTTGGGCATATTCTTCCATAGACGCAACGTTGCCGTTATAGAACATAGCCAGCAGGTAGTTGCCCTTTTGGGTATAGACGATGCCCACGTCGTTAGTCAGGCAGTCCAGAGTGCCCGTCTTGTGCGCCACGTCAACCGAGGGGGGCAGATACTTGGGGATGCGGCTGTTGGTCTGGCACATTTTGAGGATGTGGAGCATTTTGTCGCATACTTCCCCGGAATAGAGCTTCTTGTCGTAGATCATTTTCATGATCTTCATGATATCCTCGACGGTGGTGATATCGTCCTTTTCGTTGGTGCACAAAAATCCGGGGTTGCGCAGGTAGCACTTGCGGTCTCTGCCGTTGGTCTGAATTATTGTGTAGTCACTAAAGCAGGGCGGGAACATCTCCTTGATGGACAGATCGCACTTGGAGGAGTCAAGGGACAGCGGCTTGAGCACGTTCTCGGTCACGCCCTCGGCGCCGCCCACGAACCTGAACAGAAAATCTGCGGCGGTGTTGTCCGAAAGGATCATCATCAGCATGGCGTAATCGTAGAGGGTGGGGTTGAGCCCGGGAAGCAGGCGCACGAGCACGCCGCTGCCGCCTACCTGAACGTCCTCGGTCATCTCATAACGGTCGGTGTCACAAGCCTTGCCCTCGGCGACCATCTTGTAGAGTGCGGCAAGGGTAAAGACCTTGCACACGCTGGCGGTGGGAAAAAGCTCGGTGCCGTTGAGGGTATATTTTTCACCCGTCTGCAGGTCGATAAAGCCTATTCCCAGCTTGCCCGTGACCTTGGACTGATATTTTTCGGCTATTGCGCGAATACCGTCGATGGACATATTGAACGCTCCTTTGTTGTTGGAATGATGAATTGCAGCTAACGCTGCATGAATTGAAAGCGTTGCTTTCATAAATTGCCCTTCGGGCATAAATTGCAGGCTATGCCTGCATGTAGGTGTCCGCTACGCGGACCTATTTAATAAAGTCGCCGCAGGCGACACCTTCATGCGGTGCTGACCGCAATTCATGGCGTAGCCAATTCATGACACCGTCAATTCATGCGCCGGCGGCGCAATTCATTTGCAATATCGTAAGCCGATTAGTCAAAGAGGGGTGTCGAGAAGTACCTCTCGGCTGTGTCGGGAAGAACAACAAATACCGTCTTGCCCTTTCCCAGCTTTTTGGCAAGCTTTAAGGCGGCGGCAACGTTGGTACCCGAGCTGATGCCGCACATTATGCCTTCTTTTTTGGCAAGCTCCTTGGCGGCACGCAGAGCTTCTTCGTCGGTGATGATGCAGATATCGTCGTATATTTCCGTGTTGAGGATGGGGGGTATCATACCGTCGCCGATGCCCATCTGCACGTGTGTGCCGATAAGACCGCCCGAAAGTATGGCGGCTTCTTCGGGCTCGACTGCCCATATAGTCATATCGGGGTTGGCTTCTTTGAGCACTTCACCGATGCCGGTGAGGGTGCCGCCCGTGCCGATGCCCGAACAGAAGCCGTGGATAGGCGCACCCACCTGCTCAAGTATCTCGCGCGCCGTCTGTTTGCGCTGGATCTCGGGGTTGGCAGGGTTTTCGAACTGCTGGGGCACGAATACGTTGGGGTCTTCTTCCTGCATACGCAGGGCGGTCTTGAGACAGCGGTCGATGCAGTCACCGATGTTGCCGTCGTCGTGCTCCAAGATGACCTCGGCACCGTAGTGCATGACCAGCTTACGGCGCTCCTCGCTGACCGAGTCCGGCATAACTATCTTGACCTTGTAGCCGCGTACGGCACCCACAAGAGCCAGACCGATACCCTGGTTGCCCGAAGTAGGCTCCACGATAACGGTATCTTTGGTTATTCGGCCCTTCTTTTCGGCGTCGAGGATCATATTGTAGGCTGTTCTGGTCTTGATAGAACCGCCCACGTTGAGTCCCTCAAACTTGACGAGTATCTCGGCGCAGTCCTCGGGCACCATACGCTGAAGTCGGATAACGGGGGTGTTCCCCATAGCTTCCAGAATATTGTTGCAGATCATAAAAATATTACCTCTGTTTATTGCATATATAATCTATTATACTTGTATTCCCGACGGTTTGCAATACGACAAACACAAAAAAATGAGCGGCAGGCCTGCCGCTCATTGGTTTTTGCGGGTTTTATCGGGGACGGTTGAGGGTGTCGGCGCCGATGTCGGGGCGGTCGGTCATAATGGCATCTGCGCCGATAGACTGCAGATATTCCATTTCTTCGCGGTCGTTTATCGTCCAGTACTGCACGGCTATGTCGCGCTTGTGGGCGTAGTTGATGACTTTGGAGGTGCCGAGATTTATGACGTAATCGGTAGTGGGTATCTGCAAAGCGTCAAAGTCAAACTCGCGTTTGAGCCCGAAAAAGGCCGAAAAATAGAACTCAATCACCTCGTTCACCCCTGCCGAGCGGAGCATATCGGGGTAGTAGCGGTCAATATATGCGGTTATCTCGTTGTGGAAGGTGCCTATGACGGCTTTGTCAAGTATACCAAGCTGTCTGAGTGTATCATAGAGCCTGTCGGCGGCCTGCTTGCCCTGCCTGCCCGAGCTTTTTATCTCGATTATGTAGGTGTAGTCGCCGTTTGCCTCAAGATACTCAAGCGCCTCGCTCAGGGTGATGATGCGCAGGTCCTCGGGTATATCCTCGCCTCTCAGGCCCTTGTATGGGGTGCTTCCGTCGGTAGCGACGAAATTTTCGCCCATATTGAGCTCTCTCAGCTCTGCGAGGGTCTTGTTTTCGGGTCTGACGCCCTCGGTGCCGAAATGCTCTTTGGAATTGCTTGTGCGGTCAAGGGTGCCGTCGTGAAGCAGTACGCACTCACCGTCGGCGGTCAGGTGGATGTCAAACTCGAACATATCCACGGTAAAATCAGAGTTTTCCACGATATCGCGCAGAGCCATCCTGGTGTTTTCGGGTGTGTTGTCCGAGCCTGCGCGGTGATTGGACAGCATAGTAGTGCCCAGAGAGGTGATGAACGGGTTATTTGCGTCCTCGGTGGAAACAGGTTCGGCGTTTGTGCGGCGGGTCATCCGCCAGAAGAGGAAGCCTGCAAGGCACATAAGGGCAAGCAGGATGCAGAGGATGATTATAAGGGTCTTTTTTGCCCAAGAAGGCAGCTTGCAGCCGCCGGCAAACCAGCCGAAGGTGGAGGGCCACACGACCACGGCAAAGACCACGATAAGGAAGTATCTCACCGCGTTGGCGGCCTGATGTCCGTCAAAAATCAGGTTCAGCAGGGGCTTTGCACCGGCTTTGATGCCCAGCACAAGGCCGAGACCCAGCACTATCTTGAGTATTTGGGCAAACAGGGGTGCTTTTTCCCTGAAGTTTACGAATCTGCGCTCAAGGGGCAGAGAAAACAGCATTCCCGCGCCGCAGCCTAAGAGCAGATATCCGCTCTTGATGCCCGACTGCAGGTTGTGCGCGTCGATATCCGCGGGCCAGGTGTTCAGCTCGACGAACAGCACGTAGCACAGCGACAGGGCGGTAAGCACGCCGATAGTCAGATACAGAAGCAGGGGCTCTTTGCGCGCTTTTTGGAACACGGGGTACAGACCGAACACCAGCACCACCGACACTCCAAGCGACACAAGCACGTCGGCGGGGGTGTGTACGCCCAGATACATCCGCGACAGCGCCACAAGCAGTATAAGGATGACACAGACGATACGGACGATGAGGTTTTTACTGAATCGCGCGGTACAGCCCAGAGACGTGCCGATGCTCTGGGTATGGCCGCTGGGGAAAGAGTACCCCGTGGCATCGGCGCGGGCGGCTTCAACTATGGTGAAGTCGGGGTCGCGCACCCACGGACGGGGCACACGGCAGGTGAGTTTTAAGAACTGATTGATAAGTGTGCCGAAAAAACCGGTGCTGAGCAGATAAAGTCCGTCCATCTTGCTTATGCACCAGAACACGGTTATGGCGATAGCCATAAACAGAGTCTCGCTGCCCAAGTGTGTAACGGCTGCAAAGAATTTGTCCAGTACGGGAGTGCGCAGGGACTCAAGAAAATACAAAAAACTCATATCTCATTCTCCCTTTTGTATATTCAGGCGTTGGTGATAAGGGTCTTGTAGAAGTCCACCGCAGAAGGCAGTGCGGCAACGGTGATATTCTCGTCGATACCGTGGATGCTTGCAAGCTGCTGAGCGGTCATATACACGGGCGAGAATCTGACGGCGTGGTCGGTGACGTCAGCGTAGAACTTGCAGTCGGTGCCTGCGGTCATAGGATAGGGGCAGGTGCCGATATTGCCGTACACGGCTTTGACCGACCGCTCCACCAGCTCAAACTGCTCACTCTTGTAGTCCACAACCTTGCAGGGGTAGTCTTTGTAGATGACCGAAGTTTCCAGATCGAATTTCGCGGCTATTTTGCTTATTTTTTCGATGCTCTCGTCGGTGCTCTGATGGTGGATAAACCGCATATTGGCGGTGACGTACGCCGTCTGAGGCAGTACGTTAAGACCGTCCGACCCGCGGCAGGTGGTGAATGCGCAGGTAGTCTTGAGCATTGCCGCGCCCTGCGCGCTGATAGCGGGCATCAGCCTGAGCAAAATTCCCTCAAACAGCCACAGATTGCAGAATATAAGGCGCATACCGAAGCCCATATAGGGGGTCATACGGGCAAACATCTCTCTTGCTGTGGGGTGGAGCTTTGAGATGAACGGGTCGTGCTTTTCTATCTCGCACACGAACTTGCCGAGGCGCACGATGGGACTGTTCTTTTTGGGTGCGCTGGCGTGGCCGCCCGTGCTTTTTGCGGTGAATTTAAGGTCGCCGTAGCCTTTTTCAAGCACGCCGAGCAGCGCAAAGGTGCCGTTAACGCCGCCGATGGGCCTCGAGAGTATAGCGCCGCCCTCGTCCACAAGCAGGCGCAGGTGTACGCCCGAGTCCTTGAGGTACTTGGCGATAAGGGGGCCGCCCTCGCCGGAAAACTCCTCGGTGCAGGAGGATGCAAGATACACGTCGCAGGAGGGTGTGTAGCCGCTCTCTATAAGCTCCTCCACCGCTGTGAGGAAGCAGAAAAGGCTGCCCTTGGTATCCTGAGTGCCTCTGCCCCACAGACATCCGTCGGCAATATCGCCCGAGAACGCGCCGTGGGTCCACTCGCCCGTTGCCTCGACAACGTCGTGGTGGCTCATCAGCATTATGGGTTCGCCCTCGCCCCTGCCCGACCAATGAAAAAGCAGGTTGCCCGAAAACTCGTGCTTCGTGCAGGTGCGGTGAATGGCGGGAAACTCCTCTTCCAGCACTTTATGAAAAGCGTAGAACTTGCTCTCATCCGAGTCATAGCGGGAGGACACGGTCTCGCACTTTATGAGCTTGGCAAGCCTCCCGGCATACTCTCTTGCGCGGTCGGTCTCGGTTTGTTTAAGCTCAACAACAGCGTCTTGGGGCGGCTTGCACATAAGGGTGCGGATGATGCACACGGCAAGCATAGCCACTACGGCGGCTATGATACCTAATATAATATATATCACGGTGTTCACCTGTCTTTCATAAGTCGGTGTATACGCAAGCGGGTTCCTGACAGTTTTTATATATCGCCCAGTTTGCCCATTTTGTCCAGCAGCACGCCGATACCGATGCACATCAGACCTGCGGGAATGATGGCAATAGATGTGTTATTGCGCACGGCAGGCACGAAGATGCACAAAAGCGTCATAATAACAAAGGGCGCGACGGCGATTTTGGGGCTCTTGAGATAGTATTTGAGGCCGAATGCGCCGAACAGGGCGGGCACTACGTTTTCAAATGCGGGTTTGAGTGTCTCCGAGCTGAGCAGAGGCTGCAGAGGGGTCATCAGCAGTACGCCTGCCGCCAATATCAGAGTAGTGACTATCGCGCTGGTAGCAACGCTGATGGTGGAGATGATCTCGTTTTCGGGAGTGCCGGTCTTTGCGCCTGCCAGCTCGCGGGCGTTCATAGCGCAGGGGATCTTGAGGTTGGTCAGATTGCCCGTTAGGAAGGCGAGATAGCTTCCGCCCACGCCAAGCATAGGTGCGTAGACCAAAAACTCAACGATAGCCACGGGATAGTAGATGATGCCCACCTGCAGAAGTCCCGACAGAAATCCGCTGAGAGAGGGAGCGACGTCGTACATTGCGCCCACCACGAAGGAGAAGGCTATCATAGCAACAAAGCTGACGCCCAGCATGACCTTGCCCAGCAGATGAAGCTGACGGTTAAAGGAGTCAAAATAGGTATTCTTGTCCACGTTAAGTTCCTCCCCTCTCATATCACGCCGCCCGCAATAACGGCGGCAGCCATGGCAATAAGCATACTCAGCGCCACGTCAAAATTCTCCACCCATCTGAAACGGGGGTTTTTGGCAAGAGCGGTGAACGCAAGCATCACCGCCGCGGCAACGCAGGCGGTCAGCAGGGGCAAAAAGCTGCTGACGTCATTTGCAAACGTGCCGATGTAGGAGGAGATATAGGCGGTACACAGACCGATGAACATTGCCACCATTGCGATATTGCCTATATTGGAGCGTTTTTTGGGTGCGGGTGCATTCTCTGCGGGTGCATTCTCTGCGGAGGCAGGCTCGGCGGGCTTCTTTTTGCCGCCAAGCTTTCTTAAATATCTGCCGAGGAAGAATATACAGCACAGACCGCCGCCCAAAATGCCCACGGTCATTACCAGCGACACGGTGGCAAAGGCGCCTGCGCTCATTTCGCTGACGTTGAGGCCACTGAGTCCGATGGCTTTGGCGGCGATGTCGGCAACGTTCAGCTCATACTGCAGAGCGCCCACCACCGACAGACGCATCCACGAAAGAGGCGCACCCAGCGCGCCCGACAGGGCGATAACGCCCACAAGTATGCCCACGCTGGGTAGGACTGTGAATACAGCGCTGTTGCGGATGGTTTTTTTGAGTACGGCTTTGTCCATACCGATGGCAAGTCCTGCCTTGTAACTGCGCACAAGGAACAGCACGCACATAATAAGCACGAATCCGATAATGGCTCCCACCATCAGATACAGCCCAGGGGCGTTGACCTGCGAAAGATAATTCATACAGCTTCCCTCCGTTTTCTATACTGAGATGCCTGCCCGACTTCGTCGGGCAGGCGCTTTTTTACAGATACTTGTCTATAAGCACGCCCTTTTGGCGGCAGGTCTCGATAAAATAATCGTAGCTTTCGCGGATCAGGCGGCGGGTGGGCAGCTGATAGGGGCAGCGCTTTTCGCAGGCGCCGCAGTCGGTGCAGTTTTTGACCTGCGCCATCTTCTGCTGCCACGCATCGGTGGTATATTCCTGCCAGGGGGCACGGTTGAGCATAGGTATCATTCGTGCGGCGTCACGCAGAGGCACGTTCTGGGGGCAGGGCTCGCAGTAGCCGCAGCCGCGGCAGAAATCGTCCTTGTATTTTTCGCGGTCTTGCTCGATAACAGCCTGAAGCTCCTGCGTCAGGGTCACTCCCCTCTCGGCATAGGAGAGGAAATCGTCCAGCTCGCTCTTTTTCTGCACGCCCCAGATGGGCACGGCATTGTCAAACTGAGTGAAGAATGCATATGCCGCCTCGGGCGAGGAGATAATACCGCCGCTCATAGCCTTCATGGCGATGAGACCCACGTTTTTCTCCCTGCACAGCTCGATAAGCTTAAGATCGTCACTTGAGGACATATAGCACAGCGGGAACTGCACGGTATCGTACAGTCCGCTCTCCACGGCAGCCAGCGCAACGTCGAGACGGTGGGTGGTGATGCCGATATAGCGGCATTTGCCGCTGTCCCGAGCCTCAAGCAGAGCGTAATATGCGCTGTCGGGATCGCTCGTGTCGGGCAGCTCGGGTATATTGTGCAGCTGCCATATGTCAACAAAGTCGGTCTGCATCTCCCGCAGGGAAATCTCAAGATCGGCTAAAGCCGCGGCTTTGGTCCTGCCCATGCTCTTGGTGGCGATTATGATATTCTCACGCACGCCGCTGAGTGCGATGCCGATCTTGTACTCGCTGTCGGTATAAAACCGCGCGGTGTCAAAGAAGTTTATGCCGCTGTCGTATGCGTATCTCAGCAGGTCGGCCGCTTCCTGCTCGGATATGCGCTGTATAGGCAGAGCGCCGAAGGAGTTTTCAGTAACCTGCAGTCCCGTTCTGCCCAGAGTTTTCATCTTCATAGCCTGTTCCTCACACTTTGATGGTTATCGAGCCGTCATCGTTATACTGCACAGCGTCAAACTCGCAGGATGCCTTCCCCAGATAGTCTTTGTATTCCTGCTTGGTAAAGGGCGGGGTGTAGTCACGCAGCACGTCTTTGGCAAACCTGGCATCCTCCTCCAGCAGAACCCGTACCATCATCACCTGAAACTCGGCACTCTGCACGCAGGCCGAATAGGGATCGAGGATGGTATATGTGGGGCTGTGTGCTCTGCCGCCCGCGCCGCTCATACTGGGATGAACGGTGGGCATAATGCAGGACAGATGACCCATATCGGTGCTGCTTGAGCCGTAGCCGCTGCCCTCTGCGGCGGTGTTTTCTTCGCCGAGAATGATATTGCCTGCGGCTCTGACCGCCTGACGGAGCTTGAGGTTATTGCGGTTGGGTGCGAATGCCATCTCGTCGGATATGGTAACACGGGCGCCCATTGCGGCGGCAGAGGCGGCTATGGCACGGTTGACCTTTTTGTTCTCACGCTCCATTGCCTCAACGGTCAGCGCGCGCACATAGCTCTCGACTTTGACCGTCTCGGGGATGGCGTTGACCACCGCACCGCCGTTTGTGATAATGGGATGGACACGCACCTTGTCGGTGTCGCGGAAGGTCTCGCGCAGAGCGTTGATTGCAGAAAGTCCCAGATTTGCGGCGTACAGAGCGTTGATGCCTGCCCAGGGCGAGCCGCCTGCGTGGGAGGACACGCCCTTGTACTCGACCGTCTTGCTGATAGCGCCGTTGCTGCCCTCTCCGGTGCAGGATATCCTACCCGCCTCGCCTGTGGTAGTATGTACGATAAAGGCCATATCCACGTCGTCACACCAGCCGCGGCAGATAAACTCGGCCTTGCCGCTGACCTGAGAGATTATACCCTGTTTTTTCAGCACTTTGCGGTATTCAAGCTCGATGCCCTCCTCGGCAGGCACGGCGCAAAGGCGGATCTTTCCGCAAAGACCGTCCAGCATACCCGGCTCTTTGAGTATGGCGGCAACGCCCAGCAGCGCTGCGCTCTGTGCGTGGTGACCGCAGGCGTGAACGGCACCGGTTTCTTTGTCGCACTCGGGGTGGTCGGGGATAATCAGCGAGTCCATCTCGCCCAGTATCATAACTGTGGGGCCCTCTCTGCCCGTATCTATATCGGTATAAAAACCGGGGATATTGGTGGCTTCGACCAGGGTATAGCCCAGCTCACGGTATTTTTCGGTCAGATATTTGTGGGTCTTCCACTCGCGGTAGCCCGATTCGGGATTCTTCCATATATAACGCTCGGCGTCCAGAATAAGCTGCTTGTGTTTTTCGGCAGCGGCGATGATTTTTTCTTTCATTTTTCCCTCCCCTTTCAGCAATAACGGATGTCGATGGATCCATCCTCGTTGTAGACGACCGCGTCGCGCTCCACGCTCAGCGAGTCGGAGAACTCGATGTATTCTTTGATGCTGCCAAAGGTAGGCTTGAACTCCCGGATGATCTTTCTGCCCATTTCGGCATTGTTGCAGAGCAGCTGCTCAAGCATAAGGATCTGGAACGCGGCACACCTGACGCAGGCCAGCTCGGGGTTGTTGATATAGTACTTCTTGCTGTGGGCACCGCCGATGGCACCGCCTATATGGGGATGCACAGAGGGGATGATAAGGGACAGGTCGCCCATATCGGTGCTGCCGCCCTCACGGGAGGTGGATACGCGGACATTCTCCTCGCCGATGGCGGCAACAGCGGCCAGACGTGCGGCCTCTATCATGCCGGGATCGTTGTTGAGGGGCGAATATGCCAGCTCGTCGTCGATGGTGACTCTTGCGCCAAGTGCGGCGGCAGAAGCGGCCAGCGCGCGGTTGACCTTTTTGTTGGCGCTTTCGATAGCCGCCACGTTTGCGCCTCTGACGTAGCTTTCCAGCTTGACGGTCTCGGGAATGGCGTTGACCACCGCGCCGCCTGCCGTGATGATGGGATGTACGCGGATCTGATCGGTGTCACGGAAGGTCTCGCGCAGAGCGTTGATGGCGGTCATACCTACGTTTGCGGCGTACAGAGCGTTGACGCCTGCCCAGGGCGAGCCGCCTGCGTGGGAGGATACGCCCTTGTAGGTGACGTTTTTGACTATGCAGCCGTTGTAGCCGCAGTTGATGGAGATATAATTCTCCTTCTGTGTGGAGGTAGTATGTACCATAAAGGCCATATCAACGCCGTCAAGCCAGCCGCGTCGGATTATCTCGCCCTTGCCGGTGATGGAGCGGATGATGCCCTGCTTTTTCAGCTCCTTGCGGTACTCGATCTCGATGCCCTCCTCGGCAGGCACGGCACAGAGACGGATACGTCCGCAGAGTCCGTCCAACGCACCGGGCTCACGGAGGGCGGCGGCGAGCCCTAACAGCGCGGCGCTCTGTGCGTTGTGACCGCAGGCGTGAACGGCACCCGTCTCCTTGTTGCACTCGGGATGATCAAAGACGATCAGCGAGTCCATCTCGCCCAGCACCAAGACGGTGGGGCCCTCCCTGCCCGTGTCGATATCGGTATAGAAGCCGGGGATGTTGGTGGCTTCAACGACGGTATAACCCAGAGCTTCGTACTGCTCTTTCAGATATTTGTGGGTCTGCCATTCGCGGTAGCCGGTCTCGGGGTGTGCCCAGATATACCGCTCGGCATCAAGAATAAGCTGTCTGTGCTTGTCCACAGAAGCGAAAATCTGCTCTTTGTTCATAGCTTTTGCTCCTTATCAGCAGTAACGGATGCTGATACTTCCGTCATCCAGGTAACTTACCGTGTCGCGCTCAACAGACAGATTGTCGGCAAAATCTATGTAATCCTTGACAGTTGCAAATGTAGGCTTGAACTCGGCAATGATCTTTTTGCCCTTTTCCGCACCGTTTTTCAGCAAGGCTTCCAGATACATTATCTGGAACTTGGCGCAGGTGACGCAGGCTGTTTCGGGGTCGGTGATGTAGTAGTTTGCGCCGTGGGAAGTCCCCGTTGCACCGCCCGCGTAGGGGTGGATGGAGGGGACTATCATGGAGATATCGCCCATATCGGTGCAGCCGCTGCCGCGGATATCGGAGAAGCTTGTGCACTCCTCGCCCACCGTCTCGATCGCCACCTTTTTGAGCAGCTCGAACATACCGGGATCGTTGTTAAGGGGCGCGTAGGCAAGCTCGTCGTCGATAACGACTCTCGCGCCCAGCGCGGCGGCGGAGGCGGCAATGGCACGGTTGACCTTTTTGTTCTCCCGCTCGATAGCCTCAACGGTAGCGCCTCTGACGTAGCTTTCCAGCTTGACGGTCTCGGGAATGGCGTTGACCACCGCACCGCCTGCGGTGATGATGGGATGTACGCGGATCTGATCTGTATCGCGGAAGGTCTCACGCAGAGCGTTGATAGCCGTCATACCCACGTTTGCGGCGTACAGAGCGTTGACACCTGCCCAGGGCGAGCCGCCTGCGTGGGAGGATACGCCCTTGTAGGTGACAGTCTTGACGATACAGCCGTTGGAACCTGCACGGCAGTAGATGTAGTTCTTTTTGGTGCTGCCGCTGGTATGTACCATAAAGGCGATATCAACGCCGTCCAGCCAGCCGCGGCGGATTATCTCGCCCTTACCGGTGATACACCTGATGGTGCCTGCTTTTTTGAGCTCCTTGCGGTACTCGATCTCTATGCCCTCCTCGGCAGGCACGGCGCAAAGGCGGATCTTTCCGCACATTTCGTCCAGCGCGCCTTCTTCTTTGAGCGCGGCGGCAATACCCAGCAACGCGGCACTCTGCGCGTGATGGCCGCAGGAATGAACGGCACCCGTATCCTTGTTGCATTCGGGGTGGTCAAAGACGATCAGCGAGTCCATCTCGCCCAGAATAAGCACCGTGGGGCCCTCTCTGCCCGTGTCGATATCGGTATAAAAGCCGGGTATATTCCCCGCCTCGACGAGAGTGTAGCCAAGAGCGCGGAAATTATCCGCCAGATACTTGTGGGTCTGCCATTCGCGGTAGCCCGTTTCGGGATGCGCCCATATATACCGCTCGGCATCAAGAATAAGACTGCGGTGTTTGTCCACGTTTGCGAAGATCTTTTCCTTTGACATAACTGTTCCTCCCTGTTATCTGTCTGCCAGCCGCTGCTCCAGCTCACGTGCAAGAGCCTCGGAGGGCATGTTGATGGTCAATGCGTATATTTTGATCTTTGGTTCGGTGCCCGAGGGACGGATAAGCAGTCTGCTTCCGCCCTCAAGACGGTATTCAAGCACGTTTGAGCCGCTGATGTGGGCATTTTTGCCCGTGAGATAGTCGCGGGTCTCCACTACCTTCCTGCCCAAAAAGCTGTCCGGGGGATTGCTTCTCATATACTCCATCATAGCCTTTATCTCTTCGGCTCCGTCCACGCCCTTGCGCACAATGTTGATGGTGTAATCGTCGTGTGCTCCGTAGCGCCCGTCCAGCTCTCTCAGTCCGTCAAGCAGGGTCATACCGCGGCTTTTGTACCACGCCGCCATCTCGCACACCAGCAGAGAGCCGGAAATACCGTCCTTGTCGCGGACGTGATCGCCTATCATACAGCCGATAGACTCCTCAAAGCACATAACGAATTGCTGACTGTCTGGCAGCTCCTCACGTTTTTCCGCCATATTCTTGAAGCCCGTGAAGGTGCTGTAGCACTCAGCACCGAAGGTGCGGCATATACTCTCGGCAAGATGGGTGGACACGATGGTCTTGATGATGACGGGGGGCTTGCTTCCTCTGTAATGGCGCAGCATATAATCGCACAAAAGCGCTCCCGTCTTGTTGCCCGTCAGACAGACGTAACTGCCGTCTGTATCCCGCACGCACACGGCAACACGGTCGGCGTCGGGGTCGGTGCCCACAAGTATATCGGCGTTTTTCTCTTTGCCCAGCCTCTCGCTGAGCTCAAAGCCGCGGGGGTCTTCGGGGTTGGGATTTTTGAGGGTGGGGAAAGTGCCGTCGGGTATCATCTGCTGCGGCTCATAGAACACGTTTTTGAGCCCCGCGCGTTCAAACACCCCGGGCATCACGCTTCCGCCGACACCGTGGAAGGGCGAAAACACCACCCGCAGGTCGGTATCCTCAAGCAGCTTCGGGGCAAGCGCGCAGTCCAGCACGGCGCTTGTATACTCCTCGTCGCAGTCAATATACATTATCTGTCCCCGCTCCAGACAGCCCTCAAAGCTGCTCTCGGGCAGAGGGGCAAGCACAGGCACCTCTGCCATCAGCGCGGCGACTTTGTCGGTATCGTCGTCACCCAGCTGTGCACCGTTTGAGCCGTAGAACTTGCATCCGTTGTACTCGGTGGGGTTGTGGCTGGCGGTGACGTTCATTCCGCCCGATGCGCCGTAATGCCGCACGGCAAATGACAGCATAGGGGTAGGGCTGGGACGGGTAAAATACAGCACCCTTGCCCCCTGCTCGCACAGCGCGCAGGCGGCGGCGCGGCTCAGCTCGTCGCTGGAGGGGCGCACGTCACGGCAGACCACCACAAGAGGGTCCGGAGGCAGGCTTTTGGCAAAGGCGCGCACCGCCTGCAACAGGGTAAACACGTTCATACGGTTAATGCCCATTCCCACAACGCCTCTTAGCCCCGACGTGCCGAAGGCAAGGGGCGCGCAGAAGCGGTCTTCCGTTTCAGTCTCGTCTGTATTCTCAAGCTCCCGCCGCTGGCTGTCGGTGAGGCAGGGGGAGTTTTTCCACTTAATATACTCATCCATATAATACATTACAAATCACCAACTTAATTTTACATCACTTTGCCCGTATAAGCAAGCAAAAAGATAGATTGCGCAGATATATATATTATGCTATAATGATTTTATACTACAAATTATAAAAGGGGTTTTCGTTTATGAAATGGATCACCTATAAGCAGGACAACTGCGAAAAGTTAGGCGCGCTTCTGCCCTGCGGCGACAGGATAGTTCCGCTGTCGGCTCTGGGATTTGAACGCGATTTTTGTAATATGATCGACTTTATCGGGAAGGTCACCGACGAGGAAAAAGCTGCCGCCAAGGCTCTGTGGGTCGATACCAATCCCGAGGCCGTTGATCTGTCGTCGGTAGAGCTTCTGGCTCCCATCACCCGCCCCATTCACGATATTATGTGCGTCGGCGTCAACTATCTTGAGCATCAGAACGAGTTCAAGCGCGCCGCCGAGGTGCTTGACCCCAACCGCGCGGCCATATACTTCGGCAAGCGTGCAAGCCGTATCCTGGGCAGCGGCGACGAGCTTACGTACTGCCCCGAGATAGACGTCAAGCTTGACTACGAGGTGGAGCTTGCCGTTATTATCGGCAAAGAAGGCAAGAACATCCCCGCAGAGAAGGCTGAGGAATATATATTCGGATATTCGGTGTTCAACGATTTTTCGGCACGTGCTCTGCAGCGCAGGCATATCCAGTGGTTCAAGGGCAAGAGCCTTGACGGATATTCGGCAATGGGCCCCGCCATCGTGGACAAGAGCCTGATAGGCTACCTGCCCGAGCTTGACGTTCAGAGCATCGTCAACGGTGAGCTGCGTCAGAACTCCAACACCCGCCTGATGATGACCACCATATCCAAAATAATCGAGGATCTGTCAAGCGGAATGACCCTTGAACCCGGCGATATTATCGCAACGGGTACTCCCTCGGGCGTAGGCGCGGGCTTCGATCCCCCCAAATGCCTGAAAAAGGGCGACACGGTGGAATGTGTCATCGAGCAGGTCGGATCACTCGTAACGAAAATAGTATAAGAAAAAAGCTGATGAGCAGAAAGCTCATCAGCTTTTATTAGTTAAGGTGAATTATACTATCAAGTGCAACACTTTAGTGAAATAAAAAAGAAGTTCATACAGATCTCTGGTAGAATAAAGTTACCACACCGTAAACTACAAAAAGGGAGATCTGTATGAACTATCATCATCTTACCATAGAAGAG
>JAFQTO010000061.1 GCA_017408985.1 Clostridia bacterium
CTCTTCTATGGTAAGATGATGATAGTTCATACAGATCTCCCTTTTTGTAGTTTACGGTGTGGTAACTTTATTCTACCAGAGATCTGTATGAACTTCTTTTTTATTTCACTAAAGTGTTGCACTTGATAGTATAATTCACCATATTACAAATAAGCCGTGCAGAATATTCTGCACGGCTTTTGACGTTTATTTTATGTCGCTTGTGTCGCCTTCGTATATCCTTGAGCTTTCGCCCCAGGGACGGTAACCCGTACCGATATGCTTGAAGCCGAAGTTCTCATAGTAGCCTATATGCCCCGTGGCGATATAGACCTTTTTGAAGCCTGCCTCACGCGCATCGGCTTTTGCCTTGTTCAGCAGTACGCCGCCCAGCGCTCTGCCGCGGTATTCGGGGGTGATATACACAGCGCATATCCAGGGCCAGATGTCCTGACGACTGATAAAATCGTTGGTTATCATACCCGCACAGCCCACTATCTTGTCCTCGTCCTCAAGCAGATACCAATGAGGCAGGGGCGCATCGGTGTGCAGGCTGTAGGAGATGCAGTTTTCGTACACCTTGGCGTTTTTGTCGGTGGCGAATACCTGCTGGAAGTATCTGATGGCGGCGGCTTTGTATTCGGGTTCTTCTCTTACCGATATGATATGCATACGTTCAACTCCCTTTTGTGCTATTATCTGTGCGGTCTTATACACGTCGCCCGCACCCATAGTGATGACCGTGTCACCTGCGCAGGCTTCCTCTATTACCCAATCGGCGGCCTCCTCAAGGCTGTTTGCCACAAGAGCGCCCGGGATAAGCTGTGCAAGACTCTGTGCCGAAACGCCCAGGGTATCTGTCTCACGTGCCGAATAGATGGGGCATATCATCACCTTGTCCGCATAGGACAGCGCGGCGGCAAAATCGTGCAACAGCGACGCCGTCCGGGAATAGGTATGGGGCTGAAACACGCACAGCACTCTACCTTCTGCGCGGCTTTTTGCCATTTTGAGTGTGGTCTCCACCTCTGAGGGGTGATGGGCGTAATCGTCAAATATCTCGGCGCCGCTTATATTGCCCATACGCTCCATACGTCTGCCCACACCGTTGTAACGGGCTATTCCGCGGGCGTAGCTGTCCGGCTCTATGCCCAGCGCTATTGCCGCGGCGGCGCAGGCAAGGGCGTTGCTGACATTGTGTATGCCGGGGACGCTCAGTTCCATAGTGCACCAGTGCTCGCCCAGATAATACACCTCACAGCCCGCGGTCTTGCCCTCACGGACGTTGACACCGCGAACGTCACAGCCCTCCGAAAAACCAAAGGTCAGTATGCGTCTGTTGACGTCTTTGACCGTATCGAGCGCCTCGGCATCGTCGCCGCAGACCACCACGGTACCGTTTTCGGGCGTGCGGAGGGCGAAAGCGCGGAAAGAGTTCTTGACCGCATCCAGATCGCTGAAATAGTCGGGATGGTCAAACTCAACGTTGAGGATCATCGCCACGGTGGGATAGAAGTTGAGGAAGGAGTCCTTGTACTCGCAGGCTTCGGCAACCATAAGATTCCTGCCGCCTATACGCAGAGTACCGAATATCTCGGGCAGGTCACCGCCAACCATTACGGTGGGGTCAAGTCCCGCGCTCATACCCAGAGTTGCCAGCATAGCGGTGGTGGTAGTCTTGCCGTGGGTGCCGCCCACGCATACCGCGCGGTCATAACCGCGCATAAGCAGTCCCCACGCCTCGCTGCGCTCCATAACGGGTATCCCCGTCTGTCTTGCCGCCACTATTTCGGGGTTATCGTCGTGTACGGCGGCGGTGCGGATAATAAGGGATGCACCCGTGATATTATCTGCACGCTGGGGGGTATATATCTTTGCACCTTGCTTGCGCAGGGTGTCAAGCACCTGACTCTCTTCACGGTCGGAGCCGTAAACTGCGGCACCCATATCCATAAGCAGGCCTGCCAGCGCACGCATGGACACTCCGCCTATACCGCTGAGAAATATATTCCTGCCTGATGCTATCAGGTCTGTAAAATCCTTGTACTGCATAGCGTCACCTCTTGTAACTCTCATCACTTGTATCTTTCATTATACTGCATCTTCCGTAAAAGATAAACATTTTTTTGACTTGTGAATATTATATTTGTGAGAGGAGAGTGTAATATGAACGAAAGAACCCTTGTTTTTGCCGTGTCGCCCGGCGGCGAAAAACACGAGATACTGACTTCCCTGCTGCTACGTGACGGGTATGAGGCTTTTATCACCGACGAGGACGATATTACCGATGCACACATCTACATAACACCTGCGGCCCGTCAGCCTCAGGCACTTATGGCACGCGGGATAACCCCCGTGGAATATCTGAAGCGGCAGGATTTTAAGGAGTGCAACGGCATACTCACCGCAGAGGCGGCTGTTGCCGAGGCACAAAAACTGACGGACTTTGCCATTGCGGGCAGTCGGGTGCTGGTCATCGGCAGCGGCTGTATAGCTCTGCCACTTGCCAATATACTTCGCGCTATGGGCGCATTCGTCACCGTTGCCGCCCGAAACACCGCGGCAAGATGCAAGGCGCGGCTTATGGGATTCGGAGCGTTTGATATGTGCTTTATGGGCGGCGAGTACGACGTGGTATTCAACACCGTGCCTGCGCCCGTGCTTGACCGCGCCGCTCTTATGAGTCTTAACCGCGACACCGTGATAATCGACCTTGCATCCCTGCCGGGCGGCGTGGACAAAGCCGCAGCCGAGGAGCTGGGGATAAGGGTCTGCCCCGCTCTTGCCCTGCCCGGCAGGTATATGCCCGAAACGGCGGCAAAAATAATCCGCGCCTGCGTGCGCTCAGCTATCAAGGAGATGGTATTATGACAAACAAAAAGATCGGAGTCGGCATCTGCGGATCCTTCTGCACCTTCGGGAAGATATTGCCCGTAATCGAAGATCTTGCCCGCAACAATCAGGTCACGGCGGTTTTGTCCTACGCCGCACATAACACCGATACGCGGTTTTATAAGGCGGAGGAATTTGTCCGTGACGTGACCGAAGCTACGGGCAGAGAGGCTATCACCACTATCGCTCAAGCAGAGCAGGTGGGGCCACAGAAGTTGTTTGACGTGTTTCTTATCGCGCCCTGCACGGGCAACACTATGGCAAAGCTGCGGCTGGGCATAACCGATACACCCGTGCTGATGGCGGCAAAAGCACACCTGCGCAACGGCAGGCCGGTGGTGATAGCTTTTTCCACCAACGATGCACTCTCTGCCGCCGCGGGCAATATCGGCGAACTGCTCAATCGCAAAAACATATATTTTGTACCATTCGGTCAGGATGATCCCATAAACAAGCCGCGGTCCATGGCAGCGCTTTTTGACAGATGCGAGAGCGCACTTGAGGCGGCTCTGGAGGGCAAGCAGCTTCAGCCTATTGTGGACTGAGACGGCTTGAATTTACCTTTTCTCCGTGCTATAATCGGCGTGGACAACAACGTAAGACGGAGGAACGGATATGGGTAATTATTCTCATAAAGACTGTCTGGACGCATTCTGCGCAAGAATGAACCAAAAGGCAAATGAGCTGGGTATGTGCCGCTCGTGTTTTGGAGACCCTGCAGGCATTACGAACCACTCCACCGCTTTTGATATTATGCAGGCGCTTCAGGCGGCATACAAAAACGAAACTATAAAATACGTGCTCAAGTGTGAAGTATACACGGCACATATTGAGGGCGAGCAGCCCCGTGAATATACATTCGACTCAAAGGCCAAGGTGGGCAAGGGATACAGATGCCTGCGCGATCACTATGATCTGATGGCTGCAAAGGGCGGCACGCTTATAACCCCCCATATCTTCAATCTGGCAAGCATAGTCAGACTCCCCGACTCGGATACCGAGCTTGCCTGCGTTATTATGAAAGCCGCCGACTCGGGCGACGGGCCCCTGAACCGTTTTGAGGCAACAAAGCAGGCGGTTGATGCCGCTTTGGAGGTCTTGCGCGGAGGGCAGGCAGGCGAAATATGCGCGCAGTCGGTATACGTGTGCAGCGTTGCCGACGGAAAGGTACTGGTCAGCAAAAATGCTGACGAGTGCATTATGCCCGCATCCACCACCAAGCTGCTGACCGCTCTGACCGTGCTGGAGTATGTTGATGATCTCAACACCCGACTGCCTGTAACTCAGGATATGATAGACCTGTTCCCCTCGGGATTCTACACCGGAGATTTTCTCCCCGGCGACAGCGTGAGCCTCATCGACCTGCTCCACGCCATGATGCTCCCCTCCAGCAACACCGCCTGCTTCATTATGGGGTGCTATGTGGGCGGGATCTTGCTCAGCAGTCAGGCCAAATAAAATACCTATACATACAAAAAACCACCGAGTTCATCCTCGGTGGTTTTGTTTGTATATGGGGTGATTGGGAATCAATACATACCCATGTCGCCTCCCATAGCGGGAGCGGCTGCTACGGGCTCCTTCTTCTCGGCAACTACGCTCTCGGTGGTGAGGACCATAGATGCGATGGAAGCTGCGTTCTGCAGAGCGGTGCGGGTGACCTTGGTAGGATCGACGATACCGCTGGAGATCATATCGCAGTAGACCTCTTTGTATGCGTCGAAGCCGTAACCGATCTTGCGGCTGTTCTTGATCTTCTCGATGACAACGCTGCCGTCGATGCCTGCGTTGTAGGAGATCTGACGTACGGGAGCCTCAAGAGCCTTGGCAACGATGCGTGCACCGGTCTTTTCGTCGCCCTCAAGGGTGTTGACCAGCTTGGCAACTGCGGGGATAGCGTTAATGTATGCAACGCCGCCGCCTGCTACGATGCCCTCTTCGACTGCTGCGCGGGTAGCGTTGAGAGCGTCCTCTACGCGGAGCTTCTTCTCCTTCATCTCGACTTCGGTAGCTGCACCGACCTTGATGACTGCTACGCCGCCTGCCAGCTTGGCAAGACGCTCCTGCAGCTTCTCGCGGTCGAAGTCGGAGGTGGTGTTCTCGATCTCGCTGCGGATAGCACCCACTCTTGCGGCGATAAGCTCTTTGTCGCCTGCGCCGTTGACGATGATGGTGTTCTCCTTCTGTACCTTGACCTGACCTGCTCTGCCCAGCATCTCGATGGAAGCGTCCTTGAGCTCATAGCCCAGTTCCTCGGAGATGACCGTGCCGCCGGTGAGGATAGCGATATCCTTGAGCATTTCCTTGCGTCTGTCGCCGAAGCCGGGAGCCTTGACGGCAACGCAGGTGAAGGTGCCGCGGAGCTTGTTGACGATCAGGGTGGACAGAGCCTCGCCCTCAACGTCCTCAGCGATGATAACAAGCTTCTTGCCGCTCTGTACGATCTGCTCCAGAACGGGCAGGATCTCCTGAATAACAGAGATCTTCTTGTCGGTGATGAGGATGTAAGCGTCGTCGATGACAGCTTCCATCTTGTCGGTATCGGTTACCATATAGGGGGTGATATAACCGCGGTCAAACTGCATACCCTTGACGGTATCGCACTTGGTCTCGGCGGTCTTGGACTCCTCGATGGTGATAACGCCGTCGCCGGTCACCAGCTCCATAGCCTCTGCGATAAGAGCGCCTACGCTGTCGTCACCGGAAGAAATAGCTGCGACACGTGCGATGTCCTCGCTGCCGCAGACCTTGCGGGAGTTAGCCTTGATCTGCTCGACGGCTACGTCGACAGCCTTGGCGATACCCTTGCGGACTACCATGGGATTGGCACCTGCGGTAACGTTCTTGAGGCCTTCTTTTACAAAAGCCTGAGCAAGCAGAGTAGCGGTGGTGGTACCGTCACCTGCGATATCGTTGGTCTTGGTTGCTACTTCGCGAACGAGCTGTGCGCCCATATTCTCAAAAGCGTCCTCAAGCTCAACGTCCTTGGCGATGGTCACGCCGTCGTTGGTGATGAGGGGTGCGCCGAACTTCTTGTCAAGAACGACGTTTCTGCCCTTGGGGCCCATGGTGACTTTTACGGTGTCAGCAAGCTTGTTTACGCCGTTTTCAAGGGCGCGGCGAGCTTCTTCACCAAACAGAATCATTTTTGCCATAATATTGTGCCTCCTTATTCTACGACGGCAAGGATATCACTCTGCTTGACGATGATATACTCTGTGCCGTCCAGCTTGATCTCGGTGCCCGAGTACTTGCTTGTGATGACCTTCTGGCCAACCTGTACGTTCATTGCTACTTTCTTGTCGCCTTCGTCGATACCGGGGCCTACTGCCACGACTTCAGCTATCTGGGGCTTCTCCTTTGCGCTGCCGGCAAGGATGATGCCGCTCTTGGTGGTTTCTTCAGCTTCGGTCATCTTGACGACCACTCTGTCCTGAAGGGGGATGAGCTTCATAACTTTTACCTCGTTTCTTTATTTTATAATAATTTTTGTCGACATTTGGCACTCTTGTCCTTTGAGTGCTAATCACAAGATATATGATACCACATCTGTCTGTAAAATCAAGTCTTTTTTGTAAATATTTTGCTTTTTCCCACGATCAGTTATTGTTGACTAAAACCTGTAAGATGTGGCATAATATAGTAAATATATAATGAGAAAGGGGCGCTGTTATGTCTTATATGTGGCTGGGCGGCGTAGTGCTGTTTGCCGTTTTTGAGGCGGCGACCATGGGCATCAATTTCATCTGGTTCTCGGTTGGCTCCCTTGCGGCTATGGTTGCTGCCATGCTGGGCGCACGACTGTGGCTTCAGCTGGTGGTGTTCGTTGTCGTTACCGCCTTTGCCCTGCTGTATACCAAGCCGCTGGTCAAAAAATATATCCAGGGCAGGCATCAGCCCACTAACGCCGACCGCATCGTCGGCTGTGAAGGTGTGGTGCTGGAGGATATCGACAACATCAAAAACGTCGGTCAGATTCGTGTAAACGGACAGATCTGGTCGGCAAAAAGTCAGGACGGCTCGGTAATCCTTCGGGATGAAAAGGTCAAGGTCATCAATATCACGGGTGTAAAAGCCCTGGTACAAAAGATATATTAAAAGGAGGACACACTATGCTGCCCGTAATCACCATTCTTGCCATCGCGGTTTTCGTTATCGTACTCGTTGCCGCAAACGTAATCATCGTACCTCAGGCAAACGCCTACGTTGTCGAGCGTCTGGGTGCCTATCAGACCACCTGGAGCACGGGTATCCACTTCAAGATCCCCCTTATCGAGCGTATTGCCAACAGGATCACACTCAAGGAGCGTGTGGGAGACTTCCCTCCGCAGCCGGTCATCACCAAAGATAACGTCACCATGAAGATCGACACGGTCATATATTTTCAGGTGACCGATCCCAAGCTGTTTACCTACGGTATCGTCAGCCCTATGGCTGCCATCGAGAATCTTACCGCCACCACCCTGCGCAACATCATCGGTGATCTGGAGCTTGACCAGACCCTGACATCCCGCGACATCATCAACTCCAAGATGCGCTCCATTCTCGACGAGGCAACCGACCCCTGGGGCATCAAGATCAACCGCGTGGAGCTCAAAAACATCATCCCTCCCGCCGCTATTCAGGACGCTATGGAGCGCCAGATGAAGGCAGAGCGCGAAAGACGTGAGTCAATACTCAAAGCAGAGGGCGAGAAGCGCTCGGCTATCCTCATAGCAGAGGGTGAGCGCGAGTCCACCATCCTCCGTGCCGACGCTGTCAAGCAGCAGAAGATCAAGGAGGCAGAGGGCGAGGCTGAGGCTCTGCTTGCCGTGCAGACCGCGCTTGCAAACTCCATCAAGCTGCTCAACGAAGCCGCCCCCCAGGACAACGTTGTCAAGCTCAAGGCGCTTGAGGCATTTGCTCAGGCTGCCGACGGTCAGGCAACCAAGATAATCATCCCCTCGGAGATCCAGGGTCTTGCAGGCTTGGCAACAAGCGCAGGCGAGATATTCAAAAGCTGAATAACCAAATCTGACTCCCGGGCAGTTTTAATACTGCCCGGGAGTTTTGTTTTGGTGCAAAAAGTATATTTTTTGCCCCTCTTCAAATTGTTGACATTTTGATATACATTATGTTGTTATATATTGTATATTAAACAAGCTGCAATTTGTGCTTCAGGAGGTACACTATTAAAAGAATGTCAGCTTTGATCCTTGCGCTTCTGATAGTCGCCGCCGCTTTTGCGGGATGTTCGGACAGCAAGGACGATACCAAAAGCAACGCTTACGGTTGGGTAAACCACTATCTCAGCGCAGCGCCGTCTTCACTTAACCAGTATTCGGGCTCGGAGACGAACAACTCCACCATTATGGGACTTTGTACCGGCGCAATGTACTCCTTGCTCTTTGCCGAAGACGGCAGCGGCACCGAGATGACCCCCATAATCGCATCGGAGATGCCCATACAGCTGGATACAGAGGGCAAACAATGGCAGATCAATATCCGCAAGGATTACAAATGGTCAAACGGAGATGAGCTCAACGCCAACGATATCATCTACAGTCTGCAGATGCTTCTCGATCCCGAAATGTACAACCTGACCGCTTCCACAGCGACCTCGGCGTACTCCTGCCCCGTGGGCTTTTATGAGTATCAGCAGGGTGATATTGACTGGTCGAAGGTAGGTGTACAGATGAAGGACAACTACACCATTCTGGTCACCACCGAAAATCCCACCGATCAGATTAACGTGGCTGAGTTCTTTGCCATGCGTGTTACCGCACCCGTGTACAAGCCTTATTTTGAGGCAGGTATGTCAGAGGACCGTTCGGTCACCGTATACGGTACCGACGTGGATAATTTTATGAGCTGCGGCCCCTTTATGCTGACCGAATGGATACCCGACGGCAAGGTCACGGTAGCACGCAACCCCTATTGGCCCTACTCCGACCGCATAAAGATCGAGGGCATCAAATATCAGATAATCCCCGACAGCAACACCGCTATGGAGATATTCCTGCTGGGCGATATAGACTTTGTGGAGCTGGACTACGCGCTGTGGGAGTCTTATGAGGATGATCCCAGAGTTTATGAGTATTTTGACGACTCGCTTATGTATATGTTCATCAACGACGGCAACCCCACCCAGAACGGCATAATGGGCAACCGGAACTTCCGTGATGCTATCTACTGGGGTACCGACCGTGTACATCTTGCCGAGGTCATCAACAGCTATCCCGTATCCCGCTACATACGCAACAGCGTTGTAGGCGATCCCAACACGGGCACACGCTACATCGATATGCCGGGTGCAACCTATTTTATTGACGATCCCTATAATATGTATGATCCCGAAAAAGCAAATGCATCACTCGCCAAGGCGCTTGAGGAATGCTCTCTGGCAAGCTGCACCTTTGAGCTTATGTATCCCGAAACATCCACTCAGGGACGCGCAAGAAACGAGCTTATTCAGAAGCAGTATGCCGATACCTTTGCCGGTAAGCTGGAGATCAAGCTGCGCACCGTCCCCTCAGGTCAGACCACCGCTCTGCGCCGCTGGAATCCCGACAATCCCACCTCCTACGAGGGTACTATAGGCTCTCTCTATCCCTCGGCCGCCGATCCCATATACAGCTTCACCTATTTTACCTCCGGCTATAATCCTCCCAGATTCAAGTGGACCAGCGAGGAGTTTGACGCTCTGTACGCCCGTGCCGAATCGAGAGAGGCTATGAACGATCTCGACCTCAAGCTTGAGCTGTGCTACAAGATGGAAAAGATGCTGCTTGACGAAAGAGTCATTATCCCCATGTACGAAACACCCACCAAGGTACTGTTCAACGACCGCATAAAACTGCCCGTAGAGAGCTTCGTGCTGGGATTCGGACTTTCTGACGGTGCAGGCTTCGGATTCCCCATGTACGTATCCATAGTTGAGTAAATCCGAAATAAAGCCGAAATAAAGCTGAAATCTCTCAAAAACCGCTCTGTTTTTGTACAGGGCGGTTTCTTTGCTGTATTTTTAATTTGAAATTTGGGAAATATATGATATAATGTAGTGTAATCTTCCAAAAGGAATGCACCATATGAAAAAAGTCAAAAAGGTCCTGTCACTTATATCAAACATACATTATATCAAGCTCATATTCAGGAGCTTGCTGTTTTGTACTGCTCTCGGCTGTTACATACTTGATCTGTTCACCGACAAGCATTATCTGATGGCTATTTTTTCCGAGCGTCCTATAGTATTCCGCATCATCTGGGCGGTGTTCATCGTGGAAATAGCGCTGAGGTTCTTCCCTTCACGACTTGAGAGTATGGGCTGTCAGAAACAGTTCAAGCGCAATTACAAACCGCGCGAAACTGAAAAAACCGACGTCATCACCCACAAAAAATACTCGGCTATCATAGTAGCCGCGGTCACCGTGGCGGTAGCCGCCATAATCGGCGTGCTTTATTACGCAGGCATAATCAACGAGGAGATAATATTCATCATCTGTCTGTTCTTCTCCATTGTCGATATGGTGTGTATCCTCTTCTTCTGCCCCTTCCAGGAGTGGATGATGAAGAACAAATGCTGTGTCACCTGCCAGATATACAACTGGGACTATCCTATGATGTTTTTGCCCCTGATATTTATCAAAAACTTCTACACCTGGAGTCTGTTGGGTCTGTCGCTGGCGCTGGTCATCGAGTGGGAGATACTGAAGGCGCTCTATCCCGAGCGTTTTCTGGAAAAGAGCAACTGCAATCTGTCCTGCGAAAACTGCCGCGAGAAGCTGTGCAGCCACAAAACCTCCCTCAAAAGATTCCTCTCCAAGGTTCGCGCTCATATGCACAAAAGCTGAACGAACATACAAAAATACCGCGCCGCGGAGCTAACGCTCCGCGGCGCTTTTTGGGTTATCTGGTATTGTAGTCGATAAAGAACAGCGCGTTCTGGATAACGAAGTTGCCGTATATCTCAAGACCCAACGTCAGGCCTGCATCCGAGCGGGAGTTTGGGAAGGTGGAGTTGGTAAAGTGCTCGACTGTGATGGTGGGGACTTTGAACTCGTTCCAGAATCTGCCCTCAAGGTACTGACTGCCTTTTACATAAGAGCCGGGGATGCTGGATATGTTGGGCTCTTTTTCGCAATATCCGAGCTTCATCAAACGGTGGTAGAAGTGGTTGGTGGTCTTGTAGTTTGCCACGGCGTTGACCGAGTAGTTGATAAAATTGTAGTACAGAGATTTGCCCTCGGTAGATGCGTTGTGGAAGTCCAGGGCGATATCTATCTCGCCCAGATACTCTTTGAAGAAATTGTAGACGTTTACGGTCTCCTGCTGGGTAAGATCGTCAAAATCTCGGTTAAGGTCCACGTTCCGGGAGTTACAGCGGATTCGGGAGCGGGATACAGAGGCGGTGCCGTCGTGGTTTTGGGATACCGCCCACACGTTGATGACGGGCACGACCACAAACCGCACCTTCTCACGCATAGTATAGAGCAGAGTATCCTCGGGTGTGGCATCGCTTATCAGCTGCATCAGCTTGGCAAGGGCAAAATACGCCGACTCCTCGTTGCCGTGCATACCCCCTGTGATGAACAGAGTGGTCTCATAATTCTCGGGGGTGTAGATATAGCCGTACATAGGGTATTTGCCCGACTGATCCAGTCCCAGATAGGTGCTCTTTATGTATTCGGGGTATTTCTCTCTGTATGGCTCGTACAGATTGGTTATGACCTGATCGCTTGTCCAGTTGTAGCTGCCGAAAGATCCCGTCTTGGTAATGCTGCCCGCAGAGGGAGGTATCCACCAATTATCATCCGTATCGGTATCGTGGAGCATAGTGCGCTCATATACGGTGACAACGGCATTCTTGCTGCCCGTGTAGATGACCAGATACTCGTTTTTTTCGCGGCAGACGTACATATAATTGTCAAACGCCGTACCCGAAGGAGAGCTTGTGTAGTAGCGCACAGACTCGTCCTTGGTATACTCTATAACGCTGCCCGCGGGTTTGCTGCGCGGGTCACCGTTGATCCTGGCAATACGCAGACCGTCGGTCTCGGTGACAAAGCTTATCTCATAGCATTTGCCGAACTCGCCGGGAATGACGAGGGCTTTGTGCTCGCTGCTGCCGGTTATCTCCACACGGTAGCTGTCCCCGTCCTTGACGGGCAGGATACCGCTGTGATACAATCCGCTGTCTGCGATATTTTTGGGCAAAAACGGTTCGTCCTCCGCGCTGTTATACTGCGCCCACGCATATTCGGGCTCATCCGTATCTCCGTCCGTGCCCGGGGTGCCCGTGTCGGTGTTATTATCCGTGTCTGTATCATCGGTATTATTGTCCGTGTCAGCTTTGTCGGTATCCGCATTATCGCTCTGAGTAATATCCGAGGGCGAAACGGCGATATCGTCACCGCAGGCGCAGAGCACGGTCACAAGCATGATCACCGCCAGCGCAAGCGCAAGCGTTCTGTAAAGCTTTGCCATAGAGGTCTTCTCCTTTTTGCCGTAAATAGTCAGAAGCTAAACCTATTATATGTTATGGGCAGGTTTTGTGTCAACAAAAAGCGCACATACTCCCCTCCTGTACTGACATATGCAAAAAGTAAAAGGCTCTCACCGAATCGGTGAGAGCCTTGTTAAGCTGATGATTACTTGTTGTAGAGATCCTGCAGCTTGATAAGGTGCTCGTAGCGCTCCTTGGCAGCAGCCTCGTTGCGTGCAAACAGCTCGGTTGCGCGCTCGGGGAACTCACGGGTCAGACGAGCATAACGTGCCTCGTTGAGCATGAACTCCTGATAGCCGCCTGCGGGAGCCTTGCTGTCCAGAATGAACTTCTTGCCTTCCTCAGCAGCGGGGTTGAAGCGGAACATATTCCAGTAGCCGCACTCAACAGCTCTCTTCATCTCAGCCTGGCAGTTCATCATGCCGCCCTTGATGGAGTGCATCTCGCAGGGAGAGTAACCGATGATAAGGGAGGGACCGGGATATGCTTCAGCCTCCTGAATAGCCTTGATGGTCTGAGCGGTGTTAGCACCCATAGCCACCTGTGCAACGTAGACGTAGCCGTACTGCATTGCGATCTCGCTCAGGCTCTTCTTCTTCATTTCCTTACCGGCAGCTGCGAACTGTGCAACCTGACCGATGTTGGAAGCCTTGGAAGCCTGTCCGCCGGTGTTGGAGTAGACCTCGGTGTCGAATACGAAGACGTTGACATCCTCGCCGGAAGCCAGAACGTGGTCCAGACCGCCGTAACCGATGTCGTATGCCCAACCGTCGCCGCCGAAGATCCATACGGACTTCTTGTTGAGGAATTCCTTCTTGCTCAGAACAGCGGCAGCGGTCTCGCAGCCTGCTGCGGCAGCCTTCTCCAGCTCAGCGATCAGAGCGGTGGTTGCAGCCTGGTTAGCCTCACCGTCGTTCTTGGTGTCGACGAATGCCTTGGCAGCAGCCTTGAACTCTTCGGTTGCCTGCTCTGCAGCAGCCATCTTCTCGATGTCAGCGATCAGGTTGTTGCGGATAGCCTTCTGGCCGACGTACATACCGAGACCGTGCTCAGCGTTGTCCTCGAACAGGGAGTTGCACCATGCGGGACCCTTGCCCTCTGCGTCGGTGCAGTAGGGAGAGGTTGCTGCGGGGCCGCCCCAGATGGAGGAACAACCGGTTGCGTTGGAGATATACATACGGTTACCGAACAGCTGAGTTACGAGGCGAGCATAGCTGGTCTCGGCGCAGCCTGCGCAGGAACCGGAGAACTGCAGGTAGGGAGTCTTGAACTGGCTGCCCTTGACGGTGTTGTCCTGAACGTCTGCCTTGGGAGCGGTCTTGACCAGGTAATCCCAAACGGCGACCTGATCGTTCTGGCTCTCGAGGGATACCATCTTGATTGCCTTATCCTTGGCGAGGCACTGCTGTACGCAGACGCCGCAGCCCATACAATCCAGAGGACTTACGCCCAAAGCGTAGGTGTAAACGCCCTTGCCCTTACCGGCCTTGATGGGAGCGGTCTTGAGACCTGCGGGAGCGTTCTTGACTTCCTCTTCGGTAAGTGCGTATGCACGGATGGTAGCGTGGGGACATACGTATGCACAGTTGTTGCACTGGATGCACTTTTCGGGATCCCACTCGGGAACGGTAACAGCAACGCCGCGCTTCTCGTAAGCGGAAGCACCCTGCTCGAACTGACCGTCAACGTGAGGCATAAATGCGGAAACAGGCAGGCTGTCGCCGTCCATCTTTGCCACGGGCAGGAGGATATCCTTGACCATCTTGACCAGCTCGGGCTTGCCCTCGAGAGCAACTTCCTTGGTCTCGTCAGCGATGGTAGCCCACTCGGCGGGAACGTCGATCTTGACGAAAGCGGTTGCGCCTGCGTCGATAGCCTTGTGGTTCATCTCAACGACGTCCATACCCTTCTTGGAGTAGGACTTGGTTGCAGCGTCCTTCATGTACTGGAGAGCCTCTTCCTGGGGCATAACCTTTGCCAGGGTGAAGAATGCGCTCTGCAGGATGGTGTTGGTGCGCTTGCCCATACCAATGCTCTGAGCCAGGTCGATAGCATTGATGGTGTACAGCTGGATGTTGTTCTGAGCGATGTAACGCTTAGCATCAGCAGTCAGGTGGTGAGCCAGCTCCTCGGGAGTCCACTGGCAGTTGATCATAAATACGCCGCCGGGCTTGACGTCGTTGACCATCTTGAAGCCCTTGGTAACGTAGCTGGGATTGTGGCAAGCCACGAAGTCAGCCTTGTTGATGTAGTAGGGGCTGCGGATAGCCTTGTCGCCGAAGCGCA
>JAFQTO010000062.1 GCA_017408985.1 Clostridia bacterium
ACAGAAGGCTCAAGATTGGTTTTCCTCTCTTGAGCCTAAAGTTATACATAAAGCACAAAAAATAATAGGACATGGTCTCAATAATTTTACGAAAAGATTTTCAAAATCTATTGACAAGAATCGTATTTAGTGGTATAATCTATTCGTTGAGAAATCATAGCGTAAAAATGTGCCTTTCAGCAAAGTTGCATTTTTATACTATGAAGCCAAAAAATTCCGTACACGCAAGTGTGCGGAATTTTTACTTATTACCTCTTCACTCTTCACTTTTCACTAAATTGGCGTGTACGGAATTTTAAGTAAGGGGTAATAGTGAATAGTGAAAAGTATGGTTGAGTTGCTTCGCAAATCTTCTTTTTTACTTTTTAATAAGTTGTATTTTTGCATTATGAGTTCAAACAAAAGCAGGTCTTTTGACCTGCTTTTTTCTTTCACCTTCGTCTCCGATTGTGTATCAAGCCGCGCTTTTTTCCTCACACCATTTATTGCCGCCGCTTATTTTTAATGTTATAATATCATCAAGTAAGCAGGTGGATCCACGGGTAGGTTGTCACTCACTGTATTTTTTGTTACATAGGGTTATAGTTGGAGCAAAACTGCGTGGCAAGCCCGTGTCCTGCCTCTGCTTCAGAAGATTACTTCGAGATACGGCCAAACCGAAAGGAGCTTTTACTATGAAAAATATTGGGAAATACATTTTGATTGGTCTTGGTACGATCGTTTTAGAGTGGATATTTCTCAGCGTAGTCTTTGAACTGTTCAACGGGCTCGATCAGGCATCGGGTGTTGTAATCGGAACAGCCTTTTTCCTGGCTTTCGAAATGGTGATTTGTACAGGGGCTGTCATTTCAAAAATTGAAAAAGCAAAGGATGAATCGGACGCCGATTCACCCAAAAACAAAAACTGATCGTTATCTGACAGCTTAAGAGAGGTGATCCCGTGAAAATAACAAGATTCCATAACCCCGAAATATCGTACAGCCTTCACGATATGAACGTGACCGAATTTGAGATTAACGGCGACAACATTATAATGCGTACTCAATCGGGTATGGAGAGAACCGCGTCTTATTGGGATCAGGTGGACGGATATCTCGAATTTCTTTGCGTGAATTGGTAGTATTGCTACGCTACCGTTTGCGAAGGCTATTACGGCAGTCCCGGCACTCACGAGGACATGACCTTCAAGAAAATACACCTCAAAGACTTCATAGCAGAGTTCCATAACGCAAGCTTTTCGATTTTGGAAGAATACTACGGTCAAGACCGTGCGCTCTATACGGGGTTTTTCAGCAAGGGCGGCACGATGGGCGAGTGTACCATTGAGATATACCATAACAACATTGTGTTCTATGAGCAGACCGACGATACCCGTGAGATGAAGGAAGTCGTGTTGAGCGCTGACGGGGATCTGTCGCTCTGTTTGGTGCCTGCCGACGTTGCGGATAATCTTGCCGCGGTCGCCAATGAGTTTGCCTTTAACTACGTGTGGCACGGTGAAAAAAACGGCAAGTTCCTCAAGCTCTGCGGAGAACAGTACGGCGCGGTTTTCGATGAAACGGATTTTATCGAATATCTGAATACGGTACTGTATCCCGATAAGCTGTCAAGGAAAATCAAGACCTTCCAAGCAGCCGATGACGAGGACCTGCCGAAGGAATACCGAAAATATCCGTACTACAACTTCTGAGGGCAGGCATTATGCCGAACACACCGTTTGGAACGCGAATAAAACAGCCGGCAGAATAATATCCGACCGCGAAGCCCTGGGCGCAGAATAATACGCGGGATGTGTTTTGTGTCCCTATACGCATTGGTGCCCTCTCAGCTTTTTTGCTGTAATATCCTCAGGAAAGAGGGGTGTTTATGAGAAGATTCTTTTCAATATTGTTTTTGATTCTCGTATTCTTTGTATTTCTATTCGACCTGTTCATCAGCATCGGAGGCGGTTTGTACGTTGACGAGCAGATGGCCGAGCTTGAGGCGCGGGGCGCGGGCGGCCACGAGCTTTTGGGCGTCGGGTTGGACGTTCTTATTCTCTGCATCCTTATCCTTTCGGCTGTCGGCGTTGCCCTTTCCCTGATTTCCCTCAAGTTGGCCCGGCATCGCACACTCCGAATTGTTTCGGGCGTTTTGTGCCCGTCCTTTCTTCTTCCCGGCATTATCAGCGCGCTGATTTTGGCATTATAATTACGCAAAGGCGGTAGGCATATGATAAATTACGCACACAGAGGGGCAAGCGAGTACGCACCCGAGAATACCCTTTCGGCTTTTTATCTGGGATTGCTGCAGGGGGCTGACGGAATAGAGACCGACGTGCAGAAAACCAAAGATGGGGTGTTGGTGCTGTTTCACGACGATACGGTGGACAGGGTCACCGACCGCAGCGGGAGGCTGTGCGATTTTTGCCGGGATGAGCTGAAAAACGCCAAGGTCTACGGCAACAGCACAAGTGGATTTTATGATCGGGTCGTTACCCTCCGCGAGTTTTTGGAAAAGTTCTCACGCTATGACATAAAGTTTGCCATTGAGCTGAAAGGCCCCGACGTTGAAAAAGAAACGCTGGAAATGGTCAAAGAGTTCGGGGTTTTGGACAGGACTACCTTCACCGGCTTCAAGTATGAGTACATAAAAAAGATCAAGGATATAGACCCCTCGGCTCGCGTTGGCTGGCTGACCTCAAGGACTGACGATCAGGTAATAAACGAGCTTTTGGAGATAGGCGGCGAAGAGTTGGCGCCCAAGGCAGAGAATATCACCGAAAAGCTTATGGCAAAATGGCGAAAAGCCGGACTGGGTGTCAGAGCGTGGGGCGTATACAATGTGGAGCTTATGAAGAAAATGTGTCGGCTCAAGGTCGACGGTATGACCGTAAACTTCCCCGACAGACTGTATGACTATCTGGCGTCGGAAAGATAAGAGGCATATAATATTGAATAAAAAAGAACGAAGCGACAGCTTCGTTCTTTTTTTACCCACGAGGCAAGTAAAGTTATCCTAAAAGCTCGCCATACCGTATAATTTGCGGAATAACGGGCGATTTTCCAAAATGTTAGCTAAACGGGCGGAATCGGTCATCATCACGAGGAAATCCGCCGTACTGATCGGCAGGGGCGGTACGGCATCTGTGGTGTTTTGCGAGGACGGCAAGCCCACGGTAGCCTGCGAACTGCCCGGCGGTTTTGCATCAGACACGGAGATGTCGGGGCTGTACAGTGACGAGGACGGGAGCTTTGTTCGGTTTAATGCCGATTATTCGGATAACGTCATAAACCCCCTTGTCGGGACCGAGTATTATTCGTACTTTGTGGAGCGCGGGTACGATTCATATATAGAGCAGGCAAACGCGGCTATGTATTACGGTCATCCCAAATGGGGGATATTTGCACCAAAAGAAAAGCTGTATCTGGCAGGTGGGGCAAAGCTTATACGGCAGCAATTATGCGCGGGCCAAAACGCCGATTATTATTCTCTAAGCGGCGGTTTGACCGAAAACGGCGACACTATGCGGATATACGGCTTTGCGCTTCATTTTGACAACACCGTCTGGCTGATAACCCTGAAAGATCATAACGGTGTATATTATTACGTAACGATAAAAGACCCCAACGGCATCGGGAAAAACATTGACACCGTCGGGGAATTGTTAGGTTCTGTCGCTGCTTCCGAGTAGGCAATTAAGAGTCAAAAAAGCACTTGCTTTCGCAAGTGCTTTTTCTGCGTCTTGAGGTCATTACATCAGTTTCAGTACCTCGCCGGTGTAGAGATCCACGTATACCACTATGTGACCAAACGCTACGCCGTAGTTGAACTTACATTCTATCTTCCACGCAAGCCGTGTGATATCGTAGTTTTTGAACTTGCGGTCGTCGCCGTCGTAGGTGCCGTTGTATACTGACATCTTTCCGGGGTCGGGCAGGCATATACACAGCTCAAATGTGGAGTTTTCCTGCGTTAAGCCCGATACGAGCTTGCTTTCAAGCGCTTTGTCCAGCGCCTGCTGAGCAGTCAGCGGCTTTTGGTCGGGGGCGTGGTCGTCAAGCAGGGGGTAGTAGAACATATTTGACATCTCAAAACCGCCCGTGCAGGGGTCGATGGTTATCCTGACCTGCTCGTAGTCGCTGTACACAGTCTGAGTTTTGCCGTCCGTTTCCACCGTTGCGGCTTTGCTGAACGAGTAGGTCCATCCGTGATCGTCAAACTTGGACAGGTGGGTATACTCATACCCCTGAGGATAGGGCAGAAGATTATAATACTCGGTGGCGCATCTGAGTGCGTCCTCGGCAGACATCAGGGTGTTGTCGGTGTATTCGTGGCCAAAGGTGGATGCCGCCAGAAGCATTCCGCTCTCGGCCTCAAAGGTCACCGTGCGGGTCTGCTCCTCGGTGGCAAGCTTGACCGACACCTCTTCACGGTCATCGGCATTGTTTTTGTATCTTCTGACGGTCAGCTTCTCTGCATCGGTGTCAAATTTGCTGATTATCCTGAGTATGGCCACGGTCTGCTCGATGAACCACTCATCGGGTATCTGCGGCTCGGGTTCGGGGTCAGCAGGCTCGGTATCGCCGCTGCCGTTCGCGCCGCTGCCGCCGCCATCCGCACCGCCGCCGTCCTTATCCGCAACCGTCCCGTCCTTATCAGCTGCACCGCCGTCACCGGCGACCTCGCCGCTGCTCTCTCCATCAGGCTCATTTCCGTCGGGGTTTTTATTATCATTTCCGTCGGGCAGGGGGTATTCCTTGATGCTGTGCTCTTTCAGAGTATCTCCTTCGTAGCTTTCGCCGTGGTCGGGCATATGCCAGCGCTCATAGGTGGCAACCGACACCGCACCCGCCAGAGTGGCGATAACAGCTGCTACGACAAGAGCGTACTTGATGCCCTTCCTGCCCGTGTTGTGGGTGGAGGCACCGGCCTCCATAAGCCCTGCGGGTGCAGCCTCGATAATATATCTTTCGTCTATCTGAGCCAGCATATCCATAAGCAGTCGGTTTGTCATACAGCCACACCTTCTTTCTCAAGTAATTGTCTGAGCTTGTTTCTTGAGCGCAAAAGTGACATTTTGACCTTGCTTTGGCTCATACCGAGATCTTCGGCAATTTCGTTGACCTGGCAGAAGTACCAGTACCGCTGCACGAATATCTTGCGGTCGTCACTCTGCAGTTCTGCCAAAAACCCGTTCAGCGCATTGGCAAGCACGATGCCGTCGGCAACGTTGTCACAGCTGTCGGGCTGCCCGATACACTCGCTCAGCTCACTCAGCGACGCCATCACCTGCCCGCCGCCCCGTTTTTCGGCGGTGTTTACGCGGTATCTGTCCAGGGCTAAATTTCGGGTTATTTTGCCCAGATAGGTGGACAGCCTGCTTGGATTTTGGGGCGGAATGGTATTCCACGCGCTGAGATAGGTGTCGGACACACATTCCTCGGTGTCCTGCAGGTCGCGCAATATGTTGTTGGCGATGTATCTCAGATATTTTCCGTACTTTTTGTCGCTTTCGGTTATGGCGGTCTCCGACCGTGAGTTATACAGGGCGATCAGCTGCCTGTCATCCATAGTACCACTCCTTCCTATACCATTATACACGAAAAAACCTGCCCCAAGGTCACACAAACCTGCATATAATCTGTAATAATGCCCCGACCCGCCCCAAAAAAGCCCGTTGTCGGTGCAAAACCCCGTCGGCACCGCCTGCCCAAAACACCGATTTATCCGTACTCGCCCGACCGGTTTCGGCAAAGATATTATGAACAAACACTTACAATAATTGCCTAACATCCATATTACATTGACAAACAAGCCAAAAAAGTGTATATTATATGATGTATCACCATATTTGGGGATAGCTTTGCTGACCCCATAAATAGGTTTTTGTCCGTTTTTGGACACCGTGACAGTAGTTTTTTGCCTGATGGCGAGGGCGTTTTGCCCCGCCGCCGTAAAAAAAAGGAGCGTTACCTATGAGAACCCGCAAGGGCTTTACAATAGTCGAACTTGTTATCGTCATAGCGGTCATTGCCATACTTGCCGCTGTGCTTATTCCGTCGTTCTCCGGCATCGTGGAGAAAACCGAAAAAAACACCGCCCTCAAACTCGCCGAAGCCGCATATAAGGAAGCCCGCGCACAGGCGCTTGAAGATTACAACAAAGACCCTGTTACATATAATCTTCCCAGAGCCATAGAAGTCAACGGTTTAACTTATGTTATTACCGAAGACGGCAGTGGGGATAGTATATTCTCATACCCTGATGATGGTTCGTTTAAGTATCAAATCAAGATAGAGAACAAGAAGGTCTCGCTTGGTGAAAAGCTGCTTACCCCCAATCCTGAGGGAGATTACGAAAACGACACCCCTGCTACGGGTGTAACGCTGCACAGAAGCACCATTACCCTCGAAGTAGGACAGACCGAGATACTTCACGCCGCCGTACAACCCGCAACTGCAGCGAATAAGACGGTAACGTGGTCTTCGTCCAACACGGGAGTGGCTACGGTTGATCCCAACAGCGGTCTTGTGACAGCTGTAGCCGAGGGGACCGCAATTATTAGCGTTAAGGCAAGTGCGGGAGACCCCAAAGTATGCACCGTTACAGTAAACCCCGTTTCGGTCAACTATGTCAGTCTTAACAGCCTTAATATGTCCTTTACGATGGGTGATGCTGCCCGTCAGCTTACTGCTACCGTAAAACCCGACAACGCAGCAAATAAGGATATCACTTGGATAAGTGACAACTCTAATGTTGCAAGCGTTATAGATGGTCTTGTTACTCCCATCGGCCCCGGATATACCGAAATTACAGCAAAGACAACAAATGATATAACATCAAAATGCGGTGTAACAGTTAATGGGCTTGTTCTTGGTGTTAGTGAAGCAGAGATTGAAGTTGGAGAGATGCTTCCAATTAATGCAAGCGCATATCCTGTAGGCACTATTGCGTGGTCAAGCAACGACGGATGTGTGTCAGTCAATCAGTACGGTGTTGTGACTGCACACAGCACTGGAACAGCCACGATCAGTGCAACAATCAATGGATTTGTGAAGACCTGCAAAATTAACGTAAAAGAAGCCGTCGGCGGTGGAGGGACTCCGGTAACTCCTGTATTTGGATTAAATACAACAAGTGCGTCTATAGTAAATGGAAGAAAGATTGTACTTGAGACAGTCAATTTGCCTAGTGGCGCAATAGTAGAATGGAGTTCATCCAAAACGGAAGTGGCGACAGTTATCAATGGAGAAGTAACGGCTGTTGCGGCAGGAGAAACCACTATTACCGCTGTTGCAAAAAAGGATGGTACGGAGGTAGCGAGAGCAACTTGTGCGGTTAAAGTTGTTGAGACTTCGACTATCACAAGCATAGCGCTCGATAGAACAACGGCAACAATCATACAGGGCGATACAGTAACGCTTGCCCCCACAGTTGTAGTCGCAGGCGAGGAAAGCTATGAGATCGCTTGGGAGTCTGATACATCCTCCGTTGCAACTGTAGCAAATGGTGTTGTCACCGGCGTTGGCAATGGCACAGCGACAATTACTGCAACTGCGGGCGGGCATAGTGTCAGCTGCGAGGTTACCGTCCGTGGCAAGTATTCGGTAACGGTTAATGCAACCGCCAGCCATATTCTCTTTGGCGGCGACTCTACAGTTATCCATGGCGACACGTACACAGCCATACTTGCACCCAACGATAGTTGCGCAATACAGAAAGTTACCGTCAAAAACGGCGACAGTGAAGTTGTTGAGATTGCAATCGTTGATAAGAAGATAACCGTAGAAAATGTACAGGGTAATCTGGTTATCACTGTAACAAGCATTCAACTCACTCCGACCCTTGTTGAAAGCGTAACGCTCAACAATAATACGCTCGAACTTGACCACGGCGCAAGTGAAACCCTTGTGGCGACTGTTTTGCCTGACGGTGCTGACGGAAGCTTCACTTGGCATTCGTCCAATACAAACGTTGCATCGGTTGATGCAAACGGCAAGGTTACAGCCCACAATGCAGGTACAGCAACTATAACAGTATTTACAACTAACGGCAAAACCGCAACCTGCGAAGTTACCGTAACGGGTACGCCTGTTACCGGAGTGGCTCTCAACAAAACCGAGTTGGAGCTTGCAGTAGGTGGCAGCGAAACCCTGATGGCTACAGTTGAGCCTGATGGTGCAACCAACGACAAAGTTATCTGGAAATCAAATAAACCCGGTGTAGCAACCGTTGACGAAGACGGAAAGGTTACCGGTATATCTGCGGGCACTACTACAATAGTTGTCATTACAGAAGACGGAAATCATATTGACGTCTGCACGGTTACTGTAACGGCCGCCGGTGGTGCGGTTGTTCCCAGTGACGTCGCGGTTACAGGTGTAGCTTTGAGTGAAACCACAATGACTATCGGTGTGGGACTTACAAAAACTCTCACAGCAACAGTTGAACCGAACAATGCCACAAATCAAACGGTTACTTGGTCGTCAGATCATCCAGAATATGTAACAGTTGACCAAAACGGAGTAGTAACCGGTGTTGCCATTGGAAGTGCGACGATTACGGCAAAAGCGGGAGAGCAAACGGCTACCTGCATAGTGGCGGTGAAAACGGCGTATAATGTGGCATTTGCTTCAGAAAGTGGAGCAAATATTGACATTATTGAGCCGTCGAAAGCTGTAGAGGGGGAGAACTATAACTTACAGCTGAAGGCTAAGGATGGGTATATTATAACTTCTGTTGTCATCAAGGTAGGAAACCGTACGCCTATGAGTTTAGAGCCAAACAAGGGAATTTTCGAGGACGTTGTTGAAGATATCAGAGATGAAATAATTATAGAGGCAACAGCTAAGCATTATTCTGAATGGGAAACTCCGTTTGATAGTACGATAAACACGAATCTTAGTGCAGTTGTTGGTTTTGTACCTGTTGGGGATAGTCCGTTTAGGAGCTTCTATATCAACGGAGTGACACAAGCGGTAAGCAACGTTGAAGTGTACTTGTGTGACGAAGATGCCAGAGTACTAAAAGCAGAGGTTACATCGTTGCAGAGTGATGTATATGATGAAACTAAAATGATTGTAACACTTGGGGCGTATGATTTTCCTGCAGCATATTTTTGTGCTATGGTGACATTTGAAAACTCTATTGCGGGAGCAAGCATTAACCTTTCAATAGCATACTGATACATAACACAATTTCTTGATTTTCGTAGCTTGACAGATTTTCGTACCCACTACTTTACGAAAGGAGACTGGTGATATGAACAATAGAATATTGTCCCGCAGGGGAAGTACGCTTATTGAGATGATTATTGCGATGGCGCTGCTTTCTATCGTTTCTGTTATGATAGTTTCCTTTTCGGCGATGGCGCACAGTTTTACAAACGACGAGACCCAAAAGCACAGCTTTATAGACGACTGCGCCGCAGTAAGACAGGATATAAACGACTTTTTGCTTACTTGCGACATAAGCGAAACAACCGTAAATGTTGAAACAACCACCTTGACGATTGGCGATAGCACTTACCTTACTGCGTCACACCTCAACGACAAAGTTGCGCTTAACGGCCGCACTCTTGACAGCGTAACGGGCATTGCCTTTGATGTCAGCAATACCAATAATAAGCTCCTCAAATGCACGGTAACGGGCAGTACCGACAAGGGACAGACTTTTAGTCAGACCTTTGTTTTTGCCCTGCGGTGCGCGGTTTTTCAGTGAGGTGGCGCGATGCTTAAATTAGTCAGAAACAACAGGGGATTTTCGATCGTCGAGGTAGTCATTGCTATGGCTGTCGTGGGTCTTGTGACCGCGGCGGCACTGGTCATTATGATAGGCTCGGTGGAGACCACCCAAAAGACCCTTGATGAGGCCAACGCCGAAAACTTCGTGGCAAACGCGGTGGAGTGCTATATTGCGGCGAATGATGAAGTCCCGGGGCAGGACTTTACCACCAGATTTATAAATAATATGGTAACTGTAGTCGGTTATCAGCTTACGGTTAGCGGAGAGTACATCACCTGCGACCTTCCCGGCGGATATCTGGGTGAGATAATCGTCAATCAGCAGAGCATCAACATCTGCGTCAAAGACACAGCCACAAACGAGCTGTATATCAGCTGGCTCACCTACGCAAGGGGGGCAAGACGATGAATGATCTTACCCTTTTTAACAGGCTGCGCTCCCGCAGGGGCATCGCCATCGAGAGCGCGGTGCTGTTCATCCTCATTATCCTTGCGCTGTGCACCCTTATCATCACCCTGTCCCTTATGGGCAGACATCAGCTGAGCAATCTCAGCGCCGAGATCAGATCCGATATCGAAAAAGAGCAGATATGCGAGGATTTTCTATCCTACGTTCACGCGGTAACGGTGACGAAACCTGACGGAAACGGCGTTTCTCCCTCGCCCTCAACACCCCCCGCCGAGGGCACCGAGAGTTTTTATAATTACATCAGCAAGGGCAACAACGCCGATATCGCCCGCCGCTATGACGAGTATTACGGCGAAAACGGCAGATACAGCTGCTTTGATACGCGCAATGTCGGCAATGACGGCACGGTGACCTTCACCCTCTACGCCCTTAACGCACAGACCAAAGAAGTCATCCTCTGCGCCGTAGCTACCAAAACCCCCGAGACAGTCAACCCTGATAACGGCGCTGTAATACCCGGCACAGTCACCCTCGTCAGCTGTCTGTCAGCACCCGCAGCGCAGTAACCACCACAGCACAAATCACCAACCGTAAAGGAATAAAGATATGGGAAAATTTGCATTAAAAGACACCATCTCCGGCAAGGTGCAGGATATCAAGGGCCTGCTTGGCTCTATCGGTCATCACCGTGTCAAGGACCGCCCCAAGGACGCCCTTAACACCACCTTTGCCATAGATACCCGCCGCAGCACCATCCATTGCTTCTCTATGCTGGGCGTTGATCCCTCCACCATTGACCACAAGGTCAAGAGCTACACCGGTCTTATCACCGACGAGGCTTTCGTGACCAGATTCCGTGATGCCGTGGCTGAGTTCGTGGCTGACACCCCCACCGAGCGTGTGCGTATGGTGTCCCTCATACTGCCCGACAACGCCGTTGCAATGGACGTTATCAACGTGCCCACCATGCGTAACCGCGCTCTGACCCGCAACGCCCTGAACCTTGCTATGGGCGAGCTGTATATGAACCTGGGCGAGCTCAAGGTACACGCACAGACCGCCGCGCAGAACAGACAGTTTACAACCTTTACCACCGCGTCGGTGCAGAAGAAGCTGCTTACCGACCTGTATTCTGCCTGCGCCGAGCATAAGCTGCTGGTGGACACCGCTACCTTTGCGTCCGGTGCCGCCGCCGCTGCCGTCACCGCACTCAATCCCAAGATGAAAAACGAGTCCTACCTGCTGGTGGACGTCAAGGATATCTACACCCGTTTCGTGTTTGTGGCAAACGGCAAAGCCACCGGCTATTATATCTTGCCCTTCGGTCTGGAGTTTCTGGCGCGTCCCAAATACGTGCAGGAGGATATGCTCTTTGACCATACCCAGGGCGAGCTGACCGTTCTCAACGCCCGCGAAAAGGCAAAAGCCAAAAAGCTCACCGTTCTTGCCGAGCAGGCAGAGCAGCAGGAGGAGAATGCGGAGGAGCTTAACGAGCCCGCACCCGCCGCAGCTGAGCCCGTCCCCGCCGCGATTGATGAGGACGACGAGGATATGGAGGACATCGAGGAGGCCGAAAAAGCCAACGCCGGTGTCATCGAGATGATCACCGAGACGTTCAGTATGACTGCGGGTCAGCGTGTGGTTGCACCCAAAGTCATGGCAAAAAAGACCCCCCGCCGCCTGCCCAAGTTTATGCAGCGCCCCGTCCCCGAGACCGAGGAGGAGATCGCCTGCGAGAATTTCCGCGTATTCGTCAAGTGGGCATTGACCCTTATCGCTTCCAACGAGAAGCTCACCGCACTGGGCAAGCCCGAGAGCGTATACGTCAATATCCCTCAGATGCTGTCCTATGTGCTTGACAAAACCAACGAGGAGCTTGAGGAGAACGGCGTGGAGTTCAAGCTGCTGGACAACGGTGAGTGTGATGCCAACGTGTTGGTCAATCTGGAGCTGTACGGCGGCTTCTTCCCCCGCGCCATCAATCCCGCAAACAGGTTCTGAGTTATGGATATGCAGAGCTATTATCTGGGAGTGGCGTACGTGCTTGCGGCGGTCTTCGGACTGTGCGTGGGAAGCTTCCTCAACGTGGTCATCTACCGCGTGCCCGCGGGCTTGAGCCTCGCCACCCCCTCATCCCATTGCCCCAAGTGTAAATACGTGCTCCGCTGGTACGACAATATACCCGTGGTGTCCTATCTGATACTGGGCGGCAAGTGTCGCAGCTGCCGCGCGCCCATATCCTTCCGCTACACCGCGGTGGAGATAGCAAATATGCTGCTGTGGATTGTGTCGGCGTTGCTGTTCTGGCAGCAGAGCATCGTTTATGCCGTCATCTGCGCGCTGGCAAGCTCGGTATTCATCTGCGTGTTCTTTATCGACCTTGAGCACAAGCTGGTGTTTGACCGCTTCGTGCTTATGCTGGTCGGGCTCGGCATCGCCGCAGCGGTGTTCGATCCCTGCTATTCGGCGCTGTCCCATATCATCGGCGGGGTCGGAGGGTTTACGGCCTTCTACCTTATCGCGTGGCTGTTCGAGCGTATCAGACACAAAGACGGTCTGGGCGGCGGCGACATCAAGCTGACGGGCGCCTGCGGCCTGCTTCTGGGCTGGCAGAGACTGCTGCTGTCGGTGCTCTGCGCAGCCGTAGTGGCAAGCGTGGTGCTGGTGATACTGTCCCGCAGAGAGGGCAAAGAGGACACAGAATACCCCTTTGCTCCCTTTTTGACCTGCGGTTTTGCGCTGGCAATGTTTTTCGGTCACAGGATAATAAGCGCGTATATATCGCTGCTTGGCATATAGAAAGGAGTAGTTGTTTTGCCTGTTACATATAAATACGTGGCGGTCAATCTGCAGAAGCAGAAGTTCAAGGGCAAGTTTATTGCCGAGGACGAAAAAGACCTTGCCGTTCAGCTTGCAAAGCAGAATCTGTATCTCGTATCGGCTGCCGAGTACAAGGGCGGCACGCCTTCGGCGTTCTTCACCCTCGGCACGGGCAAGGTCAGCTTGAGTGAGCTGACCACCTTCTGCCGTCAGTTTGCTATTATGATCAACTCGGGCATTCAGGTGCTCGACTGTGTGGACATACTCAAGAATCAGTCCTATACGGGCTACTTCAAGGCTATCCTCCACGTTATTGCCGACGACGTCCGCGCAGGCGATATGCTGTCTGCGGCACTGGACAAGCACAAAAAAGTCTTCCCCGACTTTTTCGTCAGCATGGTACACGTGGGTGAAGCCAGCGGCAAGCTGGAGATGGTGTTTTTGTCCCTTGCGGATTACTACGAGTCGGACGCAGCCACCCGCCGCAAAGCCAAGAGCGCTATGGCGTATCCTATGATGCTTGCAGGTATGACCGTGGGTATCTCGGTGCTGATGCTGGCGTTCGTCGTGCCACGCTTCAAATCCGTGCTTGCCGAGCTTGACGTTGAGATCACCGGCTTTACCAAAGCTATTTACGGCATATCTGACTTTATCGTTCTTAACTGGCGGATAATGCTTCTTACCGTTATTGCCGTGGTCGGTCTGCTGTTTTTGTTCCTCAGGACCAAAACCGGCAAAAGAGCCTTTGACGTGTTCAAGATCCGCTGCCCCATACTGGGCAAGGTCACAACCGAGCTTATAACAGCCCGTTTCGCCCGCTCTTTCAGTATTCTGCTGTCCAGCGGTATGGACCTGGCGTCGGCGCTGGACTCCACCTCGCTTATTCTGGGCAACAGCTACGTTGAGGAAAAATTCCGCGCCGCCTCCGACGATGTGCGCCACGGTGTTATGCTGACCAACGCATTCCGCAAGTATAACCTGTTCCCCGAAATGATGAACCAGATGCTTGCCGTCGGCGAAAAGACCAACTGTCTTGACGAGGTGCTTTCGCGCTCCTGCACCTTCTTTGACGAGCAGGTGGAGGCAACGCTCAGCTCCCTCACGGCAAAGATCCAGCCTGCAATGCTCCTTATAATGGGCGCGGTGGTCGGTACGCTGTTTATCGCGGTGTACGCACCTATGCTTTCCATTATGAACGGGCTTGCCGTATAAGCGGAGGATTACCCAATGAATATAAACAGAGAACTTCTGCAGTTTTATATCTACAAAAAGATCATCAAGAAAAAACAGTCGGAAAAGATCCTTGAGGACAGCGCCCGCGTAAACGTCCCCGTCAGGGAATATATGCTGGCAAAAGAATACACCACCGACGTGCGTGAGCTTCCCGTGCTGGGCGACTACTACTGTATGCCCTACGTGGAGATCGATATGCTGGACATCGACAAGACCTTGTTCGATATGTTCTCATTCGAGTTTATGAAGCGCAACAAGCTGATCCCCGTCTGGATCAACACCGACGGTATGCTGCTGGTGGCATCGGGCAAGCCTCTTGACTGTTCGGCGCTCAGCGCGCTGTCCACCCGCTTCGTGTGCCCCGTGGACTACGTGCTGGTACCCCCCAATCAGATCGACAGATACATCGACTCCATTGCCGCGGTCATTTCCACCACCGCCGCACTGGACGACCTGAATACCGAGGGCGACACCGCTCTGTTCTCCGACAAGAAGGGCGAGGACGACGGCGACGTGCTTGAGGGCGACGTTGTCAACAACGCATCCGTCCGTCTGGTGGATTCCATCATCAAGGAAGCCGTACCCTACCGCGCCAGCGATATCCATATCGAACCCTTTGAAAAGGTCGTCAAGGTCCGTTACCGTATCGACGGCGACCTGCAGGACCGCGCCGAGTTCCCCATCAACTCCTACGCGGCTATCTCCGCACGTATCAAGATCATGGCGAATATGAACATCGCAGAACGCCGCACCCCTCAGGACGGCCGTATCGCTATGACCATCGGCGGCAAGGAGTTTGACTTCCGTGTATCCTCACTTCCCACCGTGTTCGGTGAGAAGTTCGTTATCCGTGTGCTTGACAAGACCTCCTTCCGCTTCACCCGTGAGGATCTGGGCTTTACCGAGGAGGAGAATAAGCTTCTTGACACTATGCTCAGCAAGCCCCACGGCATCATCCTGCTGACCGGTCCTACCGGCTGCGGTAAGTCCACCACTCTGTACGCCTTCCTCAAAGAGGTCAACAAGGCAGAGGTCAACATCGTCACCGTTGAGGACCCCGTTGAGTATATTATGCAGGGCGTCAACCAGACTCAGGTCAACGTCAAGGCGAATATGACCTTCTCCAACGCACTGCGCTCCATACTCCGTCAGGACCCCGACATCATAATGATCGGTGAGATGCGTGACGAGGAGACCGCCGACATAGCCGTCCGCGCCGCCATCACCGGACATCTGGTGTTCAGTACCCTGCATACCAACGACGCACCCGGCGCCATACTGCGACTTGAGAATATGGGCATCCCCGACTATCTGGTCTCCGACGCGCTGGTCGGCGTTATCGCACAGCGACTTGTCAAGCGCCTTTGCCCCGCCTGCAAAAAGCGCGGCAAGACCAACGCCAAGGAAATGGAGATCCTCGGTATCGACGAGCCCATCAGCATATTCCGCCCCCACGGTTGCCAGTTCTGCAACGGCACCGGCTACAAGGGCAGAATAGCCGTCCACGAAATGATGTATATGAACGAAAATATGCGTAACGTCGTCGTGAACGAGAAAAACCTTGAAGTCCTGCGCAAAGAAGCAGGCAAAAACGGTATGGTCACCCTGTTCAACTCCTGCCGCAGCCTTGTTCTCAAGGGTGTAACGAGCATACAGGAGCTTATGACTTTGAACATTGAATAAAAAACCGCTTCCTTCGGGAAGCGATTTTTTATTCGGTTCGGCGTATGAAGCGGGCTGTTTCGCGTATTGTTTGCGTAACGCCCGTATCGCCGTACTCTCCCCACAAAGCATCTGCTTTGTGGGGAGAGGACTGTCAGAACCGCTTTGTTCCCGAGCCGCAGCGAGAACTTGCTCCTGCCGCCTGATAAATCCGTCCGTAGGACACCTTAACTTCACCGTAAGGTGAAATTTCACTTGAGCGTAAGCTCAAATCCCACTGCGTCAGCAATTTCACTTTTGCCCCGCGGAATAAATCCCGTGGGGCAAAAATTTCACCGCGAGCATCGTGAGACTCACAGTCCCGCGTTTTCTCCGATAACTATGACCTCGGCGTGCACGCGGCTCATTTTGTGCAGGTGCACCGTAAGGGCGTTGCATATTCTGTCGGGAGAAGAGCAATCGTAACATTTGTCGCCAGATTTGGCGCAGGGGGTCTTTTTGCCCAGACGCTTGGCGTTTTTGGGTGCGGCAATATTTTTGGCGCGGTCAACAGCCTCCTGCAGGGTGGGCATGATCTTGTTGACCCCGAACACAAAATACACCCGCTCGTGGCAGTACAGCGACCCCGCAACGCGGTTGCCGAAGCCGTCGATGTTGACCAGCTCGCCCGTCTCAGCGGCGCCGTTGACCGACACCAGATACACCTGAGTGTGGGTGCATTTCTCGGCGGCAGAATAAAAATCCTCACCCGCCCCGGGATGCATAGGGCTGTAGACCGTGTTGTGCAGGCTCAGACGCTCATACACACCCATCTCCATCAGGGTCTGCGAGTCGCCCAAGCCCACGGTGACCCCGTCAATGGCTGTGTCCAGATAGTCACAGCACTGCTTAAGGGTGTCAAAATAGCGGAATACATAACCCTTGTGCTCAAACGCCTTTTGCAGTTTCTGTATATCCATAGTTGCACCTCAGTTCATAGTAGCAAGCTTACTTTCGAGTATCCGCTGTACCTTTTGAAGCAGCAGGGGACTGTTTCGGAGCTTGGGGTCAGAGCGTATCAGCGCTTCCGCCTCGTCCTTTGCACAGCTGAGCACGGTCATATCCGAAGTCAGGTTTGCCACCGTGAACTCGGGTGAGCCGTGCTGACGGTCACCGAGAAAATCACCCGGGCCACGCAGGCGCAGGTCCTCCTCGGCTATTCTGAAGCCGTCGGAGGTGGAGCACATGATCTTGAGCCGCTCCTTTGCGCTCTCCGAATTGCTCATCAGGAAGCAATAAGCCTGCTTGCTGCCTCTGCCCACTCTGCCGCGAAGCTGATGCAGCTGACTGAGACCGAACATCTCGGCATTCTCTATGATGATTATCTGCGCGCCGGGTGCGTCCACGCCTACCTCCACCACGGTGGTGGAAACAAGCACGTCCAGCTCGCCCCGTGAAAAGCGCTCCATCACCTCGTCCTTTTCCTGCGCTTTCAGCTTGCCGTGCATCAGCCCGATGCGCGCGCGGGGCAGCTTCTTTTGCAAAGCGGCGGCGTAATCGGCGGCTGCCTTGCGCTCCGTGTCCTCCGAGTCCTCACTCTGCTCAATAAGAGGGCAGATTATATAGGTCTGCTCGCCCGCCTGCGCACGCTCCCACACCATATTGTACATCCCGTCCCGCTTGTACTCGGGCACCACGAAGGTCTGCACCGGCTTTCTGCCTGCGGGCTTCTCCGAAAGCACCGACACCGACAGGTCGCCGTAAAGTATAAGGGTCAGGGTGCGGGGAATAGGGGTCGCCGACATAACCAGAAAATGCGCATCCCCCGCCTTCTGCTGCAAAGCGGCGCGCTGACGCACGCCGAAACGGTGCTGTTCGTCCACCACGAACAGATAGGGATTACGGTACTCCACGCTGTCCTGAATAAGCGCGTGAGTGCCGCAGACTATCTGCGCGTCGCCGTTTTTGATGTGCTCACGCGCCAGCTTCTTTTGTGCGGCGGTCATACTTGATGTCAAAAGGGCGCACCTGACCCCGAACGGCTCAAAAAACCGTGAGAACGTCTCATAATGCTGACTTGCAAGTATCTCGGTAGGCGCCATAATGACCGCCTGACCGCCGTTTCTTACCGCCTGATAGGCGCAGGCGGCGGCAACAAGGGTCTTTCCCGAGCCGACGTCGCCCTGAAGCAGGCGGTTCATCTTGCTGCCCGAGCACATATCGGCGATCATCTGCGCGCTCGCGTCCTTCTGCCCGTTTGTGGGGGTAAAGGGCAGGGCAGCATAAAAATCGTTTATATCGTACTCTCGGAGCCTGATACCTTTCTTGCGGCTGAGATTGCTCATATAGCCGGTGGTCAGACAGAACAGAAACAGCTCCTCAAACACCAGTCTGCGCCGTGCCTGACGCACGTCCTCCCACGTGTTTGGCTTGTGTATCCAACTGTATGCGTCTGCCTGGGAACAGAGCTTGTATTTGGTACGCAGATTTTCGGGCAGGGGATCCTGCCTGCTCCAATCGGCGCTTAAAAGCGCCAGCTCCACACAGCTGTGAACTATCCTCGGTTTAAGTCCTGCCGTACCGGGATATATGGGGGTCAGCCTGCCGGTCTTGACCCCCGCGTCCACCGGCTCAAACAGAGGATTGGTCATACTCTTGCGTGAGCCGAATGCTTCGGCTTTGCCGAAGAATATATACTCCCTGCCCGCTTCAAGCGCCGTCTTGACGTAGGGCTGGTTAAAAAACACCATCTCCATGGCACCCGTGGAGTCGCAGACGGGCACCTTGACCATAGTCTTGCCGCCGCTGATGCGCGTTGACGTCGGTGTGGAGCGTACCAGCGCACGCACACACACCTTGCCCTCCGCCAGGGTGGACTCGAATATGTCCACCGTCTTGCTTCTGTCCTCGTACCCGCGTGGAAAGAAAGTGAGAAAATCCCCCAGACAGTATATCCCCAGTCCGTTTAATTTGGCGGCGGTCTTTGCGCCCACTCCGGGCAGGGCGGTTACGGGCGTAGTCAGTCCGTTCATACTACGTTGTCCCGCCAGAGACCGACCACCAGACCCAGTATGGTGCAGTAGGTGCCGTCGATGGGGGAGTATGCGTCGTTCTCGGGCATGAGCCATACACCGTTTTTGGTGCTGAGACGCTTGACGGTTGCTTCGTCCTCTATCATAGCCACAACTATCTGTCCGTGACGGGCGTCGCTCTGCTGACGGACTATGACCGTGTCGCCGTCAAGGATGCCTGCGTTGATCATACTGTCGCCCCGCACCTTGAGGGCAAACAGCTTGACCCCCTCCGCATTCTCAAAGGGTACGTATCCGCATATATCCTCCTGCGCCAGAATAGGCTGACCTGCGGTGACCGTACCTACGATGGGCACGGCCTTGTAACTCGGCTTGTTTTTGACGCTGAGTGAGCGCATCTTGCCCCCGTCCTTGCTCAGATACCCCTCGTCCCTGAGCACGTTGAGATGAAAATACACGGTGGACGGCGAACGCAGATCCACCGCGTCGCAGATCTCGCGCACGGTAGGGGGAAAGCCGTTATCGTCCACAAACCGATTGACAAACTCCAGTATCCTTGCTCTGATAGGTGTAAGAGTCTTCATTATTGGCGCTCCTTTGGCTGCATAATATATTATAGGATTATTTTAGCATACAAAACTGCAAAAATCAAACATTTGTTTGATAAAATTACCCCGTCTTTTGTGAAAAAATCGACTGCATAATGAGGCAACGCCCCAAAATACAATTTTTTCTTTACTTGTTGCCCGTTTTCTGCTAAAATACTTTAGATGGAGGAGATATTATGCTTATTTATGATGATATAAGATTCAAACTCAACAACCTCGGCCCCGCGCTGGACAGCCTGCGCGACGCCCTCGACCTTGAAAAGGGCGCAAAGGAGATCGAGCGCCTGGAGGCTATTTCCGCAGAGCCCGATTTCTGGAGCGATCCTTCGAGATCCCAGCAGGTACTGCAGACCGCCAAGCAGCTCAAGGACAAGGCTGCACGTTTTCAGGCACTCAAGACCCAGTACGAGGACGTTGTCACCCTCATCGAGATGGCAGAGGAGATGGAGGACGAGAGTCTGTTCCCCGAGGTGGAGGCAGGCTTCAACGCATTTACCGCCGAGCTGGACAAACAGACCCTGACCACCCTGCTCACCGGCGAGTATGACAAGAACAATGCCATTATGTCCTTCCACGCAGGTGCAGGCGGCACCGAGGCGCAGGACTGGGCACAGATGCTGTTCCGTATGTATACCCAGTGGGCAAACTCCAAGGGCTTCAAGTACAAGGTTCTCGACTATATCGACGGCGACGAGGCAGGCCTCAAGAGCGCCGACCTGCTTATAGAGGGCGAGAACGCCTTCGGCTACCTCAAGAGCGAGGGCGGTGTCCACCGTCTGGTCCGCGTTTCTCCCTTTGATTCTTCCGGCAGACGTCACACAAGCTTCTCGGCTGTGGAAGTTATGCCCGAAATGACCGACGATATTCAGATCGACATCAGCCCCGACGACCTCAAGGTGGACACCTACCGCTCGGGCGGTGCAGGCGGCCAGCATGTCAACAAGACCGAGAGTGCTATCCGTATCACCCATATCCCCACGGGCATCGTCGTTGCCTGCCAGAACGAGCGTTCCCAGCATCAGAACCGCGAAGTTGCAATGCGTATGCTCAAGAGTAAGCTGATGGAGATCAAAGAGCGCGAGCATCTTGACAAGATCGAGGACATCAAGGGCGAGCAGAAGAAGATCGAGTGGGGCAGCCAGATCCGTTCCTACGTATTTATGCCCTACACTCTGGCAAAAGACCACCGCACCGGCTTTGAGAACGGCAACATCGGTGCCGTTATGGACGGTGACCTTGACGGCTTCATCAATGCATACCTCAAGTGCGCCGCAACGGGAGAGTGGGCAAAGTAATTATGGAACTGAGCAAGATTTTTGAAGAGCGCTATTCGGTAAGAAGCTATCTTGACACCCCCGTGGAGGACGGCAAGATCGACGCATTGCTGGAGGCTATGCGTATAGCTCCCACGGGACACAACGATCAGCCTCAGCGCGTGTACGTGCTCAAGAGCGAAGAGGCAATAGCCAAAGTGCGCGCCTGCACCAAATGCGCATTCAACGCGCCGCTGGTGATGATGGTCTGCGCAGAAATTGACGCAGCGTGGCGCAACCGCTACAGCGGCAGAAGCGCCGCCGAGACCGATGCCGCCATCGTAACCGCGTATATGATGCTCAAGGCGCAGGATATGGGACTTTCTTCCTGCTGGGTGCATCACTACGACCCTCAGAAGCTCAAGGCAGCTTTCTCGCTGCCCGAGGGAGTGGAGCCCCTCAACCTGCTGACCGTAGGCTACGCCGCCGAGGACGCAGAACCCCTGCCCATGCATTTTGAAAGCAAGAGCATCGAGGAGCTTGCAGTAATACTGTAAAACCAAAACGGAGAGGATAACGCATCTTCTCCGTTTTCTGATTAATCAAAGGAGCGAGATTATGTATAACATCCGCACGATGACCATAACCGACTACGACAGCGTCTATGCGTTGTGGCTCAGCACCCCCGGTATGGGGCTCAATACCACAGACGACAGCCGGGAGGGAGTTGCACAGTTTCTGCTCCGCAATCCCGCCACCTGCTTCGTTGCCGAGGCGGAGGGAGAGATCATCGGCGTTATTATGGCAGGTCACGACGGCAGACGGGGATATATCTATCACACCGCCGTGCGTGTTGACTGCAGACGGCAGGGGGTAGGCAAAGCCCTTGTTGACGCCGCTGTGCAGGCGCTCGAAAAAGAGGGTATCCACAAGGTCGCTTTAGTTGCCTTCAAGCGCAACGAAACGGGCAACGGTTTTTGGGAGAGTATGGGTTTTATCCTGCGTGACGACCTTAATTACCGAAACAAAAATATCCACAAATTAGACAGGATAGATACCTGACGGCAAAAAACGGCAAAATACCTATTGACTTTATCGCACTAAAGTGCTAAAATAAGCATCGTCGTAAAACTTAAAACACAAAGGAGACATTCACAATGAAAAAGTTTATTGCACTGGCACTGGCTATGGTCGCCTGCATCGCTCTGTTTGCAGGCTGCAAAGAAGAAAAGACCGTCGTAGTCGGCTACACCGATTATGCACCTATGAACTATCTGGACGAGAGCGGCAAGCTGGTCGGCTTCGACACCGAGCTGGCTGAGGCTGTATTCGAGGGTCTGGGCTACAAGGTAGTTTTCAAAGAGATCGAGTGGAGCGCAAAGTACACCGACGTTAACTCCGGCAACATCGACTGCATCTGGAACGGCTTTACCGCTAACGTCGCTGATGACGATGACGGCGTACAGAGAGCACAGAAGGTCGACTTCTCCTACAACTACATGGAAAACCGTCAGGTTATCGTTGTCAAGAAGGATTCCGGTATCACCACCGCTGCCGATCTGAGCGGCAAGCAGGGCGCAGCTGAAAGCGGCAGCGCAGGCGAAGGCTACGGCAAGAGCTTCGAAGGCGCTACCATCAAGGGCTTCTTAAAGCAGACCGACTGCCTGTTCGAGGTCAAGAGCGGCACCGCTGCTTTCTGCGTACTGGATGCACAGCTGGCAAAGAGCTACTGCGGCAAGGGCGACTATGCCGACCTGCAGATCGTTGACGATCTGTCCAGCGACGTTGAGTACTACGCAATCGGCTTCAAGAAGGGCAGCGAGCTGACAGCAGAGGTCAACAAGCAGCTCGAGAAGCTGGCCAAGGACGGCACCATCGCCGCTCTGGGTGAAAAGTACGGCGTAGCCAACACCGTCATCACCGACTTCTCCGACCAGAAGTAAGAATCTCAACAACTAAAGGTACTTATGTCTTTTTTAGAAGTAACGTTATTTCTATGGGAAGGCTTTAAAATATCTTTGCTTATCTTTGCGGTGACACTGCTTTGCGGTGCACCGCTTGGTTTGCCTATAGCCTTCTGTTCAATGAGCAAGTTTGGGCCCCTCAAAGCACTGTCCAAAATAGTGGTATGGATAGTTCGCGGCGTGCCTCTCATGCTGCAGATATTCATCATCTACTACGTGCCCGGTCTGATCTTCAATTTCCCCATGTTCAGCAAGATCGACATCTATATGTTCGTCAACTACGGTATCGAGGATGCGGGCAGAGTGGTGGCCGTGCTGATAGCATTCACTATCAACTACGCCTGCTATTTTTCGGAGATCTACCGCGGCGGTATCGAGAGCATATCCTACGGTCAGTACGAGGCGGGCTACGTGCTGGGTATGACCAAATCCCAGATATTCCGCAAGATCATTCTGGTGCAGGTCGTCAAGCGCATCGTGCCTCCCATGTCCAACGAGATCATCACCCTCATCAAGGACACCGCGCTGGCAAACTGCATCGTGGTCACCGAGATCATCTATCAGGCAAAGCATCTTGCCGCTACCAAGGCTCTTATTTGGCCCTTGTTCTTCACCGGCGTGTTCTACCTGATATTCGTCGGCATACTCACCATACTCCTCGGCAAGCTTGAAAAGAAACTTGACTATTTCAGAGGTTAACAGATGGCACATTTGACTGTAGACAACTTAACAAAGAGCTTTGGCTCCCTGCAGGTTCTCAAGGGTGTCAGCTTTTCTCTGGAAAAGGGCGAGGTTCTGGCAATAATCGGCTCGTCGGGAAGCGGCAAGACCACCCTCTTGCGCTGCCTCAACTTCCTTGAGACACCCGACGGCGGTCAGATAACCGTATCCGATAAGCCTCTGCTTGACGGCTGCGACAGCGACGACGCCATTCGCAAAAAACGCCTGCACTTCGGTCTGGTGTTCCAGAACTTCAATCTGTTCCCCCAGTACACCGTACACAAGAACGTCACCCTTGCGCTTGAACTGCTCTCGCAGGAGCGCGAGGACTACAAGACCAATAAAAAAGCCATTCTGGAAGAGATAAACAAGACCGCCGACGATCTTTTGGAGCGTGTGGGCCTTGCCGACAAGGCGCAGAATTATCCCTGCCAGCTGTCGGGCGGTCAGCAGCAGCGTGTGGCTATCGCCCGCGCCCTTGCCCTCTCGCCCGAGATACTCTGCTTTGACGAGCCCACATCGGCGCTTGACCCCAACCTGACGGGTGAGGTACTGCGTGTTATCCGCAGTCTTAAATCCTCCGACCGTACCATGGTGGTCGTCACTCACGAAATGGACTTTGCCCGTATGGTGGCCGACAAGGTCATCTTTATGGCAAACGGCGTTATCGAAGAAGAAGGCACCCCCGAGCAGGTGTTTGACAATCCCAAGAGCGAACTTACCCGCGCCTTTATTACCGGCTTTGGACTGGAAGAATAAAATATACATAAAAACAACCGCTGACTTAAGAGCGTTGACATAAGAAAACAAGCAAAAACCCAGTAAAATCAACGCTTTTAAGGGCAGAGGGCAAACAGGTTAGCTCAAAAACTGAATAACCAAGCGACAAAAGGGATGTTACCGCAAGGCAGCATCCCTTTTC
>JAFQTO010000006.1 GCA_017408985.1 Clostridia bacterium
AGTCGCAATGATGTGATGTTTGCCAACTGTGCCGAAGGCACAACATCACAGCCGAAGGCTACATCATCAGGCGAAGCCGACATCACTTGCCCGTAAGGGCAAACATCGTTCGGCAGACCTGCTTTATCGCAGGTCGCCGTGCGGCATCCTTTTTGTTGAAAAGTGCTTACTTGCTGTTATCGAATCGTGCGCCGTCCCATTTCGTGATCGGATAAACCGACGGGGCAGGATGGGGCTTTGCGGCAGGTTCTTTTTGCGTGAGACCGTTATCCTGACCCGGCTCGGCATGGCGATCATCACCTTTGAACGGCTATACGATATGATATCAAACATCCTTGCATAATTGCGTTAGTGAATAGAATTATGAAGAATACAGAGAAATTATATGCTGCAGCGGAAAAACAGTTCTCTGCTTGTAAATTCGGCCAAAAACGGGCAAAAAATATTTTTCAAAAATCTGTTTCATTTTGGGCTTCTCGACCGTTTATTGTATTAGGGAGGTAAATATGTGAACACGACAGAAAACACAGAGAATCTGGACAAGGTTGCCGAAATATACAGTACCTACAAGGACTATATGTTCTCGCTGACGGCAAAATACGTTCCCGATTCGGCAGATTACGAAGATGTGGTTCAGGATGCGCTGATGCGGCTGATACAGAATGCATCCGCGCTCAAAAAGCTCGATACGGCACGGACGATCACCTACATAAGCCTGACCGTACGCAGTGCGGCACTGGATTATCGGGACAAGCGCAAGTGTCAGCATAAGTACGTGGAGGACAGACCGTATGAGGAAGTGCTGATCTTCAACTGGTTAAAAGACTCCGCCAACAGCGTTGAGGAATCGGTGCTGAGAGAGGAGGAAAACGAGATGGTCAGACAGGCGATACAAAAGCTGCCGGAACGGCTCAGGATGATCCTCATAAGCAAGTATTATCTGGAACTTGAGGAAGAGGAACTGATTACCCTTTTGGGCTACCGCAAACAAAGTCTGCATACGTTAATGAGACGGGCAAAACAAATGCTGCAAAAAGAATTGGAAAAGGGGGGATTGAAATATGAAAAGAGATAACAGCCGCAGGGCAGAAGAGGACGAGTTTTTGCGCTCGCTTATTGGGCCTGCCGCCGAAGAGTACGCACAGCTGCTCGCAAAAAAGGCCGAAGACCCGCCTCTCAGAATACCTGCTGAGCTGGATGAAAAATGCCGCAGAATCATCGAAACGCATCGATGCAGCAGGACAAGCCGAATAAGAGTCGCTCTTGTGGCTGCCGCAATAGCGGCGCTGCTGGGGATGACGAGCTTTGCCGTGTACAGCGAGGTACGGCGCGAGCTTGTGATGAAACGGCAGGAGGCAGACGAGGGATGCCGAATAACTTTTGACGGCACGGACGGTGATGCAGAAACGTATGACGAACAAGCGTTGTCTGACGTTACCCTCAACTACATTCCTGACGGATTTGAGTGTTACAAGAGAACCACCGATTTTGTCAGATACAAGGATGAACATGACAATTTTATTTTATTCAAGAAGAGAAAGGTCAATTCGAGTTCATTGTTGCTTAGAGATAAAGAAAATGCGGGAGCAACACCAATTAACCATTGTGGATATGAAGGCTACAAAGAGGTAAAATACTGTCTGGATGGTAGAATACAAATAGACTATTTCTGGCTTGATACCAATGAACAGATAGTATATGAAATTGTTACCGTAGGTATAGGTGATAATGAGTGGGAAAAGATATTAGAAGGAGCAAGTTATTACAATGAGGACGATTAAGAAAATTTGTGCAGTAGTGCTTTGTCTGGTAGTTATGGTATCGGAGATGTCACCGGCGGTATATGCTGTAGAGCCAAGATATGAGGATATCATAATAATAGATTTGGTACTTGATATTGATGATGGAGTAGCTGCATGTACAATGCAAGCGGAAGGTCGCAGTTTTTATAACGAATACCGAGTCAATATGGTGCTTTATCAGGATGATGATGATTTGGCATCATGGTCATATACCGGGATATGCTCGGTAGATGCCACCGAATATTGTAACGTTACCAGAGGGCATGAGTATTATTTGGGCATTCACGTTAAAGTCTACGATCCCAACGGAAACTTTATTGAGCAGGTAATAGATTATACCCCTATTTATGACTATCAATAACCCCATATCCCTGGATGCCGTGCTTTGCTGTAGGATATTCCGCAGTTTAAGCGCGGCATCCTTTTGCCAATTTACAGTGCCACAAAAAATCCACCAAATGAATTCTACTGTCCAATTTTGAAAAAATATTGATTTTGGACAGTAGACGGGATATAATATTGTACGAGAGGTGATGTGATATGAAGCTTATTACCAGAACCCAATATCTGCAAAGGCTTATAAGTATAATAGGAACTCCCGACATAAAAGTTATAACCGGAGTAAGACGCTCGGGAAAGTCCAAACTTCTTGAAGCCTTCAAAAATCATATTCAACAAAACCTGCCTGATTGCAATATTATTCAGATCAACTTCAATATGCCCGAGTTTGAGCATTTGCTTGAGTACAGACCCTTGTACGATTATATTAATTCGCAGTATAAGGAGGGCAAAGAGAATTTTGTTCTGATCGACGAAGTCCAGATGTGCAAGGGATTTGAAAAAGCTATTAATGGTTTGCACGCATCCGAAAAGTTTGATATTTATATCACAGGCTCAAATGCCTTCCTTTTGAGCTCCGACCTTGCAACGCTGTTTACAGGCAGAACCTTTGAGATCAAGGTGTTTCCTTTCTCATTTGCCGAATATATGCAGTATTTTTATTCTGCCGGTAATTATAACCCTTATGAGAAATACACCGCATTTGATAAATATATGGTAGATGGCGGTATGGCGGGTTCATATCCCTACAAAGATCAGGAAGCCAGATACAGTTATATTGCCGACGTTTTCGATACGTTGATCGTACGGGATATCCGCAAGAAATATAAGATACGTAATATGCAGCTTATGGACAGACTTGTGGATTTCCTTATGGATAACATTTCAAATCTGACCTCGGCGCGCAATATAACAAATGCGTTCAGCAGCTTAAAAGAAAAGGTCAGCCACGTTACCGTAAGCTTGTATATGAACTATCTCTGCAATGCCTTTGCTTTTTACAAAGTCCGCAGGTACGATATCAAGGGCAAGAGGTATCTTGCCAGCAATGACAAGTATTATCTCAGTGACCATACCTTCCGTTATGCCAAGCTGGGCACCAGGAATATGGACAGCGGCAGAATACTGGAGAACATTGTTGCAATAGAGCTGCTCAGGCGCGGATATGAGGTCTATGCAGGTGTCCTTTACCAAAAAGAGATTGACTTTGTTGCCCTCAAGCGCAGTGAGAAGATCTATATACAGGTATCTGACAGTATCAGTGACAGCAAGACCTTCGAGCGTGAGGTGTCTCCTCTGCTTCAAATCAAGGATGCCTACCCCAAGATGGTCATAGCAAGAACGAGAAGCTTCGAGTACCAGTACGAGGGTATCAGGGTCGTGGATATTGCCGATTGGCTGCTTGGCGAACAGGACAGCCGATGATGCCGTAAACGGCAGAGGATATGTCTGCGACTGCCAAAAGGGCGCAAACGGCAGGCTAAAGCTGACCCTGCTTTCCAAATGAAACTGAATAGACGGAATAAAAGGATGCCTCGCGGCATCCTTTTACCCATTTATATCGCCACAAAACATCCACCAAACGAATTCTACTGTCCAATTTTGAAAAAATATTGATTTTGGACAGCAGACACAACGAAATAAAAGGATGCCTTGCGGGCACTTACCGTAAAGCAGTTTTTTATCAATATCAAAAGGGACGAGGTTTTCTCGTCCCTTTTGCACACTTCCTTGCCTGCAAGGTATAGTGTGTTATACTGCGTTTTGTTTTTGGGTGGTAAAGGAGTGATGTTTTTGCTTACGCAAAAGTGATGTTACTCGCTTCGTTCGCAATGATGTGATGTTTGCCAACTGTGCCGAAGGCACAACATCACAGCCGAAGGCTACATCATTAGGCGAAGCCGACATCACTTGCCCGTAAGGGCAAACATCGCTCGGCAGACCTGCTTTATCGCAGGTCGCCGTGCGGCATCCTTTTATTGAAAAGTGCTTACTTGTTGTTGCCTATCTTGGCGCAGATGCTAAGATCGCTCAGCAGTCTTACTACCGTTTCGCGTCGGCGGTCGTCAAGCGCAAGGAGCTTGCCGATGACCGTGCTTACCCTTTCGTTTCCGCAATAGGTCTGATTCATCAGGTCAAGGGGCAGATTGGTGTCTATTCTGCCCAGAATATAGTCGGCGCTGACCGAAAACAGATCGGCTGTGCGGCACACAAAATCCGCATCGGGCGTCCTCTGTCCGGTCTCATAGTTGGATATGCTGCTGGAGGCAAGATGCAGCTTTTCTGCCAATTCTTTTTGTGTGAGCCCATTATCTTGACGGAGCTCGGCAAGCATTTCTCCAAAGTTCGGCATAGCGATTACCTCCTTCAAAGTGATTATACAATGTGATATCGAAAAACCTTGTATAATTGCGTAACCGAATAAATATATGCCGTATTTGGAGTTATTATATGCGCAAACAAAAAAATAGTTCACTGTTTGTCAAATTGTTAAAAATCGCGCAAAAAATATTTTTCAAAAATCTGTTTCGTTTTGGGCTTCTCAACCGTTTATTGTAATAGAGGGGGTAGATACGTGAATACGGAAAACGAAGAAAAAACCACCACGGAAGATCTGGAGCGTATTGCCGGAATTTATAGTAAGTACAAGGACTATATGTTCTCGCTGACGGCAAAATACCTTCCGGATCAGGAAGACGTCGAAGACGTAGTTCGGGACGCATTGATATGCTTGATCCAAAACGCCTCCGCACTGGAAAAACTCAACAAATCCCGTACGGAGACCTATGTCAATATGACCGTGCGAAGTGCGGTGTTGGACTATCTGGACAAGCGCAAATGTCGGCAGGAGTATTTTGATGACAAGCCGTTTGAGCAGGCGATCATACTCAACTGGATAAACGAATCCATCAACAGTATGGAAGATTCGGTGCTTCAGGATGAGCAGAACCGGGCGATCAAAACGGTTATCGACCGACTGCCGGAGAGGATGATCATGCTTTTTGTAAGCAAATGCTATCTCGGACTCGACGACAGCGAACTGCTGACCCTTATGGGGTACCGCAAACAAAGTCTCTGCACGATGACAAGAAGGGCAAAACAAATAATGCAAAAAGAGTTGGAAAAGGAGGGGATAAAAGATGAAAAAGAATGATCGCAGGCAGGGCAGGCCGGATAGATTTCTGGGTCCGCTGATAAAGTCTGCCGCTGCCGATTACGCAAAAGCCTATATGCATGATGCCGAAAACCCGCCTCTCAGAATGCCCGTTGAGCTGGATGAAAAATGCCGCGGGATCATTCAAGCGCATCAATGCAGCAGGACAAGCCGCATAAGAGTCGCCCTTGTAGCGGCCGTCATAGCGGCGCTGCTTGGGATGACGAGCTTTGCCGTATACAGCGAGGTACGGCGCGAGCTTGTTATGAAACGCCAGAAGGTCGACGAGGGCTGCCGAATAACCTTTGACGGCACGGACGGTAATGCAGAAACCGAGGCGGGAAGCGCCGAAGTCCAAAATCAGACTGATATCATTCTTGCCTACATCCCCGACGGATTTAAGTGTATCAATGACCTAAACGAAATGGTTAAATACGCTGATCAAAACGGCAACAGCTTTGTTGTGGACATAACCCAAATAAGTTATTGGACTACGATAATGTTTAATACCGAGGGTGAGTATACAACATCGGTCGTTTGCAATGGTTATGAGGTATTCAAGAGCATCGGTGAGATCAACGGATGCACGAGGATATCCTATCTGTGGTATGATACAGATAGAGGGTTGGTATATAAGCTGATGACTGTTGGACTCGACGAAAACGAAACATTAAAAATACTGGATGGAATGAATTATGAGAAAAAATAATATTAAACGAGTTGTGGCAGCAATGCTTGTTATGGCTGTTATGATGGCGGCGGCAATGCCCGCATACGCAGTACAGCCCAGATACGCGGATATATGGACGATTGATTGCCGCTTGGGTATTTCCGATAACGTTGCCGAGTGCTATGCCAAGGTCATAGGTGAAAGCGATTATCATACCTACACTATCCATATGGTGCTTTATCAGGATGATGATGACTATGCCGAATGGGACGCAAGTGGTACATGGGCAGTCAGAACCACCGAATACTGCTACGTAACACGGGGTCACGAATATTACATAGGTGTCCACGTAAAAGCGTACGATGAAGACGGCAACCTTATAGAGCAGGCGGTAGCGTACACCAACACATACAACTATCAGTAACCCCTTTATTCCCTTTATTCCCTTTTATTCCAAGTCTTAAGCTGTTTGCCCTTCTTAAACAGCGTCAAACACGTTCTTCCGAAAAACATAGCCGGGCTCACAAATCAGTGAGCCCGGCTATGTTTATACAATACGGTTTTATGTTACAGCAGCAGCTGCCTCAAAGCGTATATGATCTGACTGTATTCAATATCGGCTGCATATGCAAACTGTCTGCGGTACTTGTCCCACATACTTTTGAGTTCGGGGCTTTCTTCGACATTGCGAAGAATACCGTCAATATCAGCTATCTGACGGGTGGTGCCGCGATGTTTTGCGGTGGCGCTCAATGCGTCTGCGAACACCGTTTTATCAAAACTTCGGGTGGTGCTCAATATGTAGATATCGTAAAAATCTCTGGGTCGTGTGTTGAACACTCCGCGGCGCAGTACGGTTTCCGCCTTTTCTGCCATAACGGTCTCGATGTTATATGCCCACAGTTCAAAGGATTTTTCGTCATCAAATATCTCGGTGAAAGTGTACGGCACGGCATTGGGAGTAATGGCGTCACCGGTGGATACGTCAATACTCAGCGGGGTTATCATCGTATCAAACCGTGCGTTCAGCATAACACGGTATCCGCCGTAAATATCGTCCTCACGAATAGGCGATATAGTGCCCAATTCGAAGGTCACGCCGTCATCACAGACAACGTTGCGGATATCATCCAGCGCATTACGGATGGCTTCGGGCGTAAGAGGCAGGTTTTTCAGAGTGGCATCCATATCCATAGTTGCGCGGTTATCCAGTCCGACGATGGCCGCTACCAGTATGCCGCCCTTCAGCACGAATCTGTCCTTGTATTTTGATGCCGAAAGACGTACCAGCAGCCGCTCAAACATATAGTTCTGCAAAATCACCTGGGAGGGCAGATTCTTTTGCTTGGCGATATTTCTTATTCTGGCTTTTAAGCTCATTGCCCGGCTCACAGAAGCACCTCCAGATATTGACGCAGGACGTTGGAGACCCTCATCTTTTTTGCGTATGAGTTCAGCTTGTTCAGATCCTTATTCGGGTTTGCCGCATACAGTTTCAGTGCCGCAAGAAAGGTCTCCGTTCCCATTTTGTTGCGGCTGCGTATCACGTCGCAGACGGTGCGTTCAAGATCGTATGCGGGGACCTCGTTCCCAGCAGGGGTTTTCAGCCTTGTTTTACCAAGTTTGAACAGCTCGGGCTTGATGTAGTACACCTTGCACTCGGCTTTGATAGCCGAGGACGGAATACACCCGGTCGGTGCCGTTACAGTATGCTCAAACGGTGTTCTGTCGGAGATCCCGTGAAGATAGAGGGCCGTTTCGTGGGAAAAAACGATCTTGTCCGAGCGGTTGCTTATTGACAATAATTCGTCCTGCATATCGTCGGGAAGAATATACTGCCCCCTTACGATACGGTGGATCTTATCCTCTTTGCACAGTTTGCAGAGCATCGCTTTAGAGATGCCGTGCTGTGCCGCGACTTTTGTTTCTATTATTCCGCCGTGGGATCCTGCAATAGCGGCAAGCTCTTTAAGATAGTCCATACGCCTCACCTCAATCATAACGATCTGAAAATATTATATGCGAAATTATGATTAAAGTCAACGGATTTTATCTCAAATTCCATTTTCAGGAGCAATTTTTACCGCTTGGTTACCGTTGTTACTTTTTTGTTACTTTTTGTTGATTTTGGTCGCAGAGGTGTGATACAATACTCACATACCACAACGAAAAGGACTGTTTACATATGCACTCAAAACTCAGGAGACTGCTTTGTTTGGCGCTTGCAATTATGCTTTTGCCGACGCTGACGGCCTTTGCCGCCGGGAGCGACTGCACCTGCGATTTCATCTGGCCGCTCAAGGGCAAGAATACCTACATAACCAGCTATTACGGCGGCAGGATTCATCCCATCACGGGCAAGGCGCAGGAGCACAGCGGCATTGACATCTCCGCACCCAAAGATACCCCCGTTTACGCCGCCGAAGAGGGCGTACTGCATATAGGATGCAATACCTGCACCCACAACTACGGCAAGAACTCCGAACAGCTCAAAAAGTGCGGCTGCGGCAACGGCTACGGCAACTACGTGACAATAACCCACCCCGACGGCAAGAGCACCCTCTACGCCCACCTGACCCAAATCGTTGTTGCCGACGGCAGCTACGTCAAGCAGGACCGGCAGATAGCCACCGTAGGCTCCACGGGCAGATCGACCGGCTACCATCTGCATTTTGAGGTCAGAGCAGGGGAGACCTATTCTTCCCGTCTTGACCCGCTGGATTACGTGTCGGTCCCGTCTTTTATTCAGCTGGGCAGCGGCAACTACACCCCCGGCTACGTTCAGCAGGGCGACGGTTACTACCTCAGCGGCGAGATCAGCTCTATATATCCCATCACTTCGGTGACTGTGGAGTTGCTTAACTCCGACGGCAGCGCCACTTCGCAGAAAAAGTCCTACGCCCCCTACAGCTACAGCTGCAATATCTCCGATATAGACAGCTATATACACTTCGGCAAGCTGGACGTAGGCGAGTATATCCTGAGAATAACCGCGGCCGACGGCTCGGGCGCAAGCAGTCAGCTGCTTAACCAAACATTCCATATCGTCTCCAATCTCAAAGACGGTATCATTGACAGCTTCAACAGGATCAGGAGCTATGCCGCAGACGAATTTGAAGACGTAAATTCCGCCGACTGGTACAGCAGCAACGCCGAGCTGGTCTACGAGCTTGGACTGATGAACGGTGTGGACTCCGAGCATTTTGACCCTGCGGGCAACGTCACCTACGCCCAGGCAGTCACACTTGCCGCCCGTATGCACAGCGCATACAACGCAAAGACCATCCGTCAGGCAAGATCCTCCGAGCTGTGGTATCAGCCCTATGCGGAGTACGCCGTGTCCAATAAGCTGCTCAGCTATGATATATCCGACTATGACCTGCCTGTCTCCCGTGAGCAGTTCGTGGTGCTGCTGAGCAACGCCGTTTCCTGCGCCGACCTGCAGGGCAGAAACTTCGTGGCTGACGACGCCATCCCCGACGTCAAGACCACCGACAGCTGCGGCGTTGCGGTCTACCGCTTCTACCGCGCAGGCGTGCTCAAAGGCTCGGACGACCTGGGCACCTTCTACCCCCATACCCACATATCCCGCGCCGAGGCGGCAGCCATAATCACCCGTATCGTCTGCCCCTCCCTGCGCGTTAACGTGACATTGGACTGAGACAAAAAGGAGCAATGATTATGCTTACACTTGACAGAGCAAAAGAGCTGCTGGCGACTACCACCACCGAGCATCACCTTTACCTTCACGCTATGAACGTTATGGCGGCTATGGGTGGGCTGGCTCAGCATTTCGGCGAGGACAGGGAGCATTGGATGGCTATCGGATACTTGCACGATTACGACTACGAACAGCATCCCGACGAGCATCTGAAGCATACCGAGCAGCCTCTGCTGGATGCCGGTCTGGAAGAGGGAGAGGTGCGTGCCATTCTCGCCCACGGTTACGGCATCATCAACGACGTTGCGCCCGTGACCAATATGGAAAAATCTCTGTTCACCGTTGACGAGCTGACGGGTATCATTCAGGCGGCGGCGAGAATGCGTCCTCTGGGCATCACCGATATGGAAATAAGCAGTTTTATGAAGAAGTTCAAGGACAAGAAGTTTGCCGCCAAGTGCAACCGCGAGCTTATCAGGCAGGGCTGTGAAATGCTCAATATGGAAGTCAAGGATGTTGCCGAGATCTGTATCGCCGCCATGAAGGAGCACGCCGAGGCACTTGAGCTTGGCGCAAAAGAATAAAAACCGGCAATAAAGCCGAGGGGTGCCTCGGCTTTATTTTTTTTAGTTTACAGATTATTTATTCCCATATTCAACCAATCTGTGTTATACTTATACAGTACGGGCATTTTGCCCGAATTTACAGCCAAAATGGAGTAAACAGCTATGTCAAAAAAGAATAAAAACAAAAGCGGAAACGTGTTTCAGAACCTTATGAGCGGCAGATACGGCGGCGATAATTACGGACTGTTTCTGCTTGTGACGGGCGTTGCCCTGATGATAATCGGCGCTATCGGCAACAACGTGGCAGGTACTATCCTGATGATGATCGCCACCGCTGAGATAGTCTTTGCGTACGTGCGCCTTATGTCCAAAAAATACGATAAGCGCCGCGAGGAGAACAAGCGCTACCTCTACAAGCGCAACTCGTTTTTGGGCAGCTTCAAGATAGTCTGGCGCACCCTCAAAGAAGGCAGACACTATAAGTTCTACAAGTGCCCCCAGTGCGCAGTAGTCCTCCGCTTGCCCAAGGGCGCGGGCACTATCGAGATCACCTGCCCCAAGTGCGGTAAGAAGTTCATCAAAAAGGTCTGATGTTCGGTTACGTTCTTGCCAATAAAGACGCACTGAGCGAGGCGCAGCAGGCACGCTACCGCAGCCTCTACTGCGGTCTGTGCAGGCAGCTGCACCGTACTTACGGCACGGCGGCGCGTATGTGCCTCAGCTACGATATGGTGTTTCTGGTGCTTATCCTGAGCGGTATGTACGAGCCCGAGGAGACATCCTCTTGCGAGAGATGCATCATCCACCCTTTCAGGGCCCGGTCCAAGACCCAAACAGCCTACACCGAGTACGCCGCCGATATGACGGTCATTCTGGCTTATGAAAAGCTCCTTGACGATCTTTCTGACGAGGGCGGCGCTGTGCCGAAAGCGACGCGGAAGGCGCTTTCGGGCGCATACCAAGCCGTCTGCACCCGACGGGGGCAAAAGGCGCGGGCAATATCCGATCTGCTCAGACAGCTGTATGATGCCGAGGACAAGCATCATAACATCGACACTCTTGCCAATCTGTTCGGCGAGGTCATGGCAGAGGTGTTCGACTGCGGTGAGCGGCTCTGGAGCGGTCAACTGCGCGAGTTCGGCGGAGCATTGGGCAGGTTCATCTATGTGCTTGACGCTTACGCCGACTACGAAAAGGATAAAAAGCGCGGCAGATTCAACCCCCTTGAGAGCAACGGTGACGAGAGCGTGCTGGAGGTGCTGATGGGGGAAGTGGCAGAGCTGTTTGAAGCGTTGCCGCTGGTTCAGGATGCCGACATAATCCGCAATATCATATATTCGGGCGTGTGGATACGCTACCGCGCCCAAACCAAAAAGAGAGGTGAGAGTCACAGTGACCGATCCTTATAAGGTGCTCGGTATTTCGCCCGACGCCACCGACGAAGAGGTAAAAAAAGCCTACCGCAAAATGGCAAAAAAATACCATCCCGACCTCAATCCGGGTGACAAAGACGCCGAGCAGAAGATGAAAGAGATCAACGAAGCCTATGACCGTATCAAGAGCGGCAATACCTCCGGTGCAGGCAGCGGTCAGAGCTACGGCGGCTATTACGGCGGATACAGTCAAAACGGCTGGCAGCAGCGGTTTGACTCCACCGAGCTCAACGCCGCCTACAATTACGTCCGTGCCCGTCACTTCAAAGAAGCTCTGCACATACTCGGCACGGTCTCAAACCGCAATGCCGACTGGTACTATCTCAGCGCAGTTGCCAATATGGGTATGGGCAACCGTGTCACTGCTCTGGAGCACGCCAAAAGAGCGGCGCAGATGGACCCTGCCAACGACGAGTACGTGCGCCTTGCCGACCATCTTGAGTACGGCGGCAGAGCCTATCATCAGCAGACCGTCCACTACGCTCAGGGCGGCGGCATAAGCTGCGGCAGTATCTGTCTGGGATATTTTATCCTGCGCTTTTGCTGCGGCTGCTGCTGACGGCAAAAACTTGATAATGTTCAAACCGCCTGCGGGGAGTGTCCCGCAGGCGGTTTTATGTTATTTATTCATCTTAAGCTTGTATATCTCCTCGGTGGCAAGCGAGAGCTTGGTGACAACGTCGGGGAGGGTGGGGTAGCAGTAGAAGCTGTCATTTTCGGTGGAGATATCTATGCAGTCGCAGGGCTTGATGTAGCAGTAATCGTACTCTATGTGCACGCCGTACATCTCTTTGGGGGTTCGGTGCACCCGGTAGGGCTTGCCGCGGTACTCACCCTCAAGCACGAAGCCCTCCTCGCTGTTGTGGCGAAGCTGCGCCTTGCCGAGATGCTCAAAACGCATACACCGGGGCAGGGAATACACGTCCACCTCGTCGCAGAAAGCATACTCTCCCCGCTCTATCTGCTGTCTGACCTGCGACCTCTCCCACTCGTACCAGTCGGGGATATGCTCAAACTCGGTCTTGCCGGTCAGCGCGCGGAGACTGCCGTTTTCCAAAAATTCCCACTCCTTGCCGCAGGCTGTGCATTTCAAGCGGCTGCCGCTGCTTGTCATCTTGTGCTCTGCTTTGCAGGCGGGGCACTGATAGAGCACCTTGTGCAGACCCTCGGCGCGGTAGGGCTCACGGATGAGGATGCCCTGCTCCTTCTGCCAGCGGTGATCGTCGTATTTCATAGCGGTACGCACCGCTGCCATTATTTCGTCAGAACTCATAGCTTTGACGTCCTCGGCTGTCAGTATCTGTGTCAGGGTGGTGTGCAGGGGTACCTTGCGCTTTTTTCGGTAATTCCAGAACGGTGTGTGCAGATAGTTGCCGTGATGGAGCATCACCACAACGGGTACGCTGTTCATCTTGATAAGCTTGCCCAGCGAGTCGGGCAGAATAGCCGTGGTGCCAACGGGTGAGTAGCGCGCCTCGGGATACATACACAGCACGTCGCCCCGTTGCAGCACGCGGCGGATGGAACGTACCAGCTGCAGGTCGTTTGTGAACTTGCGCTTGCAGATGCAGCCCAAAAGCTCCATAAGCCATGGGCGGCGGTAGTATCCGTCTATGGTGGCTACGTTGTTGACCCTGTGGGGGAATGTCGCCATTGCCGACAACTGAAAATCCACAAAATACATATGATTGCTCAGCAGTATATAGGGCGGCTTGAGTGTGTCCATGTTGATCTTTTCGATCTTATAGGGGATGCGTGGCATCATTATTTTGCTGACAAGTGCCAGAAGTGCGGTCATAACAAGGGGCTGACGGATGGGGTATCTGGCGGTGTTGTAATAGCGCTTATTCTTGTAATTGACCTCAATATTCATTGTCTATCACCCACATATCTGTATAGGTCGATTATACAGGCACAAACGGTTTTAGTCAACAGTTTGGTAAAAAGTGTATAAAAACTATCCGAAAACCGCCCAAGTGTCGAAAAAAGCCTGCACGTTTTTGCGTGCAGGCTTTTGTGGTTGCTGTATGCGGATCATTTGGCTTCTTCTTTGATGTACAGAGCTTCTTTTACGGCCTGTTCGGCGATGGCTTTTGCGTATGCGTCCATATTCTCGTCGTACAGTCGGTTATCCTCATCGCTGGTGATAAATCCCAGCTCAATGATGCAGGACGGCATATCGGTCAGCTTGTTGACGTAGTAATCCTCGGTGCTCGACGAGACCGTGCCCTTTTTGACACCGCGGTTTTTGGTGATGCCCACCTCGGCTATAGCCTCCAGCATATTCTCGGCAAACTCCTCGGTGGTAGTGTTTGCCCGATAGCTTATCCATATCTCGACGCCCTGCGCGCCCACGAAGCTGTTGCGGTGCAGCGAAATAAACAGATCGGCATTGGCGTTGTTGGCTGTCTCCGCACGCTCGCTGAAATAGGGATAGCTGTCGTCATTGCGTGTGAGCAGGGCTATATGCCCCAGCTCTTCCACCTGCTGAGCCACCTTGAGCGCAAGAGCCAGAGTGTCGTCCTTTTCTATTCTGCCATTCCATTCGGCACCCGAATCCTTGCCGCCGTGACCCGGGTCTATGCATATGACCACCTGAGGCTCCTTGGGCTGAGCAGAAACCATAGGGTCGGGTGTGACGGCGGTGTCGGGGGGAGGAGCAGCATCGGCACCGCCCGAATTGCCGTCGGTATCATCGGGAGCGGGTGCGGAGGAGATATCGTCAGTCTCGGAGCTGACGGGCGGAGTATCGGTAGCAGGCGGAACGTATGCCTGCGCGCCGTCCTCCGTGCAGGCGCACAAGGCTGCCAGAGCCAGTATGATCGTTATTATGAGTATACTCTTTTTCATCGGTTACCCCCGGTGACGAGATTTGTCGACAATCCAACATTTTACATTATACAGTATAATTACGCAATTGTCGATAAAAAACTGTTCCAATAAATGTAAATTCTTGTACTCACCGCCCTCAAAATGCGCAAAACCGCCCCCTCGGCACAGCCGAAGGGGCGGAAAAACCGAATACAGAGATCAGTAACCGACCTTCTCCCAGCACTCAAAGGGTGCTGCCAGCTCTTCGCTGATGTAGACCTGAGTTTTCTTGGTCTGGAGCATGGTGGAGGGCAGGTAGGGGGTGATGGGGCCGTGGGTGCACAGACGGCTGGTCATTCTCTGCCAGGAGGAGAAGGTGCCGCAGGTAGCCAGTGCGTGTACCTCGATGCGCTCCTTTGCGCGCATTACGTCCAGAGGGCCGATGGTGGCGGCGCAGGGAGGAACGTTTGCGATGTCGCCCGACTGACCGAAGGTGCCGTTGAGGGAGTTCTGCATAATGGTCATGGGATGCAGCTTGACTATCTGTGCGGGCTGATTGAGCCATTCCTCAATGTCGCCGCTGCCTATAAACTCGGGGATGGGATCGACGAATGCCATATGTCCTGCCCAGCCGGGGGAGGTGGATGCGATATCGGCGCCCGTACCCTCGGTGATATCGTCGATTATCTTGGAATAATCCTTGATGTTAGCATTGGTGGGGAAGTGTACGTTCTCCATAGGCATACGGAGCTTGGGGTCTATCTGGTAGTAGAAATACTTGATCATGGAATGAGCAAAGCCTGCCTCGTAGGTGATGGGAGCGATGTTGCCGCACTCGTCGGCCCACTCGTCCTCGGCAACAAGATGTACCTTGCGGCAGTCCACCTTGAAGTAGTTGATAAGCTGTGCAAGGGGGATATAGGTGTCGGGTTCGGGGTTGCCCAGAATCATAGTGAAGCTTCTGCCGGCATCGACAGCCTCCTTGAGGCGGGAGAACAGAGTGCCGATGAGAATGGGATGGGGGTTCATGATGACCTTGACGTCAAACTCGGGATGCCACCAGGGCTCGCGCTTTTCCAGATCCTTGCCGCTGAGGCTTCGCACGTATTCACAAACCTTTTTGTCCTTGAAGGGGACAAAATCGTGGGGCATAAAATCAAACTTGGTTGCGGGGTCAACGATGAAATCTTTCATTTTACTGTTTCTCCTTCCAATATCACAGATTTTATATTCATATTATGATCGCAGATAACAAGATCGGCTCTTGCGCCGCAGCGTATCTCACCGCGGTCAAGCAGGCCCACGGCACGGCTGGGATTGAAGGAAGCGTATCTGAATACGTCCACCACAGACGCGCCGGTATGCTTCATCATATTTCGGCAGGCGACCTCTAATGTAAGCTTGGAGCCTGCTATCTCGCCCGCATAGTCAAAATTGATGTCGGTGACCCCGTCGTAGCCTTCGGGCACGGGCCCGTCAAACACGCAGGAATCGGAGATGAGTATCAGTCTGTCCTCACCCTTGATACGTCTGATAAGCCTGAGCATATAGGGCGCAACGTGTATGCCTCTTGAGTCGCAGATAAGCTCGGCGTAGATATCGCGGTTATAGTTGACCGTCTCATCCACGCACACTCCGCGGCACTCGGGATACTTGGGCAGATCGCCCGTTGCGTTGGTGTGATGTGTGCCGATGCACAGACCATAGGGCATAAGCCGCTCTATCTGTTCGGGGCTTGCCTCGCTGTGTCCCACGGCAAAACGCACGTTGGGGTTGGCTTTTTTGGCATCCAGCACGAACTGCTCGATATTCTCCCGTTCGGGGGCAAGCACCCATACTCTGACGTCGGTGCCCGCCTTTTCGATAAGGGGCATATAGTCGCGGGGGTCAATATTCCCCTTCCACGGATTGTTCTCACGGTCGGCACCGAACTTGGGGTTCATATAGGGTGCTTCCATATAGAAGCCTGCCATATTCTTGCCCTCGGGGGTACGCATTGCCGCACGCACCGTGTCCATCTGCTCGATCAGCTGACTTTGGTTCATATTGAAGTACAGAGTGGGCAGTATGGTCGTTGTGCCGTGCTCAAGATTGAACCGTGCCGCAGCGATCGGCTCGTCATAGAACCAGTGGCCGCCTCCCGCATGGTTGTGAATGTCAACCAATCCGGGCCCCACAAACAGCCCGCCTGCGTCTATGACCTCACAGCCCTCGGGGACGGAAGTGCATCTCTCCTCACCGAAATCGGCTATTATGCCGTTATCAATAATAAGTACCCCGTCGGGGATAAGATGGTCGCGCATAACCAGGGTCGCGTTTTTTATTACTGTCAAGCTCTGTCACTCCTTGCTGATCCGGATGTCGGGCGCGCCGATTTATTATCAATATGTTATCATTTATCAAAAATTATGTCAACAAAAAACATAACGTTTGCAAGAGCTTTCTTTTCCTTGACATAATCGGGATAAAAGTATAATCTTTACTTGATACCATAACCGATTACAGGGAGAAACAGATGTTCAAAAAGATACAGTATAACTCCCCCGTAGTGCTGACATTTGCCCTTTTATCGCTGGGCGTACTGCTGCTGGGTGAGCTGACGGGCGGATATACCACGAGACTGCTGTTCTGCGTGTATTCCTCACCGCTTACAGACCCGCTTACCTATATAAGAGTGTTTACCCACGTGCTTGGACACGCCGATTATCAGCACTATCTGTCCAATATGCTGCTGCTTCTGGTCATAGGCCCACAGCTTGAGGAGCGCTACGGCAGCAAGCCTCTGCTTTCTGCCATTGCGGTCACCGCACTGATATCGGGATTGGGACAGATGATATTCTGCCGCGGTATCGGACTGCTGGGCGCCAGCGGCGTGGTGTTTATGATGATATCAATGGCGTCTCTGGGCGGGATGAAAAAGGGCAAAATACCCCTGACACTTATATTCGTTGCCGTATTCTACATAGGCGGCGAGATAGTCAGCGGGCTGTCGTCAGGTGACGATATATCCCAGATGGCGCATATAGTCGGCGGGATATGCGGTGCGGCGGCGGGTCTCGGCCTCCGCCGAAAAAAGCGCAAAACTTGACATATCGGCAGGATAGATGTAGAATAGTTAAAAATATCTTAATATTTAACTGTGTAAAAGGATAACGGGATGAAGAAACTGCTTTCGAGAATAGACAGAAATCTGCTGATCTATCTCATTGACATGACAATAATTGCCGCATCCTACGCGCTGACCTGGCTTATGGAGCTTATAAGCGTCAAGGGTCAGTGGAGTCTGGGGCAGATAGCATTGAGCACACTTTTTACCCTCGTGGTATATTCCGTGCTGATGCTTGTTTTCGGCGTCAACAAGGTCATCTGGCGTTATGCAAGCAGCCGTGACTATCTGCAGATATTTTTCGTTTCCTGCGTCAGCGGACTTATAGCATCCCTTATTTTTGAAGTATATTCGGCGGGTACCTTCTCGCTGACATTCAGCGCCTTTGCCGTTATGCTTTCGGCGGCTATGCTGACCTTGTCCAGAATAACCTACCGTGAGCTTATAGTCCTCAAACGCCATAAGAATATGCCCGATCAGGGCAGACGGCTGGTCATAGTGGGCGCGGGTGCGGCAGGCTACCGTATGCTTGACGAGATCAAGAGCAACCGAAGCAGCGGGCTCATTCCCGTGGCGCTGGTGGACGATGACGAGAGCAAGCTCAACCGTTCCATAGATAACGTCAGGGTCTGCGGCAAGATCTCCGATATCGTGACCGTCTGCGAGCACGTGGATGCCGAGATGATATATATCGCCATCCCCTCCGCCACCAGCGAACAGCGGTCGGTCATTTTGGAAGAATGCGCCAAAACGGGCCTGCCCGTCAAGATCCTGCCCTTCCTCTCCGAGCTTGGTGAGGCCAGAGATATAATCAGCAAGGTGCGCGACATCACCCCCGAGGAACTGCTGGGCAGAGATCCCGTCACCGTTGCCGACGACGGTGTGCTGTCGTTCGTCAGAGACAAGACGGTGCTTATAACGGGCGGCGGCGGAAGCATCGGCGCCGAGCTGGCGCGTCAGATAGCCGCCTGCTCACCCGGACGTATCGTCATAGTTGATTTTTATGAGAACACCGCCTATGAGCTGCAGCAGGAGCTTTTGAGCAGATACGGCGAGGAGCTTTCTCTTCGCGTGCATATCGCAAACGTGTGCGACAGTCAGCGGATGGAGCTGCTCTTTATGAGCGAGAAACCCGACATAGTCATACACACAGCCGCCCACAAGCACGTGCCTCTTATGGAGAGCGCACCCGACGAGGCGGTCAGGAACAATATCTTCGGCACCTTCAGCTGTGCCAAAGCGGCTATGAACAGCGGAGTCAGCCGATTCGTGCTCATCTCCACCGACAAAGCGGTCAATCCCACCAATATCATGGGCGCTACCAAGCGGGTGTGTGAAATGGTGGTACAGTATTTCAACAGCATTTCAAAAGGCACTACATTCGCCGCCGTCCGTTTCGGCAACGTGTTGGGCTCTCACGGTTCGGTCATTCCTCTGTTCAAGGAGCAGATACAGCAGCGCAGAGACGTAACGGTCACCCATCCCGATATCATCCGCTATTTTATGACCATACCCGAAGCCGCACAGCTGGTGCTGACGGCAGGCGCGATGGCGCAGGGCGGTGAGATATTCGTGCTGGATATGGGCAAACCGGTCAGAATAGCCGATCTTGCACGCAAAATGATCAGTCTTGCGGGACTTACCGAGGGCAAGGATATCAATATCAGGTACATCGGTCTGCGACCGGGCGAAAAGCTGTTTGAGGAACTGCTTATGGAAGAAGAGGGACTCAAGAAAACGGCAAACGACCGCATATTCATCGGCAGACCTATCGAAATGGACTACCTGCAGTTTGAAAACCGCCTCAATGATATGCGTGATCTGGTCTCCAAAGTCGGGGTCACGGGCAAAGAGGTTGAGTTGGCGCTCATAGGCTTTGTGCCTACCTTCAAGCGGTACGTGCCGCCCCGATTTGAGATCTGCACGGCAAGCGAGTAAAACAAAACAGAGAACAAACGACCGTTTGTTCTCTGTTTTCTGTTTATAGAGGGTTATTTCATTTTTACACCGGCTTTTTTCCACTTGCCCGACAGGAGGAACACCATACCGATGACAAAGGGCGTAAAGCCCGCGCAGGCATCGCCCAGCCAGAAGCCGAAGTGCTTCATATCCAGCACAAGTCCGAACAGCACGCTCAGTCCGAGACGCATTATTATGCCGTCGAATATAGCTGTTGCAAAGTTCAGGGAGGTCTGACCGCTGCCGTTTATCAGCGAGTTCATGGGTGCGCGGGCGGCACTGCCGAAGAATATCAGCACGGCAATGGGCAGATAGTCCATCGCCACCTCAAGGACGGACGCATCGTCCACGAATATGCGGAAGATATGCTCGGGGAATATGAGAATAGCCGCCGACAGGGTAGTGGCTATGCAGACGGTTGTTATTGCTATGGTGCGCACGATAGCCAGCACGCGCTTGTGCTTCTGTGCCGCGATATTCTGTCCCACCATCGACGAGCCGGAGGTGTTGAGGGAGTTGGAGATAAGATTGCTGATGCTGTTTATCTTGTTGGCTATGCCCGCAAACGCCGATACCTCCACGCCGTAGGAGTTTATCCACGAGTTGACGAACAGCTTGCTGACGTGGATAGCCGCGCTCTTTATAGCCATAGGCACGCCCAACTTGAGCAGGGAAGAGAGCATATCGCCGCGGAGCCTGACAAAATAGCACAGCCGTATGTCCAGCCCGCTGGTCTCGCGCCGCTTGTACAGAAACACCGCACAGCATATAAAGCTCACCGCCTGGGATAGGACGGTCGCCAGCGCCGCACCCATAGCCGCCATATCAAATACCAGCACAAACAGAAGGTCCAGCACCACGTTCAGCACGGCGGATATGGCGATAAAAATAAACGGATGCCTGGAGTTGCCCATTCCGCGCAGTACGGCACTGCATATGTTATAGCCGTATATGAACACCAGACCGCACATACAAACGGTGGAATACCTGAGTGCCTCGCTGAACGCTTCGGGAGGCGTGTTCATCACGTTCAGGATGGGCGTGCGCAAAAACAGACAGATACTGCTGAGACAGACGGCACAGAGCATCAGGGTGGTGAACATGGTACCCACGAAGGGTGAGATGCGCTCACGCTTGCCCGCGCCTATGTACTGTGAGATTATGACCTGTCCCGCCGAGCAGAAGCCCATAGCCACAAAGGTGAGAAAATTGCTGACGTCACCGCCTACCGACACCGCCGACAAGCCTACCTTGCCCAGCGCGTGCCCGACGATTATCATATCGGCCATATTGTACAGCACCTGCAGCAGGCTGGACAAAAACAGCGGAAAAGCAAAGGTGAACAGCTGTTTTGTTATGTTTCCCTCTGTAAAATCCGATACCATCGAACGGGAGCGCATAAATATCATCCCCAATCAAGTTTGATTCGAGTGATATTATATCATATTTTGAAAAAAAAGAGCGATACAAAGTCAAAAAATATCCGATTGACTTGTTTGGCTGTGCGTGATAGTATGATGGGGTACGAAACGGAGGATAAGATATGAAAAAACTTACGGCATTGATGAAGTAGTCAATAGATAGTAGACACAAAATTATCTATGCCACCAGTTCTGTTCTGAACAGGACTGGTGGTTTTCCTTTTAGTTTACGAACAGGTCGTTCGTAGTTGAAGTAATGGACAGCTTGCTCAACAACTGTACGCA
>JAFQTO010000063.1 GCA_017408985.1 Clostridia bacterium
AGGAATACACCGCGGGTCACCTACGGTGATGTGATATAACGCCTGCGGCGCGTGATATAGACACCTTCGGTGTCGTGATATAGAACGCTTCGCGTTCGTGATATGCACCTTCGGTGCGTGATATGTCATCTTTGATGACGTAAAGGTGTCGGCAAGCCGACGGATTGGATAACGCGCTCTCCCTCCGTCTTTTTCTTCGCAAAATCCAGCTCCCTCCGGGAGGGAGGCTTTTTAATTCCGTCGCCGCAGGCGACACCTTAACTTCACCGCAAGGTGAAATTTCACTTTGGCGTAAGCCAAAATTTCACTGTGAGCCCAGCGAACAAAAAATCCCTCTCGGTGGAGAGGGATTTTTTCTTCAGTTGGTCATCTGACGGCGGCGGGCGAGGTTCATTGTGCCGTCCTGCATAGATGTGATGCTGTCGAGAGCCTTGCCTGTGCCGTAGGAGACACAGGAGATAGCATCGTCGGCAACACGGGTGGCGATACCGGTCTTCATTTCGATAAGCTTATCGAATCCGTACAGCAGGCTGCCGCCGCCGGTCATAACGATGCCGTTGGTGGCGATATCGCCGATAAGCTCGGGAGCGGTGCGCTCAAGCACGGCGTGGACGGCTTCGACTATTTTGCTTGCCACTTCCTCAAGCGCCTCAAGCATTTCGTCGCTGGTGACGGTGAAGGTACGGGGCAGGCCCGTCATAAGGCATCTGCCTTTGACTTCCATTTCTCTGGTCTCGGGGTACTGATATACGCAGCCGATGCTCATCTTCATCTCCTCTGCGGTGCGCTCACCGATGAGGACGTTGTGCTTTTTGCGTATGTACTTGACGATAGCTTCGTCAAACTTGTCGCCTGCTATCTTGACCGAGGTGGAGTCAACGATGCTGCCCAGAGATATGACTGCGATGTCGGCAGTACCGCCGCCGATGTCAACTATCATATTGCCGTTGGGCTGTGCAATGTCGATGCCTGCGCCGATAGCCGCAGCAACGGGTTCTTCTATGAGGAATACGCGCTTTGCGCCTGCCTGAGTGCCTGCGTCGATAACCGCTCTCTCCTCGACCTCGGAGACCATGCTGGGGATGCAGATGATGAGGTTGGGGCGGAACAAACGGAAGCCAAGAGCTTTTTTGATAAACTCTTTGATCATCTTCTCGGTCATTTCGTAGTCGGAAATGACACCCTCACGCAGAGGTCTGACGGCGATGATGTTGCCGGGGGTCCTGCCCAGCATACGCTGTGCATCGGCGCCAACAGCCAATATCCTGCCCGAAAGCTTATCCACTGCGACCACCGAAGGCTCACACAGAACGATTCCCTTGCCCTTTACAAAAACGAGTACCGACGCGGTACCCAGATCTATACCGATATCTCCCTTGGACACACGAATACACTCCTTCCGTATATTAAACAAAAAATACTAATCTATCGTGTACATTTTATTATATAATAGGCAAATATATTTTTCAACAGTAAAAAAATAAAGATTTTGTCAATATACGACAAAATCTTTATTCGGGTTTTATGCTTTGTACACGCTCTCCCCGTCTTTGATGACCTCAAGCACCTTTATCTCACGCAAAAGCTCTTTTGGCGTAGTCAGCGGGTCGCGGTCGAGCACAAGCAGGTCGGCTTTGAAGCCTTCTTGCAGTCTGCCCTTTCTGTCCTCCTCAAAATAGCTGTAGGCACCGCCGAAGGTGGCGGCTTTGAGTGCGTCAAGGGTGGAGATTTTGTCATTTTCGCTGAGCTGAACGCCATTTTGGGTGATGCGGTTGACGGCGCACCATACAGAATGGAGCATATCGGGAGGGGTGACGGGGGAATCCTGATGGAGGTTGACTACAAGACCGTTTGCGAGTGCGGTGCCCACGGGGCTGATGCGATAGCCTCGCTCACCGAAGTTTTTGATATGCACGTCGCCCCAATACCAGCAATGTCCCACGAAGAAGGAGGGCATCATACCCACTCTCGCCATCCGCTCAAGCTGATCGTAGCCAACCGTCTGTGCGTGTACCATTACGGGGCGAAGGCGGCAGGCATCGGGCTTGCAGGCTGTCAGCTTCTCCCACGCAGACAAGAACTGCTCGCAGGCGGCGTCGCCGTTACAATGGGCGATAGGCTGCATACCTGCCGCGGCGGCGTTATTCAGTATCCGCTCAAGCTTGTCATCGGTCATAGTGGGATAGGCGCAATAGCTCTCCTCCCCCTCGTAGGGCTTGCGCATCCACGCGGTACGCGCCTGAGGCGAGCCGTCAAGCATGATCTTGATGCCGCCTATTTTGAGGCGGGGCATATCTTTTGTTGCGGCTATGGCTCGCTGCCAATAATCGGGGGTGTCGGGGTCGCTCCATATATACAGCACTACGTCGACCTTGAGCTTGCCCGCTCTTGCAAGCTCAATATAGCAGTCCAGACCTCTCTGTCCCGTGCCGCTTCCGTCCTGCACGGTGGTTATGCCGTAGGACAGATAATAGTCCTGGGCATCCAGAATTGCCTGCTTGTACCTATCGGGGTCAAACTTGCTGAGCACGGCAGAGAGGGGGTTGCGGGCTTTTTCTTCAAAATACCCGGTCAGATGCCCCTGCTCGTCGCGGGCGGCATAGCCGCCTTCGGGACAGACGAAGCTGTCGTCGATGCCGCAGGCTTGCATAGCGGCGGTGTTATACCCTGCCATATGCCCCGACTGATGTATACAGACGATGGGGTTATCGAAGCCCAGAGTGTCAAGCAGACGGGCGTCGGGGTGGGTCTGCTCTTTGAGGCGGGTCTGGTCATAGCCGCGGCAGGTTATCACTTCGCCGTGGGTCAGATCCCGCTCACTGCGGAATTTGCGGATTCGCTCAAGCAGCTCACCGTGGGAGGTGCAGTCTGTCAGATCACAGCGCGAAAATGCCGCGCCCACGCTCTGCAGATGGCTGTGCCCGTCTATAAAAGACGGCATAAGGCACCTGCCGCCAAGATCGACTTTGCGGCAGATGCCTGCTGATTTTTCTATATCGCGGAGGTCGCCCACGGCGGCTATAGTGCCGTTTTCGGTCAGCAGCGCCTCTGCATAATTATTATCATCGTTGAGGGTAAGAACGGTTCCGCCGTAATAGAGTGTTTTGCCCATTGTGCGATCCTCCCTGACAGGTAGTTTACGATTGCACTTTATCACACTATGGGCATCCCTGCAATACTCAGGCGTTAAAAATGTTCAGGTATTCTTTGGCTTTTTGGATCATTGCGGCAAAATCGTCACCCGATCTGCCCTCAAGGCTCATTCTGCCCCGATATCCGCAGTCGCGCAGAGCCTGCGCCCATACACGGCAGGCGGCTTCGTCCTCCGAGCTATGAGGATAGAGGCGGTCGGCATTTGCGCGGGCGATATGGGTGTGGATAAGTCTGCCGTTTGAGTGGGCAACGGCGTCCATACTCTCGCCGTTCATAAAGACGTGGTAGAAGTCGGCAAGACAGCCGACGGCGGGGTGGTCGGCGCGGGCGCACAGCTCAAGACCCTCGGCTACGGTATTGACGAAATTGCACTCACCCGTGCGCAGAGGCTCTATGGCTATCCCGATGCCGCAGGCGGCGGCAATATCACCGCAGACGCGCAGGGCGGTGACAAACTGCTCCTCGGCGGTCTTGCGGTCAAAGCCGTCGGGGACGGCTCTCGATTTGGCGCTGCCAAGCACGGCAACGCGCACGCCTAAAGCGCTTGCGCGGGCAAGGGCTCGTTTGGTATAAGCGGCGACGAGGTCATAATCGACGCTGTCACCGACTATTTTGATGTCGGCGGGGAAGAATCCGTTGCAGGCCTCGATGGGGATGCCTGCATTTTTTGCGCTGATGAGAAAGCTGTCAAACTCGCTGTCGCTCAGTCCTGCAACAGCGCTGAGCGAGGTCTCGGCATAGCTGTAGCCGCAGTCTCTGAGCGCGGTGAGCTTATCGAGGTCGATGCCTATGCAGGCGCCAAAACGTATACTCATCAATTACTCCCCCTTTTTTGCGTATTATACACTATATATGCTCAGATGCCAAGAAACTTATGTACAAAGGGCCATGCATCGTCGGCGTAGAAGCGGTGACCGCCCTCGCCCTTGACCAAAATGCACTTGTCGCTCTCGCCCAGCGCGTCGTAGGCACGCTTGCCCTTGAGGAATACCTCTTCGGCGCCTGCAATGGGGAATATGCCGTCCTCCATACCGCTGACCTGAATATAATACTTGGGCGCCGCCATAGCCATAAGGTCGTTCATATCGAACCAGTTGGCAATATCGGGAACGTAGTTGCAGGCACAATGGTGCATAGCGCCTATTGAGTCGCGGTAGGTACACATAGCGCAGGAGGGCATAGCCAGCACTACCCGCTCCTCAAGCGCCATAAGGTAGGCTGTTGCCGTGCCGCCGCCCGAGTTGCCCATACAGCAGATCTTTTTGAGGTCGACAAGGTGGCCAAAATCGCTCTCAAGTACGTCTATAAGCCGCTGGATATCCCACACCCGCTCACCGATAGTCGTCCTGCCGCACAGCAATGCGGTCATAGCTGACTGAAAGCAGTCGGGGCCCTTTTCGTTGCCGCCGCACTCGCCGAAATTGCGCTGTTCCACGGCGATGGAGGCGTAGCCTTCTTTGAGTGCGCGGACGCAGAAGTCACGGTCACCGCCCTTGATGGTACGCTCGTCACTCTCGTACTTGGGGTTGCCCAGCGAGATATGCATACCCGTGGAGTGACCCTGCAAAGCTATCATAACGGGAGGATTACTGACCCCCTCGGGCAGCACAAGATGGCAGGGCACGCGGTAGCCTTCCTCGCTCTGAAAGCTGAAGCGGATCTCTCTGCCGCCCTCTATAGCTCGGTCATACTCTATCTCAAGCTGAGGGTCGACCTTTTGGAATCGGTCAAGACCCAGAAGCTCTCTGAGCTTTTCTTTGGCTTTTTGCTGCCAAACGAACACTTTGCCTCCGCTGTAGGACATACGGGGCTTTGTTTCTGCGAGTGCCTGTCTGTTGTACTGTACTGCGGTGACCATTGATATCACTCCTGTAAAACTTTCTTTTGAAGGTATTCTATCACAAAAAGAAAGCGCTTACAATATTTATTTTTATATTTTTTCAGATATTTTATTCTCTTGATTTGGGGCTCACTTAGGTGTAAAATACATAGTATAACCCCGAAAAAAGGATGATGACTATGGAATACACCGTCAAAAAAGTCTGCTCCCCTGCCCTGCACCTCGACTCCGCCCAATGGGACAAGGCGCAGACCGGATATATCGACAAAGAACCGTGGCCCGGTCTGACAAAACACGGCATACCCGAAACCGAGTTTTGGCTGGTGCGGTGTCAGGACGGATTCTCCGTCAAGTTCCACACAAACGAAGCCCGGCTGCGCTCCGAGGTGACCCGGGAAAACGGCGAGGTATGCTGTGACAGCTGCGTGGAGTTTTTCTTAAAGCCTGACGTGTATGACACTAACTACATCAATTTTGAACTGAATCCCAAGGGTGTCATGCATATAGGTCTGGGCAAAGACCGCTACGGCAGACAGCTTATAGACGAGGACAGGAGCATATTCCGCGTGGAGTCCGATGCCAAAGACGGTGACTGGAGCATCTGCTGGTATATTCCCGACAGCTTTTTGCTCCGGTATTTTGGGCAGATATGCCCCGTGTGCAGGGCGAATTTCTACAAGTGCGGCGACGAGACAAACAAGCCCCACTACGCCGTATGGAATCCTGTGGAGAGTGAAAAACCCGACTATCACCTGTCGGACTTTTTCGGTATTATCAGGATAGAAAAATGAATATGCAAAAAGGCTTGACCCGTTTTCAGGTCAAGCCTTTTGTATTCATATCAGCCAGCGGTTGACAATGGGTACTCGCCTGAGTATGAGCCAAATAAGGAAGCTGACTGCAAATATTACCGCGCTCATCAGCGGTGCGCTCCATGCAGGGTTGAGATTGGCGGCGTTCAGTCCAAGCACGTCAAGCAATCCAAGCACGAAGAGATGCACGAGATAGATGCAGAAAGATGCGTTGGACACGGTCTTGAGCAGGGGTGAAGTTTGTTTGCTACCGAAAAGGGCGATGCACAGACCGAAAATGCCGATAGCCTGCAAATATACGCCTACGGCGTTGCCCTGAATAAACAGCTGGTCGAAATACCAACCGCGCACCGAGCGGAAATAGGTGCCGCCAAAGGTGATGCACAGCCCGACGATATATATCAGCCCGTAAAGCCACGGTTTGTGCGCTCTTGCGCGTTTGCTCATAACGTATCCCGCAACGCCCAGCCCCACGGCGCCCCAGGTGATGTTTATCACGTACTGGGCGGGGATGATATATGGGTTAAGGTCGGGAAACAGCCCGCGCAGGGTGGGATACAGACTGCTGAGTACAAACCACAGCACAAGGGCGTAGTTGAGAGTTTTGTCGGAGGCGTGCGCAACAAAGGAGCGTGTCACGGGCAGCATAGCATAGACCAAAAGGGTTATATGCAGATAGTAAAAATGCCGCTCATGCTCAAAAAGGAGCAGGTTCTTGACGGCAAGCCTGATATCTGCGGCGGTGAGAACGCCTGCATCAAGCCGCAGCAGCATCAGGTTGCACAGCGCGTAGGCTGTTGCCCAGAAGGCAAGGGCGATAAATATGCGGAGGATATACTTCTTCCAGACCGGTTTGGCGGGAAGATCTTTTTCGGGCGGCAGAAGCAGCGCACCGCTGCACATAAAGAACAGAGGCACGGCGCACCTGATAACGGTGCCCCAAAAAACCGCCCCCGCAAAGGGCAGCGAGCCTATGGTATGGGAAAAACCGCCGTTGGCGGTAACGTGTATAAGTATAGTGCCGAAAATGGCGATGGTCTTGACGGCGTCTATGGCGACGTTTCTTGTCTGCAGGCTTGTGTC
>JAFQTO010000064.1 GCA_017408985.1 Clostridia bacterium
AGAAGGCAAAAAATCTGGAATTAAAACAATACTCAATTCCGCAGATATGAAAGCAATTCCTTTGTATGAAAGAGTGGGTTTCCATACTTCATCAACAATTATGTACATAGACCTTTAAATTCAAATTGATTTGACAATAAGTCAAATTCCAATTTGTCTAACTGTTCGAACATAAGGAAGCAAGCTCCATTTTTTGAACCCCCTATAACAAAATGACCCCCCTTTGCGTTAGGGTGTTCATTTCCAAAAAGGGTACATAATCTTTGTATCCTAATAATAGTCATTAGCCAAATGCAAAAGACACCCGTGTGGGTGTCTTTTTATTTTCACTTGATGCCGAAGAATCGGCGGGCGTTTGCGGCGGTTATTTCGCCGGCTTCTTCCGGCGTTATTCCGCGGAGGTCGGCGATTTTTTCCAGCATATATCTGATCATGGTTGAGTCGCAGCGCTTGCCCCTGAAAGGTTCGGGCGCCATATAGGGTGCGTCGGTCTCCACCATCAATCTGTCCAGCGGCATATTCTGCACAACTTCAAGGGCGCGTCGGGCATTTTTGAATGTCAGCACGCCCGTAAAAGACAGGTAGTACCCCATCTTGAGCAGTTCTTTGGCCGTTTCCCAGCTGCCGCTGTAGCAGTGGAGCACACCGCGGACGTCTTTGGTATTGCGCAGGACTTTGAGGCAATCTTCAACCGCCTCGCGCTCGTGGATGACCACGGGCATATCGAGCTCCTTTGCCAGAGCAAGCTGACGCTCAAACCAGTCGATCTGCACCTCGTGGGGGGCAAAATCGTAGTGGTAGTCCAGACCTATCTCGCCTATCGCCACGGCTTTGGGATGCTGTGCAAGCTTGCGCAGGCGGTCTATATCCCCGTCCTGCGCCTTGCCTGCGTCGTGGGGATGGATACCCACGGCGGCATAGCAATAATCATACTTATCGGCTATATCAAGGCACATTTTGGACGTATCTACATCGCAGCCGATATTGATAACGTTGCACACGTCCTTTTGGGGCAGGTTTGTGAGCACCTCGTCGAGGTCACTCGCAAACCGAGGGTCATCGTAGTGTGCGTGGGTGTCAAAAATTGTCATGAAAGTCTTGCTCCGGGAACGGCGTTGTCGGCAAGCAGGATGCGCACGTCATCCTCGCCGCAGGTGGAGGACAGGATCATACCGTTAGACTCCAGACCCATCATCTTGCGCTTGCCCAGATTGGTGACTACCACAACGTTATGACCGATGAGATCCTCGGGGTTATGCCACTTGGCGATGCCCGACAGCACCTGACGCTGATGGTCGCCCATATCCAGCTCGAATCTCAGCAGCTTGGAGCTCTTGGGTACCTTTTCGCAGACGAGCACCTTGCCTACGGTCAGCTCGATCTTTGCAAAATCGTCATAGACGATCTCGGGCAGCTTTTCAAACTCGGGCAGGGCGGGCTTTTGGGGCTCTTCCAGCTTCTTATGATACTCTGCGATCTCCTCGAGCTTCTTGGCAACGTCGATACGGGAGAACAGTATCTCGCCCTCTCCGATCTTGTGGCCTGCTTTGAGGAAGCCGAACTCAGAGAGGCTCTCCCAGTCGGTAGGCTCGATATTGAGCTGTTTGAATATTCTGTCGCCGGTATCGGGCAGGAAGGGCTTGAGCAAAGTTGCGGCAAAACGGATGGTCTCAAGCAGGTTATACAGCACGGTGTCCAGACGGGCGTGCTTGTCCTCGTCCTTGGCAAGGACCCAGGGCATAGTCTCGTCGATATACTTGTTGGCGCGGCGGAGCAGGGCGAATACCTCATCGATGCAGTCGGCAACGCGCAGCTCGTCCATTTTGGCTTCCATCTTTGCGGGAGTCTCAAGAGCCAGCCTGATAAGCTCGTCGTCAAACTCGCCGCTCACGCTGTGGTCACTCAGCACGCCGCCCGAATACTTGTGGCACATAGCTATAGTGCGGTTGACCAGATTGCCCAGAATGTTGGCCAGATCGGAGTTGACTCTCTCGCACAGCAGCTCATAGGTCAGAGTGCCGTCGCTGGCAAAGGGCATTTCGTGGAGCAGGTAGTATCTTACTGCGTCAACGCCGAACAGGTCGACCAGATGGTCGGCGTAGATAACGTTGCCGCGGGATTTGGACATCTTATTTTCTCCAACCATCAGCCAGGGATGACCGAATACCTGCTTCGGCAGCTCTACGCCCAGAGCCATCAGCATAATAGGCCAATAGATAGTATGGAAGCGCAGAATATCCTTGCCGATCAGATGTACGTTGGCGGGCCAATACTTCTTGAACTCCTCGCCGTGGTCACCGTCCACGTCAAAGCCGGGGAAGGTGATATAGTTGCTCAGCGCGTCGATCCATACGTAGATGACGTGGCCGGGTGCAAACTCAACGGGAACGCCCCAGGTAAAGGAGGAGCGGGATACGCACAGATCCTGCAGACCGGGACGGATGAAGTTGTTGAGCATTTCGTTCTTGCGGGATTCGGGCTGGATAAACTCGGGATGCTCCTCGATGTATTTCTCAAGCATGGGAGCGTACTTGGACAGCTTGAAGAAGTATGCTTCCTCTCTTGCGCTCTTGACCTCTCTGCCGCAGTCGGGGCATTTGCCGTCGACCAGCTGGCTCTCGGTCCAGAAGCTTTCGCAGGGTGCGCAGTACATACCCTCGTAGTAGCCCTTGTAGATATCGCCCTGATCGTAGAGCTTCTTGAATATCTTCTGGACCTGCTTTTTGTGGTCGGGATGGGTGGTACGGACAAACTTGTCGTAGGAGGTGTTCATAATATCCCAGATACGCTTGATCTCGGCAGAGGATGCGTCGACAAACTGCTGAGGTTCCATTCCTGCGTCTTTGGCTTTGTCCTGAATCTTCTGACCGTGTTCGTCGGTGCCGGTCTGGAACAGAACGTCATAGCCGCACAGCTTCTTGAAACGGCAGATAGCGTCAGCCAGCACGATCTCATAGGTATTGCCGATATGGGGCTTACCCGATGCGTATGCTATAGCTGTAGTAAGGAAAAACGGACCTTTGTTCATAATATTAGTCCCCTTTCTGCTCATTGGATTTTAGTCTACCTTATATTTTACCATATTTAATATTATTTACAACAGTTTTTTGGTGCAAAAAACCTCCCGAACAGCTAAAACCTGTTCGGGAGGCAATAAAACTGTTTTTATGCCGCTATATCCGAGGGACTGGCGGTGCCTGTGCCGGGGCCGGGATCGGGAACGACGGGATCGGTACCGGTACCGGGATCGGGAGTAACGGTGCCGCCGGGATCACCGCCGGGAGTAGGATCTGTGCCCGTACCGCCGGGGTTGGGATCGGTGCCCGTGTTTCCGGGATCATCGGGGGGATTGACGGTAAAGGTAGGCGAAGGCTCAACGGGCTCGTAGGGGTCGGCTGCCTGATTGGGGACGTCGGCTACGGTGCCCGCTCTCTCGTCGGTAGCGGGTACCTGCACCACTCTGTTATACTTGGTGTAGGTGCTTCTGGTGATATAGGTGCGGGAGACTTCCACGCCGTTTACATACTCAACTCTGTAGGTCTCGGCTTTGTAGCCGGTGTAGCCGCCTGCGATCTGCTTCTGTCCGTAGAGCAGGCCGACTTCACCCTGATACTCCACCTGGAAGGGGGTCATGCTCGTTATGACAGTCTCGATGTCGATCTTCTTTTCGGGTTCGAGGTTGGTGCCGATGATGGATACGTCAAGCTGATGGTTTGCTGTATCGAATACGGTGACTATCTTGATGGGCCAGTCGGTATTGTTCTCAAACTGAAAATCCTTGTAGCCCCACGCAACGGTGGCATCCTGACCCAGAGGCACGTAGGTGACCATACGGCTGTGGGCATATCTCTCCACTATCTCAAGGTCGGCTCTCAGAGCACAGTAGTAGAGTGCCGAGCTGACCTGACAGATGCCGCCGCCCAGTCCGTCTTCGGCGCTGGTGCCCACGTAGACGGTGGCTTCCTTGAAGCCGCGGGCAGCAGTACGCTGACCGACGGTATCGTTAAAGGAGAACACCTCACCGGGCATCAGGATAACGTTGTTGCAGAAGCTTCCCGCAAGTGTGACGTTGGTGGTACGGTTGGCGTTGTCGGTAAGAGGGGTATCGACACGGGAGAACTCATAGCTGAACAGCAGAGCCTCGTACTGCGCGTCGGTATAGGCGGGATACACGAAGGTGACGGGGATCTCAAGTATGCGGTCGGAGGAGGTATCCAGCAGCTGCTGTGCTGCTTCGGCGTCAAAGACGATACCCACCTGTCCGGGGGTGATGGTGTTGCCCGAGGGGTCATTTTTGAGATCCAGCTGAGGCTCGATCATAGGACGCTCTATCTCTTCCTTGATGGCGATGAGGTCCAGGGTGTTGGTCTCGGTCACGTCAAGCTCAAATACCGCGGGAGTGAAATCGCCCGTGTACAGACGGTTCTTGACGAAGGTCAGCAGACGGTTCTTGTCCAGAGACAGTCCGATCTGACCGCGATCAAGGGTGACCTTCTGTCCGTCAAAGGAATAGGAGGCTCTCTCCACCGGCTGCTCAAGCTGGGAAGCCAGACGCTGGATCTGGGTCTCGATGCCCGAATCGGTAATGGAGTAGGCAAGGTCGATCTCGTAGCCGAAACGCATAGCCTCCACGATATCACGGACACGGGTGGAAAAATCTCCCTGTCTGCCGTAGAGGATGATCTTCTCCGCGGTGGAGCGGCTGTCATAGCTGATATTGCCTGCGATCTCCAAAACGTATACGTTGCCGCCGATGGTTATCTCAAGATCGCTGCCTGCAGGGACACCGCTGTACTTCTCGGTGAGCATGGCAAGCACCTCGCGCTTGGTGTAGCCCGAATAATCGACGCCGTCCACCCATACGCCGTCATAGACCTGCGAATAGAAATAGACGTGATACACCACGTAGCCGCCGAATGCGATAGCGCCGAACAGAATGAGCAGCAGCAGAGTGATGACCAAGGCTTTGACGACCTTGGCGCCTGCGCTGCGGGGACGCTCGTAGTAGTAATAATCGTCGTCCTCGTCATCATCGTCGTGTTCTTCCGTGTACACGGGCTTTTTGGGCTCTTTCTTCTGGCGTTTTTCTTTTTTGCTGACCGGTTCAGCCATCCGCTCCAGCTCACTGTGAGGGATATTTACCTCCTGCGCGCTCTCCGCGGGGGCAGGGGTCTCCGCGGGGGCGGGAGTCTCCTGTGCCTGACCGAGGTCTATGGTCTGGGTCTTTTCGATCTCGGGCTGCCGGGCGGGGGCAGTCTCGGTCTGAACGGCTGTGTCTGCCGCAGTCTCCGTCCCGGGTGCCTGCTGAGAAGTTTCTTCGGCTTTATTTTCTTCTCCCGTTACGGGGTCTTTTTTGATATCTTCCATGATCTAAAAAGAAGCCTCCTTTCAAGAAAAAACTTGCTATATACACATAGTACACCAATTCTTCTCTTAATGCAATTACAAAAAAGTAACAATTTTAGACAACCTGTTTCCATTTTGTTCAAAAACAAGAAAAAAAGTAGTTACAAATTGCCCGCAATAGTGTATTATAATAGGAAAGGCTACTCAGATTATATCCCAAAGGAGGAAAATGATTTGATACAGGTAGAACATCTCGTAAAAAAATACGGAGAGAACTATGCCGTCAACGACATAAGCTTTACCGTTGAAGAAGGAAAGGTATACGGTTTTCTCGGTCCTAACGGTGCCGGCAAGTCCACCGCGATGAACATCATCACCGGTTACATAGCCGCAACATCGGGCAGGGTACTCATAAACGGCCACGACGTGCTGGAAGAACCCCAGGAAGCCAAAAGATGCATCGGCTACCTTCCCGAACTGCCCCCTCTGTATATGGAAATGACGGTGGAGGAATATCTGACCTTTGCCGCCGCCATCAAGAACGTGCCCAAAGACAAGCGCAAAGCCGAGGTCGAGCGGGTCATGCAGAAGACCAGCGTCACCCATATGCGCAAGCGTCTGTGCCGCAACCTGTCCAAGGGTTACAAGCAGCGCGTAGGTCTGTCTCAGGCATTGCTGGGCGATCCCAAGGTAATTATTCTGGACGAGCCCTCGGTCGGTCTTGACCCCATGCAGATCATCGAGATGCGCGATCTTATCCGCGGTCTTGCCCGCGATCACACGGTCATCCTCAGCAGCCACATCCTCTCTCAGGTCAGCGAGACCTGCGACCACATCCTGATAATCTCCAAGGGCAAGATAGTGGCTCAGGACACCCCCGAAAATCTCAGCCGCCTCGTTGCCGAGTACGAGACCGTGGAGCTGACGGTCATCAGCGATCCTCAGACGGTCATCGACGTGCTCAAGCCTCTTGAGGATCTGTCCTACGCCGTTCTGCCTCTCAACGAGCCCGGCAAGGTCAGAGTCACCATCCGCGGTGACAAGGACACCGACGTACGCTCCATCGTGGCGACCGCGCTGGCACAGGCACGTATCGCTATCGTTGCAATGAACACCATCAGCGCCTCTCTTGAGGATATCTTCCTGCGCCTGACGGGCAACACTCCCGGCAAAAAGCCCGTTGCCAAGGCAGCCAAGGCGGAAGAAGCCGCCGAGGACTCTGCCGAGGCAGCCGCCGAGGAAACCGGCTCTCCCGCAGAGACCGAAGAAACCAACGAAGGAGATGAGGATAAATGATCGCAGTATTCAAGCGTGAGTTCAAAAGCTATTTCAACAATATGCTGGGTTACGTCGTTATCGCGGGTACCCTGCTGCTGATAGCTTTCTACTTCTACAGCACCAACTTAGTCAGCGGTCAGCCCAAGTTCGAGTACACACTTATTGACGCATCGGGATTTCTGTTCACCCTGGTCGTTCCTCTTCTGACGATGAAGTCATTTGCGGAAGACCGCAGGCAGAAGAGTGACCAGCTGCTGCTCACTTCGCCCCTCAGCGTGCCTCAGATAGTTCTGGGCAAGTATTTCGGTACTCTTGCCGTGTTCGGCATAGCCATTCTGGTGCTTATCCCCTATCCCCTCATTCTGGGCATTATGGGCAAGGTCAATTACATGACCGCATACAGCGGACTTATAGGATACTTCTTCCTGTGCGCCGCACTTTCCGCGATCGGCATATTTATGTCCTCTCTGACCGAGAGTCAGATAATCTCGGCACTGCTTTCCCTCTGCACCATGCTGTTTCTGACCATGGTACCTATGATAGCATCCAAGATACCCTCCTCCGCACTGGTCAATTACATCATCTTCACCGTTATCGCAATTGCAATCGTTATCGCCATCTACGCGCTGACCCGCAACTTTACGGTAGCCGCTATCTTCGCCGTTGCGGCAGAAGCCATCCTCATCGTTCTCTTCCGCAAATTCCCCGCTGTGCTGGAAAACAGCGTTGCCAACCTTTTGGGTCACATTGCGGTTTTTGACCAGATGGCTTCTCTGGCATACGGTCTGTTTGATATCACCACTCTTGTATATTACATCAGCGTTGCCGCTCTGTTTATATTCTTTACCATTCAGTCTATTGAGAAAAGGAGGTGGAGCTGATGAACGAGAATAACAACACTCCCAAGAAGGGCATTTTCTCCTCCGTATCCACCCGCAGAGGCACATATCTGGCTCTGCTAGTCATCATCGCCATACTGGTCGCCGTTATGGCAAACGTGCTTGTACGCAAGCTCCCCCAGCAGTTTACACGCATCGATCTGTCGGGTACGGAGATGTTCACCTTTACCCAGCAGACCAAGGATATCTGTAAGAACCTTAAATCGGACATTACACTGTATTTTATCTCCAACGCAGACCAGGGTCACTCCGATCTGTCCAAGTACGTGGAGCAGCTTATCACCCGCTACGAAAGTCTGTCCAAGCACATCAAGGTAGTCAAGGTGGACCCTGCACAGAATCCTACCTTTGTATCCCAGTACACCACCGCCGCAGTCAGCGATAAGAGCGTTATCGTTGACGGCCCCAACCGCGCAAAGGTGGTCGACTTCAACGATATCTTCGTCTACGACGAGAATCTGTATATGTCCAGCGGCGAGGTGGATATGGAGTTTATGGGTGAGCCTGCCATAACCTCGGCTATCAGCTACGTTATCAGCGACAACATCCCCATACTGTACGTCACCATGGGTCACAGCGAAGTCATCCCCGACGACGGTATCCTTGAGCAGATATGGAGCGAGGGTTACACTACTACCGAGGTATCTCTTGCAACTCTGGACGCCATCCCCGAGGAAGCCGACTGTCTGCTTATCGACTGCCCCGAGACCGATATCAACGACCGTGAGCTTAAGATGATAAACGAGTATCTGGAAAGAGGCGGCAACCTGTTCTTTGTCTCCTCTTACGTGGATGACAGTATGCCCAACCTCCAGTCGCTTATGGCTCAGTTCGGTATGTCCCCCGTTCCCGGTATGGTTGTCGAAGCCAATACCAGCTACTACTACAGCGGCAGGACCTATTTCGTTATGCCTGAGACTCTGTACCATGCGGTCACCGCTCCCATGTACCAAAACGCTCTGCGTGTCCTCATCCGTCAGGCTCAGGGCATCAAGGTCGATCAGCTCAGCTCCCCCGACAACGTAAAGGTCTCCGAGCTGCTGCGCACCTCCTCCAGCTCCTACTCCAAGGTCTACGAGGGCTCGGTCGAAAATCTGACCACTCTGGAAAAGACCGAAAACGATATCACCGGCTCCTTCGCGCTGGGCGCTGTGGCTACCGTTGCCAATTCCAACGGCACAGAAAGCCGCGTTATCTGGCTGAGCGGTGCCGACTTCAACTCCGACGAGGCTGACGCCTACGTATCGGGCAATAACCGTGATATGATGATCAACTCTCTTGCATATCTGTGCGATTGGGAGCAGACCATCTCCATCCGTTCCTCCGACGTCGCGACCGTCAAGCTGGCACCCTCCACCATCCAGATGATCGTCTGGGGCGCTGTCTATCCCGGTATCGTGGTTATCATCGTTCTTCTGTTCGGTGCCGTGGTATGGCTGAGAAGACGCACGAGGTAAGGCTATGAAGAAAAAGAAAGGACTTCTTATCCTTATTATAATGCTTGCGGTGTTCGTGGGACTGTATTTTGTCATTGATTCGGGCATACTGGAAAAGACCGACGACGGTGACGATACCGAGGACGAAGTTCCCGAGATCGACCTGACCATCAACGCCTGGACGATACCCGCCGTATATATCAACGTTACCAATCCCTCCGGCACGGTCACCTACGACCGCATCAAGTCCTCCACCTGGTACTGCGTCGAGTATGAGAATTATCCTCTCGACACTACCAAGCTTGAGGAAATGGGCGCTATCTTAGGTCAGATGACCGGTACACGCCGTTTGGCAAAGAACAGCGACAATATGGAGCTGTTCGGACTCAACGACCCCATCGCCACCGTTACCTTCTCCTCTGCTACCGGTATGAGCGGCAAGCTGATCATCGGTATGCAGAATCAGGCGACTACCGACTATTACGTATACTATGAGGGCGTGGACGCCATATTCATGATGGCTTCCGGTTACGTGGATTACTTCCTCTCCGACCTTATGAGCTACGTTATAGTGCCCGAGTTCCCCGAGATAGTTCTCACCGATATCACTTCCATAGAATACACCTCCGAGAGCAAGAGCTTTACCACACAGAAGCTGGTCTCCACCAATTCGGCTCACTCCGCTCTCATATCGGGTATCAACTCCATGTACGTGTCCAAGGTAGAGAACCCCTACGCCGAGGATCTCAGCGTTTACGGGCTTGACACTCCCTATATCGAGGCGACCTTCCGTTACGAGTCCGTCGAAGGCGGTCTCAGCACCGGTGAAAAGGTATTCACCCTCAAAGTCGGTGATCAGGACCCCGAGGACGACCGCTACTACTACGCCACCATCTCCGATTACCCCAACACCGTGTACCGTCTGTTCTATATGAGCCTTGAGCATCTGACCGAGGCTGTCGAAAGCTTCCCCGTCAAATAACGGACGATACAATATAATATTGTATAATAATAATATTGTATAATATTATGCTCCGTCCCGTGTACAGAAGATACACGGGACGGATTTTTTGTCCGTTCAGGGTTGAAAAATCAATTATGCTGTGATATAAATAGAATAGGTTATTATATCTTGTTGTTTGATTGCAGAGGACAGCAGGCGCAGGTCTGTGTCTCGGTTCACAGACGGCGGGGCTTTCAGGGAGGCTCCGCTGCGCAGAAAAGCACCCCCGCACACTGCATAAAAAAACACAAAAATAAGAGGAGAACAGCAGATGGAACAGACAGAACGCTATTATATCGTTCACGAAAACGCACTGCCCCGCGGTCTCAAGATGGTCTGCGAGGTGCGCTCTTTGCTTATTCAGGGACGGGCAAAGAACATTACCGAAGCTGTCAAGGCTGTGGGCATCAGCCGCAGCGAGTACTACAAGTACCGCGACAGCGTAGAGCTTTATACCAGAGAATACGAGGACAACATCATCACCCTGCAGGCGGTTCTTACCGACCGCGCAGGCGTGCTGTCAAGCTTTCTCAACGCGGTCGCACGTGCAGGCGGCAACGTACTTACGGTCAACCAGAACATCCCCATCGACGGCGCGGCAGGCATCACCCTGTCGGTGAACACCGTTGAGATGCGCGTCAAGATAGAGACTCTTATGAAGCGTCTGCTTGCCCTTGACGGCGTACAGAGCGCCCAGATACTGCAGGGCAAGCGCTGAACCTTTTTTGAGCCTTAGACCGCGCATAATATCGCCGCTGCTGCATAAATATTTATACACAGCGGCATTGATTTTAACCACACATAATATTGACAATCGGGAAAAGGGTGTGTATAATATATCTGATCCCGATTTTTCGGGGTGTAGCTCAGTTTGGTAGAGCGCTTGGTTCGGGACCAAGAGGCCGTGTGTTCAAGTCACATCACTCCGACCACCTTTGATCGACAAGTCTCTACGGAGCTTGTCGATTTCTGTCTTTTTTTCGGGAATTGACCTTATTTTTTGACTAAATTGATTTACATATCTGAAAGGCGGTACTAATTATGAAGTACAATTTCACGATCCAGCGTACAACTGCCCCCAAGCAGAAGCCCAACCCCGATACCCTACGCTTCGGCAAGCAGTTTACCGACCACATGTTCATGATGGATTGGTCCACCGAGAAGGGCTGGCATGACGGCAGAATCATCCCCTACGGCCCCATCGCTTTAGACCCCGCCGCCTCCGTCCTACACTACTCCCAGCAGATGTTCGAGGGACTAAAGGCATACAAGACCGAAGACGGCCGTATCCTACTGTTCCGCCCCGATATGAACGCTAAGCGCACCAACTCCACCAACGAGCGTATGTGCATCCCCCAGATGCCCGAAGATCTGTTCGTCGAAGCTGTCAAGGCAGTAGTTGACGTAGACCGTGACTGGATCCCCGAGAAGTTCGGCACAAGCCTTTATATCCGTCCCTTCATCTTTGCGGACGAGGCTTTCCTGGGTGTTCACGCCGCTCACCACTACAAGTTCTGCATCATTCTTTCTCCCGTTGGCCCCTACTACGAAAGCTCTGACGGCGGCCTGACCGCTAACAGCATTTTCGTTGAGCAGCATTACGTCCGTGCCGTACCCGGCGGCACAGGCTTTGCCAAGGTCGGCGGCAACTATGCCGGTTCTCTCAAGGCTCAGGAAAAAGCAGCCGAAAAGGGCTGTGAGCAGGTCCTCTGGCTCGACTCCATTGAGCACGACTACGTCGAAGAGATCGGTACCTCCAACGCATTCTTCGTGATCGACGGTGAGATCATCACCGCTCCTCTGGCAGGAACCATTCTTCCCGGCATCACTCGTAACTCTGTTCTCGCTCTGCTGAGAAAGTGGGGCATGAACGTTTCCGAGCGCCGTCTGAAGATCAGCGACGTCCTCAAGGCAGGCGAAGAAGGCAGACTTCAGGAGGTATTTGCCACCGGTACCGCAGCAGTTATCTCCCCCGTCGGCAGACTGGTATTCGAGGACAAGAGCTTTACCATCGGCAACGGCGGCGTAGGCGAGCTGGCAAACAAGCTGTACAGCACCCTTTACGGCATCCAGACCGGTAAGGTCGAGGATGATATGGGTTGGACTGTTAGCCTGTAAATCCTAACATTTACATGCGCTTCGGGCAACGCATAGCGGCTCGAAGCGCATTTTTTAATCAAACGGAGGAATCTGTATTATGAATACCATAAAGATCTCGGATATATCTCTGCGAGTAAGCGATCAGGCACTTTCGTCCTCTCTCAGCTTCAAGGAGAAGCTGGAGATAGCCAAGCTGCTGGAAAAGCTGGACGTTGACGTTATTGAGACCGGCTACGTCACCGAGGAGGCTGCCGACGCCGTTTTGATGCGCACTCTGGCATCCACCATCAAGAGCTCGGTGCTGAGCGCTCCCGTATATCCCGACACCGCATCGGTGCGACGCACCTTTGACGCTTTGCAGAAGGCTCAGAGCAAGCGCATCAATCTTATCGTTCCCACCTCCACCGTACAGATGGAGTACATCTACCATATGAAAGCCAAGGTAATGCTCGAGAAGATCGCCGAGTGCATCAGGCTGGCTGCCGAGCTGGGCGTTGAGGCTGAGTTTACCGCCGAGGACGCCACCCGCTCTGACAGAGATTTTCTGATCTCCGCCATTAACACCGCCGTTGAGTGCGGCGCGACTATAGTCACCCTCTGCGACACCACCGGCGAGATGCTGGCAGAGGAGATAGGCGCTTTCGTCAGCGAGCTGAAGGCTTCCTGCCCCGCTCTCGAGGGTGTCACCCTGTCCTTTGAGTGCAAAGACAATCTGGGTCTGGCATCAAGCGCCTGCCTGGCTGCCGCAAACGCAGGCGTAAAGCAGATCAAGGTAGCTTCCTGCGGCATCACCGGCTATACATCCCTGGAGAAGTTTATGCACATCCTGCAGGTCAGACGTGAGACCCTCGGTTTTGAGAGCGGTCTCAAGTACACCGAGCTGCAGCGCACCTGCCAGCGTCTTGAGACGCTGACCGGCCACAGCGGCAGACTGAGCGCCTCCGACGAGGGCGATGAAAAGATCGAACTGACCACCGATTCGGATATGACCACCGTCCGCCGCCGTCTCAGCGCGCTGGGCTATGACGTATCCGACGAGGATATGGCAAAGATCTATACTCTGTTTATGGAGCTGGCCGCAAAGAAGAAGGTCGACGACCGTGACCTGGAGGCTCTGGTAGCCGAGAACGCACGTCAGGTCGCTCCCACCTATCAGCTGGAGAGCTTCGTTATCAACAGCGGCTCCTCCATCTCCTCCACCGCATTTATTCAGGTCAACCGCAAGGGCGTGCCCCTGCAGACCGTTTCCATAGGCGACGGCCCCATCGATGCCGCATTTTTGGCTATTGACCAGCTGCTGGGCCATCATTTTGAGCTTGAGGACTTCCGTATTCAGGCTGTTACCGAGGGCAGAGAGGCTCAGGGCGACGCCGTTGTCAAGCTGCGCGCAAACGGCAGACTGTATTCGGGCAGAGGTCTGTCCACCGACATTATCGAGGCATCCATCCGCGCATATCTGAGTGCCGTCAACAAGATCGTGTATGAGGAAAACGCAAGATGAAGCTGAGTTTTTATACGGGCGGCTGGCCTAATATCTCATGGAACGATGCCTGCATCCTCGCCGCCGATATGGAGTTGCAGGGCGTCGAACTGCTCTATTCCAAGGTAGAAGCCACTCCCCTGCTTGAGGGTGCAAACGCAGGCAGCAACCGCAGGAAGTTTATCCGCGCATTCAACGAAGCCAATCTGGAGTGTCCCTGCATCACGGTAAACGTGGGCAAGGGCTCTATCGAAAGCGCACTTGCCGATGCAAGAAACTGCATCCATCTGGCAAGCCTGCTGCAGATCCCCAACGTATGTCTGGGTATGGACATTCTGGCCGACGAGGACGAACAGCGCATCGTCACCGTTATCGGTCAGCTGCTGCCCACCGCAGTGCAGTCCAACATAGTCCTGCTGGTGGAGACCTCAGGCATCTATGCCGACTCCTCCCGCATCTGCAAGATGCTGGACAGATTTGCCAGCGACAATCTGGCCGCTCTGTGGAATCTTCACGATCCCCACTATTACAATGACGAGACCCCCGACAAGACCATCCGCAATCTGGGCGCATACGTCCGTCACGTGCGTATCTGCGACTCGGAAAAGAGCGAAAACGGCCCCGTATACTGTCTGATGGGCGAGGGCGACCTGCCCGTTGAGAAGATCCTCGTGGCTCTGCGCAGTATCGACTACAAGGGTCACATCTCCCTCTGCCGCGCTCCCGAAAATGCAGGTATTACCGACACCGATATTATCCTTCCCCAGTTTACCAACGCTATGGAGATACACTCGGACAAGCAGCGCTCCCGCAAGGCTCTGTACGAGAACAAGACCGGCACAGGCAAGTTCATATGGCAGAAGGACGTGCTGCTGGATATGACCTTCTCTCAGGTGCTGGACACTCTGGTTGAGACCTTCCCCAACCAGTATGCATTCCGCTTCACCACCCTCAACTACACACGCACCTACGAAGAATTCCGTGACGACGTTGACACCTTTGCCCGTGCGCTGGTAGCTCTGGGCGTAAAAGCAGGTGACAAGGTCGCCGTATGGAGCACCAATCTGCCCCAGTGGTACATCTCTTTCTGGGCGACCGTCAAGCTGGGTGCCGTTCTGGTCACTATGAACACCGCCTACAAGATCCGTGAAGCTGAATACCTGCTGCGGCAGGCTGACGTACACACCCTCATTATGTGTGACAGCTACCGTGACAGCAACTACGTTGAGATCATAAAAGAGCTGTGCCCCGAGCTTCAGTATCAGGATGCAAACAAGCCCCTGCACTGCAAGCGCCTGCCATTCCTGCGTCACATCATCACCCTTGAGTCCAAGCAGAAGGGCTGTCTGACCTGGCAGGATGCCGTGGCGTTTTCCTCGCAGGTGCCCAAGGACGAGGTATACCGTCTTGCCGCCAAGGTGCATCCCGACGACGTGTGCAATATGCAGTACACCTCGGGTACCACCGGCTTCCCCAAGGGCGTTATGCTCACCCACCGCAACATCGTCAACAACGGCAAGTGCATCGGCGACCGTATGGATCTGTCCACCGCCGACCGTATGATGATCCAGGTGCCTATGTTCCATTGTTTCGGTATGGTTCTGGCTATGACCGCCGCAATGACCCACAGCGCTATGCTGTCACCCATCCCCTACTTCTCCCCCAAATCCTCCCTGGCCTGCATCAAGCAGGAGCGCATCACCTGCTTCCACGGTGTTCCCACCATGTTCATTGCCCTTTTGGAGCACAAGGACTTCAACCCTGCCGATTTCAGCTATATGCGTACCGGCATTATGGCAGGTTCGCCCTGCCCCATCGCCGTTATGAAGGACGTGGTGGAAAAGATGAATATGAAGGAGATCACCATCGTCTACGGTCAGACAGAGTCCTCCCCCGGCTGTACCATGTCCAGCACCGACGATCCTCTGGACGTCCGTGTTGCCACGGTCGGCAGACCTCTGCCCGAGATCGAGTGCAAGATAGTCGATCCCGAGACCGGTCTTGAGTGCCCCGACGGCGTAAACGGTGAGTTCGTTGCACGCGGCTACAACCTGATGAAGGGTTACTACAAGATGCCCGACGCCACCTCCTCCACCATTGACGCCGACGGCTGGCTGCACACCGGCGACCTTGCCTGCCGCACACCCGAGGGCAACTTCCGTATCACCGGCAGACTGAAAGATATGATAATCCGCGGCGGTGAGAACATCTACCCCAAGGAGATCGAGGAGTTCCTCTACACCCATCCCAAGATTAAGGACGTTCAGGTCATCGGCGTGCCCTCCGAGCAGTTTGGCGAGGAGATCATGGCAAGCATCATCCTCAAGCAGGGTGAAGAAATGACCGAAAAAGAGGTCAAGGATTACGTCTACGCCAATATGGCAAAGCACAAGGTCCCCTCCTTTGTGGACTTTGTGGACGCATTCCCCATGAACGCCGCAGGCAAGATCCTCAAGTACAAGATGCGCGAGGATGCTGTCAAAAAGCTGGGTCTGCAGAAGGCCGCCTCCATCGAAACCGCGTAAAAAACACAAATATACAAAGAATATACCGCAGAGGGATTCCTCCGCGGTATATTTTTGCTTTTTTGAGGTAATACTGTTCCTATAATATATATTGGGAGGGCAAAACAATGTTCAAACACGAAAAACAGCTTTTTCACCCCGTTGAGATCGAGAGGGTAAACCCCCAGTACGCCGCCCTGCTTCAGGAGCAGCTTGGCGGAGGCAACGGCGAGCTCAAGGCGGCGATGCAGTATATGTCCCAGAGCTTCAGGGTAAAGGATCCCGAGATCAAGGATCTGTTTTTGGATATTGCCGCAGAGGAGCTGGGGCATATGGAGATGGTGGCACAGACTATAAATCTGCTCAACGGGCATGAGGTGGATGCCACCAAGGTCAGCGCAGGCGAGGTGCAGACCCACGTGCTGCTCGGTCTCAATCCCGGACTCATCAACGCATCGGGTTACTCGTGGACGGGCGACTACGTGACCGTAACCGGTGATCTGTGCGCCGATCTGCTGTCCAATATCGCCTCCGAACAGCGTGCAAAGGTTGTCTACGAATATCTGTACAGACAGATAAACGACAAAAAAGTCCGTGAGACCATCGACTTTTTGCTCAACCGCGAGGAGGCGCACAATCAGATGTTCCGTGACGCATTCAACAAGGTGCAGAACTCAGGCTCCTGCCGGGATTTTGGTACTACCAAGGCCGCGAGAATGTACTTTTCGCTCTCCGACCCCGGCCCCGACGCGTTTGCAAAGGGCAATACTGTTCCCCCTGCATTCAAATAAAATTGCCCCTGCACTCACAAGAGTGCAGGGGGTGTTTTGTGATATAAGAGGCAGGGTGGATATGGGGGTTTGCACCTCATCCGTCACGCTTCGCGCGCCACCTGTCTCGCTGCGGCTCGGTCACGCCGCGGGTCTGACAGTCCACCGGACTGTCATTCAACACCGCGGCGCCGCTTCGCTACCTCATAGGAGAAGGCTTATATACGGTCAATCCAGTTCTTTCAGCGCTTCGGGGAATGGGGCGAGGGAGCGGCGGAGGATGCCGTTCATATGGGCGATGGCGACGCCGTAATTGGTCATAGGCACGTTTGCGTCCATAGCGCATCGGGTGCGCCACAGCATTTCCCGCTCATTCAGCATACAGCCGCCGCAATGGATAATAAGCTTATATCCGCTGACGTCCTCGGGGAAGTCGCCGCCCGAGGTGAAGTCTATCCGTATCTCCTTGCCGCCCGTGTGTTTTCTTATCAGCGCGGGCAGCTTGACCGTGCCGATGTCGCCGCACTGGCGGTGGTGGGTACAGCCCTCGGAGATAAGCACTCTGTCTCCGTTTTGCAGCTTGTCCAATTGAGCGGCGCCCCGTGCGGCAAAATTAAGGTCGCCCTTATACCGCACGAACAGTATGGAGAAGCTGGTGAGGGTGATATCCTCGGGCACGATTTTGGACACCCTGCCGAATGCCTGAGAGTCGGTGATGACAAGCTTGGGCTTTTTGCCGAGAGTCTTGAGTGTGTCTGCAAGCTCCTCGGGCTGACAGACGATAGAGCTTGCGCCTGAGTCAAGAATATCCCTGATAGTCTGCTGCTGGGGCAGGATAAGTCTGCCTTTTGGCGCACTCTCGTCTATAGGGGTGACAAGCACAACGAAGTCGCCTTTTTCAATAAGGTCGGCAACCACCCGCTTGGTGTTCTGTTTCGGCGCGGCGAGACGCGCTATCTCGGCTTTCAGCTGCTCTATGCCCTCGCCTGTTTTGGCGCTGACACACAGCTTGCCCTCTGCGTGAGCAAGGTCACACTTGTTATAGACCAAAATATATGGTATCTCTTTTTGCCCAAGGAGCTGCACAAGCTTTTTTATCTGCTCGTTTTCGCCCTTTTGGGCATCCACCACCACAACGGCAACGTCGGTGCGGTTAAGCTCGCGCATAGCGCGTTTGACACGCATAGCGCCCAGCTCGCCCTCATCGTCCAGACCGGGAGTGTCGATAATGACCACGGGGCCCAGGGGCAGCAGCTCCATTGTTTTTTTGACCGGGTCGGTGGTAGTGCCCGCAAAATCGGACACGATAGCCACGTTCTGACCCGTCACCGCATTGACGATGCTTGATTTGCCCGCGTTGCGCATACCGAAAAAACCGATATGCACACGCTCGGCCGAAGGTCGCGAGTTCAGGCTCATACTCTCACTCCTCAGAATCTGAAATCCCGTCGGTTGGACTGACGGATGGCGGCTATGTTCTCCTCGGCTATTTTGCGAGTCTTTTCGGTGGGGACCTTTTTGATTTCTCTGTCGATAAGCTCATAACCGAGCTTTTTTGTCTCCTCGCTTGCGTAGTCCTCAAGGTACTCGCTGAGGGTCATCAGCGCGTTGGGGTGGCAGCAGTTGAGTATCTGGCCCGTTTTGCATAGGCTCATAAATCTGTCGCCCGTTCTGCCCTCGCGGTAGCAGGCGGTGCAGAAGGAGGGTATGTGACCCAGCTCCATCAGCCAGCGGACGACCTCGTCAAGGGTACGCTGGTCGGACACGTCAAACTGCTCGCTGTCGTGTGGGCGTTCCTCCTCGGTGTAGCCGCCTACAGAGGTGCGGGATGCGCCGCTGATCTGGGATATACCCAGGCGGAGGGCTTCGCCCCTGACCTTTTCGGACTCGCGGGTGGAGATTATCATACCGGTATAGGGCACGGCAAGGCGGATGCAGGCGATGATCTTCTTGAAAATCTCGTCGGAGATGGAGTTGTCGAATACGTTGGGGTCGATATCGTCGGCGCGCTTGATACGGGGCACCGAAATAGTGTGGGGACCGACACCGTGAACGGCCTCAAGATGCTCGGCGTGCATCAGCAGGCCTGCAAACTCATATCTGTACAGCTCAAGTCCGAACAGCACGCCCAGACCTACGTCGTCGATGCCGCCCTCCATAGCTCTGTCCATAGCCTCGGTGTGGTAGCAGTAATCGTGCTTGGGTCCCGTGGGATGAAGCTGCTCGTAGCTCTCTTTGTGGTAGGTCTCCTGGAAGAGAATATAGGTACCGATGCCCGCATCCTTGAGCTTGCGGTAGTTCTCCACGGTGGTAGCGGCAATATTGACGTTGACACGGCGGATAGCGCCGTTTTTGTGGTTGACGCTGTAGATGGTCTTGATGCACTCAAGAATATACTCGATGGGGTTGTTCTTGGGGTCCTCGCCTGCTTCGATGGCAAGGCGCTTGTGTCCCATATCCTGCAGTGCGATGACCTCAGCCTTGACCTCCTCCTGGGTCAGCTTTTTGCGGGCGATATGCTTGTTCTTGGCATGGTAGGGGCAATAAACACAGCCGTTGACGCAGTAGTTGGACAGATAAAGGGGTGCAAACATAACGATACGGTTGCCGTAAAACGCCTGCTTGATCTCCTCGGCTATCTCGTACATACGCTCTACCTTTTCGGGGATTTCGCAGGCAAGCAAGACCGACGCCTCACGGTAGGTAAGACCCCGGCAGGTGCAGCCGTTGCCCTGCTTTTGAGGACGGGCTTTTTCTAAAAGCTCGTCAATAAGCTCGACGTTATTTTTGTTCTCGTCGGCGTAGCGCAGGGTGTCAAGTATTTCCTCGTGGTTGATAAACTCCTCGGCTTTGAGGGAATTAAGATCAAATTTAGCCATTTTTCTGCTCCTTTTTTATATCTCCGCGGCTCACGACTACTGTGTAGCCGGCTGCCTTTATTCTATCTTTAAGCTGTTTGAGTGCCTGGGCGCTTTCGGTACCCGTGTGCAGTTTGTTGTTATACAAAGTATATTTTTCCCGTGCCGACACAGGCGACAGATTGGGCATGACCACGTTGGCGCCTGCCCTGAGCCCCATTTCCCTGCCGTCGGGGATGATACTGCCCAACGCGGTGGTGGCGGGAAGCAGTATATTTGGCTTCATCAGCCGTATTATGCTCAGAAGAAAGCAGGTCAGGTATGCGCTGCCCGCCGTTTTATCACGAAAAGGCGTATCTTTGTGTGGGATAAACGGGCCAATGCCGCACATATCGGGGTCAAATTTCTCGATAAACCTGAGGTCGCGGGCGATATGCTCACTTGACTGATAGGGCGAGCCCACCATAAAACCGCATCCCACCTGATAGCCGATAGCTTTGAGCGCGTGCAGGCACTCAAGGCGGGTGCTGAGGGTCAGCTCGCTTGGGTGCAGGCGGCTGTAATGCTCTCCGTCTGCCGTTTCGTGGCGCAGCAGGTAGCGGTCGGCTCCCGCATCAAAAAGCCGCTTGTAGCTGTCATAGGAGCGCTCGCCCAGCGACAAAGTCACAGCGCAGTCGGGATGCTCGCTCTTGATGGCTCTGACTATACTCTCTACCCGCTCGTCGGTATAGTAACCGTCCTCGCCACCCTGCAGAACGAAGGTGCGAAAACCCAGCCCGTAACCCTCGCGGCAGCAATCGAGGATGTCGCTCTCGGTCAGTCGGTAGCGGTCACAGCTTGTGTTGCTGCGGCGGATACCGCAGTAGAGGCAGTCGTTTTTGCAGATATTGGATATCTCGATAAGACCGCGGACAAAGACCGCATCCCCGTACACCTGCCGCCGAACACGGTCGGCGCGGCTTGCGGCGTATTCTGCAAGCTCGGGTGTGTACCCCTCCACAAGCTGTCTGTACTCACTCTCGGTCAGACTGTGCTCACGCTCAAGCCTGCTTATCAGCTCAAGCATCCTGCTCACCCTTGGTTATCACGTTGGAATAGGCGGTCTTGACGCTGACCCCTTTGAGCTTTCCTATTCTTCCGCTGAGGGTGGATATAACGTCCTGGGGCGCGTCGATGGCAACGCTGAGGATGCTGATGTTCTTTTTGCGGTAGGGCACGCCCATTCTGCCGATCATCCATATGCCGTACTCACTGAGAAGTCCGTTGAGCTGTTCCACCGAGGACATATCCTCTACTATGATGCCCATAACGGCCACACGTGTTTCCATAAAAACCGCTCCTTTACTGCAAACAAAAAAGCCGCACCCAAAAAGGCGCAGCTATACCGTGATCAATATATCAGCACCTTTCACTCAGGGTAAAAAAGCCTTTATGTCAGGATACCTATATAATATAACTATTCGTTCGGTTTGTCAATGGGATATTTTACGGTTTTGGTGTATATTTTTGAAAGTCAAACCGTTTAGTATTCTTTGTTGACTATTTACCGAAGATTTGGTAAAATCTAACTATAATGGGGTTTTGTGGGGTTTTGAAAAATTTTTTTGATTTTTCGGGAACTTTTTTCAAAAATCACAGTCTTATTATACGGAAAGCAAATTAAAACAAAAAATTATTAAAAATAAAAATCAAAGGAGTACACAAAATGAAGAAGATTCTCGCACTCATCCTGGCACTGACCCTGGTATTTGCTCTTGCCGCCTGCGGCGAAGATAAGGGCTCTTCCTCCCCCAGCGACGTAAACAAGGACAACGCAAGCGACAAGGACAACGCTAACACCGACAACACCACCCCCGATACCCCCTCTGTTTCCGACGTTACCGACGCTCCGGTAGACATCCTCAAGGCTGCCTGGGGCAAGGTTGCTGACGATCAGAAGTTCCCCGTAGGCGGCGGCGATGCTGAGCACACCGACTTCGAAGGCCCCGGTCTGGTAGTTGACAAGGCTTTCATGGGCTCCATACTGCTTATCCCCGAAGCAGAGCAGGCAAAGATTGATGCAGCAGGCTCCTTCATGCACATGATGAACGCCAACAACTTCACCTGCGGTGCTTATCACCTGACCAGCGCAGCTGATATTGAGGCTTTTGCTCAGACAATGAACGACACCATCATGAACAACCAGTGGATGTGCGGTTTCCCCGAGACTCTGTTCATCGCCAAGGTTGGCACAAGCAACGTAGTTGTTATGTTTGGTCTTAACGACGCTGTGAACCCCGTAAAGGCAGGACTCAGTGAAGCATACGGCGAGGCGGTTACCGTTCTCTTTGACGCTCCCATCGCAGTAGGTTAAGAATCATTACTGAAAGAGTGTAAACAATGCTGTTTTCAAGCGTATCGTTTTTATACTACTTTCTCCCCATAACTCTGGTATTGTGCCTTGCGCTGCCCAAAAGGCTGCGCAACGGCGCAATTCTTTTTACCAGCCTTGTTTTTTACGGTTGGGGAGAGCCCAGATATATAGTCTTTATGGTCATATCCATCCTTGTGGGCTGGATATCGGGACTTTTGACCGAGCGGTTTTCGGACAGAGGCAAGTGGCTCTCACGCCTGCCTATGATAGTCTCCACCACCGTCTGTCTGGGTATGCTGGGCTACTTCAAGTATGCCGACTTTTTCATTGACAACTTCAACGCCGTTACGGGGCTGAGCGTGCCTCTGCTGAAAATAGCTCTGCCCATAGGCATCAGCTTCTACACGTTCCAGATACTCAGCTACGTCGTGGACGTGTACCGCAAGGATGCCGCAGCGCAAAAGAACATCGTAAACTTCGGCGCTTACGTCACTATGTTCCCTCAGCTGATCGCAGGTCCTATCGTCCGTTACCGCGATATCGCCGTACAGCTTGAGGAGCGCGACATCACATTCGAGGGTGCGGCTCTGGGTATCCGCAGATTTATCATCGGTCTGAGCAAAAAGGTGCTTATAGCCAACCTGCTGGGCGAGCTGTGCGAGATATTCAAGGCATCTTCCGACAAATCGGTGCTGTTTTATTGGGTATACGCGCTGTGTCTTGTACTGCACATCTACTTTGACTTCTCGGGCTACAGCGATATGGCTATCGGTATCGGCAAGGTGCTGGGCTTTAACTTCTGCGAGAACTTCAACTACCCCGTCATATCCAAAAGCATTGCCGAGTGGTGGCGAAGATGGCATATGTCCCTGGGCACATGGTTCCGCGACTATCTGTACATCCCTCTCGGCGGCAACCGCGTAAGCACGGGCAGATGGCTCCTCAACACCCTGATAGTATGGGGTCTCACAGGCTTTTGGCACGGTGCAAGCTGGAATTTTATCGCCTGGGGTCTGTATTTTGCGCTGTTTCTGATGCTTGAGAAGTTTGTGCTTGGCAAGACTCTCAAAAAGATAGGCGTATTCTCCCATCTGTACGTGGCCGTGGTTATGCTCATAAGCTTCGTTATCTTCAACGGTACCGATATGCGCGAGTCATTTGAGTACATCGGCGCTATGTTCGGCGCAGGGGATGTTCCTCTGGTCTCTGCCGAGTTTGGATACTATATGCGCTCCTACGGCCTGCTTATCGCTGCGGCGCTGTTCGGCGCAACCCCTGCCGTCAAGACTCTGGTGCTCAAAGCCAAGGAGCATAAGTCGCTGGACAAGATGATCAACCTGCTTGAGCCCGTGGTGCTGATGGTACTGCTCGTTACCGTGACCGCGTTTTTGGTAGACGGAAGCTTCAACCCCTTCCTCTACTTCCGATTCTGAGAAAGGAGGCAAAAATATGACGACCAAGACCAAAAACATCGTAGTTACGGTAGTTTTTGCCCTTTTTCTCGCCGTTTTTTCACTCTACTGCTGGTTTAAGCCTGCCGACGGCTACTCAATTGCCGAGCGCAGAGAGTTGAAGCAGTTTCCCACTCTTAATCTGTCCACCGTGCTTTCTGCCGAGTTTATGAACAGCTTTGAGAGCTACGCGCTGGATCAGTTCCCCCTGCGCGACTCTTTCCGCGCTGTCAAGGCATACACCGCTCTGAATATAATGGGGCTCAAGGACGTCAACGATCTGTACGAGAAAGACGGATACATCTCCAAGATGGAATATCCCACCAATATTGAGTCGGTGCAGACGGCAGTAAGCAAACTGACCGCGCTGTATGACAGCTTCGTCAAGGACAAAAACTGCAAGGTCTACACCACCGTGGTACCCGACAAGAACTACTATATGGCTGACAAATACTCCTATCTGTCTCTGGACTACGCCGCACTTATCAAGGCGTACACCGAGGGTATGGACTTTGCCGAGTATATCGACATTACCGGACTGATGGAGCTTGATGACTACTACAAGACCGACACCCATTGGAAGCAGGAAAAGATCTATGACGTAGCTCAGGCCATTGCCGACAAAATGGGTGTCAAGCTTGAGGCTGAATATACCGAAAACTCTCTGGGCGAGATATTCAAGGGCGTTTACGGCTATCAGTTTGCGCTGAGCTATGACCGCGACGAGCTGAAATATATGACCGCCCCCTATCAGAGCGGCGTCAAGGTCTACACCTGGGAAAGCGGCAAGCCCGTGGAGATACCCATGTACACTCTTGAAAAGGCCGAGGGCAACGACCCCTACGATATATTCCTCTCGGGCGCAAAGGTGTCTATGGTGACTATCGAGAACGAGAACGCCACCACCGACCGCCAGCTTATCATCTTCCGCGACTCCTTCGGCTCCTCCCTGTCCCCCTATTTTGCCGAGGGGTATGCCAAGATCACTATCCTCGACCCCAGAGTTCTGCCCCAGATGACCCTCAACTATTTTGTGCAGAGCGGTCAGGTCAGCTTCGAGGGAGCAGACGTGCTGTTTATGTTCAGCTCCACCCTGCTCAACAACTCCAACGAGCTGAAATAAGCAGAAATACGCAATATTAAATCCCTGCCGAAAAATCGGCAGGGATTTTTTGCTTATTACAGCATACTCAGATACTGATCCAATCTTGCGTTCAGGTATTGGGCGAACAGTTTTTCCATAGGTTTGATGTCGTTATTAATGTGATAGGCATCAAAAGCGTCGTAGTAGGCTTTTCGGTCTGTGAATTTAATGTCTATGGGCGGGTAGCCTGCTTTCATCAGTTCAAGATTGACAAGCAGCCTGCCCGTTCTGCCGTTGCCGTCAATAAACGGATGTATGCCCTCAAACTCTATATGAAACCGCGCAAGCTTTGTTACGATATGCTCGTTATTGGCATTATGATCCGCCATCAGCCGCTGCATACTTGACTCTATCACATAGGGCGGCACGGGCTGATGATATGCGCCCAGAATACGCACAGGCACACGGCGGTAAACCCCTCTGTCCTCACGCTTGTCTGCCAGCACCAAAAAGTGTATCTGCTTGATGACCCGCTCTGACATCGGCTCTCTTGACTGCACCAGCTCGCGCACGTAGTCAAACGCCTCTTTGTGGCCCACAGCCTCCATATGCTCACGCAGCGGCTTTTGGTCAATGGTCAGCCCCCTGAGTACCATATCGGTCTCGCGCAGAGTCAGGGTGTTACCCTCGATAGCGTTGGAATTGTAGGTGTACTCGACCGCGAAATCCTCATACAGCCGCATAACCTCGCCCTCTGTCAAAGGACGACGGGTGTCAAGCTCTTGTTTCTTGCTGTCAATGACATCCAAAAGCGACTGTGCGCTCCTGAAACGTCGGTCGGCAGGCTTTTTGGCGTTTGCGGGTATCTTCCATTCGCGCCCCTGCCGAAAAGCGCCCTCTATCTGTCCCGAAGCACACAGAATACGTACCCGTCTGTCGGATACGCCCCACTTTTCTGCCGCTTCTTTGACGGTCATATACATAAAACCAACCCCTTTATGCGGTTAGTATACCACAGTTGCGGAACAATATCAAGTCTTGCGGAATAATATGTAACGCCTAACGGAATAATACGAGCTGTCGGAGAGATAACGGAGCGGAGTTTTGACAGCGGCAGTACTTGTATGATAAAATTAATTAAACCTCAAAAAAATTTGCATTTTTGGTAAGATTTTTTGTTTTTGACCGTCTTATGAGCAAAGGAGGTGATAGGATGACCGAATTTGAGCAGATTTACACCGCCTATTTCCGCGATGTTTTCCTGTATATACGCAGACTTTCGGGCGACGAGCATATTGCCGAGGAGGTTACAAGCGAGACATTCTTCAAGGCGCTTAAATCTATCGGCAGTTTCCGCGGTGACTGCGAAATGCGGGTCTGGCTGTGTCAGATAGCCAAAAACTGCTACTCCGACTATTTGAAAAAGAACGGACGATCAGGCAGCCTTGATGAGCTTAAGGAGGCAGACACGGGCTGCTCGGTGGAGAATACCGTCACCCGACGGGATGAAGCCGCCCGAATACGCAGGGTTCTTCACACCCTGCCCGAGCCTTACAAAGAGGTTTTTATGTGGCGGGTGTTCGGTGAGCTGAGTTTTGAGCAGATAGGACAGATATTCGACAAATCGGAAAACTGGGCCTGCGTCACCTATCACCGCGCAAAAAGCAAAATCAAAGAGAGATTGGAGGCATAGAGCGTGATAAACGAGTGTAGTATTGTCAGGGATATTCTCCCTCTGTATCTTGAGGATATGGTCAGCGAGGACACGGCGGCGTTTATAAGACAGCATCTTGAAAGGTGCGAAAGCTGCCGCAAAGAACTTGAGGCGCTGAAATCAGACAGCGACATAGCCGATATGACCGATGAGCAAACAGACGAGGACAAGGCGGCTTTGCTGGCGCTGAAAAAGAAGCTCAGGCGCAAGAAGATCACCACCATAGCCGTGACCGCTCTGTGCATTATCGCGGCAGCTGCGCTGTGCGTGCAGTTTTATTTCTATATGAATATCAGCGGCAAGCGGCTGGATAATCTTGACAAGCTTGACGAGGTTCCGCTGAGGATATCGGTATTGCGCAACGATCCGTATCAGACTCCGGGTCCTGTGCCCCAAATAACCCTGACAGCCGAGCAATTGAGGCAGCTGCAGGAGCTTTTGAGCGAAACGACCTTCAAGCGGAGATTTACTTCTCTCCGCCCCACAGAATTTCGCACCGCCGATTATTACATTACTGCAGACTGGGACAACGACGGACTTTACGAACGTTTTGTTTCTATATCAGACAACGGGTATATGGCTATCGGCAAAAGCACAATATACCACCGGGCAAAAGACTCCGATTTTGCAGCCAAGTTCAGAGCAATAATCGAAAACAAATAACATAAAAAAGACTGTTCCCGTGGGAACAGTCTTTTTTATGTTTTTATCTTACTTTTCTTCGATATCGGTCTTGATGGACAGTTCGCGGAGCTGCTTATCATCTACAAAGTCGGGGGCATCGGTCATCAGCTCGGATGCGTTCTGCACCTTGGGGAATGCGATAACGTCGCGGATGCTCTCGGTGTCTGCCAGATGCATTACGATACGGTCAAGGCCGTATGCCAGACCGCCGTGGGGAGGTGCGCCGTAGCGGAATGCATTGATGAGGTAGCCGAAGCGGGCCTGTGCTTCTTCTTCGCTGAAGCCGAGGGCCTTGAACATCTGCTTCTGCACATCAGAGCGGTGGATACGGATGGAGCCGCCGCCCAGCTCGGTGCCGTTGAGGACGATGTCGTAGGCTTTGGCGCGCATATTCTGAGGCTCGGTATCAAACAGATGGATATCCTCGTCCATGGGAGCGGTGAAGGGATGGTGCTTGGCGTACAGACGGGTGTTGCCCTCGTCGTCCTCGCCGTACTCGAACATGGGGAACTCGGTGACCCACAGCAGCTTGTAGACGCCTGCGGGGATGAGACCCATCTTCTTGGCCACGTGGCAGCGCAGTGCGCCGACGGCGTTCTGTGCGGTCTCCTCATCCTCGTGTGCAACGCACAGCAGCAGGTCGCCGGGAACTACCTGAGCCTTGTCCTTGATGGCCTGGATGCTCTCCTCGGTCATAAACTTGGCAAAGGAGCTGCTCTGCTCGCCATTAGATGTAGTCTTGAGCCATGCCAGGCCCTTGGCCTTGTAGCTCTTGACGAACTCGCCCAGAGCGTCGATCTCCTTGCGGCTCAGCTTGTCGCCGCCGCCCTTGACGTTGATGGCCTGAACGCTCTTGGCATTCTCAAACACGGCAAATCCGCACTTTTCGCACTTGTCGGTGAGGTCAACCAGCTCCATATCAAATCTCAGGTCGGGCTTGTCCGAGCCGTAGCGTGCCATAGCTTCCTTGTAGGTGATGCGCATAAAGGGGGTCTCGATGTCCTTGTTCAGCACTTCCTTGAACAGGCGCTTGATAAAGCCCTCCTGCATTGCGATGACGTCGTCAACGTCCACGTAGCTCATCTCGAGGTCGATCTGGGTGAACTCGGGCTGACGGTCGTAGCGCAGGTCCTCGTCTCTGAAGCAGCGGGCGATCTGGAAATAGCGGTCAAAACCGGACAGCATCAGCAGCTGCTTGTACTGCTGGGGGGACTGGGGCAGAGCGTAAAACTTGCCGGGATGTACGCGGGAAGGCACAAGATAGTCGCGTGCGCCTTCGGGGGTGGATTTGGTCAAAATAGGGGTCTCTATCTCAAAAAATCCGTTCTCGTCAAAGTAGTCGCGGGTGATCTTGGCGACACGGTGACGGATGGCGAGAGTCTTCTGCAGAGAGGGACGGCGCAGGTCGAGGTAGCGGTATTTGAGGCGCAGAGCGTCGTTGACGTTGACGTCGTCGGAGATCTCAAAGGGAGGGGTCTCGGATGCGGAGTACAGCTCAAGCTCCTCGGCAACGATCTCGATCTTGCCGGTGGGGATCTTGTCGTTGACAGCCGAGCGCATACGGACGGTGCCGGTTACGCGGACGGTGTATTCGGCGCGGAGGGAGAAGGCTTTTTCTGCCAGTTCGTCGTTGACGCTGCGGTCAAACACGCACTGTACGATACCCTCTCTGTCGCGCACGTCGATGAATATCAGCGCGCCAAGGTCACGGTTGCGGGCTACCCAGCCGCAGACGGACACTCTCTTGCCAATATCTCCCTCACGGAGGCTGCCGCAGTATACGCGGGGTGCAGACATATTTTTCATATCAGTTCTGTCCTTTCTTAACTGCCGAAGCAATATCGTCAGCCTCCAGAGCGATCTCTGTCTGCTCTTTGAGGCGCATATTCTTGAGGATGGCGCGGTTTGCCTGAACTTCGCTTTCGCCCAGCACGATGGTGTACTTTGCGCCTATTCGGTCGGCGTTCTTCATCTGCGCTTTAAGTCCGCGGGCGCAAAGATCGGTCTCAACCGAAACACCCTTGTCGCGCAACTCAGCGGCAAGTCTCAGCGCTGCCAGCGCGCCGCAGGGATCAGCCGATGCAACGAACACGTCGCAGGTGGGGGCGTCGGGGAATACAAAGCCCGATGCGTCTGCCGCAAGCAGAAGGCGCTCAAGGCCGCAGCCGAAGCCCACCGCAGGGGTGGCGGCGCCGCCCAACTGCTCGATAAGGCCGTCGTATCTGCCGCCGCCGCAGACCGTACCCTGCGCGCCGATGCCCGAGAACACGAACTCGAACACCGTCTTGGTGTAGTAGTCGAGGCCGCGCACAATAGAGGTGTCCACCTCATACTCGATGCCCATCTGGGTGAGGGAGGTCTTGAGTCCCTCAAAGTGGCTTGCGCAATCCTCGCAGAGGAAGTCTACTGCGCGGGGTGCGTCCTCGGCTATTGCCGAACAGACGGGGCTCTTGCAATCCAAAATACGCATGGGATTCTTGTCAAGTCGGCTGAGGCAGGTCTCGCAGAGCTCCTGTTTTTTGCCCTCAAAATACTCGTGGAGCGCCTTGTGGTAGGCGGGACGGCAATGGGGGCAGCCGATGGAGTTGATACGCAGTTTGGTGGAGATGCCCAGCTTTTTGATAAAGGTGCTTGCCAGCGCGATGACCTCGGCATCGGCTGTGTAGGTTGCGGCGCCGAAGCACTCGATACCGAACTGGTGATGCTCACGGAGTCTGCCTGCCTGAGGCTTCTCGTATCTGAAGTTGGGGACTATGTAATAGGCTTTGTAGGGTGCGCCGTTCTGTGCCTCGCCGTTCTCGATATAGGAGCGCACGGTGGAGGCGGTACCTTCGGGTCTCAGGGTGATGCTTCTGCCGCCCTTGTCCTCAAAGGTGTACATCTCCTTCTGCACAACGTCGGTGGTGTCGCCTACACCGCGGATAAACAGCTCGGTATGCTCAAACACGGGGAAACGTGTTTCGCGGTAGCCGAACAGGCGGGCAGTATCACGAAGGAGATTTTCGGCATAGTGCCAGCGGTAAACGTCCGACACGGTAACGTCTGCCGTGCCCTTTGGTCTCTGGATCTTCTGACTCATTTCTTCTTTCCGTCCTTGAATATAGGATTGACTATCTCGCGCCAGTCAAGGTCGCCCTGATCGAGGGCGCGCACCAGAACTTCGGCGGAGGCAAGGTTTGTGGCTACGGGGATGGTATTAATATCGCAGTTGCGAATGATCTCGTTGTGATGGGGGGTCTGGGTATAATCGACCATAGGGTCGCGGAGCATAATAACCAGATCGATCTCGTTATAGGCACAGCGGGCAGATATCTGCTCCTCGCCGCCTATGCCGGGCAGCAGGCACTGTACGTCCAGACCCGTGGCGTCGGCTACCATTTTGCCCGTGGTGCGGGTGGCAAATATATTATGCTTTGCCAATATTCCGCAATAGGCGATGCAGAACTGGATCATAAGCTCTTTTTTGGTGTTTTCGGCAATAATAGCTACGTTCATCCGATAAAGTCCTCCTTCTTCAGAAACGTCCGGGAACAAGCTCCAAGAGACGGATCTTCTCTCCTTTTAATCTTCCTGCTATATTAAAATATGCCTGCCATGCAGGGCTTTTTTTCTCGAATGCAAGCAGTTTGCCGCTGTTGCCGCAGGCTATGACGCCCTTATCCTCGGGCACTATGCCCACAAGACCCAGTCCTGCCTGATCCATAGCGGCGTCGATATTGACCGCCTCGCCGCGGTTTATCATATTGCTGCGTACACGGTTGACGGCTATCTTGACGTTCTCCTGTCCCTGCTCGCGCATAAGTATACCCATCTTCTGCCCGCCGCGAAGGGAGGTATGGTCGGGCGTGGACACCACAACGGCGCGGTCAGCACAGATGCAGAAATCCAGCACGTTATCCGACATTCCCGCAGGGCAGTCGATGACGGTATATGTAAAATGCTCCCTCGCCCGCTGAACGAGCGCCTTGATCTGCCCGCATTCAAAGACACGGGGACTTGCGGGTGCTGTGAGCAGGCGCAGGTTCCTGACTACGGGGTGTTTAACCGCGGCTTCCTTGAGGCTTGCGTTGCCCTCGATAACGTCGGCGTAGCTGAAGAGCACACGGTTGGTCATACCCAGGATAAGGTCTAAACTGCGGAGTCCTGCGTCGGTATCAATAAGCAGCACCTTTTCGCCGCGGGCGCACAAGGCTACCGCGATATTGGCGCAGAAGGAGCTTTTACCCGTTCCGCCCTTGCCCGATGCAACTGCTATGACTGTGCCCACAAGATTCACTTCCTTTGTATTGGTAATATAATATTATACATCACTATCCGCCGTTTCACAATAGGATGAACGAAATATTATCTACTCATTTGCCGTAAGACCGAAGTAATAGTTATAAATATCTATACACACGGGTGCCACGCTGCCGCCCGAGCCTGCGTACTCGCCCACCACGCACACCACTATCTCGGGGGCGTCGTAGGGAGCAAAGGATACGAACACACCGTGAGCCGATCTGCCTTCTTTGGTCTGTGCCGAACCGGTTTTTCCGCCCACGTCTATGGGGAAGTTGCGGAATACCGACGATGCGGTACCGTCCTCGGTAACGACCCCTCGCATACCCTCTTTGATGGCTTTGACCGTCCTTGCGGAAATATCAAGGCTCTGCGAGCTTATCTTTTCGCTCCGAATGATCTCGGTGCCGTCGTTGTTGGTTATGGCTTTGATGATGTGCGGGGTATACTTTGTGCCGCCGTTGACAACCGTGGCAACGTATGAAGCGATCTGCAGGGGTGTGAACTGCTGTTCGGTCTGACCGATAGCCGCCTGAATGGTCTCACTTTCCTGCCACACTCCGCCGCCGTTTTGTTTGCGGCTTTCGGGGCCTGCAAGGTTGCCCGCTTCCTCGCCGCCTATCTCGATACCCGTTTTCTGACCCAGACCGACGGCGGTGGCGTATTTGTTGAGTATCTCGATGCCCATTACTCTGCCCACTTCAAAGAAGAAGTAGTTGCAGGAATACTTGAGCGCCTCGCTGACGTTGATGTCCCCGTGGCTTCTGCCGTAGTCGTTGTAGTACCAGCAGGCGGGGGTATAGGAGGGTGCGTAGTACGTATACACGCCCGTGGTGTGCATCTTTTCTTCGGGGGTGATTATCCCCTCTTCCATCGCCGCAAGGGCGGTGACCATCTTGAAGGTGGAGCCCGGGGGATAGGTGCCCGCTATGGTGCGGTTGAAAAACGGCTTGAGGGAGTTTGCCAGATTTTCGTTATAGTCGGCACCGTAGGTAGCAAGATTATAGGTGGGGTAGCTTGCCATCGCCAATATCTCACCGGTTTTGGCTGACAGAACCACCACCGCGCCGCCTTCGGCATCCAGACCGCGGTCGCCGTTGGCGCCGTTTCTGATGCTCTCCATAGTTTCTGCAAGTGACTGCTCCGCCACCTCCTGCAGACCTAAGTCTATGGTCAGCACTACGTTGTTGCCCGGCTGTGGGTCTTCCAGCATATATTCGTCCACAAGCTGACCCGTCTGCTTATCGACCTCCACGTTCTTTTTGCCGTCAATGCCGCGAAGCTCACTCTCAAAGGCTTTTTCTATACCCATTTTGCCGATGCTGTCGGTAAGGCGGTAACCGCTTGACTTGAGCTCGGCGTATTCGCTTGAGGATATGGCTGCCACCCTGCCCAGAATATGCGCGGCACAGGTGGTAAAATACTCCCTGCGCGCGCCCACCGCCACGGTGACGCCCGGCAGGCTGTTCGACAGCGCCGACACCTCCACCACCGTATCTATATCCACGTCGGTGGCTATGGTGACGGGGGAATTGTAGGCGGAGAACTCGCACTGCTCCAGATAGTAGCGCACGCCGATGATGATGCGCTTTTCGCGGCCGGTCAGCTCCTCTGCCACATTGTACCGCTCGCACAGCAGGGTGAACAGACGGGTGGCGCTTACATCTTCGTCCCAGCCGCGTTCAGAAATAAACTTCATAAGCTTTTTGCCCGAGCCGCTTTTCCTGTCGGCATAGGTATAGCCGTATGGAACCTCCTCCGTTATGGGAAGCTCGTCGCTCCACTCAAAGCCGCCCTCGGACAGCATAGTGCAAAGGGCAAGGATGACATCGTTCTGATTGGTCTTGTCCCACTCGTAATAGTCAAAGGTTATATTATAGCAGGCGACGTCGGATACAAGTACGTTGCCGTTGCGGTCCTGTATCTCACCTCGGGATGCCGTTTCCTTGTAGGTGCGCACGCTTCTGTTCTGCACCTGCCGCACGGCCTCTTCATGCTCTACCAGCTGTATATCCGCCATACGGGTGACCATTATCACCACGACGCACAGCATCATCAGGCAGAGAACGACTATTTTGCGGGTATATTTGCCGCTGCCTACGTTATTCACTGCTCTTCCTCCCCAAAAAACCTGTGCAGCCAACGGATCGCAAAGCAGACCGCCGCACCTGCGGGCACAGACAGAATGAGACTGCCCAGCAAAGTGAGCATTCCCGCGCCTGCGCTGAGACTGTATACCAGCTTGTAATAGAACACGTACTTGCAGGCTTCGGCAATGATGATGCACAAAGCGCCTGCCATAATGGGAAGCAGGACGTTGCGGCGAAAATATTTGTCAAACAGCCAGCCCAGCACGACACCCGTAAGGGACAGGTACAGGCAGGCAAGTCCTTCAATGGTGATGCCGTGGACGGCAAGCAGCAGTCCCGAAAAAAATCCTACAGACCCCGCAAGATACGGCCCCTCGTACAGAGCCAGAGCGGTGACCAGAAACGGCAGAAAATCGGCTCGGGCACTCCACAGAGTCAGCGAGGGGGTACGGGAGCTTTGCAGCACCAATAAGACTACGGCAGCAACGCCGTAGACCAGCCATTTGAGTACCGATTTGCGCTTAAAAAATGACAACTGTGTTCACTCCGTGATCTCAAAATCCTTGACGACGAATACCGTGTGCAGCTTATCTATATCCACAGCAGGCTCGATGATCGCATAGCTGGATATACCGTGCTCCTCACGCCTGACCTCCTTGACGGTGCCGACTATGACACCCTTGGGAAACTGCTCGGTTTTTCCGCTGGTCTCTATTATATCGCCCACCTGCACGTCGGCGGTGTTCTTGAGGTAGGGCATCTTGACACATCCGTCGGATGCCAGCACGAAATCACCCTCCACCACCACAGCCTCACGGGTGCGCGAGACTATGCAGGCAAGCTTGGTCTCGATATTGATAAGGGTGATGACCTCGGCAGAGCGCAGAGACACCGAGCTTATATAGCCAACGAACCCCGCGTCGGTCATAACGCAGTCGCCCGTTTCGATGCCGTCAAGGCTGCCGCGGTTTATGGTAAAGGTGCTTGTGTAGCCGTTTGTAACGGTGGATACCACCGAGCACATCTCAAACTCAAAATCGCTCCGCCGCTGTTTGAGCCCCGCAAGGCGCCTCAGTTCCTCGTTTTCGCTGACGGCGGCGTAGAATTCCGACTCTAATTTTTCGTACTCAGATATCCGCGCAAGCAGGCGGGCATTTTCGCGCTCAAGGTCGTCATAGCCCTTAAAATAAGCAAAAAAGCCTCCTATCCCGTCGCCTACCCAGCTGACGCCCTTTTCCAGAGGCGTAACTATAGCGCCCATCAGGTTGGTTATAGGCGTGGGTGACGGGGACACGAAGGCGTATATCATTATTCCAACAGACAGTATGGCAAGAATGAAGCCGAACACAAAAATTTTTGACTTGAAAAGCTTACGCATCTAAGCCGCTTCCTCCGATTGTATTCAAAAGGTGATAAAGTCTGCCCACGGGCAGTCCCACCACGTTAAAATAATCTCCGCAAATACCTTTGACCAGCACGCAGCCTTTTCCCTGAATGCCGTACGCTCCTGCTTTGTCATAAGGCTCTTTCGTGTCCACGTACCGGTCTATAAGCTCCTCTGACAGCTCATAGAAGGTCACGTCGGTACGCTCACAGAAGGTGTGCGCTCCGCCGTTTTTCAGCACGGTGACGCCGGTGAACACCGAATGGGTCCTGCCCGACAGCTTGCGGAGCATATTTTTGGCATCCTCGGCGTCTTTGGGCTTGCCCAGGATCTCGCCGTCCAATGCCACAACCGTGTCAGCGCCGATGACCGTATCCTCCGTGCCTGCCCTGCAGGCCTGCGCTTTGCGCTTTGACAGCTCACAGACCAGCTCCTCGGGGGACGTGAGGGCACAGCTTTCGTCACAGTCGGTGGCTCTTACTTCGAAATCGCATATCTGCCCCAGCAGTTCGCGCCTGCGCGGGGATGCCGATGCAAGAATTATCATATCAAACCTCTGTATCTATGTTATTGACCCCTGTAGTACATTCCTCGGGTTGCCCGCTCGGGGGTCATCTCGGTCTTGCCCATATAGGCTTCGACCACGCGCAGGCACTCTTTGCTGTTCTCGGTAGTAAAGCAAAGGCGCAAAGTACGGCAGCCCAGACGCATATAATCGTCTTTTTTGTCTGCAAGCCACAGCTTTTCGGCATTGTACAGGGTGTTGCGGCAGCCTTTTTCGCTGAGGAGGGGGTAACTGCGTCCTGTTTTGTCGATAAGCGCCATAGAGCCGTTATGGCAGATATGTACGCCGTGATGCTTGTGGATGATGCAGTTCTCGGTATACATAAGGGGCAGTCTTCCGTATATTATAAGCTCACAGTCAAGGCTCTGGGACAGCTCCTTTATCTGCATAAAACTCTGTTCAAAGCTCAGCGTGCAGCTGGAAAGACCAAGTGCTTTGACTTCTTTTATGCTCTGTGAATTGAGCAGGTTCATCCCGAAATCGCCTCTCAAGGTAAATCCCAACGGTGAAAGCAGCGCCGTCTGACCCAGACTGGTACACAGCACCTGACTGAGTCCTGCCTGCTTGAGCTCACGCAGAGCCATAAGCACCTCGGGCCACTGCTTATCCGATACCACTCTGTCCAGCACGGCGCAGGGGGTTATGCCGCGCTTCAGGAGCAGCTCGATTATTTTGGTATCCTCGTGCATACGCCATATGGGCAGGTAAACTATCTGAGGTCTGAGGTCCAGTATCTCGGGGGTTATCTGCTCGGTCTTGAGAAAAGACAATGCTATCTCCGGTGCCTGCGCAAAGGAAAGCCGCTTAAGTCCCGGCTGCCAGTTGCCCTCAACACGCTCGGGCGACTGTTTGCGCTTGGCACTCAACATGTCAAGGCAGGCACGGCGCATAGCGCTGACTGCGGCAGGGGTTATCCTGAGCCCCTCCTCTATATCTATCTGACAGTTGTCAAGATAGAACACCGTCTTGTCGGTCTTGCTCAAAAGGGCACGTATCTCCTGCTTGGAGGTAGCTTTTTTGCCCGATTGGGCGGCAGGCGAGCGGGAGACAGCTTCGTTGCCGTCGCCGTCACAGCAGACGAGGGTTATATCCTCGCCTGCGCGGGCAGAAAACAGCATATCCACGGCCACAAGTGGCTTTTCGCCCTCGCCCTGATAGAGCTTGCGGGCGTCAGCATAGGCGCTTCTTGCTTCGCGCTCGGGGGCAGGGTTGGGCGAGCCGAACATACAAACGCCCTTTTCGCCCTTTATGTAGGAGTCGCTGAAGCCCTCACGTGAAAACAGACTCTCCAGTCTGAGCATATCGGCTTTTGAGGGAGGAGTGCCGGTTTTCAGACAGCTGCTGTACATAGAGCAGAGCATAGCCGTGTATTCGGGCCGCTTGGCGGTGCAGTCGATTACAGCGGCGGCAACGCCCGCCCGTTTAAGGTCACCCAGATGGTTCGCAAGACACATATCCTTGAGGCTGAGATGCTCGCCCGGTGCGTCGCCGAAATAGGAGTAGGCAGTGCGGCAGGGATGCATACACTGGCCCCTGCTGGCAGGGCGGGACGCTACCGCTGTGGACATATAGCACTGACCCGAATAGGAAACGCATTGCTCACCGTGGCAGAACGCCTGAGTCTCTATATCGGTACGCTCACTGATGAACCGCATCTGCTCGGCGCTTAATTCACGGGCAAGGGTGATGCGGGACAGACCCAGCTTCTGCGCGGCAAGTGCGCCCGCAAGATCGTGTACCGCCAGCCCCTCCGAGCCGAATATGGGCAGCTGAGGTGCCTGCTGTCTGATGACACGCACCAGACCCAGGTCACCGACAACGGCGGCATCGGCACCCGATGCGTTGATAATACGCACAAGGTCACGGTGACGGAGCAGGTCGCTGTCGGTGCAGAGAGCACCGAAATAAACGTAGCTTTTGACTCCGCGCAGACGGCAGTATCTGAAAGCCTCCTGCAGTTCGGAAACAGAGAAGCAGTCTTTGGCGCAGCCGTCGGGAGCGCAAAGGTATACTCCGTCAGCCCCGGTCTGCACCGCGGCTGCGAGGGATTCTGTTGAACTGACTCTGACAAGAAGCTGCATCTCTACACTCCCGAAAAATATTGGACAGGCTTACTTGCGCTTATTGAGGCGGTTGAGCTGTGCGCGAAGCTCGGCACACTCTTTGGTATAGTCCTTGAGCTGTTCGCGCAGACCCTCGCTCATAGCAAGAGCCTTGTAATACTTGTCTGCGATATTCATAGCCGCAAGCACGGCAGATGTCATGGACGAAAAGGGCGTGGCAGCCTTGATGCTGTCTATCTCCTTGTCCACGAGTGCGGCGTTTTTGCGGATGTATTCTTCACTTTCTTCCGCCACTACGGTGTAGGGCAGTCCGTCGATAGTAACAACTACGCGATTGAGCATATTGTCCCCTCCCAAACTTATTTTTCTTTTCTATACAGTTCTATACATTATACATTCTATCACACATTTGCAAAAAATAAAAGAGCTATATAAAAGTTTACGAACAATATTTTGTTTTTTTGTTGCCCGACAGATCGACGGGTGATACAATATGTAGTATAGAGGTGATAATATGGAGATAGAGATCAAATTAGCTCCCGTGCCGGGTGAAACGGGGCGCCGCATCATCGAAAGCGAGCCCATATACACAGGTGAAAGCTCGGTCATAGAGATGAACGCATCCTATTACGATACCCCGTCGCGGGCGCTGAAAAAGCAGGGTGTTTCTCTGCGTTTAAGGCGCGAAAACGACGTGAGCGTGTGCTGTCTCAAGATGCGGGTAAGCGACATTGCGCGGCAGGAGTTTGAGGTGCGCGCAGGCAGTATCGCGGAGGGTATAGCGGCGCTCTGCGCTCTTGACGGCATCTCAGGCGAGATAAAAACCCTCATCACCACCGCGCCTCTCGAGTGTCTGTATTCATCCCGCTACCTCCGTCTGTGCCGTTTGGCAAGCTCAAACGGTTCTCTTATTGAGGTAGCGTACGACAAAGGCGAGCTGTACAGAGGTGAACTTAGCTGTGCAGTCAGCGAGGTGGAGTTGGAGCTCAAAGAGGGTGAGGCCGCCGAGTTGGAGGCACTCTGCGCCTATCTGCAGGCAAAATATCTCCTCACACGTTCAAACAGCACCAAAGCAGGCAGGGCAAGCGCGCTGACGGAGGAAAATTTCGGCGTGCTGGCGGTATCTGACCCTGCGGCATCCGTGGAGGATACGTATCAGGCGTATCTTATGGGCGCACTGTGGAAAAAGCAGAGCGCAGAGGGTGTCGAGTACCGCAAATCGGGCAAATATTGAACCTATCCTCTCTACACATAAACAACAAACCCCCGGCAGAGCTTCTGTCGGGGGTTTGACATTTATTAAACTCAGCTGAGTGCGGCGGTGATGATAGCCATCTTGTAGACTTCGTCAGCGTTGCAGCCGCGGCTCAGATCGTTGATGGGAGCGTTGAGACCCTGCAGGATGGGGCCGTATGCCTCAAAGCCGCCCAGACGCTGTGCGATCTTATAGCCGATGTTGCCTGCCTCGATGTTGGGGAAGATAAAGGTGTTGGCATAGCCTGCGACCTTGGAGCCGGGGAACTTGAGCTGGCCGACTTCGGGTGCGACTGCTGCGTCAAACTGCATCTCGCCGTCGATGTTGATCTCGGGAGCCTTTTCTTTGACTACCAGAGTTGCGTCGTGGCTCAGCTTGACCGTTCCGCCCTTACCGGAACCGTTGGTGGAGAAGGAGAGCATAGCGACCTTGGGATCGATGCCGAATACCTTGGCGGTATTTGCGGTCTCGATAGCGACCTCTGCCAGCTTCTGTGCGGCGGTAACGGTGACGTTGCCTTCCTTGTCAAGGGTATCTTCGTAGCTCAGGTTGATAGCGCAGTCGCCCATAGCGATCTTCTCGTCGCCGCGGACCATAATAAAGCAGGAAGATACCAGATTTGCGCCCTTCTTGGTCTTGACCAGCTGGAGAGCGGGACGTACGGTGTCAGCGGTGGAGTAGGTTGCGCCGCCCAGCAGGCAGTCAGCCTTGCCGGCCTTGACCAGCATAGTGCCGAAGTAGTTGCCCTTGCTCAGTGCTGCCTTGCACTCCTCAGCGCTCATCTTGCCCTTGCGCAGCTCGACCATAGCGTTGACCAGAGAATCCATCTCGGCATAGGCAGCGGGATCGATGATCTCGATACCTTCGATGTCAAATCCGCCCTTTGCGGCAGCTGCCTTGACCTCGTCAACGTTGCCGATGAGCAGGGGGGTCAAAAAGCCGCCTTCTTTGAGACGAGCGGTTGCTTCCAGAATACGGGCGTCGTGGCCCTCGGTGAATACGATGGTGCGCTTCTTGTCAGCTTTGAGCTGAGCGATAAGTTTGTCAAACATTGTAATAACCTCCAAAAATTGTCTTTTGTACTATTATACACCTACCCTGCGCCGTTCTCAAGATATTTAAGCAACTTTTTTAGCCCATTACGCACAAAAGCCACACAAAAACGGTCACCGCACTGCCCGCGAGAAACCCCAGCACCGCCGAGGCGATAAGATCTTTAAGCGAATATCTCACTCACGCCCCTCCGATACGGTGATCACCGCCGCCGTCATATCGTCGCTTGCCCTGCCCGAGGTCATACACGCGCACAGACGTCGGGCGTCAAGCTCGATATCACCCGGCAGGCTTGCACCGTCGGTCATCATAATTATTCTGTCGCCCGGGGCAAGCACACAGCTGAGCACCACTCCTTCGCCGCCTAACCCCGCAGGCAGAGACTGCTTCCACACACTTTGTACCTTGCCGCCCCGGACTATATAGGATGGCTGTGCCCCGTACTTGACGAACACGCAATGTCCCGATATCAGATCTATCTCCACCATATCAAGGGTGGTAAACCCCGAAACGTCCACGTTGGTCTGCAGTACGTTCTCCACCGCCTCTGCCGCCGCCGACAAAGATACCCCTGCCCTGACGAGGCCCATAACGGCATCGGCTGACGCCTGACTGAGCCGTGCCGCCGCCTCGCCCGTACCCATTCCGTCGGAGAGTATGACTATCTGCCGTCTGTCGGGGGTCATTATGAACTTACAGCAGTCGCCGCACACCCCCTCGCCTCTGCAGGGAGCGCTTGAGCTCACCACCTCGGCGCTTATCCGTCTGTCCATATAGTACCGCAGTACCTTTCCGCTCTCGGTGTCGACACATTCACCGCCACGAAGGGCGCACCCCAGAGCAAGAGCCAGACTGTCACCCACAGCGACCGCGTCCTCGGCGTGCCATTTGCGGGGCAGGGGCAGTTCTATGACGGCACGGTCCCGCTCACAGCTTACCCGACATTCACCTGCGCACAGATAGCTTTTTGCCACGCGGTCGACTTTTTTGTACACCTGCTCCAAAAACTCCCCACGCGCGCCCTTTCCGTCCTCGGCGTCACGGAGCAGCATCGCCACGCTGTCGTACTGCTTCTTCATCATCAGACTGTCGGTATGCCTGCTCCTGCGGGCGGTCTCACGGGAGCGCAGGGCGGAATACTGCTTGTTGAGCTGCCGGCACAAAAGCTGCGGGCGCAGACATTTTTGCGCTAACGGCTGAGGCAGACTGCTCTCCCCTATCGCTCCCTCGGTCTGCAAAATACGGTCTATCTGTCCCACCGCCCTGCGCGTTGCGGTGTAATCGGTGCTCCAACAGCTTTTTACATTGTTGCAGGAGGCGCAGACGGTGTCAAACGCCCATTCAAGGGCGTTGCCTCTGTCACTCCTTTTGACCTCGCCCTTTAATGTGTCCACCATACCGCCAAGCTTCTCCAGCGCGTCGGAAATAGGTATACAGCCGCTTTTTTCGCTCTCACAGCGCACGGCGTCGGCGGGCTTTTCCCTCTCTGCGGCGTATTCCTCTGCCGCCGCGGTCAAAAGCGCCGTGAACACGCCTTCGAGCAGCAGGTTTACGGTCCTTCCTATCCCGTAGGGCATTACGGCGGGAGCTTTGACGCATATGACCGACAGCATAACGCACACGGGCATAAACAGCCGATGTCTGCCCACTGCCGTGTCGCGCAGTACCAGTCGGCAGGAAAAACATATCATAATAGCGGCTGCGTACAGCACTCCGCCCTGCTTAAGCCACAGGATACTGCCCAAAAACGCGCCCGCGCAGGCATAGGCGTCTTTGAACCCGCCCATTCCGCAGGCTATACCCAGCGGCCGCCACTCTCCCAGCTGTGCCCCCGCAAGGATAAAGCCGAGGGAGAACCTCAAAACGGCTTTGAATACCGCTTTGTCGACCGTTTTGCACAGCTTGTCCAGAGTCTTTTGAAGCGTTGCCATAGTATCATCCCTTTTGCACTGTTTGGTATGATAATATCCTCAAAAGTGCGCGGAAAAGGACGGGAAATAAAGGCGCAAAAGGGAAATAAAACGGCTTGACAGAAGGGATTTGCAGGCGCATAATAACACTAAAAGTACTTTTTCCTTCTTACGGAAAGCGAGATGGATTATCGTGACTTTATCGGGTATGCATATACTGGGTATCGCGCTGACTCTGGTGCTTATTGCGCTTGTCGGTGCCTACTCGGGCAAAAAGGTCAAAAACGCCGCCGATTTTGAAACGGGCGGCGGCAAAGCGGGCAGTCTGATAGTTGCGGGCACTATTATAGGCACTCTCGTAGGCGGTCAGGCTACCGTTGGTACGGCACAGCTGGCGTTCAGCTTCGGATTCAGCGCCTGGTGGTTCACACTCGGCTCCGGTCTGGGGTGTCTTGCGCTGGCGCTCGGCTACTCACGCCGTATGCGCCACAGCGGCAGAGTGACCCTTATCGGCATTATCGAGCAGGAGTACGGCAAAACCACAGGCTATATAGGCTCGGTACTCAGCGCGCTGGGCAGTTTTTTCAGCCTGCTGTCGAATATGCTGGCGCTGAGTGCGCTGCTTACGGCTATCTTGCCCGTCAATATGCTGACCGCCCTTATCATAGCCGTGATTTTGGCCTCCGCCTACGTCATATTCGGCGGCGTGTGGGGCGCGGGTATGGGCGGAATACTCAAGCTTCTGCTTCTGTGCTTTGCCTGCGCGGTGGGCGCCGTTCTGGTGCTGTATCTCAGTTCCGGTCAGATAATGCAGCCGCTCGGTCAGCTTCTTGACGGCACTTCTATGGGTACCGTGGCAGGTCTGGACAGTGGCGAAACGGCACGGGCGCATTTTCTCAGTCTTGTTTCACGGGGCGTCAAAAAAGACCTCGGCTCGGGTCTTTCGCTTATACTGGGCGTTCTGTCCACTCAGACCTACGCTCAAGCCGTATGGAGCGCAAAAAGCAACAGAAGCGCCCGTCGCGGTGCTCTTATCAGCGCCTTTATGATACCTCCCATCGGTGTCGCCTGCATACTTATCGGTCTTTATATGCGTGCGCACTATATCACAAGTGCCGAAATAGCCGCTCTGGCACAGCTGGGTCAGTCCGTGCCCGAGGGTATGCGTGAGATAGCCTCCTCCTCGCAGGTGTTCCCCGCATTCGTGCTCAATCATATGCCCAAACTTCTGGGCGGCACCGTTCTGGGCACTCTGCTCATCACCATCGTCGGCGGCGGTGCAGGTCTTGCGCTGGGTATTGCCACCATACTGTCGGGCGATATCATCAAGAAGCTCTCCCACCGCTTTGACTCGGAAAAAAAGTCGCTGGCTATGCTCCGCGTGCTTATAGTCATTATACTGTCCGCCGCAGCGGCAGGTGCGTGGATGGTGCCCGGCGCTGTCATCAACGATTACGGATTCCTGTCTATGGCGCTCCGTGCCGCCGTGGTGTTCGTGCCCTTTACCTGCGCGCTTTTCATGCGGGGCAGGATAGTCAAAAAATGTGCCGCCGTATCCATTATTGCAGGACCGCTGACCGTCATTGCGGGAAACCTGCTGAATATCCCGTTTGATCCCCTTATCGCCGGTATTCTGGTCTGTATCGCCGTTATGGCAGCAGGCGCTGTTGCCGCAAAAAGACAAACCGCCCCTATAACAAAGGAGGACTGAATATGAACAAGCTCTACGCAGGCTACGCAAGAAGCGTAGTCACCCCCTCGTTGGGAATAAGTCTGGCAGGGTATTTCTACCGCCGTGACGCAGACAAGGTGCTGGACGATCTTGAGCTCGTTGCCCTTGCGCTGAGACAGGACGGCAAGACGGTCATTATGCTGGCACTGGATCAGTGCAGTATCGCAAACGACATCAGCGACGGCTACAGACAGGCAATTTCCGACAGAACGGGCGTGCCTATGGACGCTATCTTCCTTCACGCTACCCACACCCACACCTCTCCCTACGCCTCCCCCGACAACATCCTCTCCAAAGACAAGTCCCCCGAAGGGGTTGCACGGGCGGCAATGATAACCGAGAACATTAAAAAGCTCACCGTCAAGATGGCGGATACTGCCGCCGCCGCCATAGCCGATCTCAAAGAGGCAAAGGCAGGTTATCAGACGGTCAAGGCGCCCAATATCGCCTTTATCCGCCGCTACCGTATGGCAGACGGCTCCATCCGCACCAATCCCGGAGTCAACAATCCCGACATCGTCGCGCCCATCGGTGAGATAGACGATCGGGTCAACGTTATAAGGTTCGACCGCGAGGGAGCAAAGAGCATCGCGCTTATAAACTTCGGCAACCATCCCGACACGGTGGGCGGCTGCGGCATCTCCGCCGACTGGCCCGGTTTTGCACGACGCGAGCTGGAAAAAGCCCTGCCCGACACCCTTGCCGTGGTGTTCAACGGCGCGCAGGGCGACGTCAACCACATCAACGTACATCCCGAAGCCGGCTACTACAACAATAACACCGCGCCTTCCGGCACTCCCCGCGGCCACGGACACGCACGGTTTATGGGCAGAGCGCTGGCAGGTTCGGTACTGCAGGTATGGGATATAACCAAACCTATGGAATACACCGATCTGGATTATGCGCAGAAGATGATCTCCCTGCCCTCCAATATGCCCACCGAAAAGGACGATATGGAGAGAGCCCATTACTACCGCAAGCTCCATCTTGAGGGCAGAGACAACGAGATACCCGGCACCGGTATGCTCCGCACCACCTATATTGCCGAAGCTATGCGTCTGTGCAGGCTTGAGCACGGGCCCGAAAGCTATCAGATACGCCTGAGCGCGGTAAAACTCGGCGATATAGCATTCGTGGGTCTGCCCTGCGAGCCCTTTACGGGTATCGGCGTAGGCATCAAGGAGGCCGAGGGCTGGGGTCTTGTTTGCCCCTGCTGTCTGACCAACGGCTCCAACGGCTACGTGCCTATGCGCGACTCATATATCGAGGGCGGATATGAAGCCAAAAACTCCAACCTCAAAGAAGGCTGTGCCGAACTGATAATCGAAGAAGCAAAAAAGCTGCTTGAGACGATACGATAAAATAGATAAAAAATCACGACCTCCGTACTTGATCGGAGGTCGTGATTTTTTATTTGACTTTGATATCCACTCGTTTGATCATTATGGCGGAGATAACTCCGATGGCGATGCCGGCGAGGGTGCCCGAGAGGAGCAAAAAGGGTGCGTAGTAGGTCAGCAGGTTTGTTTCCATTATGATGCACGCCATACCTATCTGCGCCATATTGTGCATTACACCGCCCGCAACGCTGACTGCGGTGGTGGAGAACACTTTTGCCCGTTTGAGCAATACCATCACAAGGAAGCTGACGCAGGCGCCCGCAAGGCTGTACAGCAGGCTGACGGCGTTGCCGAACAGTATTCCCACCAGCAGCACGCGCACCAGAGAGATGACTGCGGCGTATTTCCAACCTAATTTATACAGAGCGTATATTATTACGATGTTTGTCAGTCCGATTTTTACTCCCGGTATAGCCACGAAGGCAGGTATCTGACTTTCGACAAAAGCGAGGATCATAGCCAGCGACACGCTCAGCGCCGCAAGAGAGAGCCTGGATGCTTTCATTTTTCCTCCTTGGTCAGCTGATGAGGTCTATCCCGTCATCTTCGCCGCCTATTACGGTAACGGTAAGCTTATTGGGCCTGCAGGTTATCATCTGTCCGTTTTTTGAGATCTTTCCATGCTCGGTGCACACGTCTCCCCCGGTTTTGGGGCAGTCAGCTTCGATCATCCACGCCTTACCGTCCTCAATTTTGAGGGTGTTGGTGCCGCCGTTGAGAACAAACACGCCGTCAACAGCCAGACTGTAGCGGCCTATCTCCTGAGATCCGACTTTGACCACCACTTCGCTCCCCTCTCCTTTGCCGAGGCGGAGAAACACGAACAGCAAGCCTGCAAGCAGCAGACAGCCGCCGATAAGGACTATGTCCCACAGATGCTTTTTTGCCCTATTCATCAGAAGGCGAACAGAGTGAGTGCCAGAATGGATGCGGCCATCAGGTAGATGGGCAGACCGCGGAAGGCGGCGGGGACGTACTTCATATTGATCTTGGAGCGCACGCCGCAGAACAGCACCATAGCAAGGGTGAAGCCAGCACCCACGGCAAAGGATGCCACAGCCGACTGCAACAGGGTATAACCTGCACTTGCGTTATTGACGGCAACGCCCAGCACGGCGCTGTTAAGGGCAAGCAGGGGGAAGAATACGCCGAGAGGCTTCTTGAAAACTATTTTGGCAAGAGTTCCGAGAACGGTAGCCACGGCAAGCACTACGGCGGTGAACAGCAGGGGCTGCAGATAGTCACCGTTCATGCCCTCAAGCACCAGGGTGTCAAGCAGGTGGCAGAGGACACCAGAGATGAGGGTGACTGCGGTGACGCAGGCACCCATAACGGCGGATTTTTTGGTCTCTTTGGAGTTGCCCAACAGAGTGGTCACGCCCAAAAAGCTCTGGAGTGCGTAGTTGTTGAGCAGAACGCCGCCCATCAGGATAGCAAACAATTCTTTCATATTACATACCCTCCTTGTCGGAGCAGCCCATTCCCACAGCTGCTGTGGTGTACGAGCAGGTGCAGCTGTCGGGGGTTGCAAAGCACTTGGAGATAACGGCGGCTACAAAGCTGAACACGATGAATCCGCCGGGGGCTTTTTGAAGCAGGGGGATGCTGTAGTCGGCAAAGAATTTGATCTCAAAGCCTGCGATACTGCCTGCGCCGAACACCTCGCGCACGGCACCCATAAAGCCCAGCGCGACGATAAAGAACACACCGATTTTGAGTGCGCCCAGCACGGCTTTGGCGGTACTGCCCTCATAGGCGGCTTCGCCGTTGGCGAACACCAGCAGGTCAACTGCGGCAACGGTCAGGTAGATGCCCATCATACTGTAGGTGTCGGGCAGAAATGCCTGCATAAGCATCTGCACGAGGGTGACGAAGCCTGCCGTGATGATGACCGACACGGGGATGAATGCGCCCGCGGGGATGAGTTTTTTGAGGGATGCGATGACAGCGCCCGACAGCACCATAACTATCGTAGCGGCAACGCCCATTCCCAGCGCACCCATAAAGGTGGCTGTTGCACCCATGGCGGGGCAGGCACCCAAAAAGAGTATAAGCACGGGGTTGGTTGCGAGAACCTTGCTGATCTTACTGCAGCTCATCAGTTGGCGCCTCCCTTCAGCATATTATATACGGCGAATATATCGTTGGTCGCCTGCTTGATCGAGTCGGCTGTGTAGGTCGCACCTGCGATAGCGGTGATATCAGCCGAGAAGGTATCCTGAGTCAGGCCCTTGAAGCCTGCTTTGTAGCTTGCGGGGTCGAGGGTGTAGCTGTGATAGTATTCCGCATCGAATATCAGGGTATCGACGTTCATACCCACGATAGCACCGCTGCCGTCAAGTACGTAGTAGACGCCCATAGTCTTGTTGTCGTAGCCGTAGGTACGGGAGACAAGACCGTAGTAGGTGCTGCCGTCCTTTTCCAGAGTGTACAGATTGGTGACCGAGCTGTAGGTCTCGGGCAGGTCGGCGGCGGTTATGGTCGCGCCCTCAAGCAGAGCAGTAAGACGCAGGGTGTCGCGATCAATGGTGTTTGCGGGGTTTGCGAGGGTGTGCGCCTTGGCTGTTTCGGCAGCGGCGGCGTACTGAGCGGTAACGTCGGCGCCCTCGACGTTGACTATTTTGACGTCTCCGCTTGTGTTGGTAACGGCAAGCAGGGTAATGTCACCGTCTTTGATGATATAGCCGAAGCCGGAGCCGTTTTTGGCTTTGAGTATCTTCTGCACGGCTGCACCGTCGCCGTCAAGCTCATCGTACTGTGCGATGCCCTTTTCGTTGACGAGACCCGTGTGAACGGCGGGGAGAAGCTCAAGGAGTATCTGCTCGTCGCTCTTGACGCCTGCGCTTACAAGACCGTTGGCGATAAGGGTGTTCATACCGTCGGCGACTGCGTCACGGAATGCCACCGACGAATATGTGCAGCCTGCAACTACCTGCACGTCTGCAAGAGCGGAGTCCTGACCGATGAAGGTGTCGGGGTAGCCTGCGCCGAAGTCCTTGGTCTCAGGGTATTCGTCCAGGCTGATGCCCACGATCTTACCCTGAGCATCCACGCCGAAGCTCAGCTTGATGGCGTTGCCCGTGTAGCCCTTGGTGGTGGACATATTGAGAACGTAACCTGCGCCCGAGGTCTCTCTGTGTACCGACACAACGGTATCGGCAACGTCCGTCAGGGTGGTGAGGTCGACCTCCTCAAAGCCTTTTCCGTCGGGGAAGACTTTGGCAAGAGCGCCCGATGCGCGGGCGGCAGTGTTCTTCTCGATAATGGGGCCGGTGACAAAGTTGAGGCCTATTGCCGCTGCCGAGAACACTATCAGCAGGGCAAAGATCAGCACGCAGGTGGTGATACAATGTTTCTTAGCCATTATCTTACACCTCCCAGCGGCTTCTTTTCGGTCCAGGTTTCAATAAAGGGGGTGAGTATGTTCATAATCAGGATGGAGAAGGATACTCCTTCGGGATATGCGCAGAAGTAGCGGATAACGAAGGTTATAACACCGCATCCCACGGCAAATATCACTCTGCCGGCGGTGGTGATGGGCGAGGTGACGTAGTCGGTAGCCATAAAGATGGCGCCGATGAACAGACCACCTGCCAGAATCTGGCTGAGCGCCATCATAACATCACCTGTGAATACGAGATACAGCACGAAAACGGTGGCGATGAATACCACGGGGGTATGCCATGTGATGACCTTGCGTACCAGCAGGTAGACAAAGCCGATGATCAGCGCCAGCACGCAGGTCTCACCGATAGCGCCGCCGTGCAGACCGAGGAACAGATCAAGCACATCAACGCTCTCGCCTTTTGCCAGCACCTCAAGGGGTGTTGCCGAGGATACTGCGTCGACGATGGTGGGGTTTGCGCCGCCTGCAACCGCCGAGAATGCAACAAGCATAAATACGCGGCCGGTGATGGCGGGGTTTGCAAAGTTGCGGCCCAGTCCGCCGAACAGGCACTTGACGCAGACGATGGCAAACAGAGTGCCGATGACGCACTGCCATGCGGGGACGTTGGTGCTCAGGTTGAGTGCCAGAAGCAGACCTGTTACCACGGCGCTGAGGTCGCCGACGGTCTGCTTTTTGCGGCAGATGAGATTAAAGAGTGCCTCGCCCGCTACTGCGGTGATAATGCAGGCTGCGAGGACGATGAGGGACTTGACGCCGAAGATTATCACCGATGCCGCCGTTGCGGGCAGCAGGGCGATAATAACGTCAAGCATAATGTTGCGGGTGGATGCACCGCTGTGGATATGGGGTGTTGCCGATACATACAGATTGCTCACAGCTTATTTCCTCCCCTCTTCGGCATGTGCTGCCTCGTATTGTTTGATGAATCTTCTTGCGTCGTTGTTGGTATGCATAATGGGCTTGTGTGCGGGACAGACGTAGGAGCAGCAGGCACACTCGATGCACTGGCCTACGCCCAGACGCTTGAGCTCTGTGTACTTCTTGTCCTCGTTCTCCATCTCCATGGCGGCTGCGATGCCCTCAAGGTTGAGGTCGACGGGGCAGTTTGCCATACATCTGCCGCAGCGGATGCAGACCGAAGGCTCCAGCTTGACAGCCTCGCGCTTGTCCATGGCCAGAACGGCATTGGCCACCTTCTGGATGGGCTGATCGAGGGAGGATACGGCTGTGCCCAGCATGGGGCCGCCGATGAGCACCTTGGCAGGCTCGCACTTGAGGCCGCCGGCCTGCTCGATGATGTGGCTGATGGGGGTGCCGATGGGAGCCTTGACGTTCTTGGGCTCGCGCACGGCGGTACCGTCAACGGTGACGATACGCTCCACGAGAGGCATACCTGTGGTCATATACTCGGCCATCTTGGTGACAGAGGATACGTTGGTGATGAGCACGCCTAACGATGCCATACGCTGGCCACCCTTGACCACCTTGCCGGTGACGTTGTAGAGCAGGACCTGCTTTGCGCCCTGAGGATAGATGCTGGGCAGAGGCCGGATCTCAACGTAATCAACGCCCGCAAAGACCTGAGTCAGGTTGTCGATGGCATCCTGCTTGTTGTCCTCGATGCAGATGACGAAGCGCGCGCCTATATACTTGTGCAGCAGCTCGATACCTGCTTTGAGCAGCTCGCCCTCCTCAAGCATAATACGGTGGTCGCTGGTGATATAAGGCTCGCACTCGGCGCCGTTGATAAGAACGGTGTCCACCTTGTTGCGGCGGACTGCGTCGAACTTGCCCCACAGGGGGAAGGCTGCGCCGCCCAGACCGACCACGCCGCTGTCTTTCATGGCGGCAAGGAAGCCGTCAAGATCGTCAAACACGGGAGGTGCGAGGTTGGGGTCTTTTTCCATCTTTCCGTCGCTCTTGATACGGATTATCTGTACGCTCTTGCCGTCTGCCTGGGTAAAGGGCTCGATAGCTGTGACCGTGCCCGAAACGGTGGCGTGGACAGGAGAGGACATACCGCTGCCTGCCTTGGCAATAAGCTGACCGATGCGCACGTAGTCGCCTGCGGCAACGATGGGCTCAGCGGGACTGCCGCTGTGCATGGTCAGAGGGAGCAAAACCTCCTCGGGGGGTGCAATAGCTGCGGCTTTGCAGCCTGCAGTGTGCTTGTTGTGGTGCAATTTGAGAGTTGAAATATTCTTTCGCATCAGGTTGCATCCTCCTCTATAGTCAAATTTTTTAATAAACACTCGGGTATCAGCAATTTAATAACCCTCCACAAGCATATCGGCGATGCCGTCGGTGCAGAGCATATTACCGCCATGGTCTATCCATATTACCTCCACGCCCTCAAGACCGTTGACCAACTCTTTTCCGTCCTCATAGGACATACAGAACAGCGCTGTGGACAGCGCGTCGGCAAGGCCGCTGTCACGGGTGATGATGCTGACCGACAGAAAATACTCGGCAGGATAGAGGGTATCTTTGTCGATGATATGATGGTACTGCTTGCCGTCTACGTTAAAAAAACGCTCGTACACGCCCGAAGTAACGCAGGCGGTGTCCTTAAGCTCCACAACCGCGGCGTACTTGGTGTCCGGATCAAGGGGGTCTTTGATAGCGGTGCTGAAGCCCTTGCCCTCGCTCTTGTCGCCTATGACACGGATGTTTCCGCCTACGTCAAGGATATAGTGCTCCACACCCAGCCCCTCAAGGTACTCAGCTGCTTTCTCGGCGGCGTAGCCTTTGCCCAGCGCGCCTACGTCGATACGTGCAAGAGGGTCAGAGATACGGACGGTGCAGTTGACCTCGTCTATCTCAAGGCAGGAGATATCGGTATGCAGAGCCGCCTCAGCGAGCGCCTGCTCATCGGGCAGACGGGCTTTTGAGGGGTCCTCGCTTGCCAAACTGCGGCAGTCGTGCCACAGCGACAGCACCGAGCCCATCATAACGCTCATCTCGCCCTGCGTCTTCCCGTACATATCAACGGCATAGAGCAAAAACTCCACAAGCTTGGGGTCGACCTTTACACTTTCGCCGCCTGCGTTTTTGTTGACCGTGCATAAATTGTTGATGCCCGAATATTCATTGTAAATATCAAACAGTTTGTGATACTCACTCAAAATGCCGGAAATCCCGGCAGAGCATTGTTCAAACTGCTCTGCCGGGTCTCCTGCATAGCTGTAAATAGTTGTAACTGTGTCGAACCAGTCAAAATAGACTATCCCACGGGGGGCTGTACTCTGTGCATTGTTTTGGGAGCAGCCTGCAAAAGAGGCAAGCAGCCCCAGCAAGCAAAACAGACAAAGTACGATTGCAAGTCTTTTCAACGGTTCAAGTCTCCTGTGTGGTGGATTTTACGGTTTAGCGAGCGTGGTCGCAAGCCAGAGCGATAGCATCTCTCATGCCGGTGATCTGCATGGAGCAGCCTGCCTCGAGCAGCTTGGACTCAACGGTGATCTGGTGGCCCTTGGCTTCCTTGGTCTCCATAGCCTTGACCTCAGCGCCGGTCTTGCCTGCAACGAAAGCGGAGAATGCAGCACTCTGTGCATCCCACTCCAGCATAACGCCGTTTTCGTCATTGTCGACCTTGCCTGCCATACCGTAAGCAGAGCCCAGCTCGCGCTTGGTGCCCTTGAACTCAGCACTTACGATAGCGCCTGCGGTGGTGAAAGCGATCTTGGGCTGGGTTGCATCGTTGAGAGCAGCAAGGATCTTGCCGTCCTTGGAAACAGCAGCTGCACCGAAATCGGTGTACATCTTTGCGCTGCCGTCTGCATCAGCGGCAGCAGCGGTGGACTCGGCAGCGGTGGAGATAGCTGCTACGCCCAGAGTGAACTCGTCAGCGGTCTTGAAGGAAACAGCGAACTTGTCCTCGCAAGCCTTTGCGACTGCTTCGATAAAGTCGGTGATCTGCATGGAGCAGCCTGCCTTGAGCAGGGTCTCGTCAACAGCGATCAGGTGGCCGTTAGCTTCCTGAGTCTTGATGCCCTTGACCTCAGCGGCGGTCTTGCCTACTACGTACTCTTCAAAAGCCTTGGTCTGTGCATCCCACTCCAGCATAACGCCGTTCTTATCATTGTCGACTTTGCCTTCCATACCGTAACGGGAGCCCAGCTCCATCTTGGTCTCAAACTTCTTGGCAGTATCAACAGCGCCGCCGGTGATATCCATCTTGTTCTGTGCTACGTCGATGCGGCACTTGACTATCTTGCCGTCAGCGTCCAGAACGACGGTTGCTACGGTAGCGTCTACCTGAGCATTGTTCTCTGCAGAACTTGCGGTGCTGAGCACTATGCCCATACCCAGTTTGTACTCGGCCTCCTTTGCGCCGCATGCGACCAGGGACAGCATGCACATTGCAGCCAGAGCAATTGCGATGATCTTCTTCATAATTACACTCCTTCTATTTTGTGAGGTAGTTTACGCACTCTATCAGCAAATATTCGGCATGCTCCTACCTGAATAATTGCATATAATTGCATAAATCCACCATTTTTGACCATACTTCTGATTCAGCCTCACGAAAATCCACGATAATTCTACCATAATAAAACTTTCCAGTCAATATATAATAACTGATATATTGTTTATACTCATTATAATATTTTTATTATATTGCAGGCATAAAAAAAAGAACACCCGAGGGTGTTCTTTTTATAAGAGAAATCAGACTTACTTGATTTCGACCTTTGCGCCGGACTCTTCGACCTTAGCCTTGATGGTGTCAGCCTCTTCCTTGGAGACCTTCTCCTTCAGAGCCTTGGGAGCGCCGTCTACCAGGTCCTTAGCTTCCTTCAGGCCGAGACCGGTAACTTCGCGGACAGCCTTGATAACAGCGATCTTGTTAGCGCCAACCTCAGCCAGGATGACGTCGAACTCGGTCTGCTCTTCAGCTGCTGCTGCGCCGCCTGCTGCGGGGCCTGCTGCTACTGCTACTGCTGCTGCTGCGGAAACGCCGAACTCTTCTTCGAGAGCGTGTACGAGCTCAGAAAGCTCGAGAACTGTAAGCTGCTTAACTTCTTCAATAAGGTTTGTGATCTTTTCGCTGGCCATTTTAATGTACCTCCAATTTTTTAATTATAAAATTATTCTGCTGCTCCGCCCTTCTGCTCTGCGATTGCGTTGATAACGCGTGCAAAAGCAGCGATGGGAGCGTTCATTGTGCCGAGGACTGTGGAAAGCAGACCCTGCTTGCTGCCAAGCTCGGATATAGCTTCGATCTCCTGGGCATTCATAAACTTACCCTCAAAGAAACCACCCTTAACGGCAAAGACCTTGGGGTTCTTCTTTGCAAAGTCGACGATGTGCTTTGCGGGGACGATGGGATCTTCCATACCGAGTGCAAGAGCGGTGGTGCCGTTCAGCAGGGGATCCAGCTCGGTGTATCCCAGCTCATTGGCTGCGAATCTTGTAAGTGTGTTCTTGACGACAGCGTACTCGATTCCGTTCTTACGAAGCTCGGCGCGCAGCTTGGTGTCCTCCTCGACGGTGATACCCTTATAATCAACAAGGATTCCGGACTGGGCGTTCCTCATCTTCTCGGTAAGCTCGGCGACTACAGACTTCTTGGCTGCCAATACCTTCTCGTTAGGCATTTCTCGTTTCACCTCCGTAGATTATGCAATAAAAATACCCTCGCGCCAAAAGACATGAGGGCATAAAGAAAAATACATTATCATTCTAATGTCATTCTCTCTTCCTCGGCAGGACGGCTGTGCCGTTTACTTGTCTCCTGCTGTCTGTGGTTTGAGCTTGTTCATTATATCAGCAAACCGATGGCTTGTCAATATATTTTTCGGGAGTTTTTTGCATTTGGGGGCACTTTTGCCCCAAAATTGCGGATTTTTCATCAAAATACCCTCACGCCAAAAGGCGCGAGGGTATGAGAAAGCTTGTTCTTACAGCTCCATCAGCTTTGCAGGGTTCAGCTTGACGCCGGGGCCCATGGTGGAAGCGATGACGCAGCTGCGGATGTACTGACCCTTTGCAGCGGCGGGCTTAGCCTTGACGATAGCGCCAAGCAGAGCCTTGAAGTTCTCCTCCAGCTTCTCAGCGCCGAAGGAAGCCTTACCGACGGGGCAGTGGATGATGTTGGTCTTGTCGAGACGGTACTCGATACGACCTGCCTTGGACTCCTTGACAGCCTGTGCAACGTTCATGGTAACGGTGCCTGCCTTGGGGTTAGGCATAAGGCCCTTGGGACCGAGGACACGGCCCAGACGGCCGACAACACCCATCATATCGGGAGTTGCGATAACGACTTCGTAATCGAAGAAGTTCTCACCGGTGATCTTTGCGACCATATCTTCTGCACCGACATAGTCAGCGCCTGCTTCCAGAGCTTCCTTGGCCTTGTCGCCCTTAGCGAATACCAGGACGCGGATCTTCTTGCCGGTACCGTGGGGCAGAACGATTGCGCCGCGGACCTGCTGGTCAGCGTGTCTGGAGTCAACGCCCAGCTTGACGTGAACTTCAACAGTCTCGTCAAACTTAGCCTTTGCGGTCTTGAGAACGGTCTCTATACCCTCTGCGGGATCGTGAAGCTTCTGACGGTCGTACAGCTTTGCGCTGTCGACATACTTTTTACCTCTTTGCATTGTTTTTCCTCCTAAAAGTGGTTTTTCGGATCTATGATCCTCCCACGACCGCGGATTAAAGTTTTCCCGCGGCTTTGAAATTAGTCTTCGACGGTGATGCCCATGCTGCGAGCGGTGCCCGCTACCATGCTCATTGCGCTCTCGATGGAAGCAGCGTTGAGGTCAGGCATTTTGATCTCAGCGATCTTTCTGACAGATTCCTTGCTGAGCTTTGCAACCTTCTGCTTGTTGGGAACACCGGAAGCCTTGTCGATTCCGCACTCTTTCTTGATCAGGACTGCTGCGGGGGGAGTCTTGGTGATGAAAGAGAAGGAACGGTCGGCATAAACGGTGATAACGACGGGGATGATAAGGCCGATATCATTCTTGGTACGCTCATTGAACTCCTTGGTGAAGCCCATGATGTTTATACCGTGGGGGCCCAGAGCCGAACCTACAGGGGGAGCAGGTGTTGCCTTGCCTGCGGGGATCTGAAGTTTTACTATAGCTGTAACTTTCTGTGCCACTTTCGTGCACCTCCTTGAAAATATGTGGTAAAATGGGCAGAATGCCCTCCCACTGACACGCCGATACTGACTTATTTGCTCATCAGGACGACCTGCGAGAATTCAAACTCAACAGGCATCTCTCTGCCGACGAGCGAAACGTTTACCGTTACGCGGCCCTCGGGGATATTGATAGCCGAGACCACACCGACAAAGCCCTCAAAGGGACCTTCGGTGATCTTGACCGAGTCACCAACATCGTAGGACAGACGCACAACGACCTTCTCAACACCCAGGGCATCGGCTTCCTCGGGAGTGAGGGGGACCGGCTTGGAACCGGGGCCGACAAAGCTTGTTACACCGCGTGTGTTGCGGACAACGTACCAGCTCTCATCGGTCATAAGCATCTTAATAAGAACATAGCCGGGGAAAAGCTTCCTCTCAACCTCTTTAGACCCGGAATCGGTAAATTCCGTGACCGTTTCCATAGGGATACGGATGTCAAAGATAAGGTCTTCCAGGTGACGGTTTTCCACCGTTTTCTGAATCGTGGCGGCTACCTTGTTCTCGTAGCCCGAGTATGTGTGGACCACATACCACCTTGCCTCAGTGCTCAGAGCCTCATCCTGCATACCTTAATCCTCCCTATTAGAAAATAGTGGCAATAAGGTCTCGTGCTGCACCGAATACGAAATCCAGCAGAGCAACGAAAAGGCATACGACTATAGCAGCGATGATAACGATGACAGTGTTGTTAACAACCTGCTTACCGGTGGGCCATACGACTTTCTTAGCTTCGCTCTTAAGGTCGCGGAACCACTTGGCTATTTTAGCGAAGAGACCGGGTTTCTTCTCTTTCTTCTTGTCTGCTTTTTTTGTTTCAACAGCTTTTTCTTCTGTCGATACGGTTACTTTTTCATTTTCAGCCATCAAAGCACCTCTTTTCTCAAAAATCCCTTACTTGGTTTCCCTGTGTAAGGTGTGCTTCTTGCAAAAACGGCAGTACTTGTTGAGCTCGATACGGTCGGGAGTATTCTTCTTGTTCTTGACGGTATCGTAGTTCCTCTGCTTGCACTCGGTACACGCTAAAGTGATCTTAACGCGCATTTTCGGCACCTCCTTTTAGATTAAGACACAGACGCTCTCCGCGCCTTGCCTGTTTGCCTCCCTGCTATGGCCTTCTTTTTGCAGACATAAAAAAAAGACCTGACAGGTAGAATAATCATAACACACCCATTATGTCAAGTCAAGTATTTTTTGAAAAAAGTATAATTTGCTTCAAAATCCGTCCGTGCATCGCCCGAAAAAAACAATTTTTGTTGGCAATTTGTACATATACAATATATAATATGTGTAACGAAATGTCAATACCGAGGTGTCCCCTATGTTTTTTGAAAGTTTAACTCCCGCCCTTGTGTACGGCATGCTGCCGCCCCGCGACGACGGGTGCGATAAAACGGGTTTCGGCAGACTTCTGTCTATCTGCGGCAGCCGCAATATGCCCGGTGCCGCAGTTCTGTCCTGCGGCGGCGCTCTGCGCTCGGGTGTCGGACTGTGCAACGTGGCCGCCCCCGAGTCGGTCTGCCGCAGTGTCAGCACCCACTTCCCCGGTGCGGTGCTGAACATCCTGCCCGAGGCGCCCGACGGAGGGTTTGAGCCCGCTTGCGCAGAGGATATCCGCAACGTGCTGCACCACTACAGCGCCGTGCTGTTCGGTTGCGGCGTGGGACTGACAGACGGCGGCAGGGCGGCGCTTGAAATGCTGCTTAAAAACTGCACCGCACCTCTGGTCATAGACGCCGACGGACTGAATCTTCTGTGTGAGGATATATCTCTGCTGAAAAGCGCCCGATGCCCGGTGGTGCTGACCCCTCACGCACGGGAGCTGAAACGGCTGCTTTCTGCCTGCTCTCTGCCCGACGCGCAGACGCTGGCAAAAGAGTACGGGGTGACTCTTGTATCAAAGAGCGCTTGCACCGAAATATACGGCAGTAAAAATTATCTGCTATGTGCCCCCAACTCGGCGCTGGCAAAGGGCGGCAGCGGAGATATATTGGCAGGCATCACAGCCTCCCTGCTGGCTCAGGGCGCATCCCCCGTCAACGCGGCGGCGGCAGGAGTGTACATCCACTCTCAGGCAGGCAGGATAGCCTCCGAAATGCACGGAGCGCGAAGCGTGCTGGTCACCGATATTCTGGACAGCCTGAGCATCGCATTCTGCGAGCTTGAAGAAAACGAAGAAGACTAAAAACAATTTCATCGCTCATTTCATCGCTCATTTTTGCCCCAAAATGAGCGATGAAACAGTGAGAATAATACAGGCACCCGTTGACTGCGGTCAACGGGTGCTTTTTTATACAGATCGGTCGTTTTATTTGCCTTTTGCTTCCATGGGGGTGAACACTATGCCGTCCTCGCAGCGTTTTTCGCCCGTGGGGGTAAATCCCATTTTTTCAAAGAAGCCTACAGCGGTGGGGAACGCGTTTACGGTCACGCGGGAAAAGGTCTCGTCGGCTCTTCGGGCATCCATTACGCTGCGCTTGAGCAGGGATGAACCCACGCCTTTTCTCTGGGCATCCGTCTCCACGAACAGCATATCTATATGGCTCTCGTTGCGCAGGATACACATACCCACGATGTCGTCGCCGTAAAAAGCGCCCCATACTCTGTAGTCGGCATCGCCCATACGGTGCAGGACGTACTCGTACTCTGTGCTCTGCCAGAATTCCTCCCTGCCCTCCTCGGTGCAGTCTTTGCCCGCCGTTTCGGAGAATACCGTCCAGGCAAGGTCAAGTGCGTCCATAAGCTCGGCGGCTGCAAGAGGTCTTATTTCTTTTTTCATCGTTCTTCCTCCTCGGATATCATTTGGAGTGCGGCGTCGTACAGATGGTTTTTGGGATAGGACAGAGCTTTGCTGGTCTCTTTGACCGCGTCCTTGAGGCTCTTGCCCTCTGCCATCAGGCTTTTTACCATCTGCAGGGGGTCGGGCTTTTCGGCTCCTGCCTCATCCTCGCCCTTGTATCCGCGGATGACCAGCACGAACTCCCCTTTGGGCGGGGTCTCTGTATATTTGGCGATAGCCTGCGACAAGGTGGTGCGGATTATCTCCTCGTGCATCTTGGTAAGCTCGCGGCAGAGAGATATCTCCCTATCGCCGAAATACTTGTACATATCCTCCAGCGTGCGCATCAGCTTGTGGGGCGCTTCGTAAAACACCATAGTGCGTCTCTCTTTTGCCACGCTTTCAAGATGGTCGGCACGGCTTTTGTTGGCTGTGGACAGAAATCCCTCAAAGGTAAACCTGCCGCACTCGATACCCGACGCGCACAGAGCGGTGATGATGGCACAGCAGCCCGGGATGGGTACTACTTCTATGCCCCGCTCGATGCACAGATCAACAAGCTCGGTGCCCGGGTCGGAGATGGCGGGTGAGCCTGCGTCGGTGACGAGGGCACAGCTTTCGCCCTGCTCGATACGGCTGACTATGTATTCGCCCTTTTCCCTGCGGTTATGCTCGTAATAGCTGATAAGAGGCTTTTTTATCTCGAATCGGCTGAGAAGCTTCATCGTGACTCTTGTATCCTCGGCGGCGATAAAATCCACCTGCTCCAGAGTCTCTATTGCACGGGGAGAAAAGTCGCTGAGATTGCCTATGGGTGTGGCTATGGGGTACAGCTTACCGCAAATATTGTCCATATATATCACAATACTCCTTCGTATATCCGTTTTGGTCCCGCAGGATAAGGGGCGGCTCGATCTTGACTCCCTCGTTGCCCCGCCGTGCTGAGATAAGCACAATTGACGCTTTGGATTCGGCTCTGTCGTGAACGAATCTCAGCCGCTTGACAAAAAATCCGCATCCGTGCAGCGCCGAAAACGCACCGTCCAGCCGCTCGGGACGCAGGCAGAAATAAAAACTGCCCGAAGTCTTGAGCGCTCTCGCTGCAGCAGAGCACACGCCCTCAAGCTCGGCGCGTCGGGCGGCGTCTATCTCGGGCGAGAGGCTGGCTTTGCCCCGTGCGGGAGAAAAGTACGGCGGGTTGGAAATGCAGAAATCGTATCTGCGTTCAAACTTATATCGGGTATAGTCGGCGTTTACGATCTTTGCCCTCTGTTTGACACCGCACCGCTCATAATTGCGCTCTGCCAGCGCCGCCGCACCCTCAATAAGCTCCACGCCGTCAACCGTCACTCCGGGGTTGCGGAGCATACACAGAAGTCCCAGACAGCCTGTGCCCGCACCCAGATCAACGCCGTGCTCACCCTTACGGGGTTGGGCAAAATAAGACAGCAGCACGGTATCCGTGGTCAGCTTAAAAAATCTGTCGTCCATCAGGATGGTATGCCCTGAGTAGAACGGGTATTCTTTTTCCACCGGGCATCCCTCCCTCTGCAGCATTTTTGCACCTATACTATACCATATTTTACAACGTATATTCTACCATATTTCGTAAAAAATACAAACAAAAACCACGGGAGACAAAAATGTATGAAGAGAGCTATATCCATTATTCTCATTTTGCTGATACTGGTATCCATCACGGCTTTTGCCGCCTACAGGCAGGGCGACAGAGGCGAAAAGGTCAAGCAGATACAGACCCGTCTCAAGCGCTGGGGGTATTACAGCGGCAATATCGACGGTATCTACGGCAAAAAGACCACCGAGGCGGTCAAGTATTTTCAGCGCACCAACGGACTGACGGTGGACGGCATCTGCGGAAAGGAGACCTTTGCCGCATTAGGGTTGTCGGAGGGCAGTAATCAGTCGGGGTCAAACGATTTTTACCTGCTTGCCCGTATGATAGCCGCCGAGGCGAGGGGCGAGCCTTACGTGGGGCAGGTGGCGGTAGGCGCCGTTATCCTCAACAGAGTTGAGCATCCGTCATTCCCCAACAGTATATCGGGGGTCATATATCAGCCGGGTGCTTTTTCGGCTATAGGCGACGGACAATGGGCAAAGACCCCCGTCACCGACAGCGCACGCAAAGCGGCGCAGGACGCACTTAACGGCTGGGACCCAACGGGCGGCGCCATCTATTATTATAACCCTGCCAAGACCACGAGCACGTGGATATATTCCCGTCCCGTAGTCACCACCATAGGTGCACACGTTTTTGCCAAATAGCACCTCTTTTTGCAGGGGAAGGAATATAAAAATGTTATATTCTTGCTATTGATTTTGTTAGAATTTTACTATATAATCCAAATCAAGAAGACCTGCAGAGGAGGATTATATATGCACAGCATCAAGAGCAGACTTACGGTTATTCCGCAGCAGTTTACCTGCACCCGGGATGCGGGAGCAAGCTTATACAAAGACGGCAAAGGCTGTTACCTGCTTGAAAACAGAGCGGGCGGCGAGTTTTCCGAGAGGGCAAAGGAACTTATCGCAGACAAGCTGGGTGCGCCTCAGGCAGAGGGCACGGACTGCGCACGTATCGTTGTACAGCTCGATGAAAAGTCGGATATCCCCAACGCCGATCAGGGCTACTCGCTGACGGTCAGAGACAACGCAGTCACCCTGACGGGTTTCGGCGGCAGAGGGCTTATTTACGGAGCCGTTACCCTGTGTCAGCTTCTCTGTGCAGACCAAGCTCTGCCCGCACTTGAAATAACCGACTGGCCCGATATAGAAAAGCGCGGACATTTTATCGAAAGCCGATTCGGCACCGATCTTATGGAGCTCAGCGACTGGCAGGCGGTAGTGGACGATATGGTGCAGAAAAAGCAGAATACCCTGACCATATCCCTCTACGGCTGCTGGTGCATTCAGTTTGACAACCGCGTCAGCGAGTATATATTCGTCCCCATCCCCAAATACCCCGAGCTTAAGACCCCCGTATATACCAACTACTTTTCGCCCAAACAAAACCGCTGGATAAAAGAGATCTGCGACACGCCTATTGCCGCCAAGGACTTTTTCGGTGAGATATGCCGCTACGGCAAAAAATGGGGTGTGGAGGTCCTTCCTCTGTTCAACTCCTACGGGCATAACACCCTTATCCCCGACCGCTACCCCGAGGTCTCGGCAAAATATGAGGACGGCACGCCTACCTACAACGGCTTCTGCACGTCCGAGGAGAAAACCTACGAACTGCTGTTTGATCTCTACGATACCATTATAGATAATTATCTTGTACCCTGCGGCATAACCTCATTCCATATCGGACTTGACGAGGTGGGCCTGGGCGACGAGACTACGGGCGTCAACGCAAGAGAGCCGTTTAAGTCACACCCCGCATTCTGCCGCTGTGAAAAGTGCAAAGACATCCCCGCAAAAGAGCGGTTTATCTCCCACGCAATCAGGCTTATCTCACACCTGAAAAGCCGCGGTATGACCGATATATATCTGTACAACGATATGCTCTACCGCGCACACCGCACACCCGAGCAGGACTTTCTCCCCGATTTTGTCAAGGCGCTGGAGGATAACGGTCTTACGGATGTCACGGTCATCGACTGGTGGAAGTACAACTGCCGAAAAAAGCTGTTTGACTCCACCGGCTTCGGCGCCGAGGATATACGCCGCAGCAAGGTACGCTGCGCCGTCAAGCCGATGAACGGATACTACCATTGGCAGATGCTTCACCCCGCAATAGAAAACAGCTGTCTCCACGGTGTTGTCGCCAACGAGACCCGTTGTATGGGCTATATCTCCTACTCCTGCTGGGACGATATGTACGACCGCACCAACTCGGCGCAGGCGCAGTACAGTTGGAACTTCGAGGGTGCCCCCTCTGTGGCAAAAGCCTCTATGGCGTACTGCCGCAGGCTGTTCCCCACCGCCGCAGAGGATGCATACAAGGCGTTTGAGCTGCTGGAGAGGTGCAACGAGGAGGGCGGCGAAAAACGTGAGGACGGCAGCAAGATACTGTCCACCCGCGTACTCAGCGAGAGCATACTCAGCTACTACCCCTACAGCTATCTGCGGCTGAGCAAGCCCTATCCCCGCAACTTCCCCGGCGAGGCAATGAGCACCATACTCCAAAACCGCGAGGAGACCGAAAGGCTGATCTATCAGGCCCTCGGCTGTGCCGAAAGCGCACAGCGGATATTCAAAGAGCTGTCCGAAACGGCAGGCTGCGACAGGTATTTTGCCCGTGTCTACGAGCTGGAGAGCGAGAACTTCGTCTGTCTGTTCGAGGATTTTCTGGCTCTGCTGAGAATGTATGACCTGACGCAAGCGGGTATTGATGAGTGTGCAAGACAGGAGATACTGTCCCTTGCCGCCTCGCGAAAAAACGCACGGCTGTACCATATGGCAAAGCGCGAAGAGGTAAAAAGCGCCTGCAACGCACCCATACAGATGCGCCATCAAAGCATATTCATGCAGCTGTTTGCCGATATAGAAGCCTATGCTTCCGTAAACCGCGCCGGGGATATGCGGCTCGATATGCTCGATCTCAGCGCCGTAGGTTCGGACAGATTCTTTGACGTCAGGGGAGGAAAGACCGTATGAACATACTTGACAGAATAATCACTCCGCCCAAGCAGGTTCGGTTTTTTGGCGGTGAGGACGTTATATTGGGCACGGCGGGCAAAAGTCTGTGCCATATCCAAAACAGCGCCTCGGGTCAGCTTGGGCAGACCGCCGAAAACAAGCTGCGGCACACTCTGGGCGGACTGCTCGGCGAGCTTGAGGGCGCTCTGCCCGTTACTCTCGCCTATGCACCCGCCCCCGACGGCATCAAAAACGCCGATCAGGGCTACCGTCTGACGGTGGACGAAAGCGGCGTGCGTATAGAAGGCTTCGGTGAGCGGGGGCTCTTGTACGGTGCGGTCACCCTGTGCCAGATGGCGGCGATCGAAAACAACCGCCTTGCTTTGCCTCAGCTTGAGATAGTCGACTGGCCCGATCTGCAAAGACGCGGACATTTTATCGAGAGCCGCTACGGCACCAACCTGATGAAGCTCTGCGACTGGAAGAGCATCATCGACGATTTTGTTGAGAAGAAGCAGAACATTATGAGTATGTCTCTCTACTGCTGCTGGGGTATGCAGTATGACAGCGAGGTATGCGAGTACGTGTATTTTTCACTTGACAAGTATCCCAAGCTCAAGACCTCGGTGCGTACCAAGTATTATTCGGTCAAGCAAAAACGCTGGATAGACAAAACCGAGCCTACCCCCATAGCAAGCGAGGACTTCTTCCTTGAGCTCTGCCACTACGCCAAAGCACACGGTGTGGAGGTGGTGCCCCTGATCAACTCCTACGGACACAACACCCTTATCCCCCGCTCCTATCCCGAGGTGTCGGCAAAATTTCCCGACGGCTCCCCTACCTACAACGGCTTCTGCACATCAAGTGACGCTACATATAACCTGCTGTTTGATATTTATGACGCCATCATAGACCGCTATCTTGCCCCCTGCGGATTTACTTCGTTCGATATCGGTATGGACGAGATAGACGATCAGAGCGGTGTTATCGGCGTGTACCCCGACGACCCGTTCTCGGCGCGACCTGCATTCTGCGAGTGCGAAAAGTGCCGAAAAGTGCCCAACTACCTCAAATTCGTCAACCACGCCATCAGGCTTGCCACACACCTGAAAGAAAAGGGTATGAAGACGGTCTACATCTGCAACGATATGTTCTTCCGCTCCTTTGACCCCAAGCGGGATTTCTACCTGACCCCCATACTTGATGCACAGCGGGCGGAAACGGGCGATCTGTCCATAACCGCCGCTATGGACAACCATCTTGCCCTCTTCTGGGGTGAGCTGATAAAGCACGGCCTGCAGGATATTATGGTGATGAACTGGTGGAAATACACCGACGTGCGTGAGCGTATGTCTTTTACTGCCGAGGATATAAACTCAAGCAAGCTTAAGAGCATCGTCAAGCCAATGAACGGCTATTACCACTGGAATCTTCTGCGCCCCGCCGCCGTCAACAGTCATATACTGGCGGAGGTGGCAAGCAAAGCCGACGACTGCACGGGCTACGTTTCCTACTCCGGCTGGGCAAAGCCCTTTGACCGCACCAATTCGGCGCAGGCGGCTTTTGCCTGGGGATTTGAGCAGGCAGGCTCACCCGAAAAACAGCTGCAAAACTACTGCCGCCGCATCTTCGGCAACAGCGCCGAGGACTGCGTAAGGGCGTTCAGGCTGCTGGATCTGTGCAACCGCGAGGGCGGCGAAAGCTATGAGGACGGCACCAAGGTGCTGGACAGCCGCACCCTGACCGAGCGTACTCTTGCCTACTATCTGTTCTCATATATTGCCAAGGACAAGCCCTATCCCCGCAACTTCCCCGGCGAGAGTATGCAGACCGTGCTCAGTCGGCGGGATGAGTACGAGCGGCTGATGAGACTTGTATCAAGCGCGGCAAAAGAGGCATCCGCGCTGTTCGGTGCCGCCGCCGCAGACCCCACCGCCGACCGCGCCTTTGCCCTGCGGTACGCCCTTGAGGCGGATAACTTCTCGCTTTTGTGCGACGACTGGCTGGCGCTGCTGGAGGCGCACGATATGCTGTCTGACGGATGTGATGATGCCGCAGGCAGGATAGCCGCGCTTGCCAAAAAGCGCAAAAACGCACGTCTCGGGCATATCGAGCGAAGCGAGGAGATAGAGGAGCATTATCTGCACTCGTCACACCTGCGCAATCAGAGCGTGTTTATGCAGCTGTTTGCCGATATCGAGGCGTACGCTTCAAGCGGCGACGTAAGCAAGCTGGATATGCTCGATCTGAGCAATATCGCATCAGCACAACTGAACAATCTGAGATAAGCAAAAAATCTGTATGCAGTATATGCATACAGATTTTTTATTCAGCTCATTATGACTTCGCAGATATTCAGATTTTTGTCAAGCACTACCAGATCTGCAAGTTTGTTCTCGGCTATGCTGCCGAGCTGCTTTTCGGCACCCACGACTGATGCAGGGACGTAGCTTGCGGCGTACACGGCATCGGCAAGGGAGCATACGTTCCACCTGACCAGATTGCGGACACCCTCCAGCAGGGTGCAGGTGCTTCCCGCAATATTGCCTGCGTCGATGCAGGCTTTGCCGTCTTTGACCGTAATATACTGACCGCCCGAAACATACTCACCGTCCGGCAGGCCGGCAGCACGGATGGAATCGGACACCATGCAAAACCGATCCTTGCCCACAGCATTGTACAGCATCCTGACCGCCGCGGGATGAACGTGCAATCCGTCGCAGATGCACTCGCAAAAGGCAGCCCGACTGTCCATTGCCGCTGCGACGACCCCCGGTGAGCGGTGATGGATGGGGGGCATGCAGTTAAAAGTGTGGGTAACACCCGCAGCGCCCGCTGCAAAAGCCGCCGCGGCCTGCTCATAGCTTGCGCCCGTGTGACCCAAAAACACCTTGCATCCGCTGTTTCGGATAATATCCGCAGCGCCCTCAAGCTCGGGGGCAAGGCTGATGATCTTAAGACCGCCGCCGCATACCTGCTGCATCTGCGAGACAAACTCCACGTCGGGCAGGGAGAGATAGTCGGGGTTCTGTGCGCCCTTGTACTCACGGGAGAAAAATGGGCCTTCCATATACACGCCCAGTATGCGCGCACCGCCCTGCATCTTTGCGCACTTGACGGCGTTGGCTGCGGCATTGAGCATATTCTCTCTTGAGTCGGTCATTACTGTGGCCAGCAGACTTGTTGTACCCGCGGCCATAAGCGACCTGCGTATGGCATCGGTGGCGCTTATCTCGCCGTCGCCGTGGTCTTTGCCCATACAGCCGTGGGTGTGTATATCCACAAGACCGGGGATAATGTATTTTCCGGTGCAATCCTCGCCCACAAGGGCGGTCTTGCCGATATATCTGATGATCCCGTCACGGACTACAAGGTCGGCTTTTTTGAAGCCCTCACCCTGCACAAGCACGTTGGCGTATTTGAATACCCGTTCAGCCATCACTGCACCTCCGCATAGCCAGATCGGCCGCACCGATCATACCTGCATCGTTGCCCAGCACAGCCTGCCTGAGATCCACACCGCGGCAAGCCTCCCTGAGACGGGCAAAGAAGATGTCTTTCTGCTCGGATATGCCGCCGCCGATGACCACAAGCTTAGGGTCAAAGATGCTTTTTATGCTCTCTATGCCGGTTTTGAGTTCGGCGATGTATGCGTCAAGCACCTTTTCGGCAACGGGGCAGCCCTGTGCCACCGCCTCAAAGAAGCTGCGGCCGTTTGCGCTGTCATCCATATACCCTGCCAGTATGCTGTCGGGGTTTTCTGCCGCCGCCTGCCGCGCGGAGGCTATAAGCACCGTCACCGATGCATACCGCTCAAAGCAGCCTCTCTGTCCGCAGCCGCACTCTCTGCCGCCCGAATGGGTTATCATATGTCCGAACTCTCCCGCATGGCCGTGACTGCCGCGGTATATTCTGCCGTTTATAACTATGCCCGAACCGATGCCCGTGCCCAAAGTTAGCATAAGCATATCGCCTTTTTCGCCCGAGGCCATATACTCGCCCCACGCGGCGGCGTTGGCGTCGTTCTCCAGAATAGCGGGAACTCCCACCTCGCGCTCTATATATCCGCGGACGTCAACACCCCTGAAGGGCAGGTTGGACTGTTTGGTTATGGTGCTGTCCAGCGCGATCCTGCCGGGCATACTTATGCCCACGACGGCGATGGGGTACTGTTTTGTGATCCTGCGGCAGGTATTTGTCACCTGCTCCAAAAGCCGATCTGCCGAAGAGCGGTCGGTGGTCTCCTCAAACCGATATATTATACCGCTCTGATCCACCACTCCGTATTTGATGTTCATGCCTCCCACGTCTATGCCCAGATAAAGCTTCTCATAGGCGTCTCTGTCGCAAAGTACTGTAACGTCGGGGTGCATATTGAGCATAGTGACCGGCCAGTCGGTGGAGATCTCGCCCTCAAGGAGCTTGTGCAAGGCGCGGTGTTTTTCTTTGCCTGTGCACAGAAGCAGAATGCTCCGCGCCTTCATTATGCCGCCGAGACCCATTGTGACCGCCTGCACGGGCACCTCATCTGCGCTGTTGAAGAACCGTGCGTTGGCCTGCACCGTGTCCTCGGTCAGACCGGTGAGATGGGTGCCCGACACAAGTCGGCTGTCAGGCTCATTGAAGCCTATATGGCCGTTTCTGCCCACGCCAAGCACCTGCAGATCAATACCGCCTGCCTGCTCGATAGCGGCATCATAGCGCAGACACTCCTCATAGATATCGGGTGCGTTGCCTGCGGGGACGTGGGTGTTTTCGCGCTTTATATCTATACCGCAAAACAGATTTGTGTCCATAAAATATCTGTAGGAGCACTCATTGTCGGGTGATACGGGATAATACTCGTCCAGATTGAAGGTGCGCACCTGCTCAAAGCTGAGCTGACCTGCGCCGCACCGTCTCTGCAGCTCGCGGTACATACCCACGGGTGTAGAACCTGTAGGCAGACCCAGAACTATGTCGGGTTTGTTTTTTATGCGGCCTTCGAGAATATCGGCTGCGCGGGATGCTACCTCGGCAGCGTTTGCAAAAACTTCAAGCTTCATACACAACGCCTCTTTTTGTGAGTTTATCATTGATATATTAAATATATTAGCTTTTTTGCCCGATTCCCGCTATACAAAATCGGCTTTGTTATTTGAGAAATCGGCTCAAAAATATGTGCAGCATATGAGCTTTTATGTTAAAATACTGTATAAAGGCGGTGAGGCAAATGAAGTTTGCAAAAGTTGCGCTCAAAAATACCCTGAATATAAGCGGGATTTATTCGGTACATTATTTCGAGTTTTCCAAAACCTATACCTTCCCCGGTGAGAGCCACGATTTCTGGGAAATGGTCTACGTGGACAAGGGACGGATAATCGCCACCGCAGGCGAGCGGGACATAGTGCTGCAAAGCGGCGAGGTCATATTCCACAAGCCCGACGAATGGCACAACATCCGCGCCGACGGGGCGGTCGCGCCCAACGTAATGGTAGTGTCTTTTGACTGCCGCAGCCCCGCTATGGCAGCTTTGATCTCCCGCAAGCAAAAGATCAGCACATCCCAGCGGGAGATACTGGGCGAGTTGCTGAGCGAGGCGCAGCTGGCATTCTCATCCCCTCTGGGCGACCCCTATGACAGTACTCTGGTGCGGCGCAAAAACAGCATAATGGGCTGTGAGCAGCTTGTAAAAGTGCATCTGCTGAGATTTTTGCTCTCTCTGCTGCGCGAAAGCGCCTCCCCCGCCGCCACCGACCGCAAGCGCGGCTCACTGCCCCTGCTGGACGCCATAATCGAGTATATGGAGCAAAACCTGCACCAAAAGCTTACCCTCACCGGTCTGGCGCAGGAGTTCCACGTGAGCCAATCACATATCAAGCGGCTGTTTGCCCAGTACCGCAGTCGTGGGGCTATGCAGATTTTTGCCGATATGAAGGTCAGCCGTGCCAAGCAGCTGCTGCGCGAAAGTGACCGGAACGTTACCGAGATAGCCGAAAGTCTGGGCTACGACAGTATCCATTATTTTTGCAGCCAGTTCAAAAAACACACGGGTATGTCACCCCTTGAATACCGCCGCAGCATAATCGCCACCGGTGATATAGCAAAAAACCTGCATTGAGCAGGTTTTTGTTTTTCGTGGGGGCAGGTTATCATTTATTGTACTTTATTTCGTACAGTAGGCGTGCTATAATATGTACAATAAACAGTACAACAAACATTGGGGAGGGTCTTATATGGCAAAAAGTGCAAATCAGAAGCTCAAGCTTCTTTATCTCGCCCGATATCTGCTGCAGCAAAGCGACGAAAATCACCCCGTGACCTTGGCGCAGATAACCGAGCATCTTAACAAGCAGGGTATCTCTGCCGAGCGCAAGAGTCTGTACAGCGATATTGAGGCGCTGAGGGATTTCGGGCTGGACGTTATTCAGGTGCGGAGCAAGACCACCGGCTATTACGTAGGCTCACGGGAGTTTGAGACTGCCGAGCTCAAATTGCTCTGCGACAGCGTGCAGTCAAGCAAGTTTATCACCCACTCAAAGACCCTGACCCTTATCAGGAAGCTCGAGGGGCTTGCCAGCGTGTATGACGCACAGATGCTGCAGCACGAAATACACATCTGCAACCGTGTCAAGACCACCAACAACACCGTTTACTACTCCATTGACACCCTGCACACGGCTATCGCGGGCAACAGGCAGATAGCTTTCAGGTATTTTGAGTACACATCAAGCAAACAGCGCAGACTGCGCCGAAACGGCAGCGAGTACGTTATGAGCCCCTATAGCCTTATATGGGATGACGAAAACTACTATATGCTGGCGTGGGATGAGGATATAGCGGAATTCAGACACTTCCGCATAGACAAGATGAGCGATATCCGCCTGCTTGAAACGGGCAGGTCGGGCATCGAGGAGTTTAAGAAGCTGGATATGTCGGCATACTCCAAAATGACCTTCGGTATGTTTGCAGGCAAGGCGCAGAACGTGCGTATGCGTTTTTCCAATCATCTGGCAGGGGTGGTGTTCGACCGTTTCGGTATGGATATCATCGTTGCACCCGACGGCGAGGGGCGGTTTACCTTTACCTGCGAGCTTGTGCCCAGTCCGCTGTTCTACGGCTGGATAGCGGCATTCGGCAAGGACGCCGAAATACTCTCCCCCGCCTCGGTCAGGGAAGAAATGAAAAACCGCATAACCGAAATAGCCGGGATGTATAAATAAGCAGTAATAATATAGCAAAAGCACTTATGGCGGCTGCCATAAGTGCTTTCGTTATATTCATTTCATTGTTTCCTGCTTGATTTTCTTATCCACGATATGTCTGGATGCAAGCTCCTTGCGGATGTCGTTGAGGGAGATGCCCATTTCGATCATCAGCACAAGCACGTGATAGGCAAGATCGGATATCTCGTAGATGGTCTCATCTTTGCTGTCCTTCATCGCGCCGATGACCACCTCGGTACATTCTTCGCCCACCTTTTTGAGTATCTTTTCTTTGCCCTTGGAGAACAGGTAGGTGGTGTATGAGCCCTCTTTGCCCTCCACCTTTCTGCCTACAAGCATTTCGTACAGACCGTCCAGAGAGAACTCAGCTGTATCGCTTTCAAATATCTTCTCGTTAAAACAGCTGTCTGTGCCCAGATGGCAGGCGGGGCCGTCCTTGATAACACGGACTACCAGCGCGTCGCGGTCGCAGTCGGCGGTGATGGACACGATATGCTGGCGGTTGCCGCTTGTCTCGCCCTTGCGCCACAGCTCCTGACGGGAGCGGGACCAGAAGCAGGTCATACCCTCGCGCATACTGATCTCAAGGCTCTCACGGTTCATATAGGCAACGGTCAGCACCTTGCCCGTAAAATGATCCTGCACCACGGCAGGGATAAGGCCTTTTTCGTCAAACTTGAGATTATCTGTCATAACTGTGTCCTCCGCATTTCTATGCCCTGATCTTCAAGGTATTTTTTAAGATCTTCGATAGCTACTTCTTTAAGATGGAATATAGATGCCGCCAGGCCTGCGTCTATGTTGGGCACCTTCCTGAACAGCTCAAGAAAATGCTCCATATTTCCCGCGCCGCCCGATGCGATGACGGGTACGGTGGAGAACTCGCAGATCTTCTGCAAAAGCTCGATGTCAAAGCCGCCCCGCACGCCGTCGGTGTCAATGGAGTTGACCACAAGCTCGCCTGCGCCCCGCTCGATGCCCTGACGCGCCCACTCGACAGCGTCGATGCCCGTATCCTCTCTGCCGCCCTTGGCAAACAGTCTGAAAGTTCCGTCCACACGCTTGACGTCCATACTCAGCACCACGCACTGACTGCCGTAGCGCTTTGCGCCCTCGGTGATAAGGGTGGGGTTTTTGATGGCGCCCGAGTTGACACTGACCTTGTCGGCACCGCACTTGAGCACGCGGTCAAAGTCTGCCAGCGTGTTGATGCTTCCGCCTACGGTCAGGGGTATGAACACCTCGCTTGCCACACGCTCGAGCACGTCGGTAAACAGACCTCTGCCCTCTGCCGATGCGGTAATGTCATAAAAAACCAGCTCGTCGGCACCGCTCTGATTGTAAAACCGTGCCAGCTCCACGGGGTCGGCTATTTCGCGTACACCGAGGAAGTTCTTGCCCTTGACCACCATACCGTCACGGACGTCAAGGCAGGGTATAATTCTCTTGGTTATCATTTATTTGTCCCCCGCTATCTCGATCACACGTTTAAGATCGAGCTTTTTCTCATAAATGGCCTTGCCCACGATAGCACCGTAGATGCCCATATCCCGCAGAGCCTCTATCTCACTCTCAAAGGAGATGCCGCCCGATGCGATGATATTGAGGCTCAAGCCGCTTAAGCGTTCGTATGCTGGCAGGTTGGTGCCCTTAAGCTCGCCGTCACGGGAGATATCCGTATAGATGACCGTGCTGACACCCGCCTGCTCAAGCTTCTTGCAAAACTCCATAGAGTCGGTGTCGGTTATCTCTTTCCAACCGCCGACGGCGACCTTACCGTCACTTGCGTCAACGCCTACGGCAATAGCGTCACCGTAAGCTTTCACCGTCTCCTCAACGAAGGAGAAGTCTCTCGCCGCACGAGTGCCCAATATCAGCCGTTTGACGCCTGCGTCCAGATACTGCTCTATTCTCTCGCGGCTGCGGATGCCGCCGCCAAGCTCAACGAACAGGCCGCTTTTGACTATAGCTTTGACCGCCTCGATATTGACCGCCTCGCCCTCAAGAGCGCCGTCAAGGTCAACAACGTGCAGCTGTTTTGCTCCCTGCTCGCGCAGGAGCAGAGCGGTGTCACCGGGATTGGTGCCGTACACGCTCATTCTGTCATAATCACCGCGCACCAGTCGTACTACGTTGCCGCCGCGCAGGTCTATTGCAGGATATATCTTCATTTATGCCTCCGCAAATGCTCTCAAAATATTCAGTCCCGTCTCGCCGCTCTTTTCGGGGTGGAACTGTGTGCCGCAGACGTTGCCGTTTCTGACCACGCCGGGCACGAATACGTGATACTCCGAGCCTGCTTTGATACTCTCCTCGCAGTCCTTGGCATAGAAGGAGTGAACGTAGTAGACGCTCTCACCCTCTTTGACGTATTTGAGCAGAGGCTCGTCCTTGGCTCTTATCTCCAGCTTGTTCCAGCCCATATGGGGGACTTTGAGACTTTGGGGGATATCTGCACTCAGGTCGCAGACGTTGCCCTTGATAAGACCCAGCCCCTCTTTCTCGCCAAACTCAAAAGAGCGCTCAAACAGCAGCTGCATACCAAGACAGATGCCCATAAAGGGCTTGCCCTCCTGCGCCATACGGAGCAGATGGGGCACAAGTCCCGTCTCATAAAGCTTGTCTATTGCGTCACCGAAGGCGCCCACACCGGGCAGGATTATCTTGTCGGCTTTTTCAAGCTGCTCAACATCACGGGTGACTATTGCTTCGGCGCCGATCTTTTTCAGCGAGGCGCACAGGGAAAACAGATTTCCCACTCCGTAATCTACTATAGCTATCACAGTACGCCCTTCGTAGAGGGTATCTCACCCTTCCACGCCTCCGAAACGCTGACGGCAATACCCAAAGCTCTGCCGAAGCCTTTGAATACCGCCTCGATGATGTGATGTGTGTTAATACCGTCCAGCTGCTTTATGTGCAGGGTAAGTCCTGCGTTGCGGCAGACTGCGGCAAAAAACTCAGCTACAAGCTCGGTGTCAAAGTCGCCGACCTTGTCTTTGAGCTCAAGGCTGCAGCTGAGATGGCTTCTGCCGCTGATATCAAGCGCGACGAGCGCCAGCGCCTCATCCATAGGCAGCAGGAAAGAGCCGTAACGGTTGATACCGCGGCAGTCACCCAGCGCCTGCTTGAGAGCAAGTCCCAGCGCGATACCCACGTCCTCGGCGGTGTGGTGGTAGTCCACATAGGTGTCGCCCGCAGCATCTATCTCCAGATCGAACCGTGCGTGTCTGGAAAACAGCTCCAGCATATGATCCAAAAAACCGCAGCCGGTGGAGATGCTGTTTTTGCCGCTGCCGTCAAGGTCGATGCACAGACGGATGTCTGTCTCGTTTGTTTTGCGGACTATCTCGGCTCTTCTCATACTCTCTCCTCCAAAATCTCTTTTGTAGCTTTGAGATATGCGTCCATCTGCTCACGGGAGCCGATGGTGACACGGACAAAATCGCACACTCTGGGTGCGGTGAAATGGCGCACCAGCACGCCCTTTTCACGCAGGGCGGCAAAATACTCCTGACCGCTGACGCGGGTGGGGCTGACAAAAATGAAGTTTGCGCAGGAAGGCAGCACGGCAAGGCCCATTTTCTGCAGTTCGGATACCGTGTACTCGCGGTTTTCGATGACGGATGCGCGGCAGGCTTCAAAATATTCTCTGTCACGTATAGCCGCCGCAGCTGCCGCCTGAGGCAGAGCGCCTACGTTGTAGGGGTTGAAGGAATATTTGATCTTGCGCAGATCGTCGATAAGCGCCTGCGAGCCTATGGCAAAGCCTATTCTGCCGCCTGCAAGGCTTCTGGATTTGGAGCAGGTCTGCACCACAAGCAGATTGGGCAGCCTGCGTGTAAGCTCAACTGCGCTCTCGCCGCCGAAATCCACGTAGGCTTCGTCGATTATGACCACGTTTTCGGGATTGGAGAGAGCTATCTTCTCGACATCCGTCAGCGACAGCGCTATACCCGTGGGCGCGTTGGGATTGGCAAGAAAAACCGTGCCGCCCGCGCTCATATAGTCCTGAGGGTCGACCGAGAAATCGGCTTTGAGGGGCATAACACGGCTCTCCACCGAATAGAGCTTGGCAAAGACCTTGTAGAAGCCGTAGGTTATATCGGGGTAAACGGCAGGGGTGTTCTCGTCGCAGAAAGCCTGAAAACAAAATGCCAGCGTCTCGTCCGAGCCGTTTGTGGCGATGACGTTCTTGGTCTCAACACCGTAATACTCAGCGATAGCAGAGACAAGATCCCTGCACTCGGGGTCGCTGTAGAGGTTAAGATCACGGCTTGCCTGCGCGATCGCCTCTACGGCTTTGGGCGAGGGCGGAAAGGGACTTTCGTTGGTGTTGAGCTTGATAAGACTGCCCTTTTTGGGCTGTTCGCCGGGGGTATAGGGTTCAATGGTCTGATATTTGTTGACTAAAAACTTGCTCATATTTACGCCTCCTCAAAGCGCACGGTGGCGCTTCTTGCGTGTGCCTGCAAACCTTCTCTGCGGGCAATTGCGTCGATATCGGCGGCAACAGCCTGCAAGGCGGCTTTGGAATAGTATGTGACCGAGGATTTTTTGATAAAATCGTCAACCGACAGAGGGGAGGAGAATCTTGCCGTACCGCTGGTGGGCAAAGTATGGTTGGGGCCTGCCAGATAGTCGCCCAGCGCTTCGGGGGCATTATAGCCCATAAAGACGCTGCCTGCGTGTCTGACCATATCCAGCACCGAGAAGGGGTCGCGGATACACAGCTCAAGATGCTCGGGGGCAACCGAGTTGGACAGCTCGATAGCCTTTTCGATAGAGCTTTCCACCATAATGAAGCTGTTGTCGTCTATACTGCGGCGGCAGATATCGGCTCTGGGCAGCAGGGGTATCTGCTTCTCCAGCTCCTCGGCTACCTGCTGTGCCAGCGTCTCGCTGTCGGTTATCAGCATAGCGCTTGCCAGCACGTCGTGCTCTGCCTGAGACAGCATATCTGCGGCTACCACCTTGGGGTCGGCGCCTGAGTCGGCGATAATAAGTATCTCGCTGGGGCCTGCTATCATATCTATGCCAACCTTGCCGAATACCATCCGCTTGGCGGTGGCAACGAACACGTTGCCGGGGCCCACTATCTTGTCCACCGCGGGCACGCTCTCGGTGCCGTAAGCCAATGCGGCTATTGCCTGAGCGCCGCCCATTTTGAATATTTTGGTGACGCCTGCCAGCTTGGCGGCGGCAAGCACCTCGGGGAGGATTGTGCCGTCCTTTTGTGCGGGGGTCGCCATAATGATCTCGCTGACGCCTGCAACCGATGCGGGGATGGCATCCATCAGCACGGTGCTGGGGTAGCAGGCTGTGCCGCCGGGCACGTAGATGCCCGCTCTGTCAACGGGAAGGATGCGCTGTCCCAACGTCACACCGTCTTTTTCTATCATAAACCCGTCGCGTTTTTGCAGAGAGTGAAATGCGCGGATGTTCGTAGCGGCTTTCTTAAGCGCCGCCATAACACGCTCGTCTACTTTCGCGCAGGCGTCTTCGATCTCCTGCTCACTGACTTGCAGAGCGCCAAGCTCGGGGCAGTCAAACCGTCTGCCGTATTCAAGCAGGGCTCTGTCTCCCCGCTCACGCACGTCGGTAATGATCGCGGCAACGGCGGCGGTCACGTCACGTTCTTTTTCTTCCGAGCGCTGCGGCAGGCTGTCACCGCTTCTGAGTATTCTTATCACAGCAGCTCCTCCTTCATTCTTGCGACGATGCGGTCTATCTCCTCGCTCTTGAACTGATAATTGCTCTTGTTGGCTATGAGCCGTGCCGAGGAGGGTGCAACGTACTCAAACACCGACAGATCGTTCTCGCGCAGGGTGGTGCCCGTCTCCACGATATCAAGGATAACGTCGCTGAGCCCCAATATGGGTGCAAGCTCGATAGAGCCGTTGAGCTTGATTATCTCGATCTCGCGGTTGAGACCCTTGTAGTAGTTCTTGGTGACGTTGACGTACTTGGTGGCAACGCGCAAGGTTCGCTCGGTGTCCTCAACGTAGCCGTTGCGGGCGGCCACGGCAAGGTTGCACTTGCCCAAGTTAAGGTCCAGCAGCTCGTACACGTCGGGGTCGGTCTCCAGCAGCACGTCCTTGCCCACCACGCCGATATCGGCGGCGCCCCTCTCAACGTAGATGCCCACGTCGGAGGGCTTGATAAGCAGATATCTGACACCGCTGTCGGGATTCTCGATGACCAGCTTGCGTGTGTCCTCCAGAAACTCGCTGCAATCGTAACCCATCTTGGCAAAGAGAGAGTATACCTTGTCTCCCAGTCTGCCTTTTGGCAAGGCTATGTTAAGCATTTCCCTCTTCCTCCTTTACGGTGTTATTCTCGATGCGGATAAGGCGGCGGTACAGCCTGCCCTCGGGCTCACTTTCGGCTGCCCAGACCTTTTTACCTTCGCCCGTCAGCAGTTTGACCGTGTCGGCAACCGTGCTGAGACAGCTGTTTCGGTCGTAGATGATGCAGGCGTCCAGCGGCTCGGGGGGCTGGGTGTTGAGAAAACGCTCCAGCTCGTCAAAATACAGTGCAAACCCTATTGCCTGCTTGCCCTTTTTGCCCATTTTTTCCATCAGGTTATCGTATCTGCCGCCCGAAAGCACGGCTCTCGACACGCCCTTGACGTAACCGCAGAAGATAAGTCCGTTGTAATACTGCGTATCCGAGGGGATGGAAAAGTCCAGTCGGATGTTGTTCTTCAGCTCGCCCAGCACGTCATAGAGCATCTCCAGCTCCTCTGCGGCGGCGCGCATAGCGTCGGTCCTGCACATGGCTTTTGCCTGCTCTATGCACTCACGGAAGCTGCCGCTTATATCCATGGCGGCGAATATGGCGTCTGCCTGCTGCTTAGTCAGCACATCTCCCGTCATTGCGGTTATGCCGTGGTGGTTTTTGCCCTCGATGCAGGTCCTCACCGCCTTTTCCGCGGCTGCGCTGAGACCGAGGTTCTCAAACAGTCCCGACAAAAATCCCGTGTGCGACAGACTTATAAGACTGCCCGTGTCGATAAGGCGCAGAGAGCGCACAGCCAGCGACACCATCTCAAGACTGGTATAGGGGCTGACTTTGCCGATATGCTCGATGCCTATCTGATAGGTCTCCTTGTACTCGGTGGCCGAATGTGCGGCGCGGTAGACGTTCTCGGTATAATAGAGCTTTTCGCTGCCGCTTTGGTTCTCCTTGGTGCGCTTGACGATGCTGAGAGTAACGTCGGGTCTCAGCGCCATAAGCTTGCCGTCAAGGTCGGTAAAGGTCAAAAGACTGCTTCCTGCCAGATAATCACGGTTGCGGGCGTAGAAATCGTACTCCTCAAACTTGCCCATTCTGAACTTTTTGTAGCCGTGTCTTTCGTAAAGGGCGCGCAGTTCCAGAGATACCTGCTCATCCCGTCTGAGTGTACCCGAAAAATTCATAACAAACACTCGCTCCTTTTTGTAAATCAGCTGTAAGCTCCGCAGACTGTCGGCGGCACGCGCCGCCCTCTGACAACCGCAGATACGTAATTCACCCGTATAGGTCGGTCACGTGACCTATATTATCACGCTTTAGCGCTTTAGTCAAGTAAATCGCTAAAATATTTTCAGCAGAGACTTCCCATTTAACCGATATATTATAGCACAGTCTCCCGTATTATTCCACAGTTTTCGGCACAAAAAAATCGGGACGGAAGAATTTTCCGTCCCGAGAGCAGGTCATTTGCCCGTTTTTGCCGTTCTGCTCTTTTTTATCAGCCGTGACAAAGCGGCAACGGTGACTATTCCCAGCGACAGAGCCGCCGCCAGTTCAAGTGTGTACACGCCCCTCTGCATAAACAGCTCAAAGTCGTTTCCCACCGCCGAGGACATAGTGTAGTACAGCGAGCCGCCGGGGATGAGGGGGATAAGATTGACTATCCAGAAGGTCGTGCGGGGAGTTTTCATCACTCTTGCGAATATCTCGGCATACACCGATGCCGCCGCCGACACAACAAAATATCTGATAGGCTCGTTTGCCACCACGCCGCCCAGCAGTTCAAACAACAGCCAGGCAAACATACCGCCCAGCGCGCCCACAAGGAGCTTTTTGCCGCGGATATTGAACAGCACGCCAAACCCCAGCGTACCCACTGCGGCGGCAAGGACCCTGATAACCACCTGCATATCCATCATACTGCCAGACCTCCGTAGATATAGGCTATGGCGATATATCCCAGCACCATACAGCTTGCCAGCAGTATCGCCTCTATAGCGCGCAGGATGCCCGTCATGGTGTCCCCCGCGAACAGATCGCGCAAAGCGTTGGTGAATCCCACACCGGGGATAAGCGACATAATATTGCCGATGATGATATTATCCACGCTGTCCACCAGACCGAAATGCAGGCACATAAACGCCAGCGTGCTGAACACCGCCGAGCAGAAAAACCGCACCATCATCTTGTTGACCGAGTGTTTCTCGGCTTTGAGCACCAGAAATCCCACCACGCCGCCGATCAGGAAGGACGCCGCCGTTTCTCTCAGACTGCGGCTGCCGAAAAACACGGTAAACGAGCCTGCTATCACCGCGTAGAACACTATCTGCTCCCAGAACGAATATGTCCTGACCCTCTCTGCCTGCTCAAGCTTGCTTCTGAACTCCTCGCTTGTGGGCGTAGTTGCCGTTATCTGACGGGCAAGCGCGTTGAGACGGTGGAGTTTTTCGATATTGACCGACGAGCTTTTGATGCGGCGGGTGTGTGTAAACTCCCTGCCGTCCTCCATCTCTGCGGTGACCACTATGTTTGAGGTGGTCACGTACGCGTCCACCCGCACGGCACCGTAGCCGGTACACATACGCTCTATGCTGTCCTCGACCCTGTATACCTCTGCCCCCGAGCATACCATCTGCTCGCACAGCTCGACTATACAGCGCAAAAGTTCCTGCGTCATCTGATTTTCGCCCCCGTAATACTGTCTGCCGAAGAATACTACCACAGCCGCTTCTATATGTCAAATTGTATTTTGTTATGCTTTTTATATTAATTAGGTTATACTTGCCGCTTTGATGCGTATTTTTTGCCAAAACGCACTTTTTGCCTTTACTGACTGCGGTTTATGTTATATACTATAACCAACTTATATGGAAATGGGGTCTCGTTATGCTTTATAAGAATTTCAAGGGTCTATCTCTGTCGGCGCTGGGTCTCGGCTGTATGCGTCTGCCCGTAACCGGGAATAATTCTGCCATCGACGAGGAAATGACCGCGCAGATGGTGGAATACGCCATGCAAAACGGCATCAACTACTACGACACCGCCTGGGGTTACCACGGCGGCAACTCGGAGACGGTCATAGGCAGGATCCTCAACAAATACGACCGCAAGAACTATTACATCGCCACCAAATTCCCCGGATACGATCTGAGCAATATGGAAAACGCACCCGAGATCTTCGAAAAACAGCTGCAAAAGACGGGTATGGAGTATTTTGACTTCTATCTTATCCACAACGTCAGCGAAAAGAACATCAACCAGTACCTCGACCCCAAATATAACATCGTTCCCTACCTGCTTGAGCAGAAAAAGGCAGGCAGGATCAAACATCTCGGCTTTTCCGCCCACGCAAAGACCTCCGAGATGGAGCGGTTTTTGCGCGCTTACGGTGAGCATATGGAGTTTTGCCAGATACAGCTCAACTGGATGGACTGGGATCTGCAGGACGCAAAGGGCAAGGTCGAACTGCTTCGCCGCTACGGTCTGCCCGTGTGGGTAATGGAGCCTCTTCGCGGCGGCAGGCTGGCCACACTCAGCGACAAGTATCTCAAGCAGCTGAGTCAGCTGCGCTCTGAATCCGTACCCGCCTGGGGATTCAGATTCCTGCAGTCTGTCCCCGACGTCGTGGTGACCCTGTCGGGTATGTCCAATATGGAGCAGCTTAAAGAGAATATAGAAATATTCAAGACCGAAAAGCCCACCACCGAAAGCGAGAACCGAGTGCTGTTCGATATCGCCCGCGAAATGTCGGCAGCCGTTCCCTGCACCGCCTGCCGCTACTGCACCGAGTATTGCCCTATGGGGCTTGATATACCCGATCTTATCAATATGTATAATCAGGAGGTCTTCACCCCCGGCGGATTTCTGATCAAAATGCAACTCGGCGCTATGGACAAAGAAAAACACCCCTCCTCCTGCATCGGCTGCCGTGCGTGCGAAAAGGTCTGCCCCCAGCTGATAAAGATCCCCGACGTACTGCGTGATCTGTGTGAAAAAACAGAGAAGAAGTAAAGAAAGCAGAGATGCAAAAAGCTCCCGACGTGTCGGGCACCTACCGTAAAGCAGTTTTTTATCAATATCAAAAGGGACGAGGTTTTCTCGTCCCTTTTGCACACTTCCTTGCCTGCAAGGTATAGTGTGTTATACTGTGTTTTGTTTTTGGGTGGTAAAGGAGTGATGTTTTTG
>JAFQTO010000065.1 GCA_017408985.1 Clostridia bacterium
GGCACCTACCGTAAAGCAGTTTTATATCAAAGCAGAAAAGGGACGAGATTTTCTCGCCCCTTTTTCACACGATCTTGCTTGCAAGGTATAGTGTGTTATACGATATTTTGTTTTCGGAAGGAATATAAGTGATGTTTTTGCTTACGCAAAAGTGATGTTACTCACTTCGTTCGTAATGATGTTGCTCCCGTTGGTCGCAATGATGTGATGCTTGCCCACTGTGCCGAAGGCACAACATCATTGCCGTAGGCTACATCATTAGGCGAAGCCGACATCACTTGCCCGTAAGGGCAAGCATCGTTCGGCAGACCTGCTTTATCGCAGGTCGCCGTGAGGGCTGCTTTTTTTGTTGAGTGATGCAGGCTTTGCCCGTGATGTACGCCTTCGGCGCGTGGGGGAACGCATCGCACCACCCATCACAGCGCAGCTGCATCACTTATTACTGATACGCTCCGCGTATGAGGGAACGGATATTATATCATACTTGTCTTGCATGTATATCATACGGCAAAGCCGTATATCATATCGCGACAGCGATATATCATTAAAATCTTTGCGCAGCAGGGATTTCATTATCTTTTCACTCTCCCGCGAACTTTGCCGCAGTTTCATCTTTTTACTTTATCCTTTGCGGGGGATATATTAACGCCGCAATTTTACTTTTTGCGCACGTGTGTTTAGTTTAGTGTTGACTTAATTAAAATTCGGCATTATAATTAAGCCAAGACTGAATCGAAAGGAGCAAACGTGTGGAACTTGACCGTATGTTAAAAGCATTGGGGGAGCCAATGCGGCTGAAAATATATCAGGCTCTTTTGGAAAGAAAGCATTGTGTGCGCTCACTTTCCAAAAAGCTGGGCATCTCGGAATCTGCGGTCTCCCAGCATATGAAAGTGATGAAAGACGCAGGATTGGTCTGCGGCGAAAAATACGGGTATCATACCCACTACCTGCCTTTGCAGGATGCCGCGGATTATCTTGCACGGCAGTTTGAGTCAATGCGTACCGCATCCCTCACCGTAGACCGTGATATGACGGTCTGCCAATGTGAGTATCGGGAGGAGGGTAAACAAATATGAACATACTGTTTGATTTGTTTCTGACTTTTGCCAAGATAGGGACGTTCACTTTTGGCGGCGGCTACGCTATGATCGCTATGATCGAAAACAACTGCGTGGAAAGAAAACAATGGATAACCCACGACGAAATGATGAATGTGACCGTCATTGCAGAATCGACTCCCGGCCCTATTGCCATTAACTGCGCGACCTACACCGGGTATAAGAAAGCCGGGTTTATTGGCGCACTTGCGGCGACTTTAGGTATCGTTGTCCCGTCCTTCGTTGTTATCTGGGTGATTTCTGCGGTTATGGATAATTTCCTTGAGCTGACCGTTGTCGCAAACGCGCTCAAGGGCATTAAAATTGCCGTGGGCATCCTGATCCTGGATGCTGCGGTCACGATGATCAGAAAAATGCCCAAGAAGAAGCTGCCGAGAGCGATTATGATCTGCTCCGCTATTGTAATGCTCTGTATCAATGTCTTCGCGTGGAATTTCTCCTCTATCAGTCTTATGCTGATTGCGGCGGTAATCAGCCTTACGATTTTTATTCTGAACGGCGCACCCGATCAGAAAGGCGGTGCAGGAAAATGATCTGCCTTGATTTGTTTTTGGGCTTTCTGAAAGTCGGATGCTTCGCGTTTGGCGGAGCTTACGGTGCCATTCCGCTGATCCGTGACGTGGTAATGTCCTACGGCTGGCTGAGTGACGAAATGATGAGCTATATGATCGCTGTCAGCGAGAGCACCCCCGGCCCGATCATGGTCAACCTTGCAACTTATATTGGCAGCAGCCAGGCGGGATTTCTTGGTGCGGTGATCGCAACGTCGGCGGTTGTGCTTCCGTCGTTTTTGATAATCCTGCTGGTAACGGCGCTGCTCAAGACCGTATTGAAGAACAAGTACGTTCAGGCTGTTCTGCGCGGGCTGAAACCTTGCGTGATCGGTATAGTTTTGGCTACCGGAGTTTATATGGTGCTGGGAAATTGCTTTGGAGCGATTTCGGAGATCAGACTCAATCTGCAGGCGGTCGTCATTACGGCAATTCTGGTTGCTTTGAAGTTCGGATACAAGCGTTTTGCAAAAAACAAACTGTCTCCCATCCTTTTGATCGTAATATCGGCAATAGCAGGTATAGCGGTTTACGGGATATAAGTTTATGCGCAGCCGTCATTGGCTGCAACAGATCACTGTGAAACAAAAAGGCGATACCCGATCTTGAAAGTCGGGTACCGCCTTTGCTGCTTTGCGAACATTGTCGGATTTTTGACTGTTTACTTTGTCCTTTGCAGGGAAATAATAACTCTGCAAAGGTGGGATGCAAGTGGTTCAAAAGGTAGAGATCTGCGGAATAAACACCGCAAAGCTCAAGGTGCTCAAAAACGACGAGACCATAGAGCTGATAGAGAGAGCACAGCAGGGGGACAGTGATGCCCGCGATCAGGCGGTAACGGGCAATCTCAAGCTGGTACTTTCGGTAGTCCAGCGGTTTTCGGGCAGGGGTGAGCCGCCCGACGATCTGTTTCAGGTGGGGGTCATCGGGCTGATAAAGGCTATCAATAATTTCGACCCAAGCCTCAAGGTGCGTTTTTCCACCTACGGGGTGCCTATGATAATAGGGGAGATACGTCGGTATCTTCGTGACTCGGCACCCGTGCGTGTCAGCCGTTCAATGCGCGACAACGCCTACCGCGCGCTGACCGCCAAAGAGGCGCTGACAAACAAGCTTCAGCGTGAGCCTACGGTGGAGGAGATAGCCCGTGAGATGGGTGTCAAAAAAGAGGAGGTCGTCTTTGCGCTGGACGCCATTGCCGACCCGATTTCGCTGTACGAGCCGGTCTTTCAGGAGGGCGGCGACGCGGTGTGCGTGATGGATCAGGTGCGCGACACCAAAAACACCGACGACAGCTGGATAGAGCAGATATCCATCAAGCAGGCGCTCAGCGAGCTTACGCCCCGTGAGAAGCGGATAATGGCGTTGCGGTTCTACGAGGGCCACACACAGATGGAGGTTGCGCGGGAGGTCGGGATATCGCAGGCACAAGTTTCCAGACTTGAAAAAGGAGTGCTGGACAAAATCAAAAGTTATATGTAAAATAGAGATACAGGAAAACCGTCGGGGACTTTTCCCCGACACCGTGGGAGGATACATAAATGAACAAAAAATCTACCATAACCATCATCACCGCCGTGCTGGTCGTGCTGTGGCTGGCTCTGGGCGTGCTCAACTTCACCCAGGTCAAGAACCTCAAGCTGCCTTCGCTGTCCTGGCCGGGCGCTGTGGACGACACGGGCAGAGCCACATATTTCGGCGCGGGCTACTCCTTTATCATCGACGGCGATATCGACTCGGAGACGGGCGAGGTGTCAAACATCACCGCTATCGAGATGTACGTTCTGGGCGTGCGCATAACGGACGCGGAGGCAAACTGATGGAGGTAAAAGTCAAGCTTTTAGACCCACGTGCCACTTTGCCCACCCGCGGCAGCGCGGAGGCGGCAGGAGCCGACCTGCGCACCCTTGACCCTTTGCACATCCCTGCCCACAAAACTGTGCAGGCGCACACGGGTATTGCCCTCGAACTGCCCGTGGGATATGCGGGTCTTGTGTACGCACGCAGCGGTATGGCTCTCAAAAAAGGCATCGCCCCCGCCAACAAGGTCGGGGTGGTGGACAGCGACTACCGCGGAGAGGTAATGGTGTCCCTGCACAACCACACCGACACGGACGTGGACATAGACGCCGGCGAGCGCATCGCACAGCTTGTCATCACCCCCGTGCTGATGGCTGATTTTGTGGAGTGCGGCGAGCTTGAAAACACCGACCGCGGAGACGGCGGCTTCGGCTCCACGGGAACGAAATAAGAGGTGCCAAAACTATGCGCAAACAGAAATTTGGCAGTCTGATATTCGATATCGTGGCTATTATCTGCCCCCTGCTCTATCTGCTTATGTACTGTCCCGTCTGGGGCGGCAAACAGCTTATGCTCTCGGGCGGATTTTTAATAGGGCTGTTTGTGTTCCAATGCCTCTGCCTGCTTGCAGCCTGCGTCAGATTATTTGCCGTGACTCTGCCCGACAGAGAGGGTAGGTGGCAGGCAGGTATATCCAACGCCCTTTCGGTCTTATCCGTGCTGCTTTTATGCTTTGCAGGGTCTATATTCTGCCTTGAGCTGTTTGATATCCCCTGGTTTCCCGCCCAGAGATAAAAAATCACGCCCGTGTATCAGCCGATACACGGGCTTTATTATTGATGCGGAACAATACCGCAGATTTACTTCATTTCTTCCTCAAGCTGCTCGGAGACCGAGTGGAGCAGGGAGAACAGCGAGGGGGCGAGGCGGGGGTATTCACTCTGCAGGGTGGCGTAGGACATATCGGGGGCAGAGCCTTCTTTGCCTTTGTTCATTTTCATGCGGCTTTCGCACTTTTTCATATTCAGGTCGCACAGCTCGGAGAAGCAGGCGTCGGGTACGGCGTAGCTTTCGGGCAGAGCCGAGGGGTCAAACTGGCTGACGTAGCGGTAAGCCTTGAAAAACGCCGTGTCAAGATAGATGGAAACGTCCTTTATCATCTGGCGGTCGTTCCACTTGCTCATCACGTCAAACAGCACGGCGGTGGAGTTGACCAGCACCTTTTTGCTGAGCATGGCGCTGGCGTTGCCGCGGAGAATGTTGTCCTTTTCGCTTGAGATATCGTCCACGTCGTCGCTCTGTATCATCATACCGTCGCGGTGCATAGTCCTGCCCAGCAAAAAGTCCAACGATACGTGGTAGTATTCGGCGGCGGCGACCACGAAGCTGAGACCGGGCTCACGGACACCGTTCTCATAGTGTGAGAGCAGTGCCTGAGACACGCCCAGAGCGTCGGCGGCTTTGCGCTGACTTATTTTCTTTTCGCGCCGCAGCAGCGACAAAGTACGGGAAAAATCACTTAACATCTATAAAAAACTCCAATATAACCGAATTTTTGGGGTGCGGGTACAAGTATAACCCAAAAAAGACAAAATGTAAATAGGAAATCCCAAAACTATTTGTAATATTTTTGACCTGATTTTTGGTACTTTTGACGAAAAATATGCACAAACACAATACGTTCTGTTTTATTTTTCCGCAAACCACAATATATTGACCGTTCTGTCAAAAAACTTTTGGATGCCCAAAAGTTTTTTGCTTTAAGATTATTTTTGCACGGACATGCGCCGGGCAAAAATACTCCGGCCCGCCGTTTTTCCGCAGAAAAACGGTGAAACCGCACCGCAGTGCGGAGTCAAAATGTCGAAGAGAGCCGGCTTCACGAAGTGAAGCGGGTCTCTGACAGTTTCCGCAATATATTGTCTTGTGCGCTGATTCAATTGGGTGTATAATATTTTCAATGCAAAAAAAGAAGGAGAAAAATTATGTCAATAGAAAAAGTAAAGGCATTTTTTGCCACCTATGGCCGCGAAAACGAAGTAATGGAGTTCGCTGTTTCCAGCGCTACCGTGGAGCTTGCCGCCATTGCCGTGGGCGTTGAGCCGGGCATGATAGCCAAGACTCTGTCCTTTTCCGACAATCAGGGGGGCTGTATGCTTATCGTTGCCGCGGGGGATGCCAAGATAGACAACCGCAAGTTCAAGGACACTTTCGCGTTCAAAGCAAAGATGCTCACTCACGAGGATGCTTTGCGCTTTACCGGCCACGCGGTAGGCGGCGTCTGCCCCTTTGCCCTGCCCGACGGGGTCAGGGTCTGCTGTGACAGCTCGCTGTGGCGGTTTGAGCACGTTTATCCCGCCTGCGGCTCCTCCAATTCTGCGATCAAGCTGACCCCCGACGAGCTGATGGCACTCACAAACGCCGAAAGATGCGACGTGTGCAAGCTTCCCGAGTAAACCCAAGGGGTTTTGTGCTGTTTTACAAAAAATGTCACAAAACTGTAACCTATAAATAGTTGCAATCGTCGGGCAAACATACTACAATTAGTATATAGATCAATAAGCCGCATATCGGCAAAGAAAGGGATGACCGTATGAAGTCTAACATTACCAAAATATTGGCGCTTGTTCTGTGCCTGTGTCTGATAGTTGTGGTTATCATTGCCTGCAACAGGGATGGTAAGCAGAAGGATGACACCAAGGCCGATAATTCTCAGGATCAGACTCAGGACGGCACTATACCCGATATCTTTAATAACGGAGATCAGAACGGTGAGCAGTCGGGAGAGCAGAACACCACCCCCGAGCCCGAGCCCGAGATACCCCCTGCACCCGAGGTGGTCAGAAGCGAGACTTATGACACCCGCGTCACCGCCGACGAGATAATCCTGCATAACGGTATTCAGATCGGTATGAGCTACGAGCAGGTTGCCGCCTACAGCGGTTATGAAGGTGAAATGCCTGCGGGAAGTGACACCATCTCCTTTGATTGGGAGAATATAACCTACACCTTTACCGCAGACAGCGAAAAGGGCTGGCGGCTGACCTATGTCAATATCAGCGAGCAGGCAACGGACGCAAGCATATTCCGCGATATCAAGATAGGCGACAGCCTTGAAAGCGTGTTCGGCAAGATCCCTGCCAAAGACACCGAGCTCAAGAAGTGGGCTATCCAGTTCCTCTACGGCTATGAGGACACCGACCCCAAAGGCTACGCCGACCTGCGCTTCATCGCGCTCAGCTATTACACGGTCAACGTGTTCACCACCGAATACGTGGTGAATATCACCTTTGCCAGAGAGGCACAGACTGTCAAATGGATAGAACTCTCCGCCAGATAAGAATATAATGCTGAAAACCGCTGTGGTGTTGACTACAGCGGTTTTTGTGTATCGTTATGTTTAACGGAAATCGCGCAAATGGCCCCCCTTGTCTAAAGGGGGCCGGCAAAACCGTAGGTTTTGACTGGGGGATACAAATCCATCCATTTCCTCGGGAGCTTATTAAAAGGATCATTCTCTTGCATCCCTCCCGGAGGGAGGTGGATTTTGCGAAGCAAAAGACGGAGGGAGAGCGCGTTATTAATTCCGTCGGCTTGCCGACACCTTTACGTCATCAAAGATGACATATCACGCGCCGAAGGTGCATATCACGAACGCGAAGCGTTCTATATCACGACACCGAAGGTGTCTATATCACGCGCCGCAGGCGTTATATCACGTCGGCTTGCCGACACCTAATTTCTTATTTATTCTTTGTTCTTTGATTTCTTTTCACCGCATTTTCCTCAATTTGCGCTACGGCTTTCACAACAACTCCAATCTTCTTTCACACACAAAAAAAGGCAACTGTCAAAAGGTATACCTTTTGACAGTTGCTTTTATGTAGTGATTATACCACAAAAATCAGGAATTTCAACCCCTAAATTGATGTTAGCGGCCGAAAAACGGCCAAAAAACGGCGTTTACTGTCAAAAAGTCCCTAC
>JAFQTO010000066.1 GCA_017408985.1 Clostridia bacterium
GCTGCCTGTGCGTAAAGCTTTTCGGCAATGGAGTAGAAGCGCTTGGTCAGCTCTTCGCTGTCAGCCTTGATAGCCTCGATGTCCTCGCCCTTGAGGGTCTCCTTGAGCTTTTCCATCTGCTCACGGATGGGAGCCTTTTCTTCTTCGGTCACCTTGTCGCCCAGCTCGGTGAGACTCTTTTCGGTCTGATAGACCATAGCCTCTGCGTTGTTGCGGGTGTCGATGGCTTCCTTCTTCTTCTTGTCTTCCTCGGCGAACTGCTCGGCATCCTTAACAGCCTTGTCGATGTCCTCCTTGGACAGGTTGGAAGAAGATGTGATGGTGATCTTCTGCTCCTTGCCGGTACCCAGATCCTTTGCGGAAACGTTGACGATACCGTTGGAGTCTATATCAAAGCTGACTTCGATCTGGGGAACACCTCTGGGTGCTGCGGGGATGCCGTCCAGATGGAATCTGCCCAGAGTCTTGTTGCCGGCAGCCATGTCACGCTCGCCCTGGAGAACATGGATCTCAACAGAGGGCTGGTTGTCTGCTGCGGTGGAGAAGATCTGCTTTTTGTTTACGGGGATGGTGGTGTTGCGCTCGATGATGCGGGTGCATACGCCGCCCAGGGTCTCGATGCCCAGGGACAGGGGGGTGACGTCCAGCAGCAGCAGGTCCTTGACCTCGCCGCCCAGAACGCCTGCCTGAATGGCTGCGCCGATAGCTACGCACTCGTCGGGGTTGATACCCTTGAAGGGATCCTTGCCGATGATGCCCTTGACAGCTTCCTGAACTGCGGGGATACGGCTGGAGCCGCCTACCAGCAGGATCTTGTTGATCTCGCTCTTCTCAAGGCCGCTGTCGCTCATTGCCTGACGGACGGGGCCCATGGTTGCCTCAACGAGGTCACGGGTCAGCTCGTCAAACTTTGCACGGGACAGAGTCAGGTCAAGGTGTCTGGAGCCGTTTGCATCCGCAAAGATGTAGGGCAGGTTGATGTTGCTGCTCATAACGCCGGACAGCTCGATCTTGGCCTTTTCGGCAGCCTCGCGCAGACGCTGCATAGCCATCTTGTCGCCGCTGAGGTCAACGCCCTGATCCTTCTTGAACTCACTGAGCATCCACTTGACGATCCTCTCGTCAAAATCGTCACCGCCCAGACGGTTGTTGCCTGCGGTTGCCAGAACCTCGATGGTGCCGTCGCCGATGGACAGGATGGATACGTCGAAGGTACCGCCGCCCAGGTCGTAGACCATGATCTTCTGCTCGTTTTCTTTGTCCATACCGTATGCAAGAGCTGCTGCGGTAGGCTCGTTGATGATACGCAGGACCTCAAGACCGGCTATCTTGCCTGCATCCTTGGTTGCCTGACGCTGTGCGTCGGTGAAGTATGCGGGGACGGTGATAACAGCCTGAGAAACGGTGGTGCCCAGATATGCCTCTGCGTCGATCTTAAGCTTCTGCAGGATCATTGCGGAGATCTCCTGAGGAGAATAAGACTTGCCGTCGATAGTTGTTTTGTGGTCGGTGCCCATCTCGCGCTTGATGGATGTGATGGTTCTGGTGGGGTTGGTAACAGCCTGGCGCTTTGCCACCTGTCCTACCATACGCTCACCGGTCTTGGAAAATGCCACCACGGAAGGAGTGGTGCGTGCGCCTTCGGCGTTTGCGATAACGACGGGCTCGCCGCCTTCGATAACGCTGACGCAAGAATTGGTTGTACCAAGGTCAATGCCTATGATTTTTGCCATGAGTATTTCCTCCGTTTATTATAAATTTTATTATTTACCGATTTATTATTAACTGCGGTCAGTTTGCGACTTTTACTACTGCGGGTCTTATGAGACGGTCGTCCATCGTATAACCGCACATAAGGACCTCTGCTATCTCGTTTTCGCCCAGAGATTCGTCGTCTACGTGAAGCACGGCGTTGTGGAAGTTGGGGTCAAAGGTCTCGCCCTTTTCGCCCACCGTTTTGACACGCATCTTCTCAAGTATCTCGTTTGCCTGCTTGAGCATCATCTTGACGCCCTCGTCGGCGTTTTCCTGAGCGGCGCCTCTGCCCAGATTGTCGATAAGGGGCAAAAACGCGCTTATTGCCGATGCCTTGCCGTCACCGAACACGCTCTCGCGCTCTTTTGCGGTACGCTTGCGGTAGTTATCGTACTCGGCAAGCACTCTCTTGTACTTGTCATCCAGCTCGGAAAGCTGCAGGGCAAGCTTTTCTATCTCGGCGTTTTTCTTGTCTTTTTTGGATTCTTTTTTGGGTTTGGGTTCTTTTTCCGCGCTTGCGGCGGTTTCGGTATTCTGCACTTCTTCCTCAGCGGTGATAGGCTGCTTTTCGTTATCTGTACTCATTGTTATCTCCTGTTTCGTCTGTATATGGAGCAAGCTGTCTTACCGCTTGCTTGAAAGCTGCAAGATGTGCGCAGGCTTTGGCGTAATCCATTCTCGTGGGAGCGACTATGCCGATAATGCCCTTGGTGTGGCGGTCGATATCGTAGGTGGTGAACACGAAGCTGGCGTCTTTTGCTCTGGGCTCGCCAAGCTCGGGGCCTATCTTGATGCTTATGGGCATCTCCCCTGCCTCCTCAAGCAGGTCCATGACTTTGCCCGAGTCGGACAGGTATTCCATAAGCTCACGGGCTTTGCTTGCGTCCTGATACTCACGCATATTGAGCAGCTTCTCCGCGCCCTCAACATGAAGTCTGGTGCCGTCGCCCTCGCGCTCGGTCTCCCCGATAAATTTAAGTACGCTGTCTGCCAGCCTGAACGCAGGTGCCTCAGGGCCCATACTTCGCGCGATCGAGGGAAGCAGGTATTCAAGACGGTTTTCGGCCAGCGCCAGATTGATAGCCGTACCCAGCATTGCGGCGGCAGAAGGGTCGATACGCTCGCGCAGGCGGAACATACGGCTCTTGACCTCCGAATCGGTGATAAGCACAGCCGCGTAGCTGTAAGAGTCCACGGGGATAAGCTCGACCTTTTTGACCTGCACACCGCTGCTCTTGACCGCAGACACGGTGGTATGATTGGTCATAGCCGACATAACGCGGGAAGCGGTATACGCCAGATCGTCAAGCTCGCGGAGCTTACTCTCAAGCTCGGCGCGGATGGCGTTGATCTCGGCGGCGATGGAGGCGCTGCGGTCCATAAGCTCGTTGACGTACAGTCTGTAGGCCGCGTAGGATGGCACTCTGCCTGCCGAAACGTGAGGCTTCTCCAAGTATCCCATCTCCTCAAGCTCACTCATCTCGTTGCGGATGGTCGCTGAGGATATGGGGCGGTCAAAGCTGGTCGCAAGAGATTTGGAACCTACGGGTTCGGCGGTGTCGATGTAGTTTTCCACGATAGCTTTGAGTATCCTGCGTTTTCTGTCCTGCATATCCATACTGCCGCCCCCTTTCGTTTCCGTTAGCACTCTTTCTCCTTGAGTGCTAATTATAGTTTAGCACTTTTTTCCTTTATGTCAATAGTTTTATATTAAAAATATGTAAATAGTATGTTTCTTTTTCACACGATTATGTCAAGTGCTAAAAAAAGAGCCTTTGCGGGCACTTACCGTAAAGCAGTTTTTTATCAATATCAAAAGGGACGAGGTTTTCTCGTCCCTTTTGCACACTTCCTTGCCTGCAAGGTATAGTGTGTTATACTGTGTTTTGTTTTTGGGTGGTAAAGGAGTGATGTTTTTGCTTACGCA
>JAFQTO010000067.1 GCA_017408985.1 Clostridia bacterium
TATATAATCATTGATCCTTCGGCAAGCTCAATGATTGAAACAATACAAAAGTACGGCAAATTTGCCGTAGTTAAAGCCGATAATGACGTACTTAACGGCATACAGGACGTAACAAAATTCCTTAATGCCGGTGTTCTCTACTTTCATAAGAGCTGTAAAAGCACTTTTGAGGAGTTTGAAACTTACTCATGGGATGAAGAAAAGGAAGAGGACGCTGTTATCAAGGAAAACGATCACAGCATGGACCAACTGCGGTACTTCTGTAGAACGGCGTTACGAAATGAGCTGAAATGGATAGTATAAAGGCGGTGATGAGATGAACTTTTTTACGCGCCTGTTAAGGAGGATAAGAAATATGTTTATTTACAGCTCCGATATTGGCAGGGAGTTTGGTGTTGATCTCATAGCGTCTGACGATATGAACAACGCCCTGAAGAAATGGGACAATATCTCAACAGGCAAGCCCCCGTGGAAAAATGCGGAGGACGAAATCGACACAGTAAATATGGCAAAGCACATATCAGATACCCGTGCAAAGCTCACTACTCTTGATATTGGCATTGCTATCTCCGGCTCTCCCAGAGCTGAGTTTTTACAGACGCTTGCAGATGACCTGCTCAAGCGCCTGCCTGATAAGGTTGCTGAGGCTGACAGGCTCGGCGGCATTATGATTAAATGGAACGGCAAGACATGGGACTTTGTGCTTCCCGGCAGCTTTGGTATCACAGCTAAGGACGATAACGGGGAGATTGTAGGTGCTATTTTTGCAGCTCATACCTCACACGGCAAAAACCACTTTACAAGGCTGGAATACCACCGCTTTGAGGGTGCAGGTGAAGCTACTGTCTATGTTGTTACCAACAAAGCCTTTAAGAATCAAATTGAGGGCGGTAAAAGCGTACTCGGTGCGCCGGTAGCTCTCCAGAGTGTACCTGCGTGGGCAGATATGCAGGATGAGGTTAGAATCGCTAACCTTGAAAAGCCCCTTTTTGGTTATTACCGTGTACCCGGTGCAAACACCGTTGATCCTTCCTCTCCTCTCGGTTTATCCGTCTTTGCAAACGCTCTTACAGAGCTGAAAGCTATTGACGTAGGTATCAGCCGTAAAAACATGGAGATTGAGGACAGCAAGCACATTACCTTTGTAGGTCAGACCGTTATCCAAAATGCTACCAACAGAGGTATAAAATTGCCCCGTTTTGTTATGGGCTTGGGTATGGGTATCAATGACGGCGAAACTACCGCCGTACACGAACACGCCCCCACCATTCAGACGGACGCACGTATCAAGGATATAAACTTCAACCTCTCTATGGCTGGCGTGAAATGCGGCTTTAGTGAGGGCGTCTTTGTTATGGACGGTCAAACAGGTATGATAACCGCTACTCAGGTTGAGTCTGATGACCGTGATACCATACAGACCATTAAAGCGGATCGTGATGCCCTCAGTGATGCACTTGAGCAGGCATTTTACGGCGCTGACGCAATGGCTACTCTGCTTAACCTTGCACCCCTCGGTGAGTATGAAATCAACTACAATTTTGGTGATATTACATACAGCTATGAGGAGGATAAGGCAGCGTGGAGAGCTTATGCAATGCAGGGCTGGATTCCTAAGTGGCTGTACTTTGTCAAGTTTGAGGGTATGAGTGAGGATGAGGCTAAGGCTCTTACTGCTGAGGCTCAGGAGGCTAATATGGAAGCCGGTTTATTTGGCGGCGGACCTATCAGCTCTACCCCTCCTAAAAAGCCCCCTGCAAAGGATGACAAGGGCAAGGATGATAAGGGTAAAGACGGCAAGGGCGACAAAAAGAAGGACGAAAAAGACGATAAGAAAAAGTAAGGAGGTACTGAGCTATGCTTACACCTCAGGAGCTTTTAGAAATCGTTGACACCTTGCACCCTCAACTTGATACCCTAAATCAGTGGATCACTGCTGACCTTATAAGCCGTCTTATGGCAAGGCTTGGGCGCGGTGAGGAGTTTTTATTGACCGGCACGGATCAGTGGCAGCTTGAGGTATATAAATCCGCAGGCGGACACTATGAGGCTCTGGAACGGGAGATAAAACGCTTTACCAAAAAGACAGATGCAGAGGTTAAGGCTATATTTGAGGACGCAGGTATCAGGGCTTGGGCTGCTGATGATGCGTTTTATGTGGCACACGGCCTTGAGTCTGTACCCCTTGCACAGTCTGAGTATATGATACGGCTGCTGACTGATACATACCAACGCACAAACGGAGAAATCCACAATTTCACCCGTACCACTGCAAAGGCAAGTCAACAGCAGCTTATCAACGTCCTTGACACTGCACACTTTAAGGTTATGAGTGGCGCACAGTCTTACACTCAAGCGGTTAAAGATGCAGTAAATGACATAATCAGCAATCAGGCAAAAGTCCACTATCCCACAGGCCATGTAGACACTATAGAAACCGCTGTACTTCGTGCTGTTCGTACAGGCGTAGGACAGGCAAGCGGCAATATGGCTATGCAGGGTATGATTGAGAGGGATTGGGACTTAATACGCACGTCCGCACATATCGGCGCTCGATACGGGGACGGTGGAGAAAACCCCTCTAACCACTTTTGGTGGCAAGGTAAGCTGTTTTCCCGTACCGGCAAAACACCGGGCTATCTTCTCTTTGAGGAGGCTACGGGCTATGGTACAGGTGAGGGCTTATGTGGCTGGAACTGTAGACACTCTTTCGGTCCGGGCGATCCTGACCACAACCCCTATGCTGATTTTGATGCAGAGGAAAACAAAAAGGTGTATGACCTCTCACAGCAACAGCGTAAAGCTGAAGCCCGTATCAGACAGCAGAAATTAAAGGTACTCGGTTTGCGTGAGGCTGTAGATACTGCTGAGGACACGGCGGTTAAAGCTACACTGCAAGACGAATACAACAAA
>JAFQTO010000068.1 GCA_017408985.1 Clostridia bacterium
CCTTCGGCAGTGATGCTCACTGCGTGAATGATGTTGTGCCTTCGGCACAGTGGGCAAACATCACATCACTGCGAGCATTGCGAGCAACATCATTATGCACAGCATAACATCACTTTTGCGTTAGCAAAAACATCACTAACAGAAAAGAGAGAACTTTCGGCTATAAACCGTTGTTCTCTCTTTCTGCTTGTAATAAGGGTTTGGGCTTTGCCCATTTGCGTTTGACTAGTCAAATGCGATGCTCGCACTTTGCCCAAAGTGTAAAATTCTCCGCTAAGGAAATCACCCTATGCAGGAGAAGCTGTCGAGCGAAGCGAGACTGAGGGATTGTCAACTCAGGCTTGCCGCGGGTACTACCCCTCCGAGTTGCTGCGCAACCCACCTCCCCTGACAAGTGGAGGCAAGTAGGGGCGGATTCCATATCCGCCTGCGGGACGATCAGTGATCGTCCCCTACAAAATCCGTCGCGCAGCGACACGTTCATTGTGCGTTGTGCATTGTGCATTTTTCATTTTTCATTTTATATTATATAGTATTTATATATAATATACTATTTCGCGCGTACAATTATATAAAAATGCTATTGAACAAACCGTAATTATGTGGTATAATTACAATACCTATAGTGTCGGCTACGCCGACGTGATATAGACACCTGCGGTGTCGTGATATAGAACAGCTATGCTGTTCGTGATATAGAAAGCCGTTGGCTTTCGTGATATGCCGTCTGCGACGGCGTGATATAGCCTCGCGTTGCTCGGCATGAGGAGCCATCTTCGATGACGTAAAGGTGTCCTGCGGACAGATTAAAAAACTAACGCGGGCGACCGCAGGTTGCCCCTACAAAATCCGTCGCCGACGGCGACACCTTCTCGTCCCGTAAGGGACATATCGAACCGCGCAGCGGTATATCGAATTTTGCGACAGCAAAATATATCGAGTTTGAGCGCAAGCTCAAACATATCGACCCCTATCCGATCGGTCGACGAAGTCGACACCTTAACGCGCCGTAAGGCGTGCATCACGGCAAAGCTGCATCACTTGTGCGTCAGCACATACATCACTTTTATCCCATCGGTCGCGCAGCGACACCTTACCTCTTACCTCTTACTTCTTACTTCTTATCTATTACCTTATCCCAAGGAGGCCATATATGCAGACACCAGATTCGCTGCTTGACGCAGCCGTACAGATACTTACCGAGCAGGAGGGGGAGCTTGTTGTCTCCACCTTTTTCCGTAACGCCCGCGCGCTTGCCATCAAGGACGACAGTCTTATAATCTCGGTTCCCACCGAAATGGAGCGCAATCTGATGCGCGAAAAGTTCACCACCAAGGTCAGTATCATCCTTACCGATATCGCGGGCAAGCTGATGCATCCTCACTTTTTGTCCAAGAGTGAGGCGTACGACTGGAAGCGGGCAAACACCACCTCCACCTTTTCCAGCTACACCTTCAAAAACTTCATCGTAGGCGCCTCCAACCGTTTTGCCCACGCGGCAGCAACCGCCGTTGCCGAAGCGCCCTTTGACCTTTCCTGCGAGCGCCTTTATAACCCGCTGTTCATCCACGGCCCCTCGGGCTTGGGCAAGACCCACCTGCTGTACGCTATAGCCAACCGTTTTATGGAACGGTATCCCGACAGCTCCATCGTGTATATCAAGAGTGAGGATTTTCTTAACGACGTGGTCGCGGGCATCAAGACCGGTCTTTATGAATTCCGTCACAAATACCGCTCCGCCGACCTGTTTCTGGTTGACGACGTGCAGTTTTTCGGCGGCAAGGAGTTCGTGCAGGAGGAGTTTTTCCACACCTTCAACAGTCTGTACGAAGCACGCAAGCAGATAGTTGTCACCGCCGACCGTCCTCCCAAGGAGATAGCCACTCTGACCGACCGTATCCAGACCAGACTGGAAATGGGCCTGCTGGTGGACGTCAAGAGCCCCGACTTGGAGACCCGTATAGCTCTGGTCGACGAAAAGAGCCGCCAGTTAGGCGTGACTTTGCCCGAAAAGGTCTGCGAATACATAGCCGACAGCATCACCAACAACGTCCGTGAGCTTGAAGGCGCGGTCAAAAAGATCGTGGCCTTGAAGACCATTATGGGGCTGGAGATAACCCTGCCCGTAGTCAAGGAGGCTATTGCCGATATCATCAAGGAGCGTCCCGGCCTGCATCCTACGCCCCAGCTCATTCTGGATAACGTCAGCGAGTTTTACCGCGTGCCCGCCGACAGAATACTGTCCACCAGCCGGGAAAAGGACGTTATAAATGCCCGTCAGGTGGCCTGCCTGCTGCTGCGCGATATGGGAAATATGTCACTTATCCAGATAGGCAGATTCTTAAACCGCGACCATACCACCATTATGAACTCTCTTGAGCAGATACAGAAAAAGATGCTGCAATATCCCGAGATCGCCGCCGGAATAGCGGATCTGAGGAAGAATATAGAAAGTAAATAATTGAAATCGCGCCTTTCGCGATTTTTGAGAGCTAATAGCGAAGGTGTCGCCTCCGCGACGTGATATAAACGGCTTTGCCGTCGTGATATAAAACGCTCCGCGTTCGTGATATGCACCTTCGGTGCGTGATATAGAACAACTGCGTTGTTCGTGATATAGCCTCGCATTGCTCGGCGTGAGGAGCCTGCTTCGCAACCGTGATAAGTCCACCTTATCAATCCGTCGGCAGCGCCGACACCGTATTCATTAAAGCTTGTTCAACATCCCAACCATCATCGAAGCAGAACGCGCAGGGGTGCAGGGGGCTTTGCGTCACATATTTACAGGCCCCCTGCGTTTTTGGTGACTTTTGACACCAAAAGTCACGCGCGGGTCCGGGGTCGCAACAACCCGGATATAAATAATAACAATAAGCTTATCAGGAGGCAGAGGACGCCTGCCCCTACTGTGTACCGCAGAATAATGTCTGCCGCGAATATCAATAATCTCTTTCCACATTTTCCCGTGTATAATTTCCACATCCTTTGTGGATAACTTCGCCTGTTGATATCCTTTGATAACTTTCACACTTTTCCACACGGGGTTTTGGATATCTTTTTTCTTTGTTTTCAACCCTTCCCCGCCAATTTTTTGCCCTTTTCCACAGTATCAACACACTATAATAACAATAATACTTGGATTTATTATCTAATAGGAGGTAAAAACCGCTATGAAATTCTCCTGTGTAAAAACCGTCCTCTCTGAGGCCATTTCGGTAGTTTCCCACGCAGTTTCCCCAAAATCCGGTGACTCCATCATCGAGGGGATCCTTATCAAATGCGGTGCTGACGTCCGTCTTACCGGCTACAACTACAAGATCGGCATCACCAAATCCATCGACGCTACCGTATACAGCAGAGGCACCACCGTTATCAACGGCAGAGTATTGGGCGACATCGTCCGTAAGCTTGCAGGCGAAACGGTCACTATAGAAGTCGACGACCGTCCCTCGGCGACCATCACCTGCGGCGCAAGCGTATTCAATATCATGGCTATGTCTCCCGTTGACTTTCCTCAGCTTCCCGAGGTGGAAAAGGGCTGCGGCATAAGCTTCAGCAACACTAACCTGCGCAATCTTATAAACCAGACGGTCTTTGCAGTTTCCGACAACGAGAACAAGCCTACCCATACGGGCGCGCTGTTTGAGCTTGAGGAGAATATGCTGACCGTGGTCGGCGTTGACGGCTACCGTATGGCGGTCAGACACGAGCCGGTCATCACCACCCTGCCCGATGCACGTTTCATCGTCCCCGGCGACGCGCTCAAGGAGATCTCCCGCATCCTGCCCGACAACGACGAGATGTGCTGCATTTTTACTAACAAAAAATTCTCCCTCTTCGAGTTTGACACCGTAACGGTCGTTACCCGTCTGCTTGAGGGTGAGTTCATCAATTACAAAGCCGCAGTACCTAACAATCAGCCCATAGCCCTCAGACTTGACAAGAGCGAGCTTATACGGGCTGTTGAGCGCGTATCCATAATCATATCCGAACGCCTCAAAACTCCCGTCAGATGCCTTTTTGAGGGAACTACGCTCAAATTGACCTGCATCACGTCAATGGGCAAGAGCTATGACGAGCTTATTATCCCCCAGTGCGGCGAAACGGTGGAAATCGGCTTCAACAACAGCTATCTCCTTGACGCACTCAAAGCCTGCCCCGACGACGAGATAATGTTCGAGATGAAGAGCGGTCTTTCTCCCTGCACCATCCGTCCCGTAGAGGGCAACAGCTTCGTTTATCTTATACTGCCCGTCAGACTCAAAGCCGGTGAATGATATGGAGATAGAGATAGTCACCGAGTTTATCAAGCTTGACTCGCTGCTCAAACTTGCCGGTCTCGTTTACACCGGCGGCGAAGCCAAAGAAGTCGTGCAGGCAGGCAAGGTCAGATACAACGGCGAGGTCTGCACCCAAAGGGGCAAAAAGGTCTATCCCGAAGATACCGCCGAATACGCAGGACAGCTGATAAAGGTAGTAAAAGCGTGAACATAAAAAATCTGACCCTTAACAATTTCCGCAATTACGGCAGCGCAAGTTTTGACTTTTCAGGCGGCGTCAACGTGATCTGGGGCGAAAACGGCAGGGGCAAGACCAATATCCTGGAAGCCGTGTATATGCTCTCCGGCTCCCGCTCATGGCGGGGTGCCAAAACCGAGGATATAGTCAACTGGAGCTGCAGCAGCGCCCATATCTCCTCACTTGTAGAGAGCCGGGGCAGGGATTTTGAGTTCAGTATAGACCTTGCACCCAAAATAAAGGCAAAAATAACCATAAACGGCGTTTTGGTGCGAAAAAAGCAGCAGATGAGTGAAGTTATCAGGTGCGTGCTGTTTTCTCCCGAGGATCTGTTTATGATAAAAGGCGGGGCACAAAACCGCCGCGATCTGCTTGACGAATGTCTGTGTCAGAAATATCCCGTCTACCGCTCGGCGCTGTCGGGGTATGAGCTGATACTCAGGAGCAAGCAGCGCCTGCTTAAAGACGGCGAGGATCACCGCGTGCTCCCCGAGCTCAACGCCCAGCTTGCCGCATATTCGGGGATCATCATCCCCTGCAGATACAGACTGACACAAGAGCTTGAGAGTTTTGCCCGTGATATCCACGGGGATATATCAAACAGCCGTGAGGAGCTGACCCTGCGTTACAGAACGGTAGAAGGTGTTGACCCCGAAAAGGGAGAAAATCATATCTCCCGCGCCGTATACGACAGTCTGTGCGCACATCAGAGCGCCGAAACGGCGGCAAAAAGCTGTCTTGCGGGGGTACATCGCGACGATATAGAGGTGTATATCAACGGCCGCGACGCCCGTAAGTTTGCCTCCCAGGGTCAGGCGCGGACTGCGGCTATAGCACTTAAATTCTCTGAGCGTGAAATACTCCGCGAGGATGAGGATTATCCCCTGCTGCTGCTTGACGACGTACTGTCCGAGCTGGACGCACCGCGGCAGAGCTTTATATTAGGCAGTACCCGCAAGGGTCAGACGATCATCACCTGCTGTATCAGGCCGGAGATATTTGAGGGTGCCAATTTTATCGATATCCCCGACGGGTTTTTAGCCTGAAGGGAAGAATAGTGAAGGTATCGCGAAGTTGTCGGCTATGCCGACGTGATATAGACACCTGCGGTGTCGTGATATAGAACAGCATAGCTGTTCGTGATATAGAAAGCCGTTGGCTTTCGTGATATGCCGTTTTCAACGGCGTGATATAGCCTCGCGTTGCTCGGCGTGAGGAGCCATCTTCGATGACGTAAAGGTGTCCTGCGGACAGATTAAATAACGCGGGCGACCGCAGGTTGCCCCTACAAAATCGGTCGGCAACGCCGACACCTTCTCGTCCCGTAAGGGACATATCGAACCGCGCAGCGGTATATCGAATTTTGCGACAGCAAAATATATCGAGTTTGAGCGCAAGCTCAAACATATCGACCCCTATTAAATCCGCCGACGGAGCCGACACCTTAACGCGCCGCAGGTGTCTATATCACGTCACCAACGGTGACTCCCTTCGTTATCAGCTTCTTTCCGGGAGGTAACACACTATGTATCTTCATTTAGGCAAGGATATAAGCGTGCCGGTGGACTCTATCGTGGGTGTTTTTGATATGGACACCTCAACGGGTTCACGGTATACCAGAGATTTTCTTAACGCCGCAGAGCGTGAGGGACGGCTGACGGTAGTCACCGACGAGCTTCCCAAAAGCGCCGTGGTCTGTCAGGAGCATAACGGCGTGATGGTATACATCTGCCAGTTAAGCGCCAAAACTCTGGAAAAACGAGTAAACAACAATAACACCGATCTTGAGAGCTTTATCTGAGCGCTCGGGATATTTTGGAGGTAATTATGAGCGAACTTGAAAAGGTACAAACAGCCTATGACGAAAGTCAGATACAGGTGCTTGAGGGACTTGAAGCCGTCCGTAAGCGCCCGGGTATGTATATAGGCAGCACCAGCGTAAGCGGATTGCACCATCTTGTCTATGAGATAGTGGACAACTCCATCGACGAGGCGCTGGCAGGTTACTGTACCCATATCGAGGTAACCATAAACAAGGACAACACCATCACCGTTTCCGACAACGGCAGAGGTATCCCCACGGGCAAGCATCCCAAAATGGGTATCTCCACCCTTGAGGTAGTCTTTACCGTGCTCCACGCAGGCGGCAAGTTCGGCGGCGGCGGTTACAAGGTCGCAGGCGGTCTGCACGGAGTGGGCGCCAGCGTCGTCAACGCCCTGAGTGAGTGGCTGCGCGTGCGCGTATGCAACGGCGGCAAGGTGCACGAGATGGCGTTTGAGCGTGGCGTTACCAAGCAGCCTATGGAAGTGACCGGCGACTGCGGCGAGGATTGCACCGGCACCAGCGTCACCTTCAAGCCCGACGGCGAGATATTCGACGAGACCGTGTTCGACTATAACACCCTGTATACCCGTCTGCGCGATCAGGCGTTTTTGAACGCAGGTCTGCGCATAACCCTCACCGATCTCAGGGGCGACGAGGTGCGTCAGGATACAATGTGCTACGAGGGCGGCATCCGCGAGTTCGTGCTTTTCCAGAACAACGGCAAAAACGCCCTGCACGAGCAGGTGGTGTACTTTGACGGCAAGATGGACAAAGCCGACGCCGCAGTTGCCCTGCAGTACACCGACGGATTCAGTGAGGTGTTCCTCTCCTTTGCAAACAACATCCGCACCCCCGAGGGCGGTATGCACGAAACCGGCTTCAAAACTGCCCTTACAAGGGTGCTCAACGATTACGGCAAGCGGTATAAATTCCTCAAAGACGACGAAAAACTCTCCGGCGACGACGTGAGAGAGGGTCTGACCTGCGTTATCTCGGTGCGCCTTGAGGAGGCACAGTTTGAGGGTCAGACCAAGACCAAGTTAGGCAACGCCTACATCCGCTCCTTCGTGGACTCTCTTGTTTCCGATAAGCTGTCGGCATTTTTTGAGGAGAACCCGCAGGTAGCCAAGGCTATAATGGACAAGGCTATTCTGGCCGCATCGGCACGCGAGGCAGCACGCAAGGCGAGAGAGAGCATCCGCCGCAAGACGGTGCTTGGCGGCGCTGCTATGCCCGACAAGCTGCGCGACTGCAACGAGAATAACCCTGAGCTGACAGAGATCTATATCGTCGAGGGTGATTCGGCAGGCGGCAGCGCCACTCAGGGCAGAGACTCGAGGTATCAGGCAATTCTGCCGCTGTGGGGCAAGATGCTCAACGTGGAAAAGGTCCGTGCCGACAAGATCTACGGCAACGACAAGCTCCAGCCGGTCATCATCGCGCTGGGCGCAGGCTTGGGTGACGATTTTGACGAGAGCAAGCTGAGATATCACAAGGTCGTTATTATGGCCGATGCCGACGTTGACGGCAGCCATATCAGGACACTTTTGCTGACATTCTTCTTCAGATATATGAAGCCCCTTATCGAGCGGGGTTACGTTTACGCCGCCGTGCCCCCTCTGTACAAGCTCAAGCGGGGCAAGGACGTGCGGGTCGCCTTTTCCGACGAGGAGAGGGATCAGATCTCTCAGGAGATGCGCGGCGGCAACGAGAATATCAGGGTGGAGATCTCCCGCTACAAGGGCCTCGGTGAGATGAACCCCGACGAGCTGTGGGAGACGACTATGGATCCCACCCGCCGTACCCTCAAAAAGATCACCCTTGACGATGCCGCAGCCGCGGACGAAGTTTTCTCCCTGCTTATGGGCGAAAAGGTGGAGCCCAGAAAAGAGTTTATTGAGCGCAACGCCAAATACGCCGTAAATCTGGACTTCTGAGGAGTGTAAATCATGGCTAAACGAAACGTAGATTACAAGCCCGAGGACATAATGTTCCCCGATCAGAAAATAGTCAACACCGAGCTTGTCAAGGAGATGGAAAGCTCCTATATAGAGTACGCTATGTCGGTCATAGTGGGCAGAGCTTTGCCCGACGTGCGTGACGGCTTAAAGCCCGTACACCGCCGTATCCTCTACGCTATGTACGAGGACGGACTGACTTCCGACAAGCCTCACAAAAAATCCGCCACCTGCGTGGGCGACGTGCTGGGTCGGTATCATCCCCACGGTGACGCATCGGTCTACGACGCTCTGGTCCGTCTTGCGCAGGACTTCTCCATGCGGTATATGCTGGTGGACGGACACGGCAACTTCGGCTCCATCGACGGCGACCCCCCCGCCGCCTACCGTTATACCGAGGCAAGAATGTCGAAAATTGCCGAAAGTATGCTGGAGGACATCAAAAAAGACACGGTAGACTGGGATCCCAACTTTGACGAAAGCCGCAGAGAGCCCAGAGTTCTCCCCACCCGTTTTCCCAACCTGCTGGTCAACGGCTCAAGCGGTATTGCCGTCGGTATGGCCACCAATATCCCCCCTCACAACCTGCGTGAGGTCATAGATGCCTGCGTATGCGTCCTTGACGACCCCGAGGCGACTTTGGCTGATCTGATGCAGCATATCTCCGGCCCTGATTTCCCCACCAAGGGTATCATACTGGGCCGATCGGGCATCAAGGAAGCCTACGCCACAGGCCGCGGCAGGGTCGTTATGCGCGCCCGGTGCGAGTTTGAGGATTTCAAGGATAAAGCCAAGCAGGAGCGCACGAGGATCATCGTTACCGAGCTGCCCTATCAGGTCAACAAGCGTATGCTTATCAAGGCTATGGCAGATCAGGTCAACGAGAAGCGTCTTGAGGGCATATCCGACATCCGTGACGAGAGCGACCGCAAGGGTATGCGTATTGTCATCGAGGTCAAAAAGGACGCCAATCCTCAGGTGGTCCTGAACCGTCTGTACGCACAGACGGCTATGCAGAGTAATTTCTCCATCAATATGCTGGCGCTTACCGACAATCAGCGTCAGCCCAGAATACTGTCTCTGCGCCATATAATCGACGAGTACCTGAGTTTTCAGGAGGAGATCGTCACCCGCCGCACAAGATTCGACAAGAAAAAAGCCGAGGAGCGTGCTCATATCCTCCGCGGTCTGCTGATAGCACAGGACAACATAGACGAGGTCATAAAGATCATCCGCGAAAGCTACGACGACGCCCGGGAAAACCTGATGGCACGCTTTGAGCTGGACGAAGTTCAGGCGCAGGCTATTCTGGATATGCGTCTTAAAGCTCTGCAAGGACTTGACCGTGAGAAGCTTCAGGGCGAGTACGACGAGCTTATGGAGCGTATCGCGTATTTTGAGGGTCTGCTTTCTGACCGCGTAAAGCTTCTTGCCGTTGTACGGGCTGAGCTTATTGACGTGCGCGACCGTTTCGGTGACGAGCGCAAGACCGAGATAGTCGATAACCCCGAAGAGGTGGATATCGAGGATCTTATCGAGGAGCAGGAGAGCGTATTCACCATGACCCGTATGGGTTATATCAAGCGTATGCCCGCTACCGCCTACAAGGCTCAGCGCAGAGGCGGCAGAGGCGTTACCGGTATGCAGACGAGAGAAGAGGACGTGGTGGAGACCATATTCACCGCATCCACCCACGAGATGATACTGTTCTTTACCAACAAGGGCAAGGTGCATCGTCTCAAGGGCTATCAGGTGCCCGAAAGCTCCCGCACCGCCAAGGGAATGAACATCGTCAACCTGCTGCAGCTCAGTGACGGCGAAAAGGTGCAGGCAGGCATACATATCAGAGAGTTCAACGACGAGGACTATATTATGTTCGTCACCCGCAAGGGCGAGGTCAAGCGCATCCGGCTGAGTATGCTCAACACGGCACGCAAGGCAGGTGTCAAGGCTATCATTCTTGACGAGGACGACGAGCTTGTGTCGGTAATGCACACCCACGGCAACGATACCATATTCATCGCCTCCCGCGACGGTCAGGCGGTCTGCTTCAGCGAGAGCGAGGTAAGACCCACGGGCAGAGAGGCAGGCGGCGTCAGAGGCATCAAGCTCCGCGACGGTGACTTTGTAGTCGGCGCGGGCAAGAGCTCGGACGGCAGGTACGTGCTGACAGTTACCGAAAACGGTTTCGGCAAGATGACCGAGTGCGACGAGTTCAGAGAGGCTCACCGCGGTACTATGGGCGTCAGGGTCCACAACCTCACCGACAAGACCGGTGCGCTTTGCTCGCTCAAGGTGGTGGAGGGCTCGGAGGATATGATAATCATCAATTCTCAGGGCGTGGTCATCCGCACCAGCGTGCAGGGTGTCAGAATCTGCGCAAGAGCATCTCAGGGCGTGTACCTTATCAGGCTGGAAGAGGACGTCAAGGTCATTTCGGTCACCACCACCACCCGTGAAGAGGACGAAGAAAACGTGGAAAACGACGGTGAAAACGCGGAAAACGTCGAAAATAATGCAGATAATGTCGAAACAACTGCGAAAAATGTGGAAAAAGCTGTGGAAAATGTCGAAAACTCCGCAGAAATGCCGAAAACCGACGAATAAAATCACAAAATGGCAAAAAAGATCGAAATTTATACCGACGGCGCCTGCTCGGGCAATCCCGGCCCGGGCGGCTGGGGCGCCGTACTGCGCTACAGGGGCGTGGAGAAGGAGCTTTCGGGCGGCGAGAGGGAGACCACCAACAACCGTATGGAGCTGACCGCCGCCATAAAGGCCCTCGAAGCGCTGAAAGAGAAGTGTGAGATAACCCTCTATACAGACTCCAAATACCTGTCGGACGCCTTCAATCAGGGCTGGATATACGGCTGGCTGAAAAAGGGCTGGAAAAAATCCGACGGCAAACCGGTACTTAATCAGGACCTGTGGCAGAGACTCTATGAACTGTGGAAAAATCACGACATCACTCTGGTATGGGTAAAAGGACATGCGGATAATCCCTATAACAACCGCTGCGACGAACTTGCGGTGGCAGAGAGTCGCAAGTATCAGTAGATACTTGCATGAATTGCGCCGCAGGCGCATGAATTGACATGGTCATGAATTGGCTGCGCCATGAATTGAGCCTTACGGCTCATGAAGGTGTCGCCATAGGCGACCTATTAAATAGCGTCGGCTCTGCCGACACCGACATGCAGGCGTAGCCTGCAATTCATGCCCGCAGGGCAATTCATGAAAGCATCAGCTTTCAATTCATGCAATCGGAGATTGCAATTCATTTTTTTCCTTGCATCTTGCAACAAAATAGGTTATATTACTACTTGGAAAAAATCTATACCTCAAAAGGAGTCAGCTTTTTCAATGGACAAGCGATTTGTTTATGCAGACAATGCCGCAACAACTCCCGTGGCAGCCGAAGTATTGAGCAAGATGCTTCCCTACTTCACCGGCGAGTTCGGCAATCCCTCCGCAGGCTTCTATTCTCTCGGTCAGCGCGCCAAAGCCGCTATCGAGGAGGCACGTCAGCAGGTAGCCAACGTTATCGGCGCCGAGGCAAAAGAGATCATCTTCACGGGCTCGGGTACCGAGGCTGACAATATGGCTCTCCGCGGCTTTATGCACAGTAAGCAGGCCAAGGGCCGCCGCCGTCTTATCACCTCCGCTATCGAGCATCACGCCATCCTTCATACCGCCGACGCGCTCAAGGAAGAGGGCTTCAACGTGGTGGTTCTCCCCGTCGATAATTACGGCGTGGTCAAGCTGGACGCGCTGGAAAACGCCATCAACGAGGACACCGCGCTGGTTTCCATTATGACCGCCAACAACGAAATAGGCACCGTCCAGCCCCTCCGCGAGATCGCAGACATCTGCCACAAGAAAGGCGTGTTCTTCCACACCGATGCCGTTCAGGCTTTCGGCCATATACCCATAAACGTCAAGGAGCTGGGCATTGATATGCTGTCCCTTTCCGGCCACAAGATCAACGCACCCAAGGGCGTGGGCGCTCTGTACGTGCGCTCGGGAATCGCTCTGCAGTCCTACATAACCGGCGGCGGTCAGGAAAAGGGTCGCCGCTCGGGCACCGAGAACGTTGCGGGCATCGTGGCTCTGGGCGAAGCCGCACGCCTCAAGGGCGAGAATATGGAGCGCGAGATGGCTTATGTGGGCTCGCTGAGCAAGCGGCTGCAGGAGAAGGTGCTTGAGCGTATTCCCCAGTGTGCCCTTACCGGCCATCCCGAAAACCGCCTGCCCGGCAACAGCTCCTTCGTCTTTGCCGCCATCGAGGGCGAGACACTTATTATGGACCTGAATCTGGCAGGCATCTGCGCCGCCACCGGCTCTGCCTGCTCCACCGCAAGCCTTGACCCCAGCCACGTGCTGATGAGCATCGGTTTGTCTCACGAGCGTGCACACGGTTCTCTCCGTCTGACCCTTGACGTGATGAACACCGAGGACGACGTGGACTACATTGTGGAAAATCTGGAAAAGATACTTGAAAGGCGCAGAAAAATGTCGCCTGTCTGGGAGGAATAAAATATGGAATACTCAAACAAGGTCATGGACCATTTTGCCAACCCCCGCAACGTGGGTGAGCTGGAGGATGCAAACGCCGTCGGTCAGGTGGGCAACCTCAAGTGCGGCGATATTATGAAGATCTATATGAAGATAGAGGACGATATCATCAAGGATATCAGCTTTAAGACCTTTGGCTGCGGCGCCGCTATCGCAACCTCCTCCATGGCTACCGAAATGGTCAAGGGCAAGACCATTCAGGAGGCGCTCAAGCTGACCAATTCGGCAGTTGTTGAGGCTCTCGAGGGTCTGCCCCCCGCAAAGGTGCATTGCTCGGTGCTGGCAGAAGAAGCCATCAAAGCCGCTCTGGCAGATTATTACAAGGGTAAGGGCATAGATCCCACTCCCATTATAGGATGCACAGGTGACTGCGCACACTGCCACGGAGAGCATCATTGATTGGAAATGAATTGCGCCGTTGGCGCATGAATTGACATTGTCATGAATTGGCTACGCCATGAATTGAGCCTTACGGCTCATGAAGGTGTCGCCTACGGCGACCTATAAAAAAGCCTCCCCTTGTTGCAAGGGGAGGTGGCAAAACCATAGGTTTTGACGGAGGGGATATATTTATCCAATCTGTCGCGAAGCGACACCGACATGCAGGCGTAGCCTGCAATTCATGCCCGCAGGGCAATTCATGAAAGCATCAGCTTTCAATTCATGCAGATGCAATCTGCAATTCATATTATTCTTGACAAACGTCAGGAACAAGACTATAATTCAAACAAATCCGACGATCGGGAAGTGTTGACTTACAGTGAACAAGCCTCTTTATATGAAAATATACGACAGCATCTGCTCGGACATACTTTCGGGTACTTTGCCGCCCAACTCGCGCCTGCCAAGCAAGCGCGAGCTTTGTTCATTATGGGGAGTCAGTCAAAGCACCGTGGAGACCGCTTACGGCATACTGATGGCGGAGGGCTATATCTATTCGCTGCCCAAGCGCGGATATTTTGCCTGCGCTCTGCCCCAGCTGCCTCCCGTGAGCGGCAAAGCCGCCGCCGACACACCGATGACCGCCGAAGCACCTGTCCCAAGCGCCAAAAAGCTCTTTTGCCGTCTCAGCACCAACGGCGCCGACACCTCGGTTTTCCCCTACTCAAGCTGGGCAAAGATAACCAAGGACGTGGTCTACAACAACCCACAGCTTTTGCAGAGGGGCGCGCCGCAGGGGGATATCGAGCTGAGAGAGGTGCTGTGCGCCTTTCTGCACAGCTACCGCGGTGTGGTCTGCTCCCCCGATCAGATAGTGGTGGGTGCGGGTATGGACTATCTGCTTGACGTTATTCTGCGGCTGCTGCCCAAAGACACCCTTTTCGGCATAGAGAATCCCGGCTATCAGGCTACCTGCGCGGTTATCGAGAGCGCAGGGCGCAGGACTGTCCCCGTAGCCCTTGACTCTATGGGTATGAGCCTTGAATCACTGCGGGCAAGCGGCGCGCAGGTAGCTTACGTTACCCCGTCACACCAGTTCCCGCTGGGTATCACCATGCCCGTTTCCAGGCGTATGGAGCTGCTTTCCTGGGCAGCCGAAAGTCCCGGCCGATATATCATCGAGGACGATTACGACAGCGAATTCCGCTACGCCTACCGCCCCGTCCGCGCCATGCAGGGTATGGACGGGGGAGGCAGGGTCATTTATATAGGTACCTTTTCCCGCTCGCTTGCCCCGTCGGTGCGTATTGCCTATATGGTACTGCCCAAAAGTCTGCTCAGCAGCTACAATGAGGCATCCCGATATATGTCCAGCACCGTTTCGCGGTTCGAACAGCACACCCTCTGCCGTTTCATCGGTGACGGGCTGTACTCGCGCCACCTGCGGAGGGCCGGCAATCTGTACAAGCAGAAACAAGCTCTGCTCCGCTCACTTTTGGGCGGGATCGAGGGCTTGAGCGTGCAGGGCGACGAGGCGGGACTGCATTTTATAATCAGAAGCGACCGTCTGAGCGAGAGTGAGCTGATATCCCGTGCCGAAAGCGTGGGGATAGGCATCAACGGGCTGAGCCGATACTGGCGCGGAGAGGGCTGCTGTGAGGGCGTTGCGGTCATTGGCTTTGCCGGTGTGGACACCGAAAAGCTCAAGGAAGCCGCCCAAAGACTCAAACAGGTATGGCAGGAATAACCTCACAACGCCGCGTGCGTGCTCTGGCTCTGTGCGCGGTTTTGTATTGCGGCGTGCTTTTTGGATTTGTGTCGGCGATGAGAGTTTTCAGTCTTAAAACCGCCTGCATTATAACGGTGTCGGCGGCTTCGGCGGCGGCACTCGTTTTGCTCCTTGTGCGCAAACCTCTGTACTGTCCCGCCGCCCTGCTTCTGGGATGTGCGGCTTTGGGACTGTTTATACACAGCACCTGTCTTCCCGCCCGTGCGTTCAGCGAAGCGGAAGGCGTATTCGTCCTACGTGCCGACGGACGGGCGGAGGAACGATACGGCACGGCATCGCTGGACGCTACTCTGCTGGAGTTTGACGGCAAAAAGACGGCAAGCCTCAAAGTCCGTCTGCTGCTGAGCGACGCCTCGCCCCCTGCCTATCAGGCAGGCGACAGAATAACCGTCACCGCCGAAGCCTCCCTGACCGAAAGTCTCAGGCGTATGTCGGACGGCTCATTCGTCACCGTCAGACAGTCGGGGAGCATATCGGTCTTGCCGCTGGGCGCAGATACGGCGGCATCAAAAATACGCCGCTTCTCCGCTGCGGCAGGCGACAGGATAATGCAGCTTCTGCCGTCCCGTGAGGGTGCGCTGCTCTGCGCGATGATAACGGGCGAGCGGGGGTATTTTGACCGTGATTTCGAAAACGCGCTGGCAGGCTCGGGTCTGGCACATATCTCCGCCGTGTCCGGTCTGCACGTGTCGGTCATAACCGCCTGCCTGATGTTCGTGCTGGGCAAGCGCGGAGGCATAGCCGCGTCTTTTGCCGTACTGCCTGTGTACGCCGTTATGACGGGGCTGTCACCATCGGTACTGCGCGCGGTAATAATGGGTGGGATGCTGTCGGCGGCTTTTCTGCTCAAAAGCGAGTACGACCCGCTTACGGCGCTTGCCGTCGCCGCCGCAATACTCTCCTCATCCAATCCGTTCGTTATATTCTCGGCATCCTTTCTGCTGTCATTCTGCAGTACGCTGGGCATAGTCACGGTGGGTATCAGGCTGTCCTATTACCTGCAGGTCAGACTGTCGGTGCGAAACTTTCTGCGCCACGCCGTTGCCAAGCTTGCCGCCGTCTTTGCGGTATCGGTGGCGGCGCTGACGTTCACCTTGCCCCTGCAGCTGATATTCTTCCCGTCGGTATCGTCGGTGTCAATAGTTTCAAATATGCTTGCCGTGTGGGCGGTACCCGTGACCATGTTCGCGGGAATGCTGCTTGTGCCTCTGTGCGCCCTGCTGCCCGCGGCAAGCGGTGTGCTGAGCTTTGCCGTCTCACTGCCTTTGCGGTATCTGGTATGGGTCATAGAGCTTATGGGCGACACCCTCTCCCTTACGGCGCGAAGCGACAATCTGTTTCTGCACGCGGCGGCGGCAGGGCTCGTGATCGTGTCGCTGCTGTACCATTCGGGCAGGATAAACGGTATCTTTTGCACCAAAATATTCCTGACCCTGCTGACCGTGTGTCTGTGCTGTTCTGCACTTATGCCCGACAACTCTCTGTACCTCTGGGGCGAAAACGGGGTCAGCTCGGCAGTTCTGACCTCACAGCACAAAACCTACGCCGTTAACGCGCCCACGGGGTACTCGGGACAGACGTTCACCTCCTCCCGTCTCAGCGGGCTTAAAGCCGAAACCCTCATATTGACCGACCCCGACTACCGTGCTTCGGGAAATGCCGGAAATATAAACGCCAAAAGGGTCTTCTCCCCCGCGCCCGTGGACGTACAGACCGAGGTGTATACCGAAAGCGGCTTTCTGTCTCTGGGCAAGGTGCGTGCCGAGCTTATATGGGTCGACGGCACGGCAATACTCAGGCTCAAGACCCCGAAATACTGTCTGCTCGATCTGTCGGCGGTGTCCCCATATGCCGACCTGCCCGAGCTTGCGCGCTGTGACGGACTTATTATAGACTCCGAGTGGGCGGGCGCAGGTGCCATACTGCGGTACGTCTGCGCCCGGTATACGCCGTCGGCAGTATTCGTCAGCGGAAGTGCCGACGCGGAAGAAACCGAAGCCTTTTGCGGCTGCAAGGTCGTTTGTCTCGACGACTGTCAATGGGTAAAGGTGTATTAAGCGATAAGATCCGAATACGGAATACCAAAAAGCTCTCCTCTGTTCATTTTCTGAGCAGGGAGAGCTTTATTGCTTTATTAACGGTTATTATTGGGTATTTTGGACTGTGTCACTCCCGAGCTTGGGTGTCAAGCCTTTTGGGATACCATTTTCCGCGGATGTAGTCGGCAAGATAGAGCAGGAATATCAGCATATTGTTCGCCACCATACACACCCAGCAGGACACGAACCCCAGTCCCATCACACGGGTGCAGATAAAGGTGCCCAATATACGTACCCCCCACATTCCGCATATGTTGTACACGAACGGTTTTGTGGCAAGACCGCCGCCGTGCATCATTCCGTCGATTATTATGGAGAAGCCGTAAAACGGCTCGCTGACCGCCACTATCCGCAGTACCGTACTGCCCAGAGCCACTACCTCGACGCTTTTTGAGAACAGTCCCACAAGCGCAGGCGCCGACATAAACAGCAGACCGCCCGATATCGCCATCAGACCCACTTCTATGGGGATAAACGTGCGGGCAAGCCTTTTCAGCTGTGCTTTGTCACGGGCGCCCACCGCGTTGCCCGCCAGAGTTGCCGCCGCCGTCTGCATTCCGTAGCCGGGGATATAAAACGCCGACTCCACCGTGTTTGCTATGGTGTGTGCCGCCGTTGCCGCCTCGCCCAGCGCGTTTATCATAGACGAGAAGGTGGCGTAGCCCATTGCCGTGCCGAATTTCTGGAGCATACTGGGCAGGGCTACTTTTATGCAGGGGAGCAGGATCCTTTTGTCGGGGCGCAAAGAGTGGCCCAGAGGGGATATTTCGGGGTGGCAGAGCAGTTTGACCGTGATATACACGCCGCCTGCGGCAAACGCCGCAGCGGAGGCTATTGCCGCACCCTTGACCCCAAGCCCCGCACCGGGCAAAGTAAAGCCCACACCCCACAAATTGACCCTGCGTGTGGGATAGATAAGCAAAAAGTTAAGCAGGATATTGACCGCATTGACCGCGGCACCTACCTTGAGGGGCGTTTTGGTGTCGCCTGCGGCGCGCAGTACCGTGCCGAATATCAAAGTCGCCCCGCGGAGCAGCATAGGCGTGTAGAGGATGAAGAAGTATTCCCCCGCAAGCTGCCGTATACTTTCGTCCACCTGCATCCATACGGGTATCTGACGGCTGAGCAGCAAAGGCGCGGCGGTGAACAGACTTCCCACCGTCAGCACGGCAAGCACCGCCTGCGCGGCAACGTCGCGGGCACCCTCAAAATCGCCGGCACCCCGTTTCTGGGAGATAAGCGCCAAAAAACCCACGCCCAGCGCCGACACGGTGAACTGTATCACCCAGCCCACCGTGGCTGTGGAGCCGACCGCCGCCGTTGCGTAGGTGCCCAGCGCCCCCACCATTGCCGTGTCGATATACTGGACGGCAGTCTGCATAAGCTGTTCCAGCATAGTGGGCCACGCCAGAGTCAGTATTATCACCGCCATACGGCGGGTGTCGCTGTTTATCGGTTTTTTGTTCATTACCGTTTTTTCTCCCCTTTGCCGCGCCGGAACAGACCCAAAGCGCCGCCCAATGCCGCACCTGCCATATTGAGGATTATATCGTCTATATCAAAAACTCCGGTCAGGGTCACCAGCTGTACACTCTCCACGGCTATCAGCCCGACGAGGATATACAGACACACCCGTCCGAAAGTGTGCGCCTTTGCCCATACCCGCGGCAGTAAATACCCCGCAGGCACGAACATCACCACGTTACCCACCAGATTGACGAGGGCGTGACGCGCCCAGTAAGGGTCGTCGCCCGTGAGATTTTCCGCAAAAATGCCGATGGACTCAAAGGGCCGCAGGTTGATACGGCTCTCTCGGATGAGCGCAATATACTGATTGAGCCCGTCTATATGATGAAGCCGCACCTGCTGCAAAAACAGCAGATAGACCATCAGGCACAGATACAGCGCAAAGATCACACGGGCAAAGGTCTGTTTGCTCATCACAGACTTTCCAGCTCACCGCGGATGGCGGCGTCCATGGTGGTCTTTTCGCTAAAGGTGCGGCTCTTGTCCTCAAGCCGCTCAAAAACTTCGTAATACCGCCTGCCGAACTCCAGAAGCGACGCCGCCGAAAAATGTATATTGTCGGCGTTTGCGCTCAGCCCCTCGGCGGAGACGAAGCCGCAGCGGTGCTTATTTTCGGCAATACTCTGCATAGAACGGTTGATGGTCTGATAGTTGCGGGCCTGCGCGCTGTCACCGCCCTTGAAATGCTTGAGGAAATCGCCCAGCCCGCCTACTATAAAGGGCACGTCCTCAAGCCCCAAATCGGCGCGGAAATTGTCGATAAGCTCGCTCAAGCGCTGATTGTGCATAGCGGGACGGTCCTCGTGACAGTCACTTTCGCCCTGATGCCACAGCACGGCAACGATATGTGAGGTGCGCTGGGCAAGGCGTGCGCAGTTGACCGCGTTGTCGTAGAGCAGAGCGCCCTTCTGCCACTGAAGCAGCTGTGTACCGCCGTCGGCGCAGGGGATTATGCCCACCTCCACACCGGGGTGAGCATCGCGGTAGAGGCTTGCAAAGCTCTCGGCAAAGCACACGCCCGAGGTGACGCGGTCGGGGTTGACGGGGCGGTAAGCCTTGCGCCAGCGGCCGTTGCGCAGCACCGAGATATTATCGTTGTCTATAGGCGGAGCTTCGATAGGAAAACCTCTGCCCCCCGCGTTGGACTGACCTATAAGAAGTATGGAATGAATCATAAAGAACCCTCCCGGAATAACGGATAGGTATAGTTTAGCACAGGAATGAAAAATGCACAACGGAAAGTGAAGGCAGAAGGCAGAAGGCAGAATTAAGCTGTCAGCGCAGCTGACCGAGCGTAAGCGAGGCGACGCGAGTGCGGCGCAAGATATTGGCGGATTTATTCCGACAATATCTAATCAATCGGGGGGCCCCGCAAGACCTGTCTTGCGGGGGTGTCGGCAGAGCCGACGGAGCGTAAGCGAGGCGCGGTGAGTACCGCGCAAGACGCAGGAAGGGCTGTGCCCGACCGCAGTCTATTAAATCGGGGTCCCCGCGAGACCTGTCTCGTGGGGGTGTCGCCGCAGGCGACGGATTTAATAAATCGACGAAGTCGATACCTTTACGTCATCGCAGATGACATATCACGCCGAGCAAAGCGAGGCTATATCACGAAAGCCGAAGGCTTTTTATATCACGACGTCATCAGCCGTCTATATCACGTCGACGAAGTCGACATCTTAATTATACGTTCATCATTCAGTGCTCTTCGCTATTAGCTTCAAACGGGTAATACCCCGTATTCAGATGCTTATACTCAAATACCGTCAGATCGGCGCACTGTATGCCGGGTGAGTCGCAGGGGATGACAGTTTTTGCGCGGGTGTTCCACCAACCTTTGAAATGCTGTGCCGATTTCAGCGCCAGCAGGTCCATATCCTGCCAGTCGATACCCACCACCCTGAACGGCCCGTCGTCCAGAGTCTGCTGACGGTTCGTGCCCACGACTATGGACACGTTGCCCACCTGCAGAAGTACGGTGGGGCCCATTTTGCGCACGCCGCCTGCGCCCATGGGATTTTTGTTTATATATACGCCGTCGCTGATAGTCTTGATGTATGCGCCTTTCAGCTCGATGGGCTCACCGTGAAAACTGTCGGTCTTGCCGCCCAGACGGCAGTCGATGCACTTGCCCACTCCCGCCGCCATAGCCTGCTGTACTACCTCGGGGTCACGGATAAATCCGTAGGCGGAGCGGGGCAGGTTCCGCTCTATCATTTCCCGGAGCAGATGCGTGCCGTCACCGGGCGTGCCGCCGCCGGGGTTGTCCGAGCTTTCGTTGATGACCACGGGCTTGGGTGAGCTTTGGGCAAGCTCAAGGGCCTGCTGTGCCGAATACACGGGTGTTGCAAAATCCCGACGCCTGCTCCAGGCGTAGTCGGCAACGGCGCGGGCGGCTTTGTCGGCGGCATCCTGAGTCTCGGCAACGGCAGTCACGCTGACTCCCGCCTGCTCAAAATCGGCATAGGGGAATCCGTGGAAGAATGTCACGTCACGCACCGCGGGGTCTGCGGCAGCCTGCTCGGCGGCAAGCATTTTTACATCATAAGCGGCACCCGACAAAGTCACGCCGAAAGCCGGTGCAAGATGCCAGGGCAGCTGAACGAGAGACATATGGAATTTTTTGCCCTTTTCCACCATCTCGTGCAGAAGTTTTATCACCAGCCGCGCCGCATCGTAGGTGTCGGTGTGGGGGTATTCCTTGTAGCCGACCATAACGTCGGACAGCTCAAGCATCCGAGGGGTGATGTTGCCGTGCAGATCAAGCACCATACCGATGGGCATATCGCTGCCGAATTTTTCGCGCAGCGCACCCAGAAGATCGCTCTCAAGGTCGGGATAGCCGTCAGCCATAGCCGCACCGTGAATGTTCAGGGCAATTGCGTCAATGGGAGAACGCAGATGCTCCTCCCACACCTGCTCAACGAACAGATCGCGGTAGTGCTCGTAAGCGTCCTTTCGGGTAGGCGCGCAGGGGGTGATGGTGACCTTGCTGGCGGCTTTGAGGGAGATGCCCAGCTCACGGCACTCATCAATAAAACCGCCCATCATACACCTGACCCCCGTGCAGCTTCGAACGTAATCGTCACCCACGCTCATTATACGCATAACGTGAGCATGATCCGCACTGATATTGCTGAAAGAATTGGTCTCGTGCTCAAGTCCGCCCGCGACTATCTTCATACAAACCCCTCCGAAATAAACTGTTGTCGGGAATAAGTATAGCAGATAAAAGCACAACGCGCAACACTGAATGAAGGCGTCACCGCAATACCTGTCCCGTGGGGAGAATAACATCGTTTGCTCCTCTCTCTTGACAAACTCCCGCAATTATGCTCTAATAATACCGTACCTTATGCGGACAGTTCGAAACCATCCTGTCCTTAAACAAAACTATGGGCAAAGCAGATAGCATTATTGCGCCCATTTTTGGGCGCTTTTGTTTTTTCGGGGTTTTGCGGAAAAGAGGAAATACTATGAAAAACGAGCTTCTTTTGCTTGCGTCCGTTATCGTCATTTACGGCGTCGTACTTTTGTGCTACCGTCTTTTTGGCAAGAGCGGGCTTTTTGCCATGACGGCGATAAGCACCATCCTTGCCAACGTTGAGGTGCTGATGCTGGTGGAGGGGTTCGGTATGGAACAGACCCTGGGCAACGTGATGTTTGCCTCCACCTATCTCATCACCGACATCCTCAGCGAGAACGAGGGCAAAAAAGCCGCCGAAAAGGCTGTGTGGATAGGGGTTTTTACCGCCTGCGCAATGTTGGTGTTCACCCGGTTCTGGCTGCTGTACACCCCCTCGACAGAGGATTGGGCAAGAGTGCATATCGAGGCGATTTTCTCTACTACGCCCAGACTGCTGCTGGCAAGCTTCCTCGGCTACGCCGTATCCCAGCGCATCGACGTGTGGCTCTATCATTTTTTCTGGAAGCTGACCACCAAAAAAGGCGGCAGCAGCGAGAGGTTCCTCTGGGTGCGCAACAATGCAGCCACTCTGATCTCGCAGATAGTCAACACGGTCATATTTACCCTCTGCGCTTTTGCGGGCTGGTACAGTGCAGGATCTGTTTTGCAGGTGATGATCTCCAGCTATGTGGTGTACATCTGCACCAGCCTGCTGGACACCCCTGCCGTGTATATCGCAAGACGAATGAAAAAACGGGGCAGCATCCCCGCCGAACAATAAAAGGGAGAAGATATTATGGACTATGAGTACAAAGACCGACCCGAGCAGATCGGAAAGCGCCAATACCTGCCCGATGGCGCAAACTGCCCTACAGAGGTGACGATTTTTCGCTGTTTTTGCGGCGGGGGCAGTATCGAGTATCACAGAGTACCCGGATTCGGTGACGATTGGTTTGAGATATGCTGTAATGAGTGCAGCAAGAACTACAGCGAAATCCGTGTTGAGGGCAACCGCTGGAAAGTTTTTACCCGATAAGACGAGGAGTGCAAAATGATACAGATCACCGATATGCGTGTTCATCCCGGTGACAGCGCATTTCTCATAGACGACGGCAAGACCGCCCTGCTGTACGATTCGGGATTCGGGTTCACGGGGGAAAAGCTGGCACGCAAACTCAGGCAGCATCTTGGGAGCAGGAAGCTTGATTATATATTCCTGACCCATTCCCACTACGACCACGTCTACGGCTCGGCATACGTTGCGCAGGCGTTTCCCGAGGTGCAGGTCTGCGCAGGCGAGTACGCCGCAAAGATATTCACAAAGCCGGGGGCAAAAGCCACCATGCGGGAGCTGGACACCAAAATGGCCCGCTCCTGCGGCGCACTCAGCTACTGTGACCTGCTGGACAAGCTGCGTGTGGATATTCCTCTGCAGGACGGGCAGGTCATTGACGCGGGGGAAATGAGCTTTTTGTGTCTTAACCTGATGGGGCATACCAAGTGCTCGTTCAGCTTTTTTGAGCAGAACAGCGGTCTGTTTCTTGCCTGCGAGAGTATGGGCTCCTATAACGGGACGGACGATGTGGTGCCCGAGTGCCTGGTATCGAGCAAAATGAGCCTTGAGTCCATCGAAAAAATGAGAAAACTGCCCATAACCCGTATCCTGTCCCCCCATTACGGCGTTATCGAGGGCGAAAAGGTCGGCTGGTTCATAAGCCGTGCCAAAGAGAGCCTGCTGAGCACGGTAAAAATGATAACCGACGGACTGAAAAACGGCGAGAGCAAGGAAGCTCTTGCCCAAAAATACAAAGACCGTTTCTACCACGGCTATATCAAAGAAGTGTATCCCGTAGACGCGATGAATCTGAATACCAGAATTATGATTGATCTTATAGAGCGGGAGTATAGTGAGGCTTAAATCGGGGAACGGAGCGTTCCGTATCACGTCGCACACCGTGCGACACCTTAATTGTGCATTTATCCTTGACAAACGGCAAAAACCGTACTATAATTCAAACAAATCCGACGATCGGGACGGGGCAAAGTGTCCACCGGCAGCAGAGAGTCTGCGTCACAGGCTGAAAGCGCAGACGCCGTAATTTTTGCTCTTACCACCCGTGAGGAGCAGGGCGGAACGGTTACCCTACTATGCCCTTGCCGCGTTGTCTGCGTCAAAAGACCCTATAAGCGGCGGCAGTTTTTGCCGCAAGCAGAGTGGAACCGCGAAAATATGTTTTTTCGTCTCTGCAGTGTGGGATAATACCATACTGCGGAGACTTTTTTCTTATTTTTGGCTTTGCCAAAAATATATCGAGCCGAGCATAGCGAGGTATATCGATCGCCGCAGGCGAATATCGACACAAGTTGCTTCTCATCGATATGTTTGACCCTGCGGTTCAAACTCGATATGTTCACCAAGGTGAACTCGATATGTGCTGCGCACTCGATATATTTTTTCTGCGAAAAAATGATACTGAAATTGATATAAATAATAATATAACCTAAAGGAGACACACACTATGAAAATCATCTGCAACGGTCAAGCTTTTGAGCTTGAAGACGGCGTTCTTGCTCTGGATGCCGCCAAAGTTGTCCTCGGCTCCAACGCAGGCCTGCTTTCCTGCCGCATCAACGGCGAGCATAAGAGCCTGCCCACCCCCCTGCGCGACGGCGACACCGTTGAGTTTCTGACCTTTGACGATCCCGACGGCCGCTGGACTCTGCGCCACACCGCATCTCACGTGCTGGCTCAGGCTGTCAAGCATCTGTTCCCCGAGACAAAGCTTGCCATCGGCCCTGCCATCGACAACGGCTTCTACTACGATTTTGACCGCGAAAAGCCCTTTACTCAGGAGGATCTCACCGCTATCGAGGCTGAGATGAAGAAGATCGTCAAGCAGGGCATCCGTCTTGAGCGGTTTGAACTGCCCCGCGCTGAGGCTCTTGAGCTGATGCGCGACGAGCCCTACAAGGTGGAGCTCATTAACGATCTGCCCGAGGACGCTGTTATATCCTTCTACAAGCAGGGTGACTTCGTTGACCTGTGCGCAGGCCCTCACCTGCCCTCCACTTCGGGCGTCAAGGCTTACAAGCTCACCTCCTGCACCGGCGCTTACTGGCGCGGTGACTCCTCCCGCAAGATGCTCCAGCGCATCTACGGTACCGCCTTCACCAAGAAGGAAGATATGGAAGCCTACCTGGCCGCAGTTGAGGAAGCAAAGAAGCGCGACCACAACAAGCTTGGCCGCGAGCTTGAATATTTCACCACCGTTGACGTTATCGGTCAGGGTCTGCCCATCCTGCTGCCCAAGGGCGCGAGAGTCATTCAGCTGCTCCAGCGCTGGGTGGAGGACGAGGAGCAGAAGCGCGGCTATCTGCTGACCAAGACCCCCCTGATGGCAAAGCGCGATCTGTACAAGATCTCCGGACATTGGGATCACTACCGTGACGGTATGTTTATCATGGGCGATCAGGATGACGAGACCAAGGAGTGCTTCGCTCTGCGTCCTATGACCTGCCCCTTCCAGTACCAGACCTTCCTCAACCGCGCACGTTCTTACCGCGATCTGCCCATGCGTCTGGGCGAGACCTCCACTCTGTTCCGCAACGAGGACTCGGGCGAGATGCACGGCCTGATAAGGGTCCGTCAGTTCACCATTTCCGAGGGTCATCTGATTTTGACCCCCGATCAGCTTGAAGAAGAGTTCCGCGGCTGTCTGGAGCTTGCCAAGTACCTGCTTGACACGGTGGGTATGCTGGAGAACTGCTCCTTCCGCTTCAGCCAGTGGGATCCCGCACGCGCAGGCATCAAGTACGAAGGCACACCCGAGCAGTGGGAAGAGGCTCAGCGCGTGATGGGCGAGATCCTCGACAATCTGGGCGTCAACTACGAGATCGGCATCGACGAAGCCGCCTTCTACGGCCCCAAGCTGGACATCCAGTACAAGAACGTTTTTGGCAAAGAAGACACCATCGTCACCATCCAGATAGATATGCTGCTCGCCAAGAAGTTCGGTATGGAATACGTGGACTCTGACGGTCAGAAGAAGATCCCCTATATCATCCACCGCACCTCTCTGGGCTGCTACGAGCGCACCCTGGCATACCTCATCGAGCGCTACGCAGGCGCCCTGCCTCTGTGGATGTCCCCCACTCAGGTCAAGCTGCTGCCCGTCACCGACCGCAGCCGCGACTACGCCGCAGGCGTGATGGCAGAGCTGGACAAGCTGGGCATCAGATGCGAGCTTGACGACCGCAGCGAGAAGATCGGCTACAAGATCCGCGAAGCTCAGCTGGAAAAGGTGCCCTATATGCTTATTCTGGGCGACAAGGAAGTGGACGCAAACACCGTCGCCGTCCGTTCCCGCAAGACCGGCGAGACCGAGGTAATGACTCTGGATGAGCTGAAAGCAAAACTGCTGCTGGAAGTGGCAACCAAAGCCAAGTAAGAATAATTGTAAAAACACGCCGCAGCTGCGGCGTGTTTTTGATATTGAAAAGAGAAGGGGATAGCAAAGAGGTCACCTGCGGTGACGTAAAGTTGTCGCAGGCGACGGATTGGATAGGGTGAAGTTTGCCTGCCGGCAAATTAAGGTGTCGCGATGGCAGATCGCAATTCATCCTTTCGCATTTTGCGCTTTGCAATTACCGTTCAGTATGTGCTATAATACCCCTATACATCATACGGGAGTGATAATTATGTGTACCATAGCCGCATATATAGGCACCGAGCGTGCCGCACCCATACTTATTGATATGATGCGAAAGCTCGAGGGTCTTGACTCGGGATTTTATACCGGTATCGCAACGATGCATAACG
>JAFQTO010000069.1 GCA_017408985.1 Clostridia bacterium
AAGCTATGCAAAGCTGGCAATGAAACAGGGTGATCCTCTGGAGAAGTCCGGCATTGTGGGTGCGTTCTGCCGTACCTATGACGTCATTACCGCTATGGACGCATTTCTCCCGAATATCTATGAGCCTGTTGACAATGATGACGGCAGATATACTTACCTCGGCGGCTCTACCACGGGCGGTGCAGTTATCTATGATGATGCAAAGTTTTTGTTTTCTCACCATGCAACTGATCCCTGCGGCGGTAGATTGGTAAACGCTTTTGACTTGATAAGGCTACACCGCTTCGGGGACAAAGACAATGACGCTTCCCCCGACACTCCCGTTACAAAGCTCCCCTCATACAAAGCAATGTGTGAGGCAGCTATGCAGGATAAAGCCGTTGTTACCACGCTCAACCGTGAGCAGATAGCACAGGCTAAAAAGGATTTTGAAGGTATCACTGCTGAAGATAAGCCCTCGACCTCTGCTGAGCCTGAGCCTCTTGATTGGGCTGAGAAATTACAGCGTAATCAGAACGGCGCAGTAAAGGGTACTATCGACAATATCCTGATTATCCTTGACGGTGATCCTGCTCTCAAGGATAAGTTTGCCCTCAACCTCTTTGCAAATCGTGGTGAGGTGCTGGGCGCTCTCCCGTGGCAAAAAGGTACTAAGCGCCGCCTGTGGTCTGACACAGACAGCAACGGCTTGTATTGGTATCTTGAGCGTATGTGGGGTATCACTCAGAGAGGAAACATTGACTCTGCTCTTGATATTCACGCTTCTATCCACGCCTTTAATGAGGTGCAGAGATACATTGACGGCTTAGTGTGGGACGGTGTACCCCGTCTTGATACTCTGCTTATTGACTACCTCGGTGCAAAGGACACAGCCTACAACCGCGCTGTGTGCCGTAAAAGTTTTACGGCAGCTATCGCCCGTGCAATGTCCCCCGGCTGCAAGTATGACACAATGCTCATCCTCGCAGGCCCTCAGGGTATTGGTAAGTCAACACTGCTTGATAAAATGAGCCGTGGCTGGTTTAACGATTCAATCCGTACCTTTGAAGGTAAGGAAGCCTCTGAGCTTTTGCAGGGCGTGTGGATCGTGGAAATCGCAGAGCTTGACGCCTTCCGCCGTACCGATATTGCCCGTATCAAACAGTTTTTGTCCCTCAAGGCTGACCGCTACCGTGCAGCTTACGGCAGACACGTAAAGGAATTACCCCGTTGCTGTGTGTTCTTTGGCACTTGTAACGAAATGGAGTTTTTACAGGACACTACCGGCAACCGCCGCTTCTGGCCTGTTGACACTATGGAGGCTGAGCCTACAAAAAGTGTATTCCACGATTTGCCGGATGAAACTGTCAATCAGTTATGGGCTGAGGCTAAGATGCGCTGGCAGACAGGTGAGAAGCTGTATCTGACTGGAGCATTGGAGGCTGAGGCTAAGATCAAGCAGGAGGAACACCGTGAGGCTTCCGTCCGTGAAGGTCTGATTATGGAATTTGCTGAGAGGCAAGTACCGGCAGACTGGAACAAGTGGAACATTGACCGCCGCCGTGATTTTTGGGCTGGTGCAGCTCACACACAAGAGGGTGCTACCCTTGACCTTGTGGAGAGAGATAGAATCTCTGCTATTGAGGTTTGGTGCGAACTCTTTAACGGCAGTATGCGTGATATGAAACCTGCTGACACTCAGCAAATCAACGCCATACTCGGTATGATGAAGGGCTGGAAACGCAGTGATAAAGTGCTACGATTTGGACCGTACAGCGTGCAAAGAGGCTTTGTGCGTAAGCAGTAACAAAGCGGTGTAACAAGATAGTGTAACAGCCTCAGGCTTGTTACAAAATGCCGTAACAGTGTAACACAAAGTTACGCTACTTGTTACACCGACAAAACCGCATAAAATCAAGGGTTTTTGTGGTTTTGTAACAATGTAACACCTTTTTTCTATTAAGTAGGTAAATTAAAGGGCTTATGCCGTATATACACCCATAACGCCTTTATTTCTATAAACTTTAGGAGATTTTTTGAGTTTTTGTTACAAGGAGGTAAAACAATGCTTGAAAAAGACGTAGAGAAAAAGCTACACACGGGCGTAAAAGGATTAAAGCACGGCGCACTCTGTTTGAAGTTTGTAAGTCCCGGATTTACAGGTGTACCCGATAGAATTATTTTGTTACCGGG
>JAFQTO010000070.1 GCA_017408985.1 Clostridia bacterium
GACAACAATTCATTTTGCTTCACAACGCTTCACATTCATCTGCGAATTTGTTGTCAATTTGTTGTCAACTTGGATTTGAGGGGCCGAAAACCCTTGTTATGACTGGGTTTTTCCCTCTTGAGGCTTCATTGTGGGGAACAGCAGGACGTCGCGGATGGACTGGTTGTTTGTCAAAAACATTACCAGTCGGTCGATGCCGATGCCGCAGCCGCCCGTGGGAGGCATACCGTATTCCATAGCGGTGAGGTAGTCCTCGTCCATCTGGCTGGCTTCCATATCGCCCAGCTCGCGGAGCTTCATCTGAGCTTCGAAGCGCTGGCGCTGGTCGATGGGGTCGTTAAGCTCAGAGAATGCGTTGGCAAGCTCGCTGCCTGCAACGAACAGCTCAAAGCGCTGGGTCAGCTCGGGCTGGTCGGGGTCTTTCTTGGCAAGAGGAGAGATCTCAACGGGATGCATAGTGACGAATGTAGGCTGGATAAGCTTGTCCTCGCAGTATTCCTCAAACAGCATAGAGAGGATGTCACCTTTCTTGTGCTTCTTCTCGACCTTGAGGTGATGCTCCTTGGCGATAGCGGCGGCATCTTCCATAGTCTTGACCTGATCCCAGTCAATGCCTGTGTGGCGCTTGACCAGCTCGGTCATTGTGATACGCTCAAAAGGCTTGCCCAGATCCAGCTCAAGGTCGCCGTACTGCAGGGTGGTGGTGCCGTTTACTTCCTGCGCAACGGTGCGGATAAGACCCTCGGTAATATCCATCATACCGTTCATATCGGTATATGCTTCATAAAACTCGATGGTGGTGAACTCGGGGTTATGGCGGGTGTCCATACCCTCGTTGCGGAACAGTCTGCCGATCTCGTAGACCTTGTCAAAGCCGCCAACGATAAGACGCTTGAGGGGCAGCTCGGTAGCGATACGCAGGTACATATCCAGATTGAGGGTGTTGTGGTGTGTAACGAAAGGTCTTGCGGTAGCGCCGCCCTGAACGGTATTGAGCACGGGGGTCTCAACCTCCAAGTAGCCGCGGTCGTCAAGGTACTTGCGCACGCCCTTGATGATCTTGCTGCGCTTGACGAATGTATCGCGGACTTCGGGGTTTACTATCAGGTCAACGTATCTCTGGCGGTAACGCAGGTCGGTGTCCTGCAGGCCGTGATACTTCTCGGGCAGGGGAAGCAGGGACTTGCTCAGCAGAATGTACTCCTGAACGTGGACGGAGATCTCACCGCGGCGGGTGCGGAACACGAAGCCCTTGACGCCGATGATATCACCGATGTCCAGCTTCTTGAAGCGGTCATAGGCTGCCTGACCGATATCGTCTATCTTGAAGTAGAGCTGAAGCTTGCCCTCCTGATCCTGGATATGCGCAAAGGACGCCTTGCCCATCTCGCGCTTGGACATAATTCTGCCCGCGACGGTGACCGTCTGATTCTCCAGAGTCTCAAACTCGTCAACGATCTTTTTGCTGTTGGCGCTGCGCTCAAACTTGGTCTGTACAAAGGGGTCAAGACCCTCTGCACGGAGGCTTTCCAGCTTATCGCGGCGTATCTGAAGCAGCTCGGAAAGCTCGGGCTGCTGCTCTTCGGTACGAATGATATCTTCCATTTTATCTTTCCTCGTTTTTACTTTGTGATGTTAAGTATCTTTACCTGCATAGCGCCCGAAGGAGTCTCGACTGTGACCTCGTCGCCCTCGTGCTTGCCGATAATGGCCTTGCCGATGGGGGATTCGTCGGACAGTCTGCCTGCACGGGGATTAGCCTCCTGGGAACCCACGATGGTATACTCTCTCTCAACGCCGTTTATGAGCAGGGTGACCTTTGCGCTCATAACAACGCCCTTGCCCAGTGCGCTCTCGTCGATGATAACGGCGTTGTCGATTATATTCTCAAGCTCGGCAATACGGGAATACAGTTTGCCCTGCTCGTTTTTTGCTTCGTCATATTCGCTGTTCTCCGAAAGGTCACCGTGAGAGCGGGCTTCTTTGATCTGCTCTGCAATTTCTCTCTCTTTGACCGTTCTGAGATTATAAAGCTCCTCTTTGAGCTCCTCATATTTGCCCTTGGTAAGTTTGAACTGCTTTTTCATAAAAAAGCGCCCCTTCCTGTTTATGGTTAAAATATTATATTATCTGTATCGTGCCGTGTCAAGGCGAAGTGTGACGCACAGGGTTATTTTATCAGCGACTCAACGTACTCTATTGCCGCCTGAAGCTGGGTATCCTGCTCGTCGGTCAGATAGTAGAAGTTGACAAAATCCTCGTCGGACAGAGATATCTCTATATCCGGGGTGATGCCCGTACCGATAAGACTCTTGCCGGTGGGGGTGAAGTAACGGTAGATGGAGATATTGACACTGGAGCCGTCGCTGAGAGTGAACAGACTCTGGGCATAACCCTTGCCTCCGGTTTTGTCACCTATGACCTTGGCTACCTGATACTCCTGCAATGCCGCGGCAAAAAACTCAGCCGCGCTGATGGAATACTCGTTGGCAAGCACTGCCATAGGCAGGTCGATGCAGCTGATGTCCGAGCGGTACTTGCTCTCTATACCTGCGCTGTCCACCATAGTGATGATGTCGCCCTGAGGCAGAAGCAGGTCAAGCATATTAGCCATAACCGAAACGTAGCCGCCGCCGTTGAATCTGACGTCGAAGATAAGCGCCTTTGCACCCTGCTCAACAAGCGCGTTGACCTTTTCTTTGAACTCAACGTCGCCGTTTTTGGCAAAATCGGTGATGACAACGTAGCCTATATCGCCTTCCAGCATACGGGCTTCCACGCACTCGTTAAACAGCTTGGTACGGATAAGCTCGCGCTCGATGTACTCGTCGCCGCGGAGAACGGTGATACGCACGGTCGTTCCCTCTTCGCCGGTCACGGCTGCCACCACGTCGTCGGTAGTCTCAAGCTCGGATGCCGGGGTATCGTTGACTTTATATATAATATCCTTGATGGCAAAACCCGCCTTGAGTGCGGGGCCCTTTGTATTGAGACCGGTTATCTCGTACTGATCCTGCTCATTCTGCTTGAAAGTGATGCCGATGCCAACGTAGCTGTTGGTATTGTTTTGGACTATCTGCTCGGTCTGTTCCGCGCTGTAATAGCCCGACCACTTGTCGCCCAGCCCGTCTATATAGCCTGCAAACATAGCATCAAGAAGCTCCTGATCGTCATAATCGCCTACAAAATAAGTGTCAACAAGATACTGCATCTCGTGGTATTTTGCAAACAGAGCACCGTACTCGTAGGGATCTACCAGCTCACGGCGGCAAAACTCAGTGGTTGCAAAGCATACTATTATAGCCGTAGTGACAACGGCAAGAAGCATAATGCCCAGCGCCATTGTCAGGGATATACGTTTTTTGTTCATTTTGAAAGCACCCTTCCGTCCTTATGTACTATTCTGAATCCCGAATACTGAGTGATCGGGTCAATATAGTCGCCGTCCTTGATGATCTCAAAATGCAGATGTGGTCCCGTGGAATAGCCGGTGGAACCGACCGTTCCTATTTTGTCTCCCTGTTTGACGGTATCGCCTACCGCCACCAGGCGCTTGGTCATATGTGCGTACAGCGTGGCTACACCGCCGCCGTGGTCGATGACCACGTAGTTGCCGTAAGCCGTATTGTAACCCGATGTGATGACTTTGCCCTTGTTTGCCGCGTATATGGGCGTTCCCGAGGTGGCTCTCAGATCGACGCCCGTGTGCAGTTTATACACGCCCGTGATGGGATGGGTGCGCATACCGTACTCGCAGGTAACGATATTGTTGACCGCGGGCAGGGGCCACTGGAACTTGCCGCCTACGTAGACGCTGCTCTCCTGCTTTGCCAGCTCGTTGACGGCATCACGCACTTCGGCAACAAGTCTGTCCTCTTCTGCGGCAATGGAGTTGTACTCCTTTTTTGCCCGGGCTTCCTTGGCAATAAGCTCCGCCATGGTGCTCTCGCGTTGAGCCATCTCGTTCTCAAGGGTCTTTTTGTTTTCTTCCAGCTTTTTCTCCTGGCTCTCCGCCTCGTCGTAGGTCTGCTCCAAAGATGCTTTTTGGTCGGCTACCTCCTTGCAGGCGGTACGGAATGCGTCAAACACACTGTTGTCGTGGTTGACGATAGCTTTGATGACCTCGAATCGGGTCAGAAAATCAGAAAAGCTCTCTGCCGAAAGCAAAATGCTCAGATAGCTCTTGCTGCCCCGCTCCGCCATAAACCTGACACGCATACGGATAAGCTCGTACTGCTCGTCGACCTTCTGCTCGCCTGCCGTGAGTTCGGCCTCTTTGACCGAGATAAGCTGTGCAAGGGTGGAGATAAGCTCAAGCTGCAGCTCGATCTCCTCCTCTGCCGCCTCGATCTTCTTGTCAAGCACGGCGATCTGGTCGGTCATATTTGCCTGCTGCTTATCAAGGGAGGAAAGCTCCTTCTCCAACTCTTTGCGCTGGGCGGTGATGCTTGACAGCTGATTTTTGAGCTTGTCGACCTCTTTTTGGGATATCGCGTAGGCATCGGACGGCGTCATCGCCGCGATCAGGCAGGCAACCACCGCCGCCGCGCACAGCATAGCCGCAGCCGTGCGCAGAAAGGTTTTTAATTTATTCTTTCCGTTCAGGGACATTATATTTCTCCTATAGCGTGGCTGAAACAGCCGAAAGGTCGTTTCAGTAAAGGAATATACCTACCAAAGTGGAACCAAGCATAAGCACTGCCAGGACTATAGCCAGCGTTGCCGCCATTTTCTGTGTCTTGTTCTTCTTGTTATTAGCCATTTTTGTCACACCTTCATATATCTTTTTATTGTAACGATGCTTCCGCTCATTCCCAGCAGGACACCTGCCGACAGAAGTATCAATGCAAGCTTGTATCTGAACACCTCAAATGGAACCATAGTGAGTATGGGCAGTCCGCCCGAAAGCTGTGTGCCCAAGTAATTGTATACCAGCCACTGCGCGGCAAACACGAACACCGACGCCGCCACGCCGAGGATGATCCCTTCTACAACGAAGGGGGCACGGATAAAACTGTTGGTAGCGCCCACGATCTTCATAATGCCGATCTCCTCGGCTCTTGCGTGAAGTGCCAGCTTGACCGTGTTGGAGATAACGAACAGGGATACGATGCCCAGAAGCACCAGCAGGGTCAGCGAAACGGTATTGACCACGCTTCTCAGCTGAACGAGCCGCTCGGACAGTTCAACGTCGCTGTTGGAGTCTGCGATGCCCTGAAGCTCGGTAAGCGCCTTGAGGGTCTCGGCGTGCAGGGAAACGTCATCCATAATGACTCTGAAGCTGTCACGCATAGGATTGTCCTGACGCAATTCCTCAAGCACGTAGGTGTCCTCGCCCAGCCCATCAAGGAAGTTATCAAAGAACTCCTCGCGGGTAACGAATATCGCATCCTCAACGTTGTCAAGAGCGATGATGCTGCTCCTCAGCGCCTGCGCCTGCTCACGGCTGAGGCTCTCGTCTATATACACCACGATCTCGTTGCTGCTCTGCAGATCGTCTATCTGCATATCTATGTTGTACGCCACCAGCAAAAAGGTGGTGGTCACCAGCAGGCAGGCTGCGATAACGGTTATTGCCGCAAAGCTCATAAAACCGTGTACGAATACGCCCCTGAAGCCTTCTTTGAGGAAATACCACATATTGGAAAAAACCGAGTAATTATTCCCGTTCATGTTTTATCCTCCCCGTGCCGAAGTAGCCGCCCCGTCTGTCGCTGACCACACAGCCGTCCTCAAGGGTGATGACGCGCTTTTTGAAGGCGTTGACTATCTCGTGGGCGTGGGTGACCACTATCACCGTAGTACCCCGGGCGTTGATCTCGCTGAGCAGGGTCATAAGCTCCAGCGAACGCATGGGATCAAGGTTGCCCGTAGGCTCGTCTGCCAGAATGACGTCGGGGTTGTTGACCAGCGCGCGGGCTACTGCCACACGCTGCTGCTCGCCGCCCGAAAGCTCGTCGGGATAGCGGTCGGCTTTGTGGTCGATGCCCACAAGCTCAAGCACGTAGGGCACCCTCTTGCGTATGGTGCGGGGCGGGACCCCCACGACACGCATAACGAAAGCCACGTTCTCGTAAACGGTCTTGTCGGCTATCAGGCGGAAATCCTGAAAGACCACGCCTATCTCGCGTCTGAGGTAGGGTACGTGTCTGCGGGGCAGACTGCCTACGTCGAACTCCCCTACCGTGACACTTCCCGAGGTGGGTGTCAGCTCGGCGCAAAGCAGTTTGACAAGGGTAGACTTGCCGCTGCCAGAGGGACCGACTATGAATACGAATTCGCCGTCAGCAACCGAAAAGCTCACGTTTTTCAGCGCTCTGACACCGTTTTCGTAAGTTTTGCATACTTCCTGAAAATTGATCATTAGAAGCTTACCTCAATATCAGATGAAACGGTCTCTGGATCTAAGATACTTTTTGACCATAAGGGCAACTTTGAGAACTATGGCGTTGTCAAACTCACGCAGATCCAGTCCGGTGAGCTTCTTGATCTTCTCCAGACGGTAGACAAGGGTGTTTCTGTGTACGAACAGCTTTCTTGCCGTGACCGAGACGTTAAGATTGTTCTCAAAGAACTTGTAAATGGTAAACAGGGTCTCCTCGTCAAGGGATTCGATACTGCCTTTTTTGAAAACTTCGGACAAAAACATCTCACACAGGGTGGTGGGCAGCTGATAGATAAGTCTGCCGATACCCAGGCTCTCAAAGTTGAGCAACGTGACCTCTTCCTCAAAAACCTTGCCTATCTCAACGGATATCTGCGCTTCCTTAAAGGAGCGGGCGAGATCCTTGAGCTGGGTGGTGACCGAGCCGATACCAACTACGTAACAGCCCTCCATAACGGCTTTGAGGGTCTTGTCGATCTTCTTGCCTATCTTGATGACCTCGTCATTGTCAACCGACTCAAAGGTCTTGACCAGCGATACTTCCCTCTCGTTGATGGTGATAACAAAATCGTTCTGCTTGTCGGGGAAAGCTTCCTGCAGCAGTTCGGTCACTTCCATATCCCTGCCGGGTGTGAAGCTGACCAGATATACGGCTCGAAGCTGGGCGCCGGTGAAGTTCATCTCACGGGATTTGATATAGATATCTCCGGGCAGGATATTGTCAAGAATGATACGCTTGACGAATGCACTCTTGTCGTGCTTCTCGTCATACAGAGATTTGCTGTTGGTTATGGCAACTGCGGCGACCTTGCATATGGTCTCTGCCGTGTCGCTGCTCTCGCCTGCAAAAACGGCATAGTCACTGCTGTCAAAGCCCTTGAGGCGGCAGAATGTGTAGCTGTCCAGCCTGCCGTCTTCGGCTCCCGACGCAAAAAAATCGGTGGTGGCAGAAACCTTTTCACCGATGTATTTGAGTTCTGTGCAGGAAATGACGTTTCCGTCCGCATCCACTACCCCGAGTATAAACGGTACCTTGTCTTTCAGCTCCAAAAGGATGCCCTGAAGTAATCTTGCTACCATTTTGATCTCCCTTTGTACAATTTGTATAAATATTGTGTCTCTAATATGTATATAATAACAAAAGGTTTTTCTTTTTTCAACAATTTTCTGCCCGTTTTTTTGTTAATTTTTTGACGTGTCCGTCAAAAAGCACAAAGCTCACTTATCTCCCCATCGCTCAATATCCGCCACTCTCCCTCGGCAAGATCGGGCGGCAGACGCAAAGACGCGATACTCAGCCGCTTGAGCGCAAGCACGTTAAGTCCGATCTTTTGGAACATACGCTTGACCTGATGGAATTTGCCCTCGCTTATCTCAACAAGGGAATACCCGTCGCATATGGTCAGCTTGGCACTCTTGGTGACAAAATCCCCCAGGTCCATACCCGCGGCAAAGGTCTCTATATCCGCACTCTTTGGCATCCCGTCGGAGATAACGTGATAGAGTTTGGGTGCGTGGCTTTTGGGCGAAGTGAGGCGGTGATTTAGCACGCCGTCGTCGGTCAGAAGTAGCAGACCGGTAGCGTCCTTGTCCAGCCTGCCCACGACGCCCAAACCTCTGCGCGCGTACTCTTCGGGCAGCAGGTCCAATACCGTTTGGCAGTTTTTGTCCTCGGTAGCCGAAAGCACACCTGCGGGCTTGTTCATCATAATATATAAGTATCGGTTGGAGCGTATGCTCTGTCCGTCCAGAGTCACCGTCTGCTCCGAGGCAGACACTTTGGTATCGGGCACGGTACATACGATCCCGTCCACACTTACCCTGCCGCGGCGGATAGCCTTTGCCGCCTCGGAGCGGGTAAGCAGGCAGCGGGAGGATATTATTTTGTCCAGACGCTCTTTCATCACTCTTGCTCCTCAAAGCTTTTTTCACATTCGTCCCACAGCTGAGATATGCGCTCGTCCTGACCCAGCAGATACAGATAGCCGAACAGCGCCTCCAGCGCGGTGGCCATAGGATAGACGTCTCCTGCGGTCTTATGAGGCGGCGCGTGGTGAGGTTTGGCGTTTCTGCCCCGTCTGAGCACCGACTGTTCGCTGTCGGTCAGTATCTCGCGGATGCGCCTGGTAGCCTTTGCCTGAGCCTCGGCGCTGACCATCTGCACGGTGCGCTTGTGCAGCACGTTGACCTGCGCGGTGCCCTCACGCACGGCTTTCATACGTGCAAGAAGCTCGTAGACCCCGTCACCGATATGTGCAAGCGCCAGAACGGGCATCTCCCTGACCTGTGCATCCGTATATATTATTCTCGCGGAAACGTTCATATCCATCACCTGTACAAACGAAATATTAAATTATATTGTACCACATTCTGCCGCGTTTGAAAAGCCGAAAGTACAGTGCGCCCCGCGATTTTTGTCGGGTCTGCCCTTTTGCATCCACCCATCAGACCATAATACCAAGGAGGGAATAATATGTGGCTCAAAAGCCTGCTGCATCTGCCTGCCGAAGCTATGACGGGACTGGCAACGGTCATCGGGTTCGTGCTTATAGGCAATCTGACGGCAGATGAGCAGAACGCGCTGGGAAATATGCTGTTTCTGATAGGTCAGATACTGTCCAGCAACGCCACTCAGGAGCAGGCTATCCAGTCAGGCACTCAGACAGACCCTGCCTCAGCACTGACCCAAAGGCTCAACGAGCTGGAACAGCGTCTCAAGGTATTCGAAGAGGGTGCAGCGCGCCTCGGGTAAATAATAAAAGGTCCGCAGACAAGACGTCTGCGGATACTTTCTTATGTACGGTTTCTTTTGAGACGGGACCAGAGTATGATTATCACCTGCGCGGGGATACCTACTATAAAGAGCAGCCACATATTGACCTCAAAGGGCAGCAGGGTCAAGTAGGCCGCGGCCAGCACGCTCCACATAAGCAGCGAGATTATCATAAAGTTGCGGCGGCGGTTGAACCATATGGAGTTGAACACCAGCCACACCACAAAGGTGGAGGGTACGGCGTATACAAAGATGAACCACATACTGTTCTCGATGCCCAGCGCGTCAACTATCATAAATATAAAGGTCGCCAGCAGCCACACGAGGATTATGCTGATGGCTGTTATAAATCCACGGTTGTGCTTGCGTATCACCTCTTTGACCGTAGAGGATGGGACATTGGTATGATCCTCCTGCAGCAGATAGTCAACGCTTACCGAGAACAGATCGGCGATCTGCTTGAGCACGAAGATATCCGGAATGCTCTCTGCCCTCTCCCACTTGGAGACCGCTTTGTCGGAATAGTTGAGTTTTTCTGCCAGGTCTATCTGGGTCATACCGTTTGCACTGCGCAGAGCGGCGATATTTTTGGCTATGACGACTTTGAGTTCGTTGGGCATAATTCATCTCCTAACGTGATCTTGACGGTGACATTATATCACAGGTATTGTGCGAATACAATTGTATCTTTGTAAATTATTTTTCCCGAACCCGTTGGTACTCAAGGACTCTACCGTTAATTCTACTGCCGGTAGAGTGCGAAAAACGTCGTTCTACCGCAGGTTTTTTGAGGGTAGAGCAACTGTAATCAACAGTAGGTTGATTATCCCCGTCCTCTGCCGTATACTCGGAGACAGCGAATGCATTTGCCAGTATTTTTCCGGAGCTGACAAATATGAACAACCTTAGTAAAATGCCCCTCCCCCGCTACACCGAGGGCGAAGAGAGATCCAACGCGCTCTCCCATCTTGCGGGATTTTTGTTTGCGCTGTATGCGCTGTACACCGCCACCTACCGCTCGCTAAATCTCGACAAGCCCCACGTGACGGCAGGCTGTCTGGTGTACGGAATATCCATGGCGGCGGTATACGCCGTATCCGCCGTTTATCACGCGCTGCACCCAGGCAGGCTGAAAAAGCTTATGCGCATCGCAGACCACTGCGTTATTTATCTGCTTATTGCCGGCACCTACACGCCCATTCTGCTGGCTGCTTTGATGCCCGTCGCCCCCGCTACCGCGACGGCGCTGCTGGCGTTTGTGTGGATATGTGCCGCCGTCGGTATCCTCCTCAACGCGCTGGATATGAAGCGATGGTCCATAATATCCATGTTTCTGTACATGTGCATGGGTTGGTGCATACTGCTGGGCTGGGATGCCGCTGTACAGTCCATACCGTTCAGCGGTGTTATGTGGCTGCTGACGGGCGGTATTTCGTACACCGTGGGCGCCATAGCCTACGGTCTGGGCAAACGCCTGAAATATATGCACACCGTTTTTCACATTTTCGTGCTTGCGGGCAGCATAATGCAGTTTGTATGTATTCTATTTTATATTCTTTGATCGGCATGCAGTCTGCACATCGCACACTCCCGTAAGCTGTGTCACAATATCAAGGATTTATCACCCGGGCATCTCACCCTCCCGGTTCTTAAAAGTCATTTCGCTTGACATATGATGCTATGCATTGTATAGTATTATGTAACACACAGCATCGCTTTTTTATTGCTGCCCTGCAGCTGCGCGTCAGCAATTCAGTGTTTGCTTTGCATAACGGCTGCGACAATTCGGTGTTTGCTTTGCATAACGACTGCGGCAATTCGGTATTTGCTTTGCGTAACGACTGCGGCAATTCGGTATTTGCTTTGCATAACGGCTGCGGCAATTCGGTGTTTGCTTTGCGTACCTACTGCGGCAATTCGGTGTTTGCTTTGCGTAACGACTACGGCAATTTGGGTTTGCTTTGCGTAACGACTACGGCAATTTGGGTTTGCTTTGCGTACCGACTACGGCAATTCGGTGTTTGCTTTGCGTAACGACTACGGCAATTCGGGTTTGCTTTGCGTATCGACTGCGGCAATTCGGTGTTTGCTTTGCGTAACGGCTGCGGCAATTCGGTATTTGCTTTGCGTACCTACTGCGGCAATTCGGTGTTTGCTTTGCATAACGGCTGCGGCAATTCGGTGTTTGCTTTGCGTAACGACTGCGGCAATTCGGTGTTTGCTTTGCGTACCGACTGCGGCAATTCGGTGTTTGCTTTGCGTACCGACTGCGGCAATTCAGTATTTGCTTTGCGTACCGACTGCGGCAATTCGGATGCTGCCCGTCACAAAATGCTGTTCACATTTTTAAGTAATTATTTTTTATATTCTATAGAGGTGCAACATGAACTACCCTTTTATTATCTCCTGCGAGTCTACCGTTGATCTTCCCTACTCCTATGTGGCGGCACGGGATATTTCGGTGCTGTTTTATTCCTACACTATGGAGGGCAAGGTTTTTGAGGACGATATGGGCAGAAACGACGGGGCTGTGGAGGCTTTTTATCAGGCGGTCAAAGACGGCAAGATGCCCACCACCTCCCAGATCAACACCTATACCTATCTGGAGTATTTCCGCACTCTGCTCAAAGACGGCGACGTTCTGCATATCGCTCTCGGTTCGGGTATGACCCCCTCGGTACGCAACGCCCGTGAGGCCGCCCAAATACTCAAAGACGAGTTCCCCGACCGCACTCTTATCGTCATAGATTCGCTGGGTGCCTGCGGCGGATACGGAATGATAGTGGATAACGCCGCAGATGCTCGTGACAAGGGAATGAGCATTACAGAGCTCGAAGAATATATACTCGAGCAGGTAAAGTATCAGGAATATCAGTTCTTCTCCACCGATCTCAGCCAGTTCAAACGCAGCGGCAGAGTTTCGGGCGTGGCGGCGGCAGCGGCGACCATATTGGGGATCTGTCCCATTATGCATCTGGACGCAACGGGACATATCATCGCCTACGGCAAGGTGCGCGGCAAGAAAAACGCCATTGCCGAAACGGTACGAACTATGGCAGACAGAGCAAAGGGCGGCGTTAAGTACTCGGGCAAGTGTTTTATCAACCACTCCGGCTGCCTCGAAGACGCTCTTGAGACCGAAAAACTGATACGCAAGACCTTCCCCAACCTGCGTGACGTGCGCATACTTGATATCGGCACTATCATAGGCTCACACACCGGCGTGGGCACGGTAGCGGTGTTCTACACCGGTGAAAAAGAAAAAGCGGTAGAAAAGGAATAAAGCATAAATATAAAGCACGGCTGCTGTTTCGAGATTGAAACAGCAGCCGCGTTTTATTCATTTTATCATTTGGTAGAGTATATAGGCTCCGGGGTAGCTTTTTTGCATATTTTGACCTGTAAATTGATTAGCGAGTACACGGGTGTTCATTTCAAACTGCCTGAACCAGTCCTGACCGGTCATTGCTATGCCGTCGATAGCATACCCCTCTCCCCACGAAAGCATAATATCCTGACAAGCCAGCGCCATAATATGCCCTCGCAGGTCTGTCTGTCCGCCACGCATAAACTCTCCGAAGCAATAGCGCAGGGTGTATTCTCCGTAGCTTAAAAGTTCCCGATACTCGCCGTCGTGCGCCTCTATATAGTCGCCCGGGTTGGAGGAGTGCAGGGGTGACGATTGGATGATCTCCAGCAGTTCACATATTCTGCTGTCACGAAGTTGGGTATCGACGGGCGATATTTTATACAGCCAGCGGATGTAGGTATCGTCAGAGTACGGGTCGTCTTTTTCCGAGTAATCGTAGTATCCGTATGCAAGATACAGTTCACCGCTTCTTTGCTGCAGGAGGTAGTAGAGTTTTTCGTTGTTATAGACTACGGACCACGCCCGAACGGTGTTTCTCCGTATTTTGGGCGCGGATGCGCCGTCACTCCACAGTACTCCCCTGCTGTCGCGGAACAATCGGTCAAAATTGTCTTTGGTAAGCGTTATCTCACTCATCTGACCCAGGTCAGTCCGGTCGGGTGCCTTGGAATACTCCCCGACCGAGAACAGATGGCCGCTGTCATCAATCATATATTCGGGGGTGTTCATCTGCGCCACCATAGAAAAGCTCGTTCCTCCGCTCTCATAGGTGACCTCGGTGACCCAGTAGGGCTGAGCTGTTACGATGGGAGTCTGTACATCCGCAACCGGGTCGGTGAGGAAGCATACCGCGACAGCTATGCATACCAAAACCGCCGCCGCAACCACCCGGAAGGCAGGTTTTTTGTAGTTCATCACCGATCTTACCCGCTCTTTTACTCCCACCTCGCCAAAAGCCAACGGGCAGGCGGCAATTGAGGTGCGGTTCACGCTGCAGGCCAGAAGAGCTTGGGTATAGTCGGCTTTTTGCTCGTTTTGGAGGGTCTTTATGACCTTTTGATCGCAGGCAAGCTCGATATCACGGCAGAGCAGCAGATAACAGACCCACATCAAAGGATTGAACCAATGCAGGATCAGCAGCAAGAATCCCAACGGCTTCCACCAATGATCCCTGCGGCTGATATGCGCCCGCTCGTGGGCTATCACCTGCTCGGATAACTGACCGTCCATACCGAAGGGCAGATATATCCTCGGTCTCAGCACTCCCAGAACGAAGGGTGAATGTGCGTTCTCGCTCTGATATATATTATCTCTCAGAAGTACCGCCGAGGCCACCCTGCGGCGCAGACGGAGATAGCTGACCGCGGCATAAGCCGTCATCAGCACAGCGCCCGTCACCCACAGAGCGGAAAGGGTACGCATAGTGTTAAACCCGTTGCCCGTCGGCACGGTCACACCCTCAAAATACCGATCGTCCAGATAATCGTTGACCTGACGGTCTATAGGCTCTATCCCCGAGCTGATATTGAAGTCGGGACCCGAGACTATATCGTCGGGCAGGGTCTCGCTGCTCGGCATCAGGCTGACCTTGCTCTCAAAGGATAACGGGCAGATAAGCCTGAGTGCGACCATTCCCCACAGCAGCACGGCAACCCACTTGGGAGCCTTTTTGAGCAAAAAGCGCACGGCAAGCACCACCAACGCAAGCCAGCTTGCCGCTATGCTCATATTGACGATCTTCAAGAATACGCCTGTCATTATTTGCCCCCTTTTCTGATGCGGTCGATCATACGCTGCACCTCGTCAAGCTCCTCATCGGACATATTCTGATGCTTGGCAAATGCGGCAACGAAGGCAGGCAGTGAGCCCTGAAACTTCTTGTCCACCAGCTCGACTATCTCGCACGCCTGCGCCTCGTCTTTGGAAACAAGGGAGGTTACGGTGCCGCCGTCGTTTTTCAGCACTCCCCTCTCGCCCAGCCGCTTGATGACCGTATAGGTGGTGGTGCGTTTCCACCCCAGCTGCTCCTGACAGAGCCTGGCAAGGTGTGATGCCGCGACCGGCTCGTTGTCCCACATAATAAGGCAAAAACGGTATTCACTCTCGTGTATTTTGGGTGTGTTCATACTTATTCTCTCCTCTGTCTACTGTGTTAGACTGCACTTTCAGTCTACACCATTAGACAGAAGATGTCAACAGGGTCCGAAGAAAAAATATATAAAAAAACCGTGTACGAAACTTCGTACACAGTTTTTGTCCGGATATATTATTGGGTCAGATGCCCATATCTGCTTTGACTTCGGCAAAGACTTTGAGGACTCTGTCCAGATCCTCGCGGCTGTGGCCTGCGGAGACCTGAGTACGTACACGGGCTTTGCCCTGAGGTACGACGGGATAGCAGAAGCCTACAACGTAAACGCCCTTATCAAGGCATCTTGCGGCAAACTCCTGTGCGACTTTTGCATCAAACAGCATAACGGGAACGATGGGATGGTCGCTTTCGGGAACGGTGAAGCCCAGCTTTTTAAGCTCTGCTCTGAAATACTTGGTGTTGTCGTGGAGCTTGGCAATAACTTCGCCCGACTCTCTCAGCACGCGCAGGGTCTCCAGAGATGCGGCGCAGATAGCGGGAGCGAGGGTGTTGGAGAACAGATAGGGACGGCTGAACTGACGGAGCAGGCCGACGATCTCTTTTCTGGCTGCGGTGTAGCCGCCGGAAGCGCCGCCCATAGCTTTGCCCAGAGTACCGGTGATGATATCGACTCTGCCCATAACGTCGCAGTATTCGGGGGTACCCTTGCCGTGTGCGCCCATAAAGCCTACTGCGTGGCTGTCGTCCACCATAACCAGTGCGCCGTACTCGTCAGCCAGATCGCAGATGGACTTGAGGTCGGCGATGAAGCCGTCCATGGAGAATACGCCGTCGGTAGCTATCAGCTTGATGCGGCAGTCCTTGGCTTCTTCAAGGCACTTGCGGAGCTCTTCCATATTGTTGTTCTTGTAGCGGAAGCGCTTGGCTTTGCACAGACGGACGCCGTCGATGATGGATGCGTGGTTAAGCTCGTCGGAGATGACTGCGTCCTGATCGGTCAGCAGAGTCTCGAACAGACCGCCGTTTGCGTCAAAGCAGGAGGAGTACAGAATACAGTCATCTGTGCCGAGGAAGTCTGCCAGCTCGCGCTCAAGCTGCTTGTGGATCTCCTGAGTGCCGCAGATGAAGCGGACGGAGGACAGACCGAAGCCCCATTTGTCGTAACTTGCCTTTGCGGCGTCGATAAGGCGCTGATCGTTGCTCAGACCCAGATAGTTGTTGGCGCACATATTGATAACGCTGCTTGCCTCCGTGGTGTCGATGCAGCTGCGCTGAGGTGTGGTTATGATACGCTCTTTCTTAAAAGTGCCCGCATCACGGGTAGCGTCGATGCGCTGCTGAAATATTTCAAGACCCTTGCTCATTGATTATTCCTCCCAATTAAGTATGACCTTGCCGCTCATGCCGCTGTGCATAGCCTCAAAGCCCTTTTCGAATTCGGTGTAGTGGAAACGGTGGGTGATGACGGGGCTGAGATCAAGACCGCCCTGCACCATATATGCCATCTGGTGCCAGTTGTCCATTTTTCTGCCGTAGATGCCCTGCAGGGTCAGACCCTTGCCGATGATATTGTTCATATTGACGCTGATGGGTGCGTTGCCCAGACCGAGCAGGCTGATCTTGCCGCCGTTGCGCATTGCGCCCGTCATCTGATTGAAGGCACTGCCGTTGCCCGACATCTCAAGACCTACGTCGAAGCCCTCAACGATGCCGCCTGCCTTCATTGCGTCCTCAAGGCTCTCTCTTGCAACGTTGACGGTAGCGGTGGCTCCCATCTTTTTTGCCAGACCGAGACGGAAGTCGTTGACGTCGGTGATGATGACGTTGCGCGCACCTGCATATTTGCATATACCTGCGGCAATGATACCGATAGGTCCTGCACCGGTGATGATAACGTCCTCACCTACCAGATTGAACATCAGCGCGGTGTGGGTGGCGTTGCCTACCGCGTCGAACATAGCGACTACGTCCTCGGGCAGATTCTTGGGGATACGGATAACATTGGTTGCGGGGATGCAGACGTATTCGGCAAAGGCGCCGTTTCTGTCAACGCCCACCGAGTTGGTAAACTTGCACCACTGGATATTGCCGCTGCGGCAGTTACGGCACTTGCCGCAGGTTATATGACCTTCGCCGCTGACCAGCTCACCTATCTGATAATCGGTAACGCCCTCACCCAGCTCTGCTATCTCGCCAACGTACTCGTGGCCGATGACCATAGGAGGCTTGACGTGAGATGCTGCCCACTCGTTCCAGTCGTAGATGTGAACGTCGGTGCCGCAGATAGCGCTTTTATGTACTTTGATAAGAACTTCACCGGGGCCGGGGGTGGGTTTATCCACCTGCATAAGCACAAGACCCTCTTCGGGTTTGAGCTTTACCAATGCGTTCATTTTCATAATATAATCACCTCTGCCTTTAATTATACCATTTTGTCCTGCAAAATCAATCCATTTTTTCACCAGAACTGTCCGTATCCAGCCATCACAAACGTCGTTTTTGGTGATTTCTGTTTGTTTTTATCGTACATTAAGCCTTTTTCAGGCATACTTTTACACTTGTTTGTATACCGAAAAAACACAAAAAAATTTTAATGAAAGCGTTTTCATTTTTAATGATTTTCTGCTTGAAATATCCAAAACTTGGGTGTATAATAATTTGAGTATGATATAAGGAGGCTGTTTTATGAATTATTCCAAAAAGACTCCCCGAGATATTTCCCTGAACGGGAAGAAAGTTCTCGTCAGATGTGATTTCAATGTCCCTATGAAGGACAAGACTATACAGGATGACCGCCGGATCGTCTCCGCACTTCCCACCATCCGCTATCTGCTGGAGCATAACGCCGCAGTTATCCTCTGCTCCCATATGGGCAGACCCAAGGGCGAAGTCAACCCCAAATACTCCCTTGCTCCCGTTGCCGAGCGTCTCAGTCAGCTGCTCAAGCAGGAGGTAGTGCTTGCCTCCGACGTTATCGGTGAGAGCGCAAAGGCTGTCAAAGCCGCTTGCAAGCCCGGTCAGGCAGTCTTGCTGGAAAACGTTCGCTTTGATGCACGCGAGGAGAAGAACGATCCCGAGTTTGCCGCCTCTCTGGCAGAGGGTGTCGATCTGTTCGTCAACGACGCATTCGGTGCGGCTCACCGCGCTCACGCATCCACCGAGGGAGTATCCAAATATCTGCCCGCTTACTGCGGTTTTCTGATGGAGCGTGAGCTTGAGGTGCTGGGCAGCGCACTTGCCGCTCCCGCACGTCCCTTTACCGCCGTACTGGGCGGCGCAAAGATCTCCGACAAGCTGGCTCTTATCGAAAATCTGCTTCCCAAGTGCGACAACATCCTCATCGTGGGCGGTATGTCCTATACCTTCCGCAAGGCGCTGGGCGGCAATATCGGCACTTCTCTCTGCGACGACAGCAAGATAGATACCCTGAAGGCTCTGCTTGAGCAGGCAAAGGGCAAGATACAGATCCCCGTTGACACAGTCGTTGCCGACAAGTTCGACAATGACGCCGACCGTCAGACCGTGGCTGCAGGCGAGATACCCGACGGCTGGGAGGGTATGGATATCGGCCCTGCCACCCGTGAACAGTTTGCTCAGGTCATAAAGAACAGCGGCACCGTGGTATGGAACGGCCCCGCAGGCGTTTTTGAGATGAGCAATTTCTCAGGCGGTACAAGAGCTATCGCTCAGGCTATGGCAGACAGCAAGGCATTTACCATCATCGGCGGAGGCGACAGCGCCTCGGCAGTCGAGTTGATGGGACTTGCAGACAAGATAGATCACATTTCTACCGGCGGCGGTGCTTCTCTGGAGTTTTTGGAAGGAAAGAATCTCCCCGGTGTAGCTTGCTTGGAGGATAAATAAAAATGGACAGACGTTACCGCAAAGTCATAATAGCAGGAAACTGGAAGATGAACGTTAACCCCTCTGAGGCCAAGAAGCTGGCCAACGCGCTTCTTCCCTGTGCCGCTGTAAGAGATACCACGGTCGTACTTTGTGTTCCCGCAATCGACCTTACCGTAGTCAAGCGCGTTCTCCGTCAGAGCAGGATCGCCGTCGGCGGTCAGAACTGCCATTTTGAGGAGTCGGGTGCTTATACCGGTGAGACCTCGGCACAGATGCTGGCAAACGCAGGCGCAAAATACGTTATCATCGGTCATTCCGAGCGCCGCACTATGTTCGGTGATACGGACGAGGTCGTCCGCAAAAAGGTCGCCGCAGCAATCAGAGACGGTCTGCGTCCCATTATCTGCGTAGGCGAGAGTGAGCTTCAGCGTGAAATGGGCATGACCGAGGACGTTATACGCAGTCAGGTCAAGAGTGCCGTCTACGGAGTCAGCGCCGATGAGTTCCGCAGGGTGGTATTTGCATACGAGCCCGTATGGGCTATCGGTACAGGCAAGACCGCCACACCCGAGGACGCAAACGAGATATGCAAGCTAATCCGCGCCTGCCTGCGCGAAAAGTACGGCGCACGTCCCTCCCGCGGCGTATCCATTCTCTACGGCGGCAGTATGAACGAAAAGAACGCACCCGCCCTGCTGGCTATGCCCCACGTGGACGGCGGTCTTGTCGGCGGCGCTTCTCTCGATCCCGACGCATTTGCAGCCATCGTTGCCGCTACCAAATAAGTAATGGGCAATAAGGAAGATACCCGACGCATCTACGAAAAACTGCTTCGGGATATGGGCATCGCAAAAAACCGCTACGATTTCGGCGGAAGATGCAAGCCCTATGACCCCGACGAGGCAGAGATACTGCGCCCGCGGGGGTTGTATACCGATACACACAACGTTATTTCTCAGGAGGATTGGCTGATGTCGGATTATATCGGCAAATATGACAGCACGGAGATTCATTCGCACTCCATACGCAGGGAGAAAAAGCCTCTGGTTTTTATGATCCTGGACGGTTGGGGTGAAATGCCCTGCTCTTCCGCCAACGCCATTGCCTGCGGCCGCATATACAATATGCGCTATCTGCAGAAGAGCTATCCCTGCACCCTGCTCGATGCGTCGGGTGAGGCTGTCGGTCTGCCCGAGGGTCAGATGGGCAACAGCGAGGTCGGTCACTCCAATATAGGTGCCGGCAGGGTGGTCTATCAGGATCTTACCCGTATCAACAGAGCTATAAGAGACGGCTCCTTCTTTGAGAACGAAGCACTTGTCACCGCCATAAAAAAGGGCGATACCGTGCATCTTATGGGGCTTTTGTCCGACGGCGGCGTTCACAGCCATATCACCCATCTGTACGCTTTGCTTGAGATGTGCGCCAAAATGGGTGCCAAAACGAGGGTACATTGTTTTTTGGACGGCAGAGACGTTCAGCCGGGCAGCGCACCCGAATATCTTGAAGCGCTGCAGAACAAGATAGCCTCCCTAAACGGCGACATTGCCATCGCGTCGGTCAGCGGCAGATATTATGCTATGGACCGTGACAAGCGCTGGGAGCGTCTGGTATCGGCATACAGGGTGCTGACCGGTCAGAACGCCTACGTCCCCGGCAGTGACAGTCCGGAGCTGCGGATATGCACAGACCCGGCAGAAGAGGTCAGAGAAAGCTGCAAAACCTCCGAGACCGACGAGTTCGTCCGTCCGTTTACCGTTACGCAGGACTATATCCGCAGCGGCGACAGCGTTATATTCTTCAACTTCCGTCCCGACCGCGCCCGCGAGATCACAAGCGCACTTTGTGACGACGGTTTTGACGGTTTCAAGCGTGAAGAGTGCATCAAGCCGCACTTCGTATGTATGACACAGTATGACGCGGCTATGCCCAACGTAACTCTGGCGTATCCCCCTCAGGATCTGTCCAACGTACTCGGTGAGTATCTTGCCGCAAAGGGTCTGACCCAGCTGAGACTTGCCGAGACCGAAAAATACGCACACGTGACATTTTTCCTCAACGGAGGCAGAGAGGAACCCTTTGAAAACGAAGAGCGCAGGCTCCTCCCCTCGCCCAAGGTTGCCACCTACGACGTTGCCCCCGCCATGAGCGCCCATTACATCAGATGGACTGCCGAGGAGGCTATCGCATCGGGTGCGTTTGATATCATCATACTGAATTTTGCCAACTGTGATATGGTAGGTCACACCGGCAACTTTACCGCGGCACGGATAGCTGCCGAGGTAGTGGACGCCCACGTTGGCGATCTTGTAAAGATCACACAAAAGTACGGAGGTACGGCAGTTATCACAGCCGACCACGGCAATGCGGAAAAGATGCTTGACGAGCAAAACGAGCCGTTTACCGCGCATACCTGCTCGAAGGTGCCGTTTATCATAACCGACCGCCGCTACACCCTCCGCCCGGGCGGTGCGCTGTGCGATATCGCCCCTACCCTGCTGGAGTTGCTGGGACTTGAAAAACCCGCCGAGATGACGGGTGTCTCTCTCATCAGCCGCAGCCGACCCAAAGAAGAAAACAGTATCAAAGGAGATGCAAGCATATGAAGAAGTATCTTGAAATCATTGACGTTCGCGGACGTGAGATCCTTGACAGCCGCGGTAATCCCACCGTTGAGGTAGAGGTCTACGTTGACGACGGTCAGCAGTCTTTCTGCGGCAGGGCCGCCGTTCCCTCCGGCGCTTCCACGGGCATATATGAAGCCTGCGAAAAGCGCGACGGAGACAAGGGCCGCTATATGGGCAAGGGCGTTCTCCAGGCCGTCGAGGCGGTAAACACCGAGATCGCTGACACTCTTATCGGCTCCAACGCTCTCAATCAGGTAGAGATCGATACAATGCTTATTCAGTTGGACGGCACTCCCAACAAGAGCCGTCTGGGCGCAAACGCCATTCTGGGTGCCTCCATTGCCGTTGCCAAGGCAGCTGCCGAGGCACTGGGCGTAAGCCTATACAACTATCTGGGCGGCGTCAACGCCAAGACCCTGCCCGTTCCCATGATGAACATCCTCAACGGCGGTGCACACGCCACCAACAACGTTGATATTCAGGAGTTTATGATCATGCCCGTTTCCGCACCCTCCTGGAGAGAAGCGCTCCGCCGCTGCACCGAGGTATTCCACACCCTCAAGACCGTTCTCAAGGAGAACGGCACCCCCGCCGCAGGCGTAGGCGACGAGGGCGGATATGCTCCCAACCTCAAGCGTGACGAGGATGCGCTGAAGGTCATCGTTGCCGCTATCGAGAAGGCAGGCTACAAGCCCGGTGAGGACTTTATGATAGCCATTGACGCCGCTACAAGCGAGTGGTACAACGAGGAGACCGGCTGTTACGATCTGCCCAAGGCAAAAAAGACCATAACAAAACAGCAGATGGTCAATATGTGGAAAAGCTTTGCAGACAAGTACCCCATCATCTCTCTTGAGGACGGTATGGGCGAAAACGACTGGGAAGGCTGGGCAATGCTCACCAAAGCCATCGGCGACCGCGTTCAGCTGGTGGGCGACGATCTGTTCGTTACCAACGTTGCACGTCTGAGCACGGGTATCGAGAAAAAGGTCGCCAACGCCATCCTCATCAAGGTCAACCAGATCGGAACTCTTACCGAGACCCTTGACGCCATTCAGATGGCAAACCGCGCAGGCTACACCGCCGTCGTCTCCCACCGTTCGGGCGAGACCGAGGATACCACTATTGCCGATATCTCGGTTGCGCTCAACGCAGGTCAGATCAAGACCGGTGCACCCAGCCGTACCGACCGCGTTGCCAAGTACAACCAGCTTCTGAGGATCGAAGAAGAGCTGGGCGACGGCGCACAGTATTTGGGACTCCGGGCATTTTTCAATCTGAGAAAATAAATACTTGACACGCACACTGTCATAAGACATAATATTATTACGCCCCGTAAGCTGCGGGGCGTAATTTTTCACCCAAAGGAGCAACACTATGCAAGACGCCATCAGAAAAACCGCACAGGCGCTGGAGCTTGCCAGAAAAAACGAGCCTCTTATCTCGGGCGAGCGCATTATGCCTGATAAAGAAGCCATAATTATGGTAATAGACCTGCTTCAGTCGCTGATGTTCCCCGGCTACTTCGGCAGGATAAAGAACGAGTATTCCATAGGTCATCTGCTCTCAAGTATGTGCTCTATCCTGCACACCCAGATCGTTGCATCCTCCGCACTCAGCGGATGCGAGCTTGACGCAGACGGTATCTGCACGGCTTTCGTGGAGCGGCTGCCCGATGTTCAGGATGCCCTGCTCCGCGATGCCGAGGCAGGCTACATAGGCGACCCCGCATCGGAAAACTGCGAGGAGATCATATACTCCTACCCCGGTCTGTACGCTATTTTCGTCTACCGCGTGGCTCACGAGCTGTACAAGCTGAAGGTTCCCTACATCCCCCGCATTATGACCGAGCACGCTCACAGCGTGACCGGTGTTGACATCCACGCAGGCGCGACTATAGGCAGAAACTTCTTTATTGACCACGCCACGGGCATCGTTATAGGCGAGACCACCGTTATAGGCGACAACGTCAAGATCTATCAGGGCGTTACCATCGGCGCTCTTTCCACCCGCGGCGGACAGAGCCTCAGAGGCAAGAAGCGCCATCCCACCATCGGCAACGGTGTTACCATCTACGCAGGTGCCACCATACTGGGCGGTGAGACTGTCATCGGCGACAACGTCACCGTTGGAGGTAACGCATTCGTCACCGAATCCATAGCAGCGAAAGTCAGATAACAAAACATCGGGTGTTTCCGTTCGGAAACACCCGATTTCTTTTACCTATTACACCGTATGCTTGACGCGGTCTTTTTCTTCGGCGGTCTTGGCATCGTTCCAGCGGCTCATATCGCCCACCAGATATCCCGTGATGCGGCGGATGCGCTGAAACTTCTGCGGCAAAAACTCATACTCAAGATCCACAAACTCGCCGTCAAGCTTGATATTGAGATACTTGAGCACCTTGCCGGGGTTGCCTTCTTTTACGTGGGAGATGTAGGCGTCGATTTCCGCCTGCTCAAGCTGCCCACCGATAACTTTTACATCAGTCATTGTTCTTTCCTCCATATATAGTTTATTTATGATAATACTATACCATATATTGTTTTGTTTGTCTACACTTTTTGTATAAAATATTTTATTTTTTTGGTATTGATTTTTTTATTCATATTTGGTATAATGTGAAAAGACAATTGAACAGACTTCGTTATCCAGAGTTGAGGTAGAGAGTTAGCTCAATGACCTCACGCCAACCTGAGTTTTTCAAGGTGGCTCCGCTAACAACGATAAGGAGTGAAACTGATATTAAGACTCCTTAGACAAGGGGTCTTTTCCATTGTACTAATAAACACAGAAAGGTGCATAAACTATGGCACAGAGAAAGCTTTTTACTTCTGAAAGCGTAACAGAAGGACATCCCGACAAGGTTTGCGACCAGATCTCCGATGGTATTCTGGACGCTATTCTGGCAAATGACAAGAACGCTCACGTCGCCTGCGAGACCTGCGCTACCACAGGTATGGTAATGGTATTCGGTGAGATCACCACCGACTGCTACGTTGATATCCCCGCAACCGTCCGAAACGTCATCCGTGATATCGGCTACGACGGCGCACATTCGGGTTTTGACTACAAGACCTGCGCAGTCTTATCCTCTATCGACGGACAGAGCCCCGACATCGCTATGGGCGTCAACAACGCTCTTGAGAACCGCAAGGGCGGCGGTGACGTATTCGATCTCATCGGCGCAGGTGATCAGGGTATGATGTTCGGCTTTGCAAACGACGAGACCAAGGAGCTTATGCCCGCTCCCATCACCTACGCACACAACATTACCCGCAAACTTGCCGAGGTAAGAAAGAACAAGACCCTGCCCTTCATCCTGCCCGACGGCAAGAGCCAGGTCAGCGTTATGTACGACGAAAACGGCAACCCCGAGAGCATTGACACCGTCGTCGTATCCACCCAGCACACCCCCGACGTTGATATGAAGGATCTGCACGACGCAGTTATCGAGGAGGTCATCCTCCCCTCCCTGCCCAAGAAGCTGATCACCCCCAAGACCGTATTCCACATCAACCCCACCGGCAGATTCGTGGTGGGCGGCCCTCAGGGCGACAGCGGTCTGACCGGCAGAAAGATCATCGTTGACACATACGGCGGTATGGCAGGTCACGGCGGCGGCGCATTCTCCGGAAAAGACCCAACTAAGGTTGACCGTTCCGCAGCTTACATGGCAAGATACGCAGCCAAGAACCTGGTCGCCGCAGGTCTGTGCCGCAGCTGTGAGATCCAGCTGGCATATGCTATCGGCGTTGCACGTCCCGTATCGATATCGGTTGAGGCATTCGGTACCTCCAAGCTCAGCGCAGAGGAGCTGTCTGCAATCGTCAACCGTCACTTTGACCTGCGCCCCGCCGCTATGATCGAGACCCTGGGTCTGCGCGCACCCATCTACCGCCAGACCGCCGCATACGGTCACTTCGGCAGACCCGACCTTGATCTGCCCTGGGAGCGCATCGACAAGGCGGAAGAGCTGAAACAGTATCTGAAATAAGCTCACATAAGAGGTTAGCTATGATCAAAACCGTTGATCTGCATTGTGATACCATAGTCAAAGCCCACAGAGTCAAAGAGCCTCTGCGCGACAACGATCTGCACGTCAGCCTCAATAAGCTCCGGCAGGGCGGTGCGCTGGCACAGTGCTTTGCTATGTATATCGCCAAGCGCTTTGAGACCGAGCCCAGCCTGACGGGCGACCCGATGATGGACAGATATGAAGTCATACTCAGCCATTTCAAAAAAGAAATGGCTGAAAACCGCGATATGATCAGGCAGGCGCTGACCGTTGAGGATATTACGGAGAATGACAAAAACGGCCTGATAAGCGCCATCCTCACTATGGAAGAGGGCGCTATAGTCGGCAATGACCTGGGCAAGCTGGACAGATTCCACGCTGACGGCGTGCGGATATTCGGCTTTACCTGGAACTATGAGAATACCCTGGGCTACCCCAACTCCCTCGACCCCGAGATCATGAACAAAGGCCTCAAGCCTCTCGGCATCGAAGCTGTGGAGTACCTCAACAAGCTGGGCATCGCCATCGACGTGTCCCATCTCAACGACGGCGGATTCTATGACGTGGCAAAATACTCCAAAAAGCCGTTTTTTGCCACCCACTCCAATGCCCGCAGTCTGTGCGCCCGCACCCGCAACCTGACCGACGATCAGCTTCGTATTCTGGGCGAGACGGGAAGCGTGACCGGACTTAACTTCTGCGACGTGTTTATGCGTCTCAAGAGCCCCGACGAGCCCCGCATCCTTCCTATCGGGGATATCGTGTGGCACGCCAAATATATCGTGGATAAAGCGGGCGAGGATGCGCTGGCATTCGGCTCGGACTTTGACGGCATAGACAACGAGCTGGAGTTTAAGGACGCGTCCGGTATGCAGCAGGTCGTGCAGGCGCTGAGCCGTCATTTTACATCCTCGCAGCTTGAAAAGATCTGCTATAAAAACGCCCTGCGCGTACTCAGAGAAGTACAGAACGTATAAAATCCAAACCCTACATAAAACACCCCGAAAGCCGCGCTTTCGGGGTGTTATCTTTTTTATTCTGCGGTGACTTTGATCTCGCCGTTTTCGGCGGTGACGGTGACCTTTTTGACGGGGTTTTGGTAGCGGCTGATAATGATAGCGGCGGCTTTGTCCTCCACCTCTTTTTCGATAATGCGGCGGAGGTTGCGGGCACCGTAGGTAACGGAGAAGCCTTTTTCCGCAAGCAGATTTTTTGCTTCCTCGCTCCAATAAAGCTCAAGGCCGTTTTTGTCCATCTGCAATTTCAGCTCATTCAGCATCAGGCTGCATATGTCCACCATATTGCTCTCACTGAGGTTATTGAAGGCGATTATCTCGTCCACGCGGTTGAGGAATTCGGGACGCATGATCTTCTTGAGTGCCTTCATGGTACGGTCCTTGTTGCGGCTGCCCGACTCAGTACCGAAGCCTACCGAGCCCGACGCTTCGTCCGAGCCTGCGTTGGAGGTCATAACGATAACGGCATTCTCAAAGCTGACGTGTCTGCCCTGAGCATCGGTTATCCTGCCCTCGTCAAGTATCTGCAGCAGAGCGTTGAGCACGTCGTGGTGTGCCTTCTCTATCTCATCGAACAGCACCACGCTGTAGGGGCGGCGGCGCAGCTTTTCGGTCAGCTGACCCGCCTCCTCATAGCCAACGTAGCCGGGAGGGGCACCTATCAGCTTGGACACGCTGTGCTGCTCCATATACTCGCTCATATCAAGCCTGATAAGGGCATCGTCGGAGGCAAACAGCTGATTGGCAAGCTGCTTGACGAGCTCGGTCTTACCCACACCGGTGGGACCTGCAAAGATAAAGGAGATAGGCTTGCGCTTGTCGCTCAGTCCCGCTCTGCGGCGGCGGATGGCGGAGGCGATGCTGTCGCAGGCCCCATCCTGGCCGATTATCTTGCTTTTGAGACGGTCGCTCAGCTCGATAAGCCGCTTCTGTTCGTCCTCACGGATGCGGCTTGCGGGGATCTTGGTCCATATCTCGATGACCTGAGCCAGATCGTCTATGGTAAGCACGGGGGGCGGCAGACTTCTCAGCTTGGTAAGCTGATCTTCTATCTGCATCATACGGCTCTTGTTCTCGGCTATCTGCTCGTATGTGCTCTCGGTCTGCTCGCCGCTTTCCATCTGCATCTGTCTCTCGAACCGCTCGTCAAGCTCTGCCTGAAGCAGGGGTATCTGAGCGATAAACGGTGAACGCAGATTAAGCGCCGAACAAGCCTCGTCAAGCAGGTCGATAGCTTTGTCGGGCATAAATCTGTCGCTGATGTATCTGTCTGCAAGATAGACGGCTTTGGCGATAATGCTGTCGGGCACGGTAACACCGTGATAGGTCTCGTAGTATATCTTGACACCGCGCAGTATCTCGGTGGTCTCGTCTACCGAGGGCTCGGAGATAACGACCGGCTGGAATCTGCGCTCGAGGGCGGAGTCTTTTTCGATATATTTGCGGTACTCCTTGAAGGTAGTGGCGCCGATGACCTGTATCTCGCCTCTGGAAAGGGCGGGCTTGAGTATGTTGGCGGCGTTCATACCGCCCTCTGCATCACCCGTACCCACAAGGGTATGCACCTCGTCAATGACCAGAATGACGTTGCCCAGAGCGTTGACCTCGTCAATAAGCTTCTTTACTCTTGCCTCGAACTGACCTCTGAACTGTGTACCTGCAACCAGTGCCGACATATCCAGCAGCCACACCTCTTTGTCAAGCAGTCTTTGGGGCACCTGCTTGTCGGAAATGCGCTTGGCCAAGCCCTCGGCAACGGCGGTCTTGCCAACGCCGGGTTCGCCTATAAGGCAGGGGTTATTCTTCTGTCTGCGGTTAAGTATCTGTATGACCCTCTGTATCTCTGTCTCTCTGCCTATGACCCTGTCCACCTTGCCCTCACGGGCTTTTGCGGTCAGGTCGGTGGCGAAGGCTGAGAGGGTCTTCTTTTTTTCTGCCTGCTTGCGGCGTTTTTTGTCGCGGGCATCGGGAGTTTCCTCCTCCTGCTCCTGAGAGGGAGCGTTCTCTGCACGCTTGAATATGTTGAAGATAGACAGAGCGGGAGCGCGTGCAGGTTCGTCGGGGATCTCGTCGGGAGTCTCATCCTGAGACAAAGGCGCCAGCATACTGTTAAGCATCTCGGGACTTATCATCTCACCGCCCTCGCCGTTTTCCATAGCCTGACGGAGATCCTCCGGCGTTATACCGAAGCTCTTTATCATATTGGCAAAGGGCTGTATATTGAGCTCGGCGGCGCAGGCGGCACACAGACCCTCACGGGTCTTGTTGCCGTCCTTGTCGAGCTTGGTGATAAAAACTATTGCAGGGCCTTTTTTGCATCTTGCACAGGGTTCAAACTTCATCTTTACACTCCTTGGGTACTATTCATAAAACGTAAGGTTAAAACCAAACTATATATTGTCTAAGCACAAGGCTGCAGATGCAGCCTTAAAAATCAACCAAAAACTGTGGCGAAAAACCCACCTATAATACTCTGCTCCATAGTCTGTCTGGACAAAAAGCCCACCGACTCCTCGGGCGCAAACACTAACACGCCCCAGCACAAAAGTGTCACCGTGATCACGCCGGATATGAGTCCAAGCATAACTCCGCCCAGTGCATCCACGTCACGGATAACGGGGATGTCTGCCGACAGCAGACTGCAAACCAGTGAAACAGCCAGCTTGATAACGATAAAAACAAGAATAAACGCCACGACGGGTGCTACTGCATTGGATGCCGCGTCGGACAGAGACGCCGCCAGCGTACCCGACGACTCCATCTGTGAAAAATCCGCTGCCGTTGCACCCATATAGTCCAGCACACCGTTTACGAGCTCGGCGGTATTCTCGTTGAGGCCCGAGCCCGTCAGGTCCAGCCGTATATCGTTGAGTCCTGCGGCGGCTTTCTGTGCAAGCTCGGTAAGCGCCTGCTGTACCTTGATGCCCGAGAACAGGTCATAAAAGAGCGGTCGTACAAATCCCACGAACAGACCGGCCACTTTGACGCTGAGCAATCTTCCGCCGATATAGCCCAGCACCGTGCCTGCAATACCCGAGATGGATTTGAACAGTCCTCTTTTTGCACATATTGCCACGCTGAGGACCATAATAGCCAAAAGGATCAAATCTGCGATAATTCCGTAGTTAATCATTAGTTACCCTTTCTATTTTGTCGCTGTAGATAAGCACGGGGACACCGCTGCTCAGCGATATCACACCGCGGGCACTGATGCCTTCTATTCGTTCAGTGCCTCCGTTTCTGTACCAAACCAGAGCGGAATCCAGCAGCACCGCTGCACTGCCGCCCCGGCAGTCGCAGGCGCGCGGGATGCCCGAAATCTCCTCAGAATATATTATGTCACCATTTTTGTCATATACCATTGCTGTGACAGTATTTATTTTTTCGCCCTGACAGATAACGAGACAGTCTTCCTGCTCATAGTGACAAAAATACAGCGGTTCGCTGTCCTGCCCATCTGCGCGGGCTTTTATACCGCCCTTGTAGTCCATTACCGTAACTGCGTTGTCGGACAGCATCATAATATTGCCGTCTGCCGTATGTCTCAGCGAATACAGACGGGCACAGTCGAGATACTGATCGAATATTTTTTCGCCCGTTTCGCTGTTTCTTCCGATGATACGGTAGACCATATCCTCGCCGTCAGACGAAATACTGACGGTGATAAAACGCTCACCGTCCGGCGAGATGCTTACCATCATAATATACTCGGACGGGGTCTCCCACGAGCACAGCTGCTTATGTTTTTTTGAATAAAGGGTCACCGAGGAACGGTAGCCGGGAGACTTGCAGACGACGGCGTACACACCGCTCTCGCTGACGGCACCCGTGATGACGGCGCCCGATGCCTCAGCCTGACGGGTGACGGCATAGCCCGTGACCACGCTGTAGCCCGTGCCGCCGCCGTCGTATATAAGCGCCCAGTCATCCTGCGCTTTTATAACGGGATTCTGATACTTGAGCTGATAGGAAAACTCTACCCTGTTATCTCCCGCAACGTATTTGTATATATCGCTCTCCACGACCGCCATACCAACACCCAGAGGTGCGCAGGTCGTGTTAAGGCCGCTGCCAAGGTCATATTGCTCAAAGGTCACGTCGCTGTAAGAAGCCGACTTCACGTAGGCGATAAGCTGTTTTGCCGATGCCGAATTAAAGTCGTCACGGTAGCGCCACACCGAAAATACCGCAAGGGCCAGCAGGCAGAGCAGAGCAACGCTCCGCACTGCCGCAATAACGGCAAGGCGGTAATCCCGTGTTATTCTTACAAGCTTATTTTTTTCCATCAAGTTCCTCCATACCGTAGCAGACCGAGGTCATATACAGTCCGCAGGCAGGTGCAGTAGGGCCTGCCTGCTCTCTGTCGCAGGATGCAAGCACACGGGGAATGTCATCGGGAGTAAGCTTGCCGATGCCGACGTACATAAGTGTGCCTGCTATGGTGCGTACCATATTGTACAGAAAACCGTCTGCCCTTGCTCTTACGCGGACGATGTCGCCATCACGCTCAGCCGAACATTCCATAATAGTGCGCACGGTGCTTTTGACGGGTGTACCTTCGCTCTTGAGGGCGGCAAAATCGTGTTTGCCGATAAGATGCTTGGCCGCCTCGTTCATAGCTTTTTCGTCAAGATGCTGCGGATAAAAACACGCCTGCCGCAAAAGAAACGGGTCACGGACACGGCTGTTATGTATAACGTAGGTGTATTCCTTGGATATGCAGGAGAACCGCGCGTCAAAATCGTCGGGTACGGTGACGCACCTGGACACGGCTATATCCTCGGGCAGATGGGCGTTGAGTGCGGCGGGCAGGCGCAGGTCGGGTATGGTGGTATCCACAGCCACCGATGCAACGTAGTACCGCGCGTGGACGCCTGCGTCGGTCCTGCCGCAGCCCGACACGTACACGTTCTGACCTGTCAGGCGTTCAAAAGCCTCCTCCACCGTCTGCTGGATGGTGGCGGCGTTTTTTTGCCGCTGCCATCCGTGATAGGCAGAGCCCATATAGGACAGGACTATAGCTTTTTTCATAAGCCGAACACCTTGGATACGACGATGACAGCCGCACAGACCATTGCTATGACCAAAGCGCCGATGCCGTCGAGCCTGCCGTAGCGCAGGACGTTGAGGCGTGTTCTGTTGCTTCCGCCGTGATACAGACGGCACTCCATAGCGGTAGCCAGCTCATCGGCTCTGCGGAAGGAGGACACGAACAGCGGGATAAGCACGGGTATAAGGGCTTTGGCGCGCTTGATGATATTTCCGCTCTCAAAATCTGCACCGCGCGCCTTCTGCGCAGACATTATCTTGTCTGTCTCTTCGATAAGAGTTGGGATAAATCTCAACGCTATGGTCATCATCATAGCAAATTCGTGGACGGGGATACGGAGCTTTTTGAGAGGAGAGAGCAGGCTCTCAAGTCCGTCGGTCAGCGCCATAGGCGAAGTGGTATAGGTCAAAAGCGCGCTGGCGGTGACCAGCAGAATGACCCTGAGTCCCATACCGAAACCGTTATAGATACCCTGCTTGGTTATCCTGATTATCCACACGCTGAAAAGCACGTCGCCGGGGGTATACAGCATATTCAGCACGGCGGTAAACAGCACGATAAAAATAATAGCTTTGAGAGATTTTAAGATGAGCTTGGGTTTGATGCCCGAGATGGCTATAGCGGCGACAACAAACGCCGTCGCAATCGCGTAGGACACCGCTCCCCCTGCCATAAACAGCGCTACGATATAGACTATCAGCGCAAGCAGCTTTACTCTGGGGTCAAGACGGTGTACAGCACTTTTGCCGGGAAAATACTGACCGAGGGTAATGTCTTTAAGCATTAGTTTTCCCTCCTTTGAGCTCGCGCAGACAGCGTACTGCCTGCTCGACCGTATAAACCGACTGAGGCACGTCTATGCCGCGGGCACGGAGCGCGCTGAACAGATCGGTGACCTGAGGAGTGTCAAGTCCCGATGCGCGAAGCTCGTCGGCACGCTCAAACACCTGCTCGGGGGTACCCTGCATAAGCACCCTGCCTCTGTCCATAACGATAAGGCGCTGAGCGTTCTGGGCGGCGTCCTCCATACTGTGAGTGACGAATATGACGGTAGTGCCGTGTTTTTTGTGGTACTCCTTGACGTACCCCATAACGGCGCGTCTGCCCTCGGGGTCAAGACCCGCCATAGGCTCGTCAAGCACCAGCACCTCGGGCTCCATTGCAAGCACGCCTGCCAGAGCGGTACGGCGCTTCTGCCCGCCCGACAGCTCGAAGGGAGAGCGGTCCAGATCGCTCTTTTTGAGTCCGACTATCTCGGCAGACTCTATGACCCTGCGCTCTATCTCACTTTCGCCCAGCCCCATATTCTTAGGGCCGAAGGCTATGTCGGCGCGCACGGTCTCCTCAAAGAGCTGATGCTCGGGGTACTGGAACACCAGTCCCACCGCGAAACGGGCGGCACGGGTGTTTTCTTTGGTGGCGTGGATATCCTCGCCGTGGATAAGTATTCTGCCCGAAGTGGGCTTAAGCAGTCCGTTAAGATGCTGTATCAGGGTGGATTTGCCGCTGCCCGTATGTCCGATAAGACCTACGAACTCGCCGCTGCCTATGGAAAAAGACACGTCGTTGACCGCGACCTTTTCAAAGGGCGTTCCCACACCGTATACGTGCATCAGATGCTCAACTGTAAGAATGTCGGTCACTTGTCTTCTCCTTTGGCAAGATATTTTTCTATCTCGGCGGCACAGTCCTCAACAGACAGTCTGGTAAGGTCAAGCCCCTCGTTCAGCTCGTACATAAGCTCAACCGTCTGAGGCACGCCCAGCGACAGCCGGTGCATCTTCTCCACCTGCGAAAATACCCTTGCGGGTACATCGTCGGTGACGATGCTGCCTCCGTGCATAACCACGACTCTGTCAGCACGGCAGGCTTCGTCCATATGGTGAGTGATAAGCACGATGGTCATACCCTTTTCGCGGTTGAGTGTTGTTATGGCGTTCATAACCTCCTGCCTGCCCTTGGGATCAAGCATAGCCGTAGGCTCGTCAAGTATAATAACGTCAGGCTCCATTGCCAGCACGCCTGCGATGGCAACCCGCTGCTTCTGCCCACCCGAAAGCATATGGGGCGCGTGAAGCTTGAACTCGCTCATGCCCACAGCCTCCAGCGCGTTGTCCACACGTCTGCGGATCTCCTGCGAGGGCAGACCCATATTCTCGCAGGCAAACGCTACGTCCTCTTCCACGACCGTTGCAACTATCTGATTGTCGGGGTTCTGAAAGACCATTCCCGCCCTTTTGCGCACGTCGAACAGCCTGTCCTCATCGTCGGTGGGGATGCCGTCTATAAGGACCTTGCCGCCCGTGGGGACGAGGATGCCGTTGAGCAGCTTGGCAAAGGTCGACTTGCCGCTGCCGTTGTGTCCGAGCAATGCTACGAACTCACCTTTTTTGACGTGCAGGTCGATGCCGTGAAGCACCTCGCGGGCTTCTTCATTCTCCTGCACGGGATATTCAAAAATTACCTTTTCAGCCTTAATCATTATCGTTCCCACCTTGTTGCGGCGCCGCAGGGCAGCATAAGACCGCTGCTCTCGACTTTGAGTCCCAGCTCGTTTGCCTCCACCCTGCCGCCGAAGCGGGGTACCAGCTCTCTGCCCAGAATATAGGCAGGCACCGAAGGCGATACGCCTGCGGTATAAGAGCTGATAACAAAAAACAGAGGATCGTCAGAAAGCAGCTGGGCGCACATGGCGATAAGCTCGCCTATGCCCTCTTCAAACCGCCAGATCTCCCCCGAGGGGCCTCTGCCGTAGGAGGGAGGATCCATAATAATGCCGTCGTATTTTCTGCCGCGGTTGATCTCGCGCTTTATAAACTTGCGGCAATCGTCAACGATATATCTGATGGGGGCGTTTTCAAGTGAGCAGAGGGAGGCGTTCTCTTTTGCCCAGGTGACCATACCGCGTGCCGCATCAACGTGGCACACCGATGCACCTGCTTTGGCAGCCGCCATGGTGGCAGCGCCGGTATATGCAAACAGATTGAGCACGTCGGCTTTGCCACGCTCTTTTATCTTGCGGGTGATAAAATCCCAGTTGGCAGCCTGCTCGGGAAAAATGCCCGTATGCTTGAAGCTCATAGGCTTGATGGCAAAGGTCAGGTCTCTGTAGCTGACCGTCCAGCTTGCGGGAAGGTCACGTACCTCCCAGCTGCCGCCGCCCTCACTGGAACGGTGGTATACCGCGTGAGCCTTGTTCCACAGAGGGGAGCCGCTCTCCTTCCACATAGCCTGAGGGTCGGGACGCACCAGAATCCGACCGTTCCAACTCTCAAGCCTCCTGCCGCCACCGCAATCTATAAGGCGATAATCACGCCACATATCGCTGTAATACATATACTCACTCCGTAAATCAGACTGCTTTCGGACATACTGTTCCACTCTGTATATCCTATCATTATATTCTACCATTTAATATATATTTTTGCAAGTATTTCCCGCGGGAGAACTGCAATAAACAGTAATGTAGTGTTTTGTCCATTTTAATAGGACATCTGTAATGTTCCAAAGACTTTTGCTCCCCAAAACCCGCCCCTTCTCTCCCCCGAAGCTCAAGGTCAAAAGCCTGCAAAAAGGGGCTTTTTTCGGGCATTTGCAAATTATTTTGCAATTTCCTCTTGATTTTTTCGTCAAAAAGTGTTATTTTGTACTTTGTTACCGTACATCAGAAGGAGAATACCAATGAAAAAGATCGCTATCGCAGGCTTCGGTACAGTAGGCGGGGGTATTGCCCACCTGCTGCGCGACAATCAAAAAGTTCTGGCCGGCAACGCGGGAGAAAATATTTCTCTCGGCGCAATACTGGTCCGCAGCAAAAAAGCAGACAGTGAGTTTGCACATCTGATGACTACAGATTTCACCACTATAGAAAAAGACGAGGACATCTGCCTGGTGGCAGAGGCCATCGGCGGCGTGGACGTGCCCTTTGAGATAGCATGCCGCACCCTCAAGGCCGGCAAAGGCTTTGTCACCGCCAACAAGGCGCTGGTAGCCGAAAAAGGCCACATCCTCCACGCACTTGCCAAGGAGCACAACGTGCCCTTTTTGTTTGAGGCGGCTGTAGGCGGCGGTATGCCCATAATCCGTCCCATCCGCACCTCCCTCAGCTCCACCGGTATAAATTACGTTTACGGCATACTCAACGCCACCTCCAATTTTATACTCAGCGAGATGGACAAGGGCAACACCTACGACCAGGCTGTCAAGGAAGCTCAGGCACGCGGCTACGCTGAGGCTGACCCCTCTGCCGACGTTGACGGTATCGACTCGGCAAGAAAGCTCGCCATCATCCTCGCTATGATAACCGGCAAGAAAACCTCCCCCGACAGCATCCGCACCGTGGGCATCACCGCCCTCAAGGACACCTGCGGCGGCAGAGTCAAGCTGCTGGCAAGATCGGCTGTTATGCCCGACGGCGTACACGCCGAAGTCAGCCCCGTACTTCTTCCCGAGGACAATTTGATGATATGCGTCAAGTCTGACCGCAACGGCATCGTCCTGCGCGGTGAGGGCAGTGTGGAAACAGCCTTCTTCGGTGTGGGCGCAGGCGCCATACCCACCGCATCCGCCGTACTCAGCGACGTTGTAGAGGCTGTACGCCGCCCCGTATATTCCAACGAATGCTCCTGGAGCAGCGAGGAACTGACCGTTCTTCCCTGGACAGACAGTGAGCTTGCAGAATACAGGAGTTAAGAGTATGAACATCACAGTAATGAAGTTTGGCGGAACCTCGGTGGCCAACAACGACCGTATGGCAGCCGCCGCACAGAAGATAGCCAAGGAAGTCCGTCGCGGCAGAGGTGTTGTGGCAGTCGTATCGGCACAGGGCAAGCTGACCGACGAACTGATCGCAAAAGCCAAGGAGATCAACTCCGACCCCGCCCTGCGCGAGATGGACGCGCTTTTGTCGGCAGGCGAACAGATATCCTCCTCCCTGCTTGCAATGGCAGTTGCCGCCGAGGGCGTTCCCTCGGTCGCCATGTCCGGCTGGCAGGCAGGTTTCATCACCACCGGGGATTTCGGTTCGGCACGCATCAAGACCCTTGAGACCGAGCGCGTCACCCGGGCACTGAACGAGGGCAAAGCGGTCATCGTGGCAGGTTTCCAGGGCATAAGCGACGGCGACATCACCACTCTGGGCAGAGGCGGCTCGGACACCAGCGCAGTTGCGCTTGCCGCCGCTCTGGGCGCCGATATCTGCCGCATCTACACCGACGTTGACGGCGTATATACCGCCGATCCCCGTATCGTAAAGACCGCACGTAAGCTTGACGGCATCACCTATGACGAGATGTTCGAGATGGCATCATTAGGCGCGGGCGTTATGCACAACCGCTCCATAAAGCTTGCAAAAAAATATAACGTACCCCTTGAAGTACGCTCCAGCTTCAGCGACAACGAGGGCACCATAATAAAGGAGAGATACCCCTTGGAAGAGAAAATGATCCGAGGCACAGCCTGCGACGAAAAAACCGCAAAAATCAGCCTTGTCGGCGTTTCCAACATCCCCGGCATCGCATCCAAGCTGTTCAGCACACTTAAGGAGAACAATATCCACACCGATATGATCATCCAGTCGCTGGGCGCTGACAATTCGTGGAACATCACCTTCACCATCCCCATTGACAGCAGCGAGAAGGCTCTGTACATCGCTCACAGCCTGCGTAATGAAGTAGGCGCTACCCGCATAGACTGTGATAAGGACATCGCAAAGGTCTCTCTTATCGGCACAGGTCTTATGGAGAATCCCGAGATCCCCGCAAAGATGTTTGCCGCACTTACCGATGCAGGCGTCAATATTCAGATGATCTCCAGCAGCGAGATCAGACTTTCCGTGGTCGTTGCGGAAGCAGATGCCAAGAAGGCTCTCTCCGCCGTTCACGAGGCATTTTTTGGAGCGTGACAATATGAAACAGTACAAAATAGCCGTTGTCGGCGCTACGGGCGTCGTTGGCAGAAGTTTTCTTAAGGTTCTGGAAGAGCGCAACCTGCCCGCCGAGAGCTACACTCTGTTTGCCTCCCAGCGCAGTGCGGGCAGCACGGTGCGTTTTATGGGCAGGGACTATACCGTTCAGCTGCTGACCGAGGAGTCTATCAGCGCAGGTTTTGATATCGCTCTGTTCTCCGCAGGCGGTGAGACCTCCCGCAAGTTTGCACCCGTTGCCGCAAAGAGCGGCTGTCTGGTAATAGACAACTCCTCCTGCTGGCGTATGGATCCCACCGTGCCTCTGGTAGTGCCCGAGGTCAATCCTCAGGATATCCTCAAGCATAACGGCATCATAGCAAACCCCAACTGCTCTACCATTCAGGCAATGGTCGCACTTGCTCCCCTGCAGAAGAAATACGGCCTCAGGCGCGTTATCTTCTCTACCTATCAGGCTGTTTCGGGCGCAGGTGCCGCCGGTATAGGCGATCTGCAGGCAGGTGTTGAGGCATACGCAAGCGGCAAGGAAGCTCCCGCACCCAAGAAGTTTGACTATCCCATATTCGGCAACTGCATCCCCCAGATCGACGTGTTCGCCGATGACGATTACACCAAAGAAGAGCTGAAGATGATCAACGAGACCCGCAAGATCCTTTCCCTCCCCGATCTGGCCGTCACCGCCACCTGCGTGCGTGTTCCCGTGTTTGCAAGCCACAGCGAGAGCATCAACATCACCACCGAGAAGCCCTTTGAGATAGAGGACGTAAAGGCTCTGTTTGCTCAGGCAGAGGGAGTGGTGCTTGTTGACGACGTAAAGAGCAAGAAGTATCCTCTTGCCGCCGATGCAGCCGACAAGGACGAGGTATTTATCGGCAGGGTGCGCATCGACCGTTCCTTCCCCAACACCCTCAATCTGTGGTGTGTTGCCGACAACATCCGCAAGGGCGCCGCTACCAACGCCGTACAGATAGCTCAGAAGTATATCGAGCTGACAAATAAATAAACTTTACACCGTTTGTAATCATAGAAAAGATGGCATTCTGCCCGATGCAGAATGCCATCTTTGTTTTGGTTTGATATCTGATTATTCGGGGTTTTTGACTACAGCGCACTGAACGAGGAAATCGTTGACGGTCGCGTTTGACTCCTGCATAGCAGAGAGTATGGCGTCCAGCTTGCTTGCAGGCAGATCAACGGTAGTCTGCTGAGGCCGGATATTGATCTTGCCGATGTCCTCCCGTCTGACCTTGCCGTACTTCTGCAGAGCTTCGATCACGTGGGATGCCTGAACGTCGTGCTCTGCGCCCACGTCGATGGTCAGGGTCCCGGTGGGCGCTTTTGAGCTCTTTTTTTCGCCTCTTGCGGAGCTTTTGGCGCCCGAATCCCTGCGGCGGCTGTCCGAGTTTGCACGGGCGGGCTTTTTGTCTCCTTCGCTGCGCTTCTTCTCCTCGGGAAGCTCGTCTATACCCTCAAGGATATACTCCTTCATCTGTACACCCGTTGCCTGCTGAACGTTAGCCATATCAAAGAACTCGCCGCTTCCCGCAACCAGGGTATAGGATGCACCCTGCTTGCCTGCTCTGCCCGTTCTGCCGATACGGTGGACGTAGTAGTCAACGTCCTCGGGGATATCGTAGTTGATGATTATCTCCACGTCGCTGGCGTCGATGCCGCGTGCGGCAACGTCGGTGGCAACCAGCAGGTCTACCTTGCCCGACTTGAAGCCGCTCATCACCTGAGTTCTTGCGCCCTGACGCATATCGCCGTGGATGGCGCAGGCGTTGAGACCCATCTCGCACAGACGGCGAGTAAGGATATCAACCATGATCTTGGTGTTGCAGAAGATCAGGCCGCGCTTTGCGCCCGACTGCTTGAACAGCAGACCTGCACAGCCGGATTTTTTGTTCCTGGGGACTTCGCAGTAAAACTGCTCGATAAGCTCGAATGCAGTCTGTCCGTCGTCGCCCTTGATGTGATGGGGCTCGCGCTGGAAGCGCTGGGAGATACGCAGAATGGGAGGAGGCATTGTAGCCGAGAACAGGGCTGTCTGGCGCTCTCTGGGCGATGCGCCGAGAATATAGCGGATATCGTCCAGAAATCCCATATTGAGCATCTCGTCAGCCTCGTCAAGAACGACGTATCTGACGCTCTTGAGACTGAGGGTGTGGCGGTGGAGATGGTCGATGATTCTGCCGGGTGTGCCGACCACTACGGACACGCCGTTTTTGAGGGCACGGATCTGATTGTCTATGTTCTGACCGCCGTAAACGGCAACGATACGGACACCTTCTTTGTATTTGGAGAACTTGCGCAGCTCGTCGCTCACCTGCATAGCCAGTTCTCTGGTGGGGCAGAGCACGAGCATCTGAGGGTCTTCGCCCGCGTCGTCTCTAAGGCGCTCGATACCGGGGATGCCGAATGCGGCAGTCTTGCCCGTACCCGTGCTGGACTGGCCGATAATGTCCTCACCCTCAAGGATGTGAGGGATAGCCTCAGCCTGGATGTCTGTCATCTCGCTGTAGCCGGCATCTTCAATAGCACGCATCAGCTCGGCGCTGAGACCGAGAGATGCAAAAGATTTTTCACTCATATTTACACTCCTGTATTGAAAAAAGACTCGAATATTGTATAATTATATCACATATCAAACCCAAATACAATAAGGAGCCTGCAAATATGAATAGATCTGAGCTGTTAAAATACACGGGCATCGCAGACCAATACGCCGGGATAACACCGTTCTGCTACACCGACGGCAAGGCAAAGGGCATAGATGCGTTCCGTGTCAAGACCGGATCGGGTCTTGAGTTTACCGTTCTGCGCGACAAGGCTCTTGATATTTTTGAAGCCTCCTACAAAGGGGTCAACCTGGCATTTATGAGCCGCAACGGTCTGGTATCCCCCGTATTCTACCGTCCCGATGATTTCGGCTCGGTCATGTCGGGCGGACTGCTGTTTACCGCAGGTCTGCGCAACGTAGGCAAGGCAGGTACCATAGACGGCAAAAATTATCCCACCCACGGAAGTATGCATTGTACCCCCGCCCGCGGCAGTTACGCCAAAAGCGAATGGCTTAGCGAGGAGCGGCTGCATTTTGAGATAGGCGGAGAGATGCAGGACGGGAGCTTTGCACAGTCGCTGATAATGACCCGAAAAATCGAGACAGATATGGACTCCTGCGAGATAACCATTACCGACACTGTAGAAAATCCCGAATGCCGCGTGCAGGATTTTGCTCTGCTCTATCATATAAATATGGGATTTCCCTTTATAGACGGGAATACCGAGATCATCATTGACGCGCCGCACACCGTCCATCCCCGAGGTGAGTGGTCACAGCAGACCGCATCCGACCACAAGAGGTTTGCCCCTCCCGAGGCAGTCAGAGAACGCAACTACCGGTTCGATATCGAGCCAGACGGGCAGGGCATGACCACCGTCAGGGTAGAAAACCGAAAGCTCAAACTTGGTATGTACATACGTGCCAAAAAAGACACCCTCCCCTATATAAACGAATGGAAGAGCCTGCAGCCCGGTCTGTACACTCTTGCCATCGAACCTCTCAACAATACCCTTTATGGTATTGAGATCGAAAAGGCGCAGGGCACCATGCGCTCCATAAAACCATACGAAAAGATCGGACACGAGGTAAAAATAGGCGTATACGAGCTGTAAAGCAAAACACCTGCACAGACTATGCTGTGCAGGTGTTTTTTGTACCAATGATCAATCGTCCAGACTGCGTCTGAGGATATCTATAACCTTGTCGCCGTCTGCTGCAACGCCGCCCGCGGCTTTGTAGCCCGCTTCAAAGCATGCACGCGCAAAGCTGAACAGCGCTTCCTCCACTCTGTCGTAATCACGGGAGTTTATGAACTTGTCAAAGGCTTCTTCATAGCTGTTTGTATTCACGGATATTCCTCCTTGTTCGGGTATGTATTCATACTGTAAAAACGGCTGTGGAATATATGTCAATACTCAGCCCTGCCGTCATATACCAACACGGCATCACCGGTCAGCAGTACCCTCTCGCCGTCATAGTTGACTACCACGTCACCGCCCTTGAGCTTGACGGTGATATCCCTGCATTTGTCAAGCAGACCGTTCTCAACAGCTGCCACGACGGCTGCACAAGCACCCGTACCGCAGGCTGTTGTCTCTCCGTTGCCCCGCTCCCATACGCGCATCTTTACGGTGTTGCGGTTGACCACTCTGATAAACTCGGTATTGACCCCCTCGGGGAAGAGCGGCGAATGTTCAAGCTCTCTGCCCACACGCTCGACGGGTGCTCCGTCCACTCTGTCACAGAAGATAACGCAATGGGGATTGCCCACCGACACGCAGGTGGCGGTATACTCCCTGCCTGCGGCACTTAGGCTGATGCCTACGGCTTTGTCCTGCGTGCTGACTACGGGAATGTCGGCACTGTGCAGTGATACCTCTCCCATATCAACGGTGACCGAGGAGGCTTTGCCGTTTCGGGTATACAAGGTCAGCTGCTTTACACCGCTTGCAGTTTCTATAGTCATCTGCTCTTTTTTGACTATATCACGGTCATAGAGGTACTTGGCAACGCATCTTATGCTGTTGCCTGCCATTCTGCCCTCGCTGCCGTCGGAGTTATAGATACGCATCTTAGCGTCGGCAATTTCGGAGCCTTCGATAAGCACTATACCGCAGCCGCCCGCGCCGTAATTGCGGTCACAGAGGCTGATGCACAGAGATTCGGGGCAGGTGATCTTGCCGTCAAAATTCTCTATGAATATATAATCGTTGCCCGAACCGTGCATTTTTGAAAAGTTCAGGATACTGCGGCTTGTACGCATATTGTTAATATCAACAAGCTCGGTGTTCTGCTCGGTATAGCCGCTGGCGATAATATCGGCAAGTGCGTTTGCCGTATCAAGGCTGGTCAGGCAGGCTATGCCAAGCTGCAGCGCCCTGCGGTGGAGAGCTATATAATGGTCGACGGTGGAGTCATAAGCCGCACCCGTATAGACGATATAGCTGATAAACCCGCTCTCGATCAATCTGAACGCCTGATCGCTCTCACCTATCTGCGCCACCCGCTCCACGTCAATGCCCAGCTGTTCAATAGCGTTAGCCGTACCCTCGGTGGCGTACATCTTCATTCCCAGATCGTCAAGCTTCTTGGCAAGCTTTACTATCTCGGGATGGTCGTGCTCGTCAACGCTGATGAACACGCCCGACGCGCCGCCGCGTTTAGGTGAGCGAAGCTTGATGCCCGATGCGCAAAGTCCCTTGAACAGCGCCTCTGTCAGATTCTTGCCCACGCCCAGCACCTCGCCCGTAGACTTCATCTCGGGACCCAGGTAGGAGTTGACGTCATTGAGCTTCTCAAAGGAGAACACGGGTACTTTGACCGCGTAATAGGGCGGGGTCTTGTACAGCCCGCTGCCGTAGCCGAGAGAGTCCAGCTTCTCCCCTGTCATGACCCTTGCGGCAAGATCGACCATAGGCACGTTCGTGACCTTGCTGATATAGGGTATGGTACGGGATGCGCGGGGGTTGACCTCGATAACGTACAGCTCGCCGTGGTAGATAAGATACTGGATATTGACCAGACCCTTGGTGCCCAGCGCCAGCGCCAGCTCACGGGAGCAGTCAATGACCGTCTGTGTCATCTTGTCGGTTATGCTGTAGGGTGGATATACGGCAATGGAGTCACCGCTGTGAACGCCTGCGCGCTCGATATGCTCCATAATACCGGGGATAAGCACGGTCTCACCGTCGGAGATAACATCTACCTCCAGCTCGGTGCCCATCATATACTTGTCCACCAGTACGGGATTCTCGATCTTCTGCGCCAGAATACGCTCCATATAGGTGCGCACATCCGCATCCGAATGAGCGATGGTCATATTCTGACCGCCGATAACGTAGCTGGGTCGCAGAAGCACGGGGTATTCAAGGCTGTTTGCCGCCGCAAGCGCCTGCTCAAGGGTCTTGACACCCACGCCCTTGGGACGGCGGATGCCGACCTTCTCCAGAAGTCCGTCAAACCGCTCTCTGTCCTCGGCAAGGTCAATACCCTCGGCAGAGGTGCCCAGAATAGTGATGCCCTGCCTGTCCAAAAACTGTGTCAGCTTGATAGCAGTCTGACCGCCGAAGGCCACCACTACGCCCTCGGGCTGCTCTACAGCGATAACGTCCATAACGTCCTCGGGACACAGCGGCTCAAAATACAGTCTGTCGGCGGTATCGTAGTCGGTGGACACGGTCTCGGGGTTATTGTTGATGATAGCCACCTCATAACCCAAGTTCTGAAGTGTCCATACGCAATGCACCGAGGAGTAGTCAAACTCGATGCCCTGACCGATGCGGATAGGGCCTGAACCAAGGACAAGAATACGCTTCTTGTCACCGCTTATTGCCGATCTTGCTTCGCACTTGTCGCCTCTGCGTGCATAAAAGTACGGGGTATCCACGCTGAATTCCTCCGCGCAGGTGTCCACCGTCTTGTATACGCAGGGGACGTGTGTACATTTTTCGCCGGAGATGCGCTCAAGGGCGGCATCGGTATAGCCGAGCTCTTTGCCCCGCTCGTAGTTGCCGCTCAGACCGCTCTCGGCGATAGTTTTCTCATAATCCACCAGACCCTTGATCTTCTCGATAAACCAGGGGGTGATCTTGGTGATATCGTGTATCTGTTCAACCGTCACGCCGCTCTTGAGCGCCTCGTAGACGGTGAATATCCGTCTGTCATCGCAGTCACCCAGACGCTCGATAACGCTTCTGTCGTCTATGGGGACGGCAGAGAGGGTATCAAGACCTATCTCCGCACCGCGCACAGCCTTCATCAGCGCCATCTCAAAGGTAGGCGCGATGCTCATTACCTCGCCCGTAGCCTTCATCTGTGTGCCCAGTCTGCGGCTTGCGCCCACAAACTTGTCAAAGGGCCATTTGGGGAACTTGCAGACGATATAATTGACCTGAGGCTCAAAGCCTGCACAGCTTTTGCCCGTTTTTTCGTTTTTGATCTCGCCCAAGGTGTAGCCCAGAGCCAGCTTGGTGGTGACTTTGGCTATAGGATAGCCGGTAGCCTTGCTTGCCAGCGCCGATGAGCGGGAGACACGGGGGTTGACCTCAATAACGGCGTACTGCGAGGAGTGCGGGTCAAGGGCAAACTGGCAGTTGCAGCCGCCTATGATACCCAGCGCCGACACGATCTTGAGCGATGCCTGCCTGAGCATCTCGTAGTCCTGCTCACTCAGAGTAAGGGCGGGCGCGACAACGATGCTGTCGCCCGTATGAACGCCTACGGGGTCAACGTTCTCCATACTGCACACGGCAACTGCATCACCCGTTGAGTCGCGCATGGTCTCAAACTCGATCTCTTTCCAGCCGTAGATGTACTTCTCAATAAGTACCTGACTGATGGGCGACAGGTCTATGCCCGTTGCAGCTATTATCTCCAGTTCGCCCGAAGAATATGCCACACCGCCGCCGCTGCCTCCGAGGGTGAACGCGGGACGGACTATTACGGGATAGCCGATGCGCTCTGCAATAGCGAGACAGTCCTCAACCGTGCTTGCCACGTCAGACGGAATGCAGGGCTGACCTATGGACTCCATAGTCTCCTTGAACAGCTTACGGTCCTCGGCAAGGTCGATAGCTTCGGCGTTGGTGCCCAGAAGCTCCACACCCATTTTGTCGAGGAATCCTTCTTTGGAGAGCTGCATAGCCATAGTAAGACCCGTCTGACCGCCGAGAGACCCGAGTATTCCGTCGGGTCTCTCCTTTTCGATTATTCTCTTGATGCTGGCAAGGGTGAGGGGCTCGAGATATATCTCGTCTGCAAGCGCTTTGTCGGTCATAATGGTGGCAGGATTGGAGTTGACGAGCACGACGTTAACACCCGCGTCTTTGAGCACGCGGCAAGCCTGTGCGCCTGCATAGTCAAACTCTGCTGCCTGGCCTATAACGATAGGTCCGGAACCTATAACAAGGACTTTTTTGATATCCGAACGAAGCGGCATAAAATCACCTTATCCCATGCACTTTACGAGAACTGCCTTCTGTGCGTGCAGACGGTTTTCAGCCTCGTCAAATATTTCGTTGGCGTGTGCTTCCAGAACCTCTTCGGTTATCTCCTCGCCTCTGTGAGCGGGCAGGCAGTGAAGCACCATAGCGTCGCTCTTGGCGACCTTCATCAGCTCGGAATTGACCTGATAGCCCTTGAACACTCTCTTGCGTTCCTCGGCTTCGCCCTCCTGACCCATAGATGCCCAAACGTCGGTGTAGATGACGTCGGCATCGCGGGCCGCCTCAAAGATATCGGGGGTACAGACGAACTCACCGTTCTCGCTTGCCCACTTCATGATCTCTGCGTCGGGCTTGTAGTTTTCGGGACAGCCGATGGCTACGGACATACCCATCTTGATGCCGCCGACGATAAGAGAGTTTGCCATATTGTTGCCGTCGCCGATGTAGCACAGCTTCTTGCCCTTGATCATACCCTTATGCTCACGGATGGTCATAAGGTCGGCAAGCACCTGGCAGGGATGCGCAAAGTCGGTCAGGCCGTTGATGATGGGGATACTACCGTACTCCGCCAGCATCTCAACTTCCTTCTGTTCAAAAGTGCGGATCATAATACCGTCAAGGTATCTGCTCAGCACGCGGGCGGTGTCCTGAACGGGTTCGCCTCTGCCTATCTGCAGATCTCTGGAGGACAGAAACAGCGCGTGGCCGCCCAGATCGCTCATACCCACTTCAAAGGATACGCGGGTTCTTGTGGAGGACTTCTGGAATATCATACCCAGAGTCTTGCCCTTGAGGATATGGTGCTCGATGCCGTTCTTTTTTTCGTATTTGAGCTGGTCTGCCAAATTGAGCACGTCGGCTATCTCTGCGGGAGTCCAGTCAATCAGTTTGAGTAAATGTTTCATTTGAGTACCTCCTTGATGACGGTAACAGCCTTTTTAAGCTGTTCCATAGGAATGTTGAGAGGGGGCAGAAGTCTGACCTTGGTCTTGGCAGTCAGGACAAGCACGCCCTTTTCGCGGCAGGCTGCCACGACTTCGGCTGCGGGCTTGACCGTGTCGATACCCAGCATAAGTCCCATACCGGTAACGCTCTTGACGCCCTCGGCACCTGTCAGCTCGCGGATGATATACTCCGATCTCTCGCGCACGCCTGCCAGCAGCTCCTCGTCGATACGCTCAACGATGTTGCAGGCGCCTGCGGCGCAGGCGGGATTGCCGCCGAAGGTGGAGCCGTGGGTGCCCGATACCAGCGCGTTCTGTGTCTTCTCAGAGAACAGAGTTGCACCGATGGGCAGACCGCCGCCCAGACCCTTTGCGGTGGAGATGATGTCAGGCTGCAGACCTACGTTCATATATGCGTACATAGCGCCCGTTCTGCCGTTTCCCGTCTGAACCTCGTCAACCAGCAGGAGCAGGTCCTTTGAAGCTGCAACTTCTTTGATCTCATCGATGAATGCTTGGCTCAGGGTGTTGACTCCGCCCTCGCCCTGCACGACCTCGATCATAACTGCACAGCAGTTGTTCTCCTCGGCAAGCTTCCTGACGGAGCCGGGCACCTCGGGGTCTGCATAGACGAATCCCTCGGTAAAGGGCATAAAGTCGGTGTGCATCTTATCCTGACCGGTTGCCGCCAGAGTGGTGATGGTCCTGCCGTGGAAGCTGTTCTTGAGGGTGATGATGGTGTATCTGCCGTCACCGTATTTTTCGTGAGACCAGCGGCGGGCGGCTTTTATCATACACTCGTTGGCCTCAGCGCCCGAGTTGCCGAAAAAGACCTTCTTCATCCCGGTCTTCTGACACAGCAGCTGAGCCAGCTTGGCGCAGGGCTCTGTATAGTAGAGATTGGAGGTGTGCTGAACGCGGAAAAGCTGCTCACTAACGGCTTTTGCCCAGCTTTCGTCGCAGGCACCGAAGATATTGACGGCGATACCGCTGCCCATATCTATGTACTCCTTGCCCTCGTCGTCATAGAGGAGAGAGCCTTTGCCCGAGACTATTGCCACGGGAAAGCGACCGTAGGTCGCCATAACGTATTGATTGTCAAGTTCTTTTATATTCATGCTTCTGCACCTACAAACATTGTACCGATACCTTCGTCGGTAAGGGTCTCGATGATGATGGAATGGGGCACTCTGCCGTCAATGATAAAGACCTTTTTGACTCCCCTACGGATAGCCTCGATGCAGCACTCGACCTTGGGGATCATACCGCCCGAGATAATGCCCTCACGCATCAGCTGGGGTGCCTCAGATGCCAAAATCTTGGGGATAAGAGTGTTTACGTCATCCTTGTCGCGGAGGATGCCTGCGATATCGGTCATAGAAATAAGGCTCTCTGCCTTCAGCTCGCCTGCGATGCGTGCGGCGGCGGTGTCGGCGTTGATATTGTATACGTTGCCCTCGCTGTCACAGCCCACGGTGGAGACTACGGGGATGTAGCCCTTTTCCAGCAGATCGGTGATGGGGGTGGTATCCACCTTGGTGATCTCACCCACGTAGCCCAGCTGAGGATCAAGCTGTTTTGCTTCGATCAGATGTCCGTCGGCGCCGCACAGACCGATAGCCTTGCCGCCCGTGTTCTGCAGAAGGTTTACAAGGCTCTTGTTGACCTTGCCTGCCAGGACCATCTGTACGATGTCAACCGTCTCCTCGTCGGTGACACGCAGACCGTTGACAAACTCGCTCTTCTTGCCTACTCTCTTGAGCATATCGTTTATCTCGGGACCGCCGCCGTGTACAAGCACGACCTTGATGCCGATAAGAGAGAGCAGAACAAGATCACCCATAACGGCTTTCTTGAGGTCCTCGTTTATCATTGCGTTGCCGCCGTACTTGACGACGATTATTTTGTTGCTGTATTTCTGGATATAAGGCAGAGCGCGAATAAGAACTTCGGCTCTGTCGGCATTGCTAAGTACCATTTTGCTCGCTCCTCTCAGCTTCTGTAGTCGCCGTTTATCTTGACGTAATCGTAGGTCAGATCGCAGCCCCAGGCTGTTGCGTCAAATTCGCCCTGATGCAGGCCTACGATGATCTTTATCTCTTTTTCCAGCAGGATCTCTTTTGCGATTTCCTCACTAAAGTCCACGCCTGCGCCGTTTTCGCATACGGATATCTCGCCCTTGCAGCTTGCAAAGCTGACAGATACCTTGGTAACGTCAAGCTGTGCGCCGCTGTAGCCTATTGCGCACAGCACTCTGCCCCAGTTGGCGTCGGCGCCGAACATGGCGGCCTTGAGCAGGCTGGAGGAGATAACAGACTTGGCCACCGTGCGTGCGCACTCTTTGGTCGCGGCACCGGATACGGTACACTCAAGCATCTTGGTAGCGCCCTCGCCGTCCCCTGCTATCTTGCGGCTTAGTGCGTGGGTAACTGCGGCAAGTGCCTGCTTGAAGGCATCAAACTCCTCGCCCTCGCTGTCGATCAGCTTGTTGCCCGCAAGTCCGTTGCACATAACCGACAACATATCGTTGGTGGATGTGTCTCCGTCCACGCTGATCATATTGAAGCTGTCCTTGACGTCCTCGCTGAGAGCCTTCTGCAGCAGTTCGGGGGTGATGGCAACGTCGGAAGTGACGTAGATGAGCATAGTAGCCATATTGGGGTTTATCATACCTGAGCCCTTGCCGATGCCGCCTATATGGCACTCGGTACCGCCTATACCGAAGCTGAATGCGACTTCTTTCTGCACCGTGTCGGTGGTCATAATAGCCTGAGCCGCCTGCTCACTGCCCTCATAGCTGAGGCCGTCGGTCAGCGCCTGCATACCGTTGGCGATGGGGGTGATATCCAGCACCTGACCGATAACACCGGTGGATGCTACGATAACGTCCTCAGCCTTAACGCCGGTATACTGAGCAGTCAGCTCACACATCCGGGTGGCGATCTCGATACCGTTGGCGTTGCAGGTGTTGGCGTTGCCGCTGTTGCAGATAACTGCCTGGGCGATGCCGTTTTTGAGGTTCTGCTGTGTTACGGTAATGGGTGCGCCCTTGACGAGATTCTGGGTATATACGGCAGCTGCCGCTGCGGGCACGTCGCTGACTATGAGCGCAAGGTCTTTTTTGACCTTGCCTGCACGGATGCCGCAATGGACTCCGTTTGCTCTGAAACCTTTTGCGGCACAAACGCCGCCGGGAATAGCTTTCATACTTTTATACCTCGAGTCCCGTTGTGGGATCCTTTCCGAGAGAAATATTCATACACTCGACGGCTGCGCCCGAAGCGCCCTTGCCGAGATTGTCAAACCGTGCAACCAGCAGGATCCGCTCCTCGTTGCCCTGAACGGTGACTTCTATAGTATCTTTGCCCGACAGAATATTGGATGCCAGCAGGCCGTTTTCGCTTGAGTTTTCCACGTATTTGGCGATGGGGCCCGTGTAGAGGTTCTTGTACACGTTCTTAATAGCCTCAACTCCGCCCTTGACGTCCTTGGCAAACAGAGGTACGGTGACCTCCATACCGCTGTAATAGTCTGCAACGATGGGGCAGAAAATAGGTGCGGTCTTAAGGCCGGGGACAGCCTGCATCTCGGGCAGGTGCTTATGCTTCTGGGTGACGCCGTACTGTCTGGGAGAGGAGAGCAATGTGTCGCGGTCTTCGCTTTCGTATTCTGCGATCATCTTCTTGCCGCCGCCCGAATAACCGGTCAGGGAGAAGCAGGTCAGTGCCAGCTCATCGCTGATGACGCCTGCGTCCACCAGAGGCTTGACCAGTGCCACAAATCCGCCTGCGTGACAGCCGGGAACGGCTATGCGCTTGCTGTTTGCGATCTTGGTGTACTGCTCCTGCGACAGTTCGGGCAGACCGTAAACAAAACGGGGATCGGTGCGGTGGGCGGTGGATGCGTCGATGATAGTGACGTTGGGGTTATCCACCAGCGCGACCGACTCTCTTGCCGCCGCATCGGGCAGGCAGAGGAATGCGATGTCGCAGCTGTTGAGCGCCTTGCGGCGTGCTTCAACGTCCTTGCGCTCCTCGTCGCTGAGCAGAATAAGCTCCAGATCACTGCGGTTTGCTATGCGCTCGTATATTCTCAGGCCGGTTGTGCCTTCTTTTCCGTCGATAAAAATCTTTGTCATTTCAAAAACTCCGTTACGTATGCGATTTGTTTTTTGACCGAAGGCTCGGTAGGTCCGCCCTCGGAAATACGCTTGTTGACACAGGTCTCAAGTGAGATTGCCTCGTAAACGTCAGCCTCAAACAGCTCGGAATGCTGTTTGAACTCATCGAGGCTAAGATCCTCAAGCACCTTATGGTTTGCTATACACTCGCCGACCATCTGTCCAACCACCTTGTAGGCGGCACGGAAAGGCATACCCTGCTTGACCAGATAGTCTGCCAGGTCGGTGGCGTTGATGAAGCCCTTTTGTGCGGCGGCCTTCATATTGTCGGGGCAGGAACGCATAGTCCTGACCATAGGGGCAAGGACGCTCAGGCACATTTCGGCTGTGTCGAATGCATCGAAGATAGCTTCCTTGTCCTCCTGCATATCCTTGTTGTATGCAAGGGGCAGACCCTTGAGTGCGGTGAGCAGGGCGATAAGGTCGCCGTATACTCTGCCCGTCTTGCCTCTTATCAGCTCTGCCATATCGGGGTTCTTCTTCTGAGGCATAATGCTGGAGCCCGTGGTATAGCTGTCGTCCAGCTCTATGAACTTGAACTCCCAGCTTGCCCAGAGGATTATCTCCTCGGACATACGGGACAGATGCATCATAAGAGTAGCCAGCGCCGAGGTGATCTCCACACAGAAGTCACGGTCGGAAACGCCGTCAAGGCTGTTGAGGCAGAAAGAGTCAAAGCCCAAAGCCGATGCGGTCATACTTCTGTCCAGATCAAAGGTGGTGCCTGCCAGCGCGCAGGAGCCCAGAGGGCAGACGTTCATACGCTTGCAGGCGTCATCCAGCCTGCCCGCGTCACGGATGAGCATCATAGCGTAAGCCATCAGATAATGACCGAAGGTCACGGGCTGTGCTCTCTGCAGGTGGGTGTATCCGGGCATAATGCTGCCGGTATTGCGCTCTGCCTGATATACGATAGCCTCCAGCACCTCTTTGATGCCCTGCTGCACCTTTTGGCACTCGTCGCGCACCCAAAGGCGCAGGTCGGTGGCTACCTGATCGTTGCGGGAGCGGGCGGTGTGCAGACGCTTGCCCACCTCGCCCAGGCGCTCTGTCAGCACCTGCTCCACGAACATATGTATGTCTTCACAGCTCTGATCTATCTCCAGCCTGCCGCTCTCCAGCTCCTCCAAAATAGCACCAAGCTCCGCCGTGATAGCGGCGGAGTCGGCTGCTGATATTATACCTTTGGAACCAAGCATGGTAGCGTGGGCAATGGAGCCGCGGATGTCCTGACGGAACATCCTCCGGTCAAAGCTGATGGATGAATTGAAATCGTCGGCGGTCCCGTCAAGCTCCTTGGAGAACCTGCCTGCCCACATTTTTCCCATTATTCGTTCTCCTTATTTGCCCAGCTTCTTGTTGAGGGCTGCCTTGACGGTGATGGGCAGACCGTAGAGGTTGATGAAGCCTTCTGCATCTCTCTGGTCGTAATCGCTCTCGCCGAAGGATGCCAGATCCTCGTCGTAGAGGGAGTAGGGGCTGGTAACGCCTGCGTTGATCATATTGCCCTTGTACAGCTTCAGCTTGACGGAGCCGGTAACGGTCTCCTGAGTCTTGTCAACGAATGCGTCCAGAGCCTCGCGCAGAGGGGTGTACCACTGGCCGTTGTATACCAGATCGGCGTATGTCAGAGCCAGCTCGGCCTTCTTGTGTGCGGTCAGCTTGTCCAGGCAGATGGTCTCCAGAACAGCGTGAGCCTTGTAGAGGATGGAGCCGCCGGGAGTCTCGTAGATACCGCGGCTCTTCATGCCGACCAGACGGTTCTCGACGATATCAAGGATACCGATGCCGTTCTTGCCGCCGATCTCGTTGAGGGCGAGGATGATCTCTTTTGCGGTCATCTTCTTGCCGTCCAGAGCTACAGGTGCGCCCTTTTCAAAGTCGATGGTGACGTATGTGGGTATGTCGGGAGCCTGCATGGGAGATACGCTCATCTCAAGGAAGCCGGGCTTCTCGTACTGGGGCTCGTTGGCGGGGTTCTCCAGATCCATACCCTCGTGGGACAGATGCCACAGGTTCTTATCCTTGGAGTAGTTGGTCTCGCGGTTTATCTTGAGGGGGATGTTGTGTGCCTCGGCGTAGTCGATCTCCTCGTCACGGGACTTGATATCCCACTCTCTCCAGGGAGCGATGACCTTCATACCGGGAGCAAAGTGCTTGATGGTCAGCTCAAAACGGACCTGATCGTTGCCCTTGCCGGTGCAGCCGTGGCAGATAGCGTCTGCGCCTTCTTTGAGAGCGATCTCAACAAGACGCTTTGCGATAACGGGACGTGCAAAGCTGGTGCCCAGCAGATATTCTTCGTAAACAGCGCCTGCCTTGAGAGAAGGAACGATGAAGTCGTCAACGAACTCATCTGTGATATCCTCGATGTAGATCTTGGAGGCACCGGTCTTGATGGCCTTTTCTTCCAGACCGTCAAGCTCGTCTGCCTGACCTACGTTGCCGGATACGCAGATGATCTCGGGATTGTTATAATTTTCCTTGAGCCAAGGAATAATGATAGATGTGTCCAGACCGCCGGAATATGCGAGTACTACTTTTTTGATGTCTTTCTTTTCCATGATGATGACTCCTCTTGAATATTTTTTCAATGTTGTGTTTAATTATACAGCCGTGACATTATATTGTCAATAGCTTTTTACCAAAATATTCTACCAAATTATCCTTATTTTTTCAAGTGTTTTTGGCAAAAAATACACAGCCTTCCCCGCTCTCTGTGTTTTTATGCATAATCGCGCATAAATTATTCACTCCGAGTTTGCCGTCTTCCCCTTTATATTGACAGTTTCGAGCCAAAAATGCTATAATCAGCACATCAATAACGCAGTTTCCACCGCTGTCAGAAAAGGATCGGTACTACAATGAAAAACACCCGAATCATTCTTATGCTTCTTGCCGCGCTTCTGGCTTTTTCGCTTCTTGCCGCCTGCGGCAAGCAGGACACAGAGCAGGACGATCAAAGCGCCGACGGACAGACCGAGCTGTACGCCACCATTGACGTTTATTCAATGACCTGCGAGCTTGCATACACCGAGACCGATGCAGACGGTCAGAGCTATGAAAGCTCCAGTATGTCGGTTGCCTTTGCTGTCAAGGGCGGGCAGACGATACGTGAGGCACTTGATGCATCCGGCTTCAAAGATCTCAAGGTAAAAGGCGACGGCGACACTCTTGAGGGCTGGATAGCATACAAGGAGAACACCTACACGGACAGCGACGGGTTCGCCTGGCCTTACTACGAGCGTATCAGCGAAACTCTGCTCACCGACGAAGAAATGTTCGGTGCAACGCTGACCGACTGCAATATGACCTACGTTGCCAAGTGGCAGAGCATCTCCGATGCGGAATACGCAGATATGTATGAGTCATCAGGTATAACTGACAGCGGGTTTGAACCTGAGTATTCCCTCTCCCTGCTGGCAAACGGCGGTACTATCTACACCGGTGAAAGCGAGCCCTACGATGATATCGCTATGGGCGGGTATACTTTTGGCGCAGGTAAAACTCTGGGCGAGGTTATAGACAAAAAGATCGCCAAAGCGGAAAAAGACGGGGCGACCTTTATCGGCTGGACGGTCTACTCTGCCGAGGATTACACCATAGTGTACGAAGAGCCCAAAAATCTCGCAGACAATCAGATGAGCATCTATCTGGGCAGCGAGCTGTACGGCTATCAGGTACTGACCAACTACGCCCTGTGCGCAGAAAACGCCACCACAGATGAAATGACCGCCATAGTGACCGAAAGCCTGCACTATTTTGTGACAGCCAACTGGAAGTAACCGGTCGATACAAGAAAACAGACTGTTCCAAAAACGGAACAGTCTGTTTTTTATGTCCTGAATTACAAGCGGATAGATCATAACCCCGTCTGTTATGCTTGTGCAAGGGCATCGTACAGAGCTTTTGCCATACGGTTCATAATATCCTCTGCTTTTGCATTGTTTGAAGTTGCGGTCAGCACGGTCAAAGTGGCTTTTATGCCGTTTGGCAGGATAATGGCTGCCGTATCGTGTGCGACCTTGTTGAAAAGCGAACCGGTCTTGTTGCACATTATCACGCTGCCCTCGGGCGGAAGCTCGGGGAGCGGCTTGCGGGTATCGGGATAGCGCTTGACCGGCATAGCAGGGCTGAATCTGCCAAGCTGCTGAGCCGCCATGATCTGCATCATACTGCGGCTTACCGCTCCGCTGACCAGAGTACCTGCCAGCATGCGTTCCATCATATTTCCGAGATCGGCGGCAGAAACAAGCGCGATATCCTCTGTGCCGTCGGGCAGGATGGGCTTGGGAAAATACAGTTTGCCCGCAACGTGGGTATTATTCCATCCCTGTTCGGCAAAGAACTTATTGGCACGCTCCACACCAACGGCATCAATGACCATATCGGTTGCCGAGTTGTCGCTGATTATCGTCATCAGAACGGCGTAATCCCACAGAGACATAGTTACGTTGCTGAGGCTCTTGAGCACGCCTGAACCGGGTACGCGGTTACAAAGGTCCATAGGCACGGGGGCGTTAAGATCCAGTCTTCCCTCCTCACCGTCTTTTAACAGCAGGGCAAGCAAAGGAACCTTTATTGTGCTGGCGGCATTGATGGGCAGGTCGGCATCAATACCCAAAACCTCTCCCGCTTCGGGTACCGAAACATACAGACCGCAGCTGCCCTCTACCTCAGCGTGCAGTGCACGCAGAGCCTGTTCGGGAATATAGCGCATAACATATACCTCCGTAATCAAATTAGTAATTTAATTTGTTTTCCAATCCAATTATATCAGACTATTCAGATTTTTCAATGATATATCGCGCTGCGATATGATATACGCACAGCGTATGATATACTTGCTACGCAAGCATGATATAATATCCGTCCCCTCATATGCCGTAGGCATATATCATCGCTCGAAGAGCGATATCATATCGAAGATATATCATCCGTTCCGCAGGAGACGGATATCATTAAAAACCCGTAACTTCTACCGAAGTTACGGGTTTTTCCCCTCTCAGGGTTCGAGTCCCTTCAGGCTTTTTCACTCAAACACAAAAACCACCCTATCGGGTGGTTTTTGTGTTTGGCGCGCTTGAAGGGTACCGATACGCTCCGCGTATCCGCGCTTGCCCACCCAAATGCTTACGCATTTCGGTACCGGGCTGCACGCCAAAACCCTAAAAAACCTGCCCCCGGCAGGTTTTTTCACGGGTTTTTCCCTCTCAGGGTTCGAGTCCCTTCAGGCTTTTTCACTCAAACACAAAAACCACCCTATCGGGTGGTTTTTGTGTTTGGCGCGCTTGAAGGGACTCGAACCCCTGACCTACTGGTTCGTAGCCAGTCACTCTATCCAGCTGAGCTACAAGCGCAGGTATTAACTTTTGACTGCTCGAATATAATACCACAGTCAAAAACAAAATGCAAGGGTTTTTTTATATTTTTGCGATAAATATTTCTTCTTTTTGGTCTTGCCGTTCTTTTATTTCTATCAAAGAGCCGGGATAACGCTCTCTGAGCTTTGCCGCGTTGGCATTTTTCTGACCGCGCATATCGGACAGCTTGCCGCGGGGCACGGTTATCAGCGCATTTTCAAACGGCAGCAGAGCATCCAGTTTTTGCACGGCTTTTTTGTACAAACGCTCAGAGCGCACAAGCTGACCCATAGCGGGGTGGTATGCACCTGCCACCGCGGCACCGTCGGACAGCTCCTCGGTGGGGTTGAGCCCGATTCTGATGACCGGTATCTGCTCCTCTATGAATATCTCCCATATATCGGCGCACAGCTCGGCGGCAGTCTCGGGGGTCAGGGCAATATACTCTCCCCTCTCGTACATATCGCAGAGGGCGGTATCTTTGATAACGCAGACGGGGTATATCCGCACGGCATCGGGCTTGAGCGCCGCTATCTCCCGTGCGGTCTGCATATCCGCACGGGCATCGGCACCGGGAAGACCGGGCATTATCTGCAGTACAAGCTCAAAGCCCGCCTGCTTTATCATTTTGCTTGCTGTTCGGACGTCCTCTGCGGTATGACCGCGGCGGGCAAGCAGCAGCACCCGATCGTCCATTGACTGAGCGCCCAGCTCGATAGTCTTTACCCCATATTTTTTGAGCCTTGCCAGCACGTTCCCGTCTATTCCGTCGGGACGGGTGGACACGCGCAAAGAGTCGGCTCTGCCCGCTCTCACATACTCGTAAGCTGCGCTGAGATACCTCTCCTGCAGGCTCTCGTCTATGCAGGTAAAGCTGCCGCCGTAAAAGGATATCTGCGGCAGTTTGGTGTATTCAAGCGCACTTTCTATTATACCTCGCACATCGGAAACATCGGGCACCTTTGGCGCGGCAATACGGCGCTGATTGCAGAATATGCAGTCGTTGGGGCAGCCCAGATGGGGGATGAATACGGGGATGACCGCGCTTTTCATTGGCCCATCAGCTCCAGTGCCAGCTTGGCGGCTGCCTGCTCGGCGGCTTTTTTGCTCCTGCCCTCACCGCAGGCAAGGACGTTGCTGTTGATGAGCACTTCTACCGCGAACCGCTTGTCGTGGTCGGGGCCGCTCTCCGATTTGAGGCGGTAGGACAGCACCTCTTCGTGATTCTTCTGCACTATCTCCTGCAGGGCGGTCTTGTAGTCCTCGGTCATACGTGTCTTGACCACCTCTTCGGCTTTGTCACGGATAAACCCGATGATAAACCTCTCCGCCTCGTCAAATCCGCCGTCAAGGTACACAGCCGCAATAAGCGCCTCAAGAGCGTCGGAGACAACCGAGGGACGGTATTCTCCGCCCGTGGCTTTTTCGCCCTTGCCCAAAAGCAGTTCCTCACCCAGACCGATAGTCTGGGCATACTCATAAAGCGAGCCCTCGCACACGATAGCTGCGCGCAGTTTGGTAAGCTCGCCCTCGGGCAGATTCTTATAGTGGCTGCAGATATACCTGGTACAGATAAGGCCAAGCACGCTGTCACCCAAAAACTCCAGCCGCTCGTTATCCCTGATGCCCGACTCACGATGCTCGTTGGCATAGGAGCGGTGGGTCAGAGCCGTTCTGAGCAGGCTCGTATCGCGGAACGTATAATCAAGCTTCATAAACTCACTTCCGAAAAACAGGGGAAGGGTATCCCCTTCCCCTTGATCTTTACTGTCTGTCTTTTACGTATTCGGCAACGTCACCGACAGTCTTGATGCCCTCGAGGGCGCTCTCCTCTGTCTCACCGAGACCGAATTCTTCTTCAACCGCCATAATGAACTCAACGATGTCAATGGAGTCTGCCTCAAGATCATCGATGAAGCTGGTTTCAGCGGTTATGTCGTCTGCGTTGACCCCAAACTGCTGTGCAATAAGCTCCTTAAGTTTTTCAAGGACCATAATTTTTCCTCCTAAAGTTTCAGTGGTTTTTATGGTATCATATGCGGATTATATCAAAGGTTTGCCATCTTGTAAACTGTTTTATGCCTTTTCGACGGTCATATGCTCAATATTTTCGTTTACGGCGTCGATAAAGCCGCCCTCAACGAAGGCGATAGCCTGCCTGATGGCAGAGCAATAGCTCTCCTCGTTGCTGGAACCGTGAGCTTTGATGACCGGCTTGGAGATACCCAGAAAAGGTGCGCCGCCCACCTTGTTGTAGTCCATTTTGTCCTTCAAGGCGTACAGACCGGGCTTGACCAGCAGGGCTGCTATCTTGGAGACGACGTTCTTATACAGCACGTGCTTGATCTCGCGCATAACGAACATCGCCGTACCCTCCACGCTCTTGAGGGCGATATTGCCCGCAAAACCGTCGCAGACCAGCACGTCGCAGTCGCCGCTGAGGATATCTCTGCCCTCAACGTTGCCCACAAAATTGATCCTGCCGTTGTCTGCGGCATCTTTAAGCAGTTCGAAGGCTTCCTTGCGCAGAGGATCGCCCTTGCCGTCCTCCGTACCGTTATTGAGCAGAGCGACTCTGGGGCATCGGACACCCTCTACCCTGTTCATATACAGACTGCCCAGATAGGCAAACTGCAGCAGATACTCGGCTGTACATTCGGCATTGGCGCCGCAGTCAAGAAGCATAACTCCGTTTATACCCTTGGTGGGCAGAACGGTGCCCAGCGCACCGCGGCGGATGCCTTTGATACGCTTGACGATAAAGGTGGCGCCCGTCAGAAGCGCGCCCGTACTGCCTGCCGATACCACGGCATCTGCCTCACCGTCGGCAACCAGCTTGAGAGCCACCGACATACTGCTGTCTTTTTTGGCACGGACGGCGCTCGTTGCCTTTTCGTCGTTGGTGATGACCTCGGTGGTATGTACTACCGTGATGCGGCTGCGGTCTTTGCCCTCAAGCAGAGGCTCTATCTGTGCGCTGTCGCCTACCAGCACTATGTCGCAGCCATACTTCTCGCTTGCGGCAAGCGCGCCGAGCACGGGGGCTTTGGGCGCAAGATCACCGCCCATTGCATCTATTGCAATCTTCATACTATATCCTCCTTTATTTCGGGAAGAATCCGGTCAAGGGCGCAGAGCGCCTTTTCCGACACGGCAAGATATCTGTCTCTCTTGACCTTTACTCTGTATTCCAGCGAGGGAATTATTCCGAAATTGATATTCATAGGCTGAAAGGATGTTTCCGAGCCGCAGCTGATATAATTGCTCAGTGAGCCTATGGCCGTCAGCCGGGGAAAATCTATAAGTTCCTTGCCCAGCACCTCTCTCGCCATATTCACGCCGCAGCAGAGACCCGACGCGGTGGATTCGATATATCCCTCAACGCCCGTCATCTGCCCCGCAAACATAAGCTCGGGGCGACCTATGACCCTGTAGAATCTGTCAAGCTTGCCGGGCGAGTTAATAAAGCTGTTGCGATGCATAACGCCGTAGCGCAAAAACTCGGCTTTTTCAAGGCCGGGGATCATACCGAACACCCGCTTCTGCTCAGGATGGAGCAGGTGCGTCTGGAATCCCACTATGTTGTACATGGTCTTTTCCTTGTCCTCGGCGCGGAGCTGGACTACCGCATAGGGACGCTTGTCGGTGCGGGGGTCACGCAGACCTACCGGCTTGAGCGGGCCGAAGCGGAGGGTATCCTCTCCCCTGCGTGCCATTACCTCAACGGGCATACAGCCCTCAAAGACCTTTTTGTCCTCGAAGCCGTGTACCTCGGCCTCGCGGGCTCCGGCAAGCTCGTATACGAACCGGGTGTACTGCTCTTTGTCCATAGGGCAATTGATATAATCGGCATCGCCCTTGTCGTAGCGTGATGCGGCAAAGGCTACGCTCATATCTATACTGTCGGCGCTGACTATAGGTGCCGCCGCATCATAAAAGTGCAGAGGCTGACCGAAAATACCGTCGATCTCCCGAGCCAGTTTGCCGTCGGTAAGAGGACCCGTGGCTACTATGCATCTGCCCTCGGGTATGCTCTGTACCTCAACCGTCTGCACCTCTATAAGCGGGTGGTTTTTGATGGTCTCGGTGATATAGCCCGAAAACTGCTCTCTGTCCACAGCCAGCGCGCCGCCTGCAGGTACGGAGAATCTGTCTGCCGCCTGCATAATAAGGGAGCTGCACCGTCTGAGTTCTTCTTTGAGCAGGCCGGGGGCGGTGGACAGACCTGCCCCGCGCAGGGAGTTGGAGCAAACAAGCTCGGCAAAATCCGTGGATTTGTGGGCGGGAGTGCTCTTAAGAGGCTTCTGTTCCAGAAGCAGCACTCTCACTCCGCGGATCGCCAGCTGATAGGCCGCTTCACAGCCTGCCAGACCTGCGCCCGCTACCGTTACTCTGTTAGTTTCTGCCATAGCTTACTCCTGCTCTGCCGCGGCTTTTTTGGTGCGTTTGGCGGCAGGCTTCTTTGCGGCGGTCCTGGCAGTCTTGGAGGTCTTGGCGGCGGTCTTTTTGGCCGTCTTCTTTTCCTCACCGTCGCCGGATGCTGCCTTGCGGCGGGAGGCTATAGGCTCCTCATAGCCGCAGTTGGGGGTATGGCAAAGGGTGCGTTTATCTTCTTTGGTGTAATGGCGGTAAAGCACCTGACCGCACTTGGGGCACTTTTTGTTGGTAGGAGAGTCCCATGTCATAAAGGAGCATTCGGGATTCTTCTCACAGCCGTAGTAATAGTATCCGCTCTTGCTCTTCTTTTTGAGCAGGCGTGCGCCGCATACGGGACAGGGCACGTTTGCATCCTGACTGAGGGGCTTGGTATTCTTGCACTCGGGGTAGCCGGGGCAGGCAAGGAATTTACCGAATCGGCCTACCTTGATGACCATTTTTCTGCCGCAGAGGTCGCAGACCACGTCACTTTCCTCATCCTTGACCTTGACGTACTGCTTTTCCATAGCCTTTTCGGCATCCTGAAGCTCGGTCATAAAGCCGTCGTAGAAGTCTCTCAGCACCGCTCTGTAATCGGTGTCGCCCTTTTCCACGCCGTCAAGTTTATCTTCCATTCCTGCGGTAAAGCTGACGTCAACGATATCGGCAAAACGCTCCTCCATCAGCTCGGTGACAGCCTCGCCAAGAGTTGAGGGACGCAGAGCCTTGCCCTCTTTGACCACGTATTCACGGTCTATGATGACAGAAATTGTAGGTGCATAGGTGCTGGGGCGGCCGATACCTTTTTCTTCCATAGCCTTGATGAGAGATGCTTCGGTGTAGCGTGCGGGAGGCTGGGTGAAGTGCTGTTTCTCCTCAAGCTTCTTAAGGTTGACCTTGTCGCCTACCTCCAGAGGAGGCAGGGGGGATTCAGCCTCGTCCTGCTCGTCACGGCTCTCCTCATACAGCGCCAGAAATCCGGGGAATGCAACGGTAGTACCCGATGCACGGAAAACATAGCCGTTTGCCGTTATATCTGCCGAAGCGGTGTCCAGTACGGCATCGCTCATCTGGCTGGCAACGAATCTGGACCATATAAGCTTGTACAGCTTGTACTGGTCGGGGGTAAGGCTCTTTTTGATGCTGTCGGGCTCCAAGGTGGGGTCGGTGGGACGGATGGCTTCGTGGGCGTCCTGCGCACCCTTCTTGGTCTTGAAGTAACGCGCCTTGAGAGGCTTGTACTCATTGCCGAAACGGCTACCGATAAAGCCTCTGACCTCGCTTAAAGCGCTGTCGGCGATACGGAGCGAGTCGGTACGGATATAGGTAATAAGACCGCTTAAGCCTCTGCCGTCTATCTCGACGCCTTCGTAAAGCTCCTGGGCGACCTTCATAACACGCTTGGCGGGCATACCCAGTCTGCGGGATGCATCCTGCTGAAGGGTGGAGGTGATAAAGGGCGGCGCGGGCTGGCGCTTCTTTCGGGAGGTCTTGTAGGCGCTGACCGTGTATTCGGCACCGTTGATGCTCTCAAGCACCTTGTCCACCGATGCGCGGTCGGGAAGCTCAAGCTTACCCTTGAGGTCGCCGTAGAAGTGTGCGGTAAAGCTCTTTCTGCCGTGAGACAGCAGAGCGTCAATAGTCCAGTACTCCTCGGGAACAAAGGCTCTGATCTCCCGCTCTCTGTCCACTACCAGACGGGTGACCACCGACTGCACGCGGCCTGCAGAGAGACCCTTGCGCACCTTCTTCCACAAAAACGGTGACAGCTTGTAGCCCACGATACGGTCAAGGATGCGGCGTGCCTGCTGGGCGTTGACCAGATCCATATCTATATCACGGGGGTTTTTGACAGCCTCAAGCACGGCGGGTTTGGTGATCTCGTTGAAGGTCACGCGGCTGGTTTTGTCCATAGGCAGTTCCAGCAGCTCGGCAAGGTGCCAGGATATAGCTTCTCCCTCGCGGTCAGGGTCGGTTGCCAGATATATGCTGTCGGCGTCAAGAGCGGCATCGCTCAGCTCTTTGATAAGCTTGCCCTTGCCCTCGATAGGCTCGTAATCTACGGCAAAATCCCTCTCGGGGTCGACGGCAAGCTTCTTCTTGGGCAGATCGCGCAGATGTCCCATAGAGGCTTTTACCACAAACTCCCCGTCAAGATATTTGGTGATGGTTTTTGCCTTGGAAGGAGACTCAACTATAAGAAGTTTAGACATTTTGGTCCTCCTGATGATTTATTTTCGTTTGAAGGTCTGTGTGCCCGTCTGCTCAACGGTGCCCATAAGCTCCATTACCGTCAGCGCGGCTGCCACCTGCTCGGCAGGCAGGGCGCAGTCGGCGGCTATGCGGTCAAGCCGTTTGGGCTCTTCAAGGGCGAGGTATATCTTCTGCTCATCTTTTGAGAGTCCCTCGGGCATACAGACCGATGATCTGTCGATAGTTTGGGGTGCGGAAAAATTATACCGTGTCCGAAACTGCGAAAGCACATCCTCTGCGCAGGCGGTATAAAAAGCGCCCGAGCGCAAAAGCTCGTTGCTCCCCTCCCACTCATCGCTGGTGGGCAGTCCGGGCGACACGAACACGTATCTGCCAAAATCCTCGGCAAACCGCGCGGTCTTGAGCGAACCGCTCTTTTTGCCTGCCTGAACGACAAGCACGCCTATACTCAGACCGCTGATTATGCGGTTGCGCTCGATAAAACTGTCGGGATAGGTGCGCGCCCCCGGCGGATATTCGCTGATGACCGCGCCTTTTTTGATGATATCACGGTACAGACCCCAGTTTGACTTGGGGTAGGGTTTGTCGATGGCTGTACCCAACACGGCGATGGTGCTGCCGGCTTTGAGGGCGCCTTCCGCCGCTTTGGAGTCCACGCCCTGCGCCATACCCGACACGATAAGCATACCCGCTTGTGTCAGCTCCTGCGCCATTTTGAGAGCAAAGGCGGATGAGTCCAGACTTGGCTTGCGGCTGCCTACGACGCCGAACACGGGAAGGGCGTCGATATCGGGCATTCTGCCGCGCACGTAAAGCACCACGGGCGGCAGGTGTATCTCGCGCAGGGCGCCTGGGTACCGTTTGTCCGAAAAGGTAATAATATCTATGCCCGATCTTTGGCATTTATCTATGATATCCTGAGCAATTTTCAGATCCTTATTCCCCAGCGCTTCGATATCGGCGCCGTTCAGGTAGCTTTTTTGCCGCAGGGTATGCCCGCTTGCCCGATATACGCCCTCGGCACTGCCCGTTTCGCATATGAGCCTGCAGGCTTTGTCGCAGGAGAGCTTGGCGCACTGTGACAGCCAGATATGATATATCATACTCCGTCCCTCGTCATCTCCCACATAAACAGCGATGCCGCTACTGCGGCGTTAAGAGATTCGGCACCCTGCATAGGGATAATATATGAACGGTCGGCACTTTTGACCGCCGCCTCGGACAGTCCTCTCGCTTCGTTGCCTATCATCACGCAGCAGGGAGATGCAAGGGGCGTTTCCCCTAATCTGCAGGCGGTATCATTAAGCTCTGCGGCTATCAGCGATATACCCTGCTGTGTGCAGTATTCACGCAGCTGCTCTACGGTGCAGAAATGCAGGGGCATTCTGAAAAGCGAGCCCATAGTGGAGCGGACGACTTTGGGCGCAAAACAGTCGGCACAGCTGCCCAGCATAATAACGCCGTCAATACCCAGTGCATCGGCGGTGCGGATAACGGTGCCTACGTTGCCCGGGTCGCGCACGTCCTCAAGGGCGATAAACCTATTGCCGCTGAGGGCACGGTTTTGGGGTATGCGGCAGGTAAAGACCAGACCCGACGCGCTCTCCACGCCGCTGATGACCTCGATGATCTCAGGGGTGACGGTAACGCAGGGCATCCCCTCGGGAACAAAATGCAGCTGACTCTCGAGACAGTATACCCGCTCGATCTCCATACCGCTGCGTACAGCCTCTTCAAGCATAACGCTGCCCTGACAGACAAAGGCACCCTCACAGCGGCGGAAACCACCGTCGTCAAGCAGACGGCGGAGGCGCTGTATCTCGCTGTTCTTGCGGCTGGATATGTGGGTCATTTTTTCACCTACCGACACATTTTGATGATATTGGGGGCAGTTTTGTGTCCAAAAAAGAAACGAACATAAAAATTCATTTTACAATATAACACACCGATAAGATGTATTCAAGTATTTTTTGTATTATATATTGTATATTCATCACACGGCCCCACGATCCAAGCCCTGATTACCAAAAAACCGACGGACATTCCGTCGGTTTTCAGATTTTTATTATTCGATTTCAAACTGTTTCGCCTTCAAAAACCATTGTTGCGGGGCCGGTCATCAGCGCGCTTCCGTCGTCTTTGATAACTATCTGCAGTTCTCCCCCGTCAAGCCTGACCGTGATGGGTATATTTGCTACACAGTATCCCGCCTTTACAGCCGCTGCAGCAGAAGCGGTAGCTCCCGTTCCGCAGGCCATGGTAATACCGCTGCCCCGCTCCCAAACACGCATACGAAGAGTATGCTCGTCGATCACCTGCACGAACTCGGCGTTGACTCTGTCGGGGAAGCGCGGGTGATTTTCTACCTGCGGGCCGACAGCCCACAGATCCAGATCTTCAACACTGTCCACAAAGGTTACCGCGTGAGGATTGCCCACCGACACGGGATAGACTGCTACGGTTACACCGCCCGCGTCAAGCTCCGTAAGCTCCCCTACCTCGGTCAATCCCATGTCAACCTGCACCAAGGTGACCGAGCCGTTATCCACGGTCAGCAACAGAGTCTTGATACCGGACAGGGTATCAACGGTCAGGCAGGTCTTGCTCGTATATCCTTTGTCATAGACGTACTTGCCCACGCATCGGATGCCGTTGCCGCACATTTTGGCCTCAGACCCGTCGGCGTTGAATATCCGCATGGAAAAGTCGGCGTCAAGGGCTCTGTCTATGACGATAATGCCGTCAGCACCTATGCCAAAATGTCTGTCTGACAGCTTCACAGCCATTGACTCAACGTTATCCGGCATACCGAACACGTATATATAATCGTTGCCTAAGCCGTGCATCTTTGTAAAACGCATACTACACTCTCCCGCTGTTTATATAGAACCATTATATCCCATCGTTTAAGGTTTGGTCAACAGAAAAACCCTGCCGCGGTTTGCGGCAGGGTTTAAGTACCGTTTGGATTATTCGTGTTTGCCGTAGTGGACGTGAAGCAGCTCGTGAGCCTTCTCTGCAAGTCCGTTCTTGTACAGAGACTGGATAACGGGGTTCTCGTCGGAGGAGCGGATGGACAGAAGCTTGTCAGCCTCGTACAGACCCTTGGCGCGCTTGTCCTTACCGGGGATACGGGTAAAGGGCTGACCGCCGCCGTTTACACAGCCGCCGGGGCAAGCCATGACCTCGATGAGGTCAAACTTCTCGCCTGCTTTGAGTCTCTTGATGACGGTCTCGGCATTCTTGAGGCCGTTGGCAACTGCGATATGCAGTTTACTGTCACCGAACTCAACGTCGAACTCCTTGATACCCTCCTTGCCGCGCTGACCGAAGGTCGCAACGGTGAGCAGGGATGTACGGGACTTGCTCTCTGCGACTCTACGCAGAACAGCCTCGGTAACACCGCCGGTGACGCCGAAGATGACGCCTGCGCCCGAGATGGTGCCGTAAGGCATATCAACAGCTTCGGGATCGAGAGCGTCAAAGATGATGCCCGACTCCTTGATCATACTTACAAGCTCCTGAGTGGTGATAACGGCATCAACGTTGGGATCGCCGTTGACCTTGAACTCGTCACGGGCAGCCTCGAACTTCTTGGCTGTGCAGGGCATAATTGCTACGTGGAACATATCCTCGCCCTTGGAGCGGCTCTCATCCTTGACGATAGATGCCAGCATCTGCATAGGACTGCGGCAGGTGGAGATATTGGGCAGAAGCTCGGGATGCTTCTTCTCAACGTACTGGATCCAGCCGGGGCAGCAGGAGGTCATAAGGGGCATATTCTCGCCCTTCTCGATCCTCTCGAGGAACTCCTTGCTCTCCTCCATAACGGTGATGTCGGCGGAGAGGGTGGTATCATAGACCTGATCGAAGCCCATACGGTGCAGGGCTGCGACGATCTTGCCCATTACGTTCGTGCCCTCGGGCAGGCCGAACTCCTTGCCTACCGCAACACGGACGGCGGGAGCGACCTGAACGGTGACCTTCTTGCTGCGGTCGTCGATAGCCTTCCAGACCTTGGGCATATCGTTCTTGACGATGATAGCGCCCGTGGGGCAGACTGCCGCACACTGACCGCAGCCTACGCAGGGAGACTCTGCAAGAGGCTTGCCGAAAGCTGTGCTGATGACCATCTTGGAGCCGCGGTGGGCAAAGTCGATAGCACCGACGTTCTGGATCTCCTTGCACATTCTGACACAGTCGCCGCAGAGGATGCACTTGCCGTTGTCACGGGTGATGCACAGAGAGGATGTGTCGTCATTCTTGGTGGATTTGGCGTTGTTGGGGAAACGGATACCTTCGATATTATAGCGGTCAGCAAGGCTCTGCAGCTTGCAGACGCCGTTGTTGTCGCAGGTGGTGCAGTCGCCGCAATGGTTGGCAAGGATCAGCTCGAGGATGTTCTTGCGGTATCTGCGGAGACGCTCGGTGTTGGTACGGATGTTCATACCTGCACGGGGAGGTGTGGAGCAGGCTGCCTCAAGGCCGCCCTTTTCGTTCTCGACCATACACATACGGCAGGCGCCGTAGATGGACAGGCCGGTATGATAGCAGAAGGTAGGAAGCTTGATGCCGATCTTGGTGATGACCTCAAGCAGATTCTTTTCGCCTTCGATCTGTACGGGGATACCGTCTATTGTAAGGAATTGCTTATCAGCCATCTCTTAGTCCTCCTTTATTGCGTGGAATGCACAGGCGCTTATGCAGCTGCCGCAGCGGATACACTTGTCAAGATCAATGGTGTGGGGCTCTTTGACCTTGCCGTTGATAGCGGAAACGGGGCACTGGCGTGCGCACTTGGTACAGCCCTTGCACAGGTTAGGATCGATGACGATGGTCTTGAGCTTCTGGCAGGCGCCTGCGGGGCAGCGCTTGTCATAGATGTGTGCCTTGTATTCGTCGCGGAAGTTCTTGATGGTGCTGACGACGGGGTTGGGAGCCGACTTGCCCAGACCGCACAGAGCGGTGGAGGAGATGGTGTCTGCCAATTCCTCAAGCAGCTCGATGTCGCCGTCTCTGCCCTGACCCGCAACGATACGCTCAAGGATCTCAAGCATACGCTTGGTACCCTCGCGGCAGGGTACGCACTTGCCGCAGGACTCGTTCTGGGTGAAGTTCATAAAGAAGCGTGCGACCTCGACCATACAGGTGTTCTCGTCCATAACCACCAGACCGCCCGAACCGATCATTGCACCGACCTTCTTGATATTGTCAAAGTCAAGGGGCAGGTCAAGATGCTCTTTTGTCAGGCAGGCGCCCGAAGGACCGCCGATCTGAACGGCCTTGAACTCACCGTCACCGCGCATACCGCCGCCGATATCAAAGATTATCTCGCGGAGGGTGGTGCCCATGGGGACTTCGATAAGGCCGGTGTTGGAAATATTGCCGGTGAGCGCAAACGCTTTGGTGCCGGGGCTGCTCTCGGTGCCGATGCCCAGATACCAGTCGGCGCCCTTGTTGATGATCTCCGCAACGTTGGCAAAGGTCTCAACGTTGTTCAGTACGGTGGGCTTGTCAAACAGACCGTTCTCAACGGTACGGGGAGGCTTGACGCGGGGGAATCCGCGCTTACCCTCGATGGACGCGGTAAGAGCCGAGCCCTCGCCGCATACGAATGCGCCTGCACCGCGGTTGATATGCATATGGAAACTGAAGTCGGTGCCCATAATGTTGTCGCCCAGCAGGCCCAGCTGTTCTGCCTGCGCGATAGCGGTACGCAGTCTCTCAACAGCCAGAGGATACTCGGCACGGACGTATATGTAGCCGTGGCTTGCACCCGTTGCCAGACCTGCGATCATCATACCCTCAAGCATTCTGTGGGGGTCGCCCTCCATAATGGAGCGGTCCATAAACGCACCGGGGTCGCCCTCGTCGCCGTTACATACCACGTACTTGGGCAGAGCCTTCTGGCGCTTGACCTGCTCCCACTTCTTGCCTGCGGGGAATCCGCCGCCGCCGCGGCCTCTGAGGCCGGACTTGCTGATCTGCTCGACTATAAGATCGGCGTTCATCTCGAACAGAGCCTTCTCAAAAGCGGTATAGCCGCCGATAGCCACGTACTCACGGATGGAGGTGGCATCGATCTTGCCGCAATGCTCCAGAACCACGCGGGTCTGTCCTGCGTAGAAGGGGATATCGGCCTGCTTTTTGTAGATGCAGTTTTCCTTGGTGTATGCAAGGCGCTCAACGTACTCGCCCTTGCAGACGGTCTTCTCGACTATTTCTTCGCAGTCCTCCAGCTTGACCTTGGTATAAAGCCAGCCCTGAGGGTCGATACGTACCAGAGGACCCATTTCACAGAAACCGTGGCAGCCGCTCTTTTTGAGGCCTACCGAATCGTCGTGGGGATCCACCTCAAGTTCAACGGCAACGTGCAGACCCTTTTCTGCCATCAGCTCCTTGAGACGGTCGTATATTTTGAGAGAACCGCCGGCGACGCAGCCGGTACCTGCGCATACGATGATCTTTTCTGCCTGTGCGCCGTAAGCGGCAACAGCCTCTTTGCGGTAGGCGATAAAATCCTGTCTGTTCTTAAGCATTGGCGATCTCCTCTCTCAGCTCCTTGATAAGTGCACTTGCCTTGTCGGGAGTCATTGCGGGATATACCACGTCATTGACTGTCAGAACGGGAGCAAGTCCGCATGCACCAAGGCAGGAAACGGTCTCAACGGTAAAGTTGAGGTCGTCGGAGGTCTTCTTCTCTGCGCTCAGACCCAGCTCGGCACGGATACGGTCAAGAATGGGAATGGAACGGCGGACGTGGCAGGCTGTGCCGTCACAGATCTTGATAACGTACTTGCCCTTGGGCTCAAGGGAGAAGTTCTCGTAGAAGGTTGCAACGCTGTATATCTCCGCCTCGCTCATATCAAGCTTGTCGGCGATATACTGAAATATCTCTCTGGGAAGATAGTGATAATGTTCCTGAATCTCCTGCAGAATGGCAATGATTCCGGACTGCTTGCAGTCGTATGCAGCAAGAATCCTGTCAACGACTGCAAAATCAAACTGTGCGCTCATTCTGTTCTCTCCTTTATCGGTTGATAGGTGGAATGAAAACCCTTTCACTCTACCCTCAAATACGGCAAACTGCACTTTTTTACAGTTTGCCGTACTGTTTATATAGATTACTTTGCGCTGAGGTATTCGTCGATAGCCTTTGCGGCAGTCTTGCCTGCGCCCATAGCCGAGATGACCGTTGCGGCGCCGGTAACAGCGTCACCGCCTGCATAGACGGCGTCACGGGAGGTCAGACCGTCTTCGTTGACGATGATGCCGCCGTGGGAATTGACCTCAAGGCCCTTGGTGGTATCCTTGATGAGGGGGTTGGGGGAGGTACCGATGGACATAACGACCGTGTCAACGTCCAGAACGAACTCACTGCCGGGGATGGCAACGGGACGGCGGCGGCCCTTTGCGTCAGGCTCGCCGAGCTCCATCTTGATGCACTTCATACCGGTAACGAAGCCGTTTCTGGGATCTCTGGGATCGTCGGGGTTCTGATAGCCCAGGATCTCCACGGGGTTGCGCAGCAGCTGGAAGTCGATGCCCTCTTCGATGGCATGCTCGACCTCTTCTGCTCTTGCGGGCAGCTCCTCCATGGAACGGCGATATACTATGTATACCTTGTCGGCACCCAGACGGAGAGCCGTTCTTGCGGCGTCCATGGCAACGTTGCCGCCGCCGACGACAGCGACCTTGCCGCCCTTCATAATGGGGGTGACGGGGTTGTCCAGATATGCCTTCATCAGGTTGCTGCGGGTGAGGAACTCGTTGGCGGAGTATACGCCCTTGAGTGCCTCGCCGGGGATATTCATAAAGTTGGGCAGACCTGCACCGGAGCCTACGAATACGGCCTCGTAGCCCATCTCGAACAGCTCGTCGATGGTCAGGGTCTTGCCGATGACAACGTTGGTCTCAACGTCAACGCCCAGAGCCTTGAGGGTGTCGACTTCCTTGGCAACGATGCTCTTGGGCAGACGGAACTCGGGTATACCGTATACCAGAACGCCGCCTGCGGTGTGCAGAGCCTCAAATACGGTGACCTTGTAGCCCTTCTTTGCCAGATCGCCTGCGCAGGTCAGACCGGAAGGACCGGAGCCGACGACAGCGACCTTGTGGCCGTTGCTCTCGGGAGCGGCGGGCTTTTCGGTGACGTTGGCGTTGTGCCAGTCGGCAACGAAACGCTCAAGTCTGCCGATGCCCACGGGCTCGAACTTGACGCCCAGAGTACACTTGCTCTCGCACTGGCTCTCCTGGGGACATACACGGCCGCAGACTGCGGGCAGAGAGGAGGTCTTGGTGATGACCTGATATGCATCCTCGAACTTGCCTTCTTTGATGCAGGAGATGAAATCGGGGATGTTGATGTTAACGGGGCAGCCGCTTACGCAGGGCTGGGTCTTGCAGTTGAGGCAGCGCTTTGCCTCTTCCACCGCTACTTCCATAGTGTAGCCGAGGGCGACCTCTTTGAAATTATGTGCGCGCACCGCAGGATCCTGCGAGGGCATCTCATGCTTTTTGGGATCTATAGCCATTGCTCTGTTCCTCCTTTAAGCCTTCTTGAAGAGGTTGCATGCCTCTTCGTATGCGTGACGCTCGAAGTCAGCATACATTCTTCCGCGGGACATAGCCTCGTCAAAATCTACTTCGTAGCCGTTGAAATCGGGGCCGTCAACACAAGCGAACTTGGTGACCTTCTTGCCGTCCTGATTAAGGGTGAGACGGCAGCCGCCGCACATACCCGTACCGTCGATCATAATGGGGTTCATGGAGACCGTGCAGGGTACGCCGAAGGGCTTTGCAGTCAAAGTGACGAACTTCATCATGATCAGAGGACCGATGGTGATGACCATATCGAACTTCTCGCCTGCCTCAAGCATCTCCTTGAGGGGAACGGTGACGTTGCCGTGGCGGCCGTAGGAGCCGTCGTCGGTCATCATGACCAGCTTGTCGGAGCAAGCGGCGAACTCGTCCTCCAGAATGACCAGGTCCTTGTTGCGGAAGCCGATGATGCTGGTGACTTCTGCACCCAGCTCGTGAAGAGCCTGAGCGATAGGCATAGCGATGGCGCAGCCCACGCCGCCGCCGACGATGCAGACCTTCTTGAGGCCGTCAAGATGGGTGGCAACACCCAGAGGGCCTACGAAGTCCTGAATATACTCGCCCTCGCGCTTTGCGTTGAGCTTTGCTGTTGTACCGCCGACGATCTGGAAAATGATCTTGACGGTGCCTGCGTCCTTGTCACAGCCGGCAACGGTAAGAGGTATTCTCTCTCCGTCTGCGTCCACCCTGAGAATGATGAACTGACCGGGACGTGCTTTTTTCGCAACAAGAGGTGCTTCGATCTCCAGCTGTGTTACAGTGGGATTGAGCTCCTTTCTGGAAGCGATCTTGTACATAGTTACTCCTCTTTTCATATCGGTATTTTATGAATACATATTAAAGCTCTGACGAGCATTTCTCCGTGATCGAATGCAAGCTCTTCGTCCGACAGCGCGCTGACGGCGATCTGTCCGCCCGAGTATGCATATCCGAGTTTGATCACGCAGCTGCTGCCCGTGAGAATCACTGTGTTATCCGTCAGACTTACTCCGAACCACTCTGCCTGACGGGCGTCGTCTCCCGCTCTTGCCTCGGGTTTCGTGCCGAGTCGGGATACAAAGCACTGGGAAACTACCCAGCCGCGTTTGTCTCTGCCCGGCTTGCTGAAAAGTCCTACGGGGATAATGGGCGCATCTTTGACTCCCGTTTCCTCAAGCAGCTCTCTCTGTGCCGTCTGCTCGATGCTCTCCCGCTCTTCGGCAAAGCCGCCGGGAAGTGCCCATTGACCGATGCAGGGGTGACCGCCTCTTTTTATAAGCAGCAGCTGCAGATCATCCTGCATATCTGCCAGCAAAACCACGTCGGCGGTAAGGGACGGTCCGGGATATCCCTCCCTTGAATAGCTGCTCAAAAACTCCTGCTCAGTCAGCCCGTTTTTGTCCCGTTTAGGCATTGAACACTACCTCTTTCGGAAATTTTTGCGCAGTATAAAACAGGAGGTCGCAATCTCCCGTGTGTATTCTAACACAAACTGCGTTATTTGACAACAAGAAAAGAGGGTTTTTGCCACGATTTTTGATGATAATTTTTTCAAAAAAATGCATTTTTTTGAATAGGCTCCGCCTCAAAAAGCAAAAAAATAAGCATATCCCTATAGTGGATATACTTATTTTCTAATAATTATTTATCTCACCAGAAACTCGCCCTGCGCCAGACATTCGGCGCGCACTACTTCGTCGGGACTGCCGCAGCATTTGACCCCCTCGCCCATCAGTCGGGCGCCCTTATCCGCGCAGGTTCTTTCCCACTTGCGCATCCACTCGCCGCCGCCCCAGCCGTAGGAGCCGAAGAGGGCGATCTTTTTGTCCCTGAGACGGTTTTCGCATCGGGCGAACATAGGGTCAAATTCTCCCTCCTCAAGGCTCTCCGCACCCATGGCGGGACACCCGAAGGCAACGGCGTCGTAGGCGTCCATCATAGGTGCGTCAAATTTGTCGGCGGTAAAAAGATAGGCCTGCGACCCCGCCTGCCTGACCCCCTCGGCTATATACTCCGCCATTTTTTCGGTATTGCCCGTACCGCTCCAATATACTACTGCTACTTTTTTCATTTTTGTCCTTTCCTTTGCCTCGTTTTGCATCATTCGTGTATGGGTATTTTTTGCATTAACCCGCCGTCTATTCGGCAAAGAAAAAGAAAAATCCGCAGGCAGAACGCCTGCGGAGAATGCTCACTCAAGAATATTTGTGGTTATGTAGTCGATGCCCATATCAATAAAACTCTGTGCCTGCTCAGCTTCGTCCACCGTCCATGCGTTGACCTCAACACCGTTTTCGTGGCACAGGTCGATAAGCTCTTTTGTGACGGCTTTGCGGTTTATATCCAGATCCATTCCGTCTTTTTTGAGCTTTTCCGCAAGCCCCTCCGTGTACTCGCTGCACAGAAACTGGACCTTCTGCAGGGGGTGCTTTTCTTTGACGTACAGCAGATTGTCGTAGTCAAAGGATATCAGCACCACGCCCTCGCGGTAATCGGAGCTGTCGAGGATGTCACACACCTCAAAGACCTTTTCTCTCGGCATCGAGTTTTTAAGCTCAAGCACGGCGATCTTGCCGTATTTTTTGCAGATCTTGATATACTCCTCCAGCGAGGGCATATACAGGTCAACACGGGGCTGCTCGTCAAAATCACGGATGGGCAGTTTGCGCAGGGCATCAAACTCCTGCTCCTCAACCACGCTGTCAACGCCCGTCAGACGCAGGGTATTGTCGTCGTGATACACGATAAATCTGCCGTCGCGTGTCACGTGGATATCGGTCTCGATGCCCCAGTAGCTGCGGTTGCCTGCGGCGACGAATGCAGGCATGGTGTTCTCTCTTTCCAGCTTGCTGACACCTCTGTGTGCCACCATTTTTGTATTGCCCTTGTTTGCAAGTTTGACGGTATCCATAGTATATCCTCCCCTTATTGTTTAAGTATATGCAGAAGCTCCTCGGCGCTGTCCATGACCGCGTGAGGTTTATCGCTTGATGCGTCCAATATCTCTCTCGTGGTCTCGCCGCTGAGCACCAGCACGGTATACGCGCCCGCCGAAAGTCCGCTCTTGATATCGGTGTATATCCTGTCACCGATCACCGCCGTCTGATCGGGGGTGACCCCCGCCTTTTTCATAGCCAGCAGGGGCATTTCGGGCTTTGGCTTGCCGATTACCACGGGGCGGCGGCGGGAGACGTTATAGAGCATATCGCACACACTGCCGCAGTCTGGCACAGAGCCGAACTCGGTGGGACAGACGTAGTCGGGGTTGGTGGCGATATAGGGGATATCGGGACGGGTCAGAAGCAGATAGGAAATATCGTGAAGCTTCTGAAAGGTCAGCTCGGTATCAAACCCCATTACGATGCAGTCGGTATCGCCGGTGTCCTCGGTTATTTCAAAGCCGTTTTTGGCAAGCTCGGCTTTGAGCGAGCGGGTGCCGCATACGTACAGCTTCTGCCCCCTGTGATGCTCAAGCAGATAGAGGGCGGTTGCCTGAGATGAGGTGAAAAAATCCTCCTCGGTGGCATCGATCCCCATTTTGGCAAGCTTTGCGACGTAGTCGCTTACGCTTTTTGACGAGTTGTTGGTCATAAACATATATCTTTTGCCCTGAGCTTTTATGGTGTCAAGCAGCTCGATCGTAAAATCAAACAGCCTGCTGCCCAGATACAGAGTGCCGTCCATATCAAACAGAAACAGCCTGATATTTTTGAGGGTGTTCTTCATTATTCCACGCTCCCCGTTGCAATAACCTGTGTTCCGTATATATTGTCGCATATTACGTCTCCGATTGCAACAGGTGCAGAGGCGGTCATACCGCGCAAAACCGCCATCAGGTCAAAAATATGCTCTTTGGGGATGGGGTCTTTTGTTTTGACGCTGAGTGCTTTGCCGTCACGGTTCACAACCCCTATAACGGCGGTCACCGTGCGCATAGGATGCAGGCACTCGCTGATGCCGTACTCCTCACCGCGTCTGCAGGCGTTGCCCGTGACGGTGACGGTGCCGTTTTCGATATGCGCCTGCAGGGTACATCCCCGCGGGCAGATTATGCAGGTAAGTGTTCTGTTCATTTCTGCACCTCCACAGATACCGTAAGGCTGTCCCCGTCGCCCGACGTCAGGCCCACGGGCACCTCAAGCTTTTCCATCTCGCCGGGGGCGACTTTGAGACGGGGGAAGGTCTTTATGACCCGCCCGCCGTTTTTGACCACCATTCTGACGTTGCTTTGGGGCTCTCTGACACGCAGATACAGAGATACGCTGTCGCCCGTCAGACGCACACGCTGGGGCAGAACGTATCTGACGCCCTCCCCTGCCCGTGTCTCAATGCAGGGTGCATCTGTATTTTTGCCCAGCACGTAGTCTGCGGCGGCAATGCCTGCCGTTTCCGCCTCGTCGGAAACGTGGTCGACCAGATCGTGTACCTGCAGTACGTTTCCGCAGGCAAACACGCCCTCACGTGAGGTCTGTCTGAACTGATCCACCACGGCGCCGCCCGTGACACGGTCAATGTCAATGCCCGCCGCCTGAGTCAGCTCGTTTTCGGGTATCAAACCGCAGGAAAGGAGCAAAGTGTCGCAGGGGATATACCGCTTGGTGCTCTCTATGGGCGTGCGGCTTGCGTCCACCTGAGCTACGGTGACCCCCTCAAGGCGCTCTCTGCCGTGTATCTCGGCAACGGTGGTGCTGAGATACAGAGGTATACCGTAATCCTCAAGGCACTGCACGATGTTGCGGGTCAGACCGCCCGAATAGGGCAGTATCTCGCAGACCGCCTCCACCTTTGCACCCTGCAGGGTCATACGGCGCGCCATAATAAGTCCGATATCGCCCGAGCCTAAGATGACTACCCTTTTGCCCACCATATACCCGTCGCAGTTGATAAGCTTCTGTGCCGTGCCCGCGCTGTAAACGCCCGCGGGACGGGTACCGCTGATATTGAGCGCACCGCGGCTGCGCTCCCGGCAGCCCATAGCCAGCACCACGGCTTTTGCACGAATTTTGAGGATGCCGCCCGTGCTTGTGGCGGTGACCGTTTTGTCCTCGCTGATGCTTGTGACCATAGTGTCCGAATAGACCTTGATGCCACGCTCTCTGATCATCCGCACGTACACGTCGGCATACTCGGGGCCGGTCAGCTCTCTGCCCAGTTTGTGCAGACCGAAACCGTTGTGGATGCACTGCTTGAGCACGCCGCCCGGATGTTCCTCGCGGTCAATGATAACAACGTCCCTGACCCCTCTGTCGAATGCCGCAGCAGCCGCCGCCATACCCGCAGGGCCGCCGCCTATGATGACTATATCGTGATTCTTCACAGCTTATATCCTCCCCGTCAGCATTTTTGACCCGCCGCCGTTTTTGGTAACCTCCTCAAGCTTTATCCCCTGCTCCTCGGCGATAAGCTTCATAACATAAGGTGCGCAGAAGCCTCCCTGACATCTGCCCATACCCGAGCGGGAACGGCGCTTGACGCCGTCCATATCAAGGGCGGGGGGATTTTTGCGCAAAGCGTGGCGTATCTCGCCCTCGGTTATGCCCTCACAGCGGCATATTATCCTGCCGTAAGCAGGGTCTTTTTTGATAACGGCATCCTTTTGCTCATCGGTCAGCTTGGAAAATGCCTCTGTGTCCTCCCGCTTGCCGTTCCAATCGGGTTTTGCACAAAGCTTAACGCCCATTGAGTCCAGAATGTCCGTGACATATCGGGCGATGGCTGCGCAGGCGGTGAGACCGGGTGAGTCAATAGCGGCAACGTTGACCAGATTCTTGACCAGTTTGGACTGAGCTATGATAAAATCTCCGTCCATGTGGGATGCACGGACACCGGTGAATGATGTAATGACCTTGGACAAGTCAACCGTGGGCACGCTCTCTTTGACCGAGCGGATAACTGCGGCAAGTCCCTCTCTCGTTGTCTCGGTGCTGTCGGGTGTGTCCACTCTGACAGCGGTGGGGCCAAGGAGCAGATTTCCGTCGGCGGTGGGCGAGACCAATATGCCCTTTCCCTCTTTGGAGGGGGCGCGGAAGATGGTATGGCTGACCGTTTTGCCCTCGCTGCGGTCAAGGAGCATATACTCGCCCGCGCGGGGGATTATCTCAATGGAGTCGTCGCCTGCCATAGCGGCAATTTTGCCCGAATAGCCGCCTGCGCAGTTGATGAGGTATTTGCCGCTGACCCAGTCGCCCGCGCTGCTGGTGAGACCGAAAAAGCCGTCCTTGTGCTTGATGGAGGTGACCTCAAAATTGCGCATCAGGGTAACGCCGTTGTCCATAGCGTTGCCCACGGCGGCAATTGTCAGCTTATAGGGGCAGATTATGCCCGCCTCGGGAACGTGCAGAGCAAGGGTGACCGACTGTGAGAGATTGCTCTCAAGCGCTCTTGCCTCGTCCCCCGACAGCAGCTTAAGTCCCTGCACGCCGTTGCTTATGCCGCGGCTGTAAAGCTCTCTCAGCTGCTCCTCCTCGTACTCTGAAAAGGCGCAGACCATCGACCCGTTGCGCAGATAGGGAACAGAAAGCTCCTCCGCCGCTTCAAACAGCAGCTTTACGCCCTCGGTGTTCAGCTTCTGCTTGAGTGTGCCCGGTTCGGGGTCGTAACCGCCGTGGATGATGCCGCTGTTGGCTTTGGACGCGCCTGCGGCAACGTCGTTGGCTTTTTCCAGCAGGCAGACGCGCAGATCGTACTTTGACAGCTCTCTGGCTATCATACCGCCGCACACGCCTGCGCCGACTATAAGGATGTCGTATACCATACAAATTCCCCCATTCGGTTATTATGCAAAAATAAAAAAGGAAACGGAAAACAAGGCGAAGCAAACTTCGTCCTTATTGTTTCCGTTTCTCTTAATCTCTTCGGAATATTAAGTTATTTTACAGATACCACAGCTCACTTCTGCCCGTGGACACAGCCAGCGCACCTGCGGATAATGCCGCCTGCACCTCGGCTTTGGTCTCGATAAGACCTGCCGCGATGATCGGTGTGCGGTCGCTTGCAAAATGTCTGATGACCTTGTCCACCACACCCGGCATTATCTCTACAAGGTCGGGTCGGGCGGAGTTTATCATCTCGCGGATGCTTAAAAGACCCTGTGAGTCAACGGCAAAATACCGCTGCACGGTAACCAGCCCGTACTCTTTGGCATATCTCAGCAGGTTGGCGTGGGTAGATATCACCCCGTCCGCGCCGATGGAAGCCAGATATTCTATGCCGCACTTATCCTTGCCTATTCCCCGTGTCAGGTCGGCGTGGATAAAGATAAGCTTATCGGCGTTATGGGCAAGCTCCACCGTCTGCGTGGCAGTCCTGATATTCTCGTCCAGCGCAAAAATGACCTCGGCAGGGCTGCTGAGCGCCGCCGTTAAGCCGCCCTGTCTGACGGCGGCAATGACTGGCGTCCTCTCCAGTCGTTCTTTTACTGCGGAAATATCCATAAGCACCAACTCCCTGCACAGGCTATCCTATGCAGTTTTGTGAGATTATACTACAGCACCGAGGATTTTGCAAGTGTTTTTTGCATATTTGCCATTTTCCGCCGCTTGTGATAAACTATAAAAAAACGGAGGTGCAACCTATGAAAAATATAAACTACAAAATAGCAACCGAGCAGGACTGCGCTACTATCCTGTCCTTTATCCGCGCTCTTGCCGACTATGAAAAAATGTCCGACGACGTTATCGCAGACGAAAAAACCCTGCGCGAATGGATATTCGAGCGCAAAAAAGCCGAGGTCATATTCGCACTCAACGACGAGGGAAAAGAAGTGGGCTTTGCCCTGTTCTTCCACAACTTTTCTACATTCCTGGGCAGAGCGGGACTGTATCTTGAGGACCTGTTCGTGCTGCCCGAATACCGCGGTCAGGGCTACGGCAAAGGCCTGCTGCGCAAGCTTGCACAGATCGCCGTGGAGCGTCAGTGCGGCAGATTCGAGTGGGTGTGTCTTGACTGGAACAAACCCAGCATAGACTTCTACCTCAAGCTTGGCGCAGCGCCCCTGGGCGACTGGACCATCTACCGCCTCACCGGCGACACTTTGACAAACTTCGCAAGCGGCAAGTAACAAGCTCTCTGTCAATATTGACAGAACGGGTATATTATGGTAATATAAAAGAAAAAGGCCTGCGGCATACGCCACAACCGTAAATATAATGATCAAAATGACCGCAGTCTGAATGGCCGCGGTCATTTGTGTTTCATTCCGTAAAGGAGGTTATGCTATGTCACAAAAGAAAAAAGACAAAATTATCGGAATCGTGATTTGTGCAGCAATTGTTTTGGTGCTATTCTTTTGCTTTTACGAAAAACCTGCCGATTCCGATTATTCCACAACCTATTGGGACCGCAACACGAGAGTATCCATCACTTTTGACAGACCAACGGCTTACATAGAGATGGAAAAGGACGGAAAGTACAGTAGAATCGGGCAAAGAGCGGGTTATCGTTTAGTCGACAGTGAAACCGGAGAGATAAAACAGACCAGCGGTATGCGTATACAGCTATCCCCGGACAGCTACAATGCAAAGCATACCCGCAAAGTGACCGTATCTGATGTCGGTGCAAAGATTCGGTTCTCCATTATTCCCTGCGGCGAGAAAATATCTGATGTTAAGGTTTTTCGCTGGCCTGTGGAGCTTTTCGGCTGCGAAGATCCCATAGGCACTGCCGAGGTCATCCCTTATACTACCGAGAAAGCAAAGCTCAGCAGAGATAAAGACAAATCATACTTCACGGCTGAAAAGGGCTATTTGTATTCGGTCTATATCACGTGGGATGAATACTATACCGAGTATTGCTTTATTGCAGAATAACCATCCAAGTAATTTCAATAGTTAAAATCTGAGGTAATAACGAAATGCTAAAAAAACTTTTTGCCGCTGTCGCGGCAGCGGTATGTGTTCTTCTATTGTTTGCGGCTTGTGCGGATGATGATACAGCAGACGGTACAGCAAACGTGTACGCCGCAAACTGGTACAACGTGACACCCACGGGCTCAAATATGACAAATGCTTTCTCTGCCGATAACTGCATTATCATTGAAAAAGCCGAGATAACAAAGACCGAGCTTCAAAATGACGGTATTGCAATATCGGGCAAGCTCAACGGTATGAGTTTTGAGGTCACGGGAGAGTTTTGCAGTATATCCGACAACGGCTGTGTATACGTGTACGACGCTTCGGATGCATCGGGCAATTATCGGGTGGTTTTCTGCGCATCTGAGACCGATATATCAAAAAGCGGCTTATTTTTTAACAGCGACGAGATATTGCAGACCCATAAAACGGTGACCAAGCTGTATCTTGCACCGCTGTCTGACGGTTCGGATTTTGACTATTGTACTATTGAGATTTTTGACACCCCCGTCCCCGAAATCGCACAGCAGACAATAGACGATCTGCCATTGTCACATTCCGAATATCAGTATTGGTACGTCAAGGAGTTCAGCACCATCAGCTACTGAAACCGAGCTTTTTTGGCGGGTCGGGGCATTATTACAGATCGTATGCGGTTTTGTGTGACCTTGGGGCAGGTTTTTTCGTGTATAATGGTATAGGAAGGAGATGGAACGATGAAGAAAGCTTATTGGTTATTATCGCTGCTTCTTGCGGCGGTTTTGATTTTTGCCGCCTGCACAGAAGAACCGACACAGAACGATGCACAGCCGCCCGTTGACGGTAAGCAAAACACGCAGGATGATACACCCGTTACGCCCGTGAGAGTCACTCTGCCCGATGATATAAAGAAGATCACCGTTTCGTACCCCGAGGGCGAAGAGATCAGATTCAGCTATACTTCCCCCGACAAGATAAAGGCGCTGTGCGATTATTATTCATCGTTGGAGCTTGACCCCGTGCTTATAGACACCGACCTGACATTTGCCGGACTGTGGGTGATATACTGCGAGACTCCGTCGGACACGGTGGCGCTGACACATATGGGCAATCGGCTTTTGAGCATCACAGACGGCGAGAGCGGCAATGTGTACAACATGGGCTACGAGCAGTCAATGGAGTTTTCGGACGTGCTGAGAGCCAATACCCCCGACGTTCTTCCCGACAAATACGAGAACATAATCTTTAAGGAATGGCGGATCCCCTCAAAGATCAGCATATATCGCGACAACGGCAGCACACCTGACTTTGCATACATCACAGACCCTGCGGAGATACTCGGTTGGTATGATGCTTTCAAGCCGGAGAGCCTTGTTTCTACCACCGAGCAGTTTTGGGGCTCGAGTGAGCAGGAGCGGTATTATATAGACTTCGGCAACGGTTACGGGCTTATAATTTATGCCGACGATAACGGATTTTTCTGCTGTATCAGGGTAGACGGCGTTGACTACCGAGGTGACTCGATATCGGTGCTGATTGAGGACGCTCAGACCTATACGGTAAGCGAGGATGCGCAGCAAAAGCTCAAGGCGCTGTTTGAGAGCGAAGCATACCCCTCTCCCGACAAGGTAGTAATGTACTATTACGGCGACAAAAAGGAGATAACCGACCCCAATGACGTTCAGTGGTGGTACAACGCCCTGAAACACGATGCACTTAACCCCGACGGCACTTCAGGCTGTCGCTGCGGAAGCGTGTACTATATTGAGTTTGGCAACGGTTACGCCCTCTCGGCTCACGCACACGCCGATGCATATCACGTGGGTACGGGGATTTCGGTGGCCGGCAGTACGGCAGGACTCTTGGGAGATACCCGTGTCGCCTATTCAGTACCCGAGTCGGTACACCAAAAGCTGAAAGATCTGTTCAAATGAACAACTATAGATAAACCGCCCGAGGATAGCTCCTTCGGGCGGTTTTTGTTATGCCTTTTCAGTTTTGTTTTTGTTTGCCAAGCAGTGCGGAGAAGATGTACATACCAATGATACCGATCACGGTGCCGATGGCGGCGCCCGACAGGGTACGCACAAGGGACACAAGCACGGGGGTGAAGATATGGCAGAAGGTATTGATGACCGAGGACACCGATATAGCGGCAAATGCACCAAGAGGCACAGCCAGCAGGTAGCACCGCTTATTCGCGGCGGCGGCAAACAGCGCTATTGCAGGGAATGCCGCCAGCATTTCTTTGGTACGGGGGCGCACGTACAGAGTATACTCCAAAAAGTTGCGGAAGCGGAGCTCAAGGGAGGATACCTGCATCATATTATCTCCCGAGCGCAGAAGAAGCACCACAACGGCGACGGCAAGCACCGCGCCTGCGGCTGCGGCAAGAGGGATGGGGACTTTTTTGCCGCGGGGCAAGTCACGTCGCTTTGAGGGTGCGTAAAGCGCGCACAGCAGCCACAGCACGGCAAAAGCGATGGGGGCAAACTGAGACAGCTTGACGCCCGAGAAGATGTCAAAGCCAAGCATATAGCTTCGGCTCGTAAGCAGCGCGCCTACGTACATTCCGCCCGCTATGCCCAGAGACAGCAGACAGCAGAGCAGGGATGCAAAGCTGCAGGGCAGGTTTCGGCTCCCTCCTGCGGCGACCTTGCGGGCATAGGCTGCCAGCACCAGCGCGGCAGAGCAACCGAAAAGGAGCGATGCGCCGAGCGCCCAGACTTTTTGGGTAAGGGCGGGTGCGGCTATCGTTCCCACAGCCGATACAGCGGCGGCGGCAAACAGCAGGATATTGCGCCAGCGGCGGGCGGCAGGCACTATATGCTCAAGCGCCAACACGGCGCAGGCAGGCAGGAGCAGAGAGCAGAGCCAGAACAGCAGGGGGCTGAACGATGGTGCATCAAGCAACGAAAGCTCGTCGCCCAGAGTGATGCCGCGCTCACCGAGGCGCTCTCTCAGCCCCGATATGATATCGGCGTAGGCGGAGACGTCGGTGACGATATTTTTGCTCTCGTCAACCAGAGGGGTGAATATCACAAGCCGCAGACCCCGCTCAAACACGCCGCCGTAGAGGATGTTCTCGTTTTTGGTGGCGGGCTCATTGTACTCATAGTGCCAGCTGTAGGCGTTGTACATATACATAGCCTTGATCATAGGGACATCGGCATTGTCGGGGTCAAATGAGTCGGGCATAATAACTCCGGTGCGGAAGGGGTTCTCAATGACCGCAACGGGGGTATCCTCACTGTAGAAGGCATCAAAGGCGGTAACCGCGTCAACGCCAAGCTTGGGGGTGAGGAAGCTGTCCCCTGCTTTGGGGCTGTCTCCCGCCCTGCCTATCTTGTAGCCAATACCTCTTGCATAGTCGGCGCACAAATGCTCGTTATCATCTGTGACTATCAGGTATCTGATACCCGCGGTGTAGAGCTTGTTAAGCCAATCTTCGGCACTCTCCCCGCTCTGCTGTGACAGCGTAAGTACGGAATCGAAGCTTATTGCGCAGGCGGCGCTGTCGTTTTTTTGCTCAGCATTTATGCGCAGAGCAAGAAGGAGCAGTGATGCCAGAATGCCGACGATCAAAAATATGTATATGGGCAGGTTTTTTGCAGACTTGGGCATTATGTCTCCTCCTTTTTTCGGTATATTTTAATATTATACTACAGATGCGGATATTCTTCAAGCACAAACAGGTCAGGGTTTGTGTTGCATCCTGCGCCTATGGGGTGTATACTGATATGTATACTATAATAACGCACGGGAGGCATATATGGCAAAAAGAACTTTCAGATCCTACGAAGACAGCTTCGGCGGGCATCAGCAGAGGAGCATGGATTTTTATAACCATCCCGAAAAATACGTTATAAAGCCCTTTAGGATATTCGGAAATCTCTACTACGTGGGCGACAAAAAGGTCTGCTCCCACCTCATCGACACGGGTGACGGGCTTATACTCATCGACACGGGGTATCAGCACTCACAGCACCTGCTGATAGAGTCTATATACGCTCTGGGGTTTGACCCCAGGAATATCAGAATAATCATCCACTCCCACGGGCATTTTGACCATTTCGGTGCGGGAGATTTTATGCGTGCAGTATACGGCAGCAAAATATATATGAGCCGTGCCGACACCGAAAGTCTGCAAAAATACCCGCAGCGCGCGCTGATGGACATCTGCCCCTGCCCTCTCGCCGTTATCTGTATGCCCGACGAGGTCATAGACGACGGCGATGTTATAACTTTGGGCAACACCAGCATCCGCTGTGTGCTGACCCCCGGGCATACGGTGGGCACGATGAGCTTTTTCTTTGACGTGACCGACGGACAGACTACCCTGCGCGCGGCAAGCTTCGGCGGAGTGGGACTGCTGACTATGCACAAGCCCTATTGCCGTCGCGACCATCTGCCCGAAAATATGTCGGAAGTTATGCTGCACTCTATCCAAAAGGTCAAAAACGAAAAGGTGGATATAGTGCTGGGCAACCACCCTGCCCAGAACAACACTCTCGGTAAACGTCAGCAGATGATAGAAAAATCCCAAACCAATCCGTTTATTGATCCTGACGAGTGGCGCAGCTTCCTTAAAGAGCTTGACGATCAGGTCAGAGATTTTATTGAGCAGGGTTATTGATAAAAATATCCGTCAGTACGAAGCTGACGGATATTTTGGTTTTTATACTTTCTTTTCTGTGTTGGGAGTCTTGAAGATAAAATGGAGTATAAAAGGCACACATATCAGAGAGCTGATAACGTCGGCAACCGGCTGGGCGGAGAGGATGCCTTTGAGCCCGAAGGCGTTTGACAGCACTATCAGGGTGGGTATCATAGCAAGTCCCGAGCGGAGCATGGACAGGAAGGATGCTTTGCCCGCCTGACGTATGCTCTGATAGAGCATATTGGCGCAGACCGATACGGGCATTACCATAGAGCCTATGGATGCGGCGCGGAGGCCGAAGGTGCCTATGCGGATGACCTCCTCGCTCTTCTGGAACACGGACACGATCTGACCGGGGAAGAAGAAGCCGAACATAGCCATACATCCCATAAAGGCTATGCCGATGGCCATAGTACCGAGCATGGCTTTTTTGACGCGGGTGTATTCTTTGGCCTGATGATTGAAGGATGCCACCGGCTGAAAGCCCTGACCGATGCCCAATCCCACACAGAGCACCAGCGAGGAGTAGCGGTTGATAACGCTGATGGCGGCAATAGCCGCATCTCCGAAGGGACGGGCCAAATTATTGAGCAGGCCGTTGGAGACCGAGGTCAGACCCTGCCTGAGCATAGAGGGCAGACCCACCTTGCAGATATCGAAATAGTCGCGCGCTCTGCGGCTGACGGCTTTGAGAGAGAGGGTGCTCTGGGCGCCTTTAAGGTAGACGGTCACAAGAATGGTAAAGCTGATAAGCTGTGACACGGCAGTTGCCAGACCTGCGCCGAAAACGCCCATTTCGAGCTTGCGGATAAGCAGCCAGTCACCGAAAATATTGATGATTCCTCCCGACACAAGGCCGATCATGGCAGAGGATGCTTTGCCCTCGTAGCGCAGGATATTGTTGAGGATAAAGGAGCAGACGACAAAGGGGCAGGACAGACAGACCCACATACCGTAGTCAAGAGCATAAGGCAGAATAGTGTCGGTGCTTCCAAGCAGGATGGCAAAAGGTCTCAAAAATACAAGACCCAGCACGCACAGAAGCAATCCCACCCCTGCGCCGCTGAAAAATGCGGTGGATGCATACTTGGTGGCCTGCCTGACGTCCTTGTCGGCCAAAGCTTTGGCAACGTATGCGCCCGAACCGTGACCCAGCATAAAGGAAAACGCCTGAATAATGCACTGGAGGGTAAACAGTACGCCGACGGCTCCCTGCTGACTCTCTCCCAGCGTGCCGACAAAGTAGGTATCCACCAGATTATATACGTTGGTAATCAGCATCGATATAGTTGTGGGGATGCCCAGCATTATGACCAGCTTCATGACCGGGGTTTGGGTCATTTTTATGTAGTGGGCTTCGGTTCTGTCCATTATTTTCACTTCTTTTTCGGTTTTTTCTTTATTTTAGCACACAAAAACAAAGAGTACAAGCGGTGGCTTGTACTCTTTGCGCTTTTTACTGTATCTCCAGCTCAATAGGCTTGTCTATCTCGCTGCCTACGTAGGCACCGTTCTTTTTGCGCTGTTTGACGCACTCGGTCAGCAGGTATTCTATCTGCCCGTTGACCGAGCGGAAGTCATCCTCCGCCCACGCGGCAATGGCGGCGTACAGCTTGGGCGACAGACGCAGAGGGATCTGCTTCTTCTGACTGTCGTTCATAGGCTCAATAGAGGCTGCCAGAGTTGACTACAGGCTGTGCGTCGCGGTTTCCGCAGAGCACAACAAGCAGGTTGGAGACCATGGCGGCCTTGCGCTCCTCGTCAAGCTGAACGGTGCCGTTCTCGCTGAGGCGTGCAAGCGCCATCTCTACCATACCCACGGCGCCGTCGACGATCATCTTGCGGGCGTCGATTATTGCCGATGCCTGCTGACGCTGAAGCATAACGGCGGCTATCTCGGGTGCGTACGCCAGATAGGTGATGCGAGCTTCCAGTATCTCGATGCCGGCATCAAGTACACGGCTCTGTATCTCGTCGCGGATACGCTCTGCCACAACCTCGCTGGAGCCGCGGAGGCTGCCCTCGTCTGCCACACCGTCACCGGTGGTGTCCACGTTGGGGGCTACGTCGTAGGGGTAGATACGGACAACATTACGCAGAGCGCTGTCGCACTGCAGGGACAAAAACTCCTTGTAGTTGTCCACGTTGAACACGGCTTTTGCGGTGTCGGTGACACGCCACATTACGGCAATACCGATCTCAACGGGGTTGCCCAGGCAGTCGTTTATTTTCTGTCGGCTGTTGTTGAGGGTCATTATCTTGAGGGATATTTTGTTGCCCATAGGGTCGATATTCACCGATGCACCTGCTGCCGAAGCCGCCACCGAAACAAGCGAAGCCGTCTTGACGTCACCGCTCTGGCTCAGCTTGGTCTTGGCTGCGGGGTTGAAGCTACCCGAGAAGGGATTGACCCAGAAAAATCCGTCGCCTTTGAGGGTGCCGACGTACTTGCCGAAGAGGGTGATGACCAGAGCTTCCTGAGGTTTGAGCACACGCAGACCCAGCAGAGGTATCCAGCCGATCAGCAAAAGTAAAAGAGCGGGTATAAACAAGGCAAGACCCACGGTTTTACCGCCGTCCAGCATAATTCCGCCGAACACCACACCTGCTATCGCCGCAAGCAAAACCGCCAGATCGGCAATCAGGACTATCATACCGTTGTTCTTGTTCTGTAAAACTTTTTCTGTCATATTCTTGTCCTCCGATTTCTTTGTGATATCAAAAAGATATCACACCCAACATTTTTTGTCAATAGCTTCTTGATATATTTTGGCGTTTACTATACAATAGCATTGTTTGAATGATCGGGAGTGAATCGTAAACATGGCAAAAGACAACAAATATCTGGGTACTGCGCCCGTAGGGCCTCTGCTGTTTAAGCTGGCTGTCCCCACCATCGCGGCTCAGATAATCAATATGCTTTATAACGTAGTCGACCGCATATATATCGGTCATATGGACGAGGTAGGCGATCTTGCCCTGACGGGCGTGGGTGTATGCCTGCCCATAATACTCATCGTGTCGGCATTCTCCGCACTCGTCAGCTCGGGCGGCGCGCCGCGGGCGTCCATATATATGGGTCAGGGCGACAACAGCGGCGCGGAAAAAACTCTGGGCACCTGTTTTTTGATGCAGCTGATCATATCGGCGGTGCTGACGGCTGTGCTGCTTGTGTGGAGCGAGCCTCTGCTGCTTGCATTCGGCGCCAGCGGAAACACCATCGGCTACTCCACCGATTATATGAGCGTCTATGCCATCGGCACGGTATTCGTGCAGCTGACGCTGGGCCTCAACGGATTCATCACCGCGCAGGGATTTGCCAAGACCGGTATGCTCACCGTCACCATCGGAGCGGTGTGCAACATCCTGCTTGACCCGCTGTTTATATACGCCTTTGATATGGGCGTGCGGGGTGCGGCGCTGGCAACCGTCATCTCTCAGGCGGTGTCCTGCATATGGGTGCTGAGCTTTTTGCTGGGCAAGAAGACCCTGCTCAGGCTCAGGCGGCAGAATATGCGGCTGAGCAGGCAATACCTGCTCCCGTGCATTGCGCTGGGACTTGCGCCCTTTGTGATGCAGGGAAGCGAAAGTGTGATCTCGGTGTGCTTCAATGCTTCCCTGCTGCGCTACGGCGGCGACGTGGCCGTGGGCGCCATGACCATACTGACCAGCGTGATGCAGTTTGCCCTGATGCCTCTGCAGGGACTGGCTCAGGGCTCCCAGCCCATCATCAGCTACAACTACGGCGCGGGCAACACAAGCAGGGTAAAAAAGACCTTTTTCATCCTGCTGGGTGTGTCGCTGTGCTACTCCACCCTGCTGTGGGGATGCGTGATGCTGTTTCCCCGTGCATTTGCGGGGATGTTTGCATCCAATGCCGCGCTGGCTGATTTTGCCGCCTCGGCACTGCGGATATACTGTGCCGTGCTGCTGATATTCGGCGTGCAGATCGCCTGCCAGATGACGTTCGTATCTCTGGGCAAGGCGCTGTGCTCGGTGACCGTAGCGGTAATGCGGAAATTCGTGCTGCTTCTGCCACTCATATACATAATGCCCGCTCTGTTCGGTGCTGACAAAACACGGGCGGTATACGCAGCCGAGCCCGTTGCCGACCTGCTTGCGGTAAGTTTTACGGCGGTACTGTTTGCCGTGCAGTTTAAGAAGATATTGAAAACGATGCAAAGGAGCAATAACGATGAACAATAATTACGAAACTCTGTCCCAATATTCCAAAGACGAGCTTATTGAGCTTATTGCCATGTATTCCAAAAACTGGCTGGCACACGACGGGGTATGGTTTCAGGCTATAGAGCAAAAAGCCGGTATGGACGAGGCTATGTACTACGATATCGAGGCGTGGCGGAGGTTTACAGTTATCGAGGCAAAGAAGATCAAGGCGTTTTTGGGGCTTTCGGAAAAGCCCGGTCTTGAAGGACTCAAAAAAGCGCTGCGTCTTCGTCTGTACGCAAATATCAACAAGGACAAAATAGAGATAGAGGGCAACAAGCTGATATACACTACCGTTGAGTGCCGTGTACAGCACGCAAGAGAGCAGAAAGGTATGCCCTATCATCCCTGCAAGTCGGTGGGTATAGTCGAGTATTCGGGATTCGGCAAGACTATAGACGAGCGCATCAGCTGCCGCTGTCTCAGCTGTTATCCCGACGTTACCGATGACAGCTGCTGCTGCAAGTGGGAGTTCACACTTACTGAATAATACGTATAAACGGGAGGCGGAATTATGTCGTGTATCAGATTCGGTTGGGCGGAAACGGATATCACACCCAAGCAGAAGATATCCCTTGCCGGTGAGTTTTTTGAGAGGGTGACCGACGAGGCGGAGACCCCGATTACCGCCACCGCTCTTGCAATAGAGTGCGGCGGTGAGCAGGCGGTAATATGCTCGCTGGACGTGGTCAGCATCGGTGCAAATCTGGTGGATATGGTCAAGAGCAAAGTTCGTGCAGAGGGGCTCGACCCCGAAAAGATCATCATCTGCGCGCCCCATATACACAACTCGTATACCTATAAGCGGGACTCGGGTATGGGCAAGCCTACCTCCAAGCTCATATTTGAGCATATGCCCGAGGGGTGCCGCTACGTCAGTCAGGCGCCCTCCGAGGAGGCACTTGACCCTGAGCTGGCGCTGGAGTATCTGGTCAGCAAAGCCGCAGAGGTCATAGACAAGGCGTGGAGCAAGCTCAGTTACGGCTGTTTTGCCTACGGATTCGGCAGGGCGGCAATAGGTATGAACCGCCGTGTCTGCTACTCGGACGGCACGGCAAAGATGTGGGGCGACGCGGACACCCCCACCTTTACGGGGCTCGAGTACGGCGACGACAACGGCGTGGAGATGCTGTTTATCTATGACAGCGCACGCAGGCTGACGGGCATAGTCTGCAACGTTGCCTGCCCTGCGCAGGTGATGGAACAGCGCACCATAATATCCTCCGACTACTGGGGCAAGCTGAAAATTCTCCTCCGCGAAAAGTACGGCGGGGATATTATGCTTCTGCCCCTCTGCTCTGCGGCGGGCGATCTGTGTCCACGCGATCTCGTACGCTGGGTAGAGCCCGAGACACCTATAAAAGACCCCAACGTCATACGCGTCAGTCCCAAGTACCGCCGTGCCGACCCCTCCATGTTTGACGTCAAGGGCACCTGGAAGATAGGCAGGCGGCTTCTTAGCGAGATAGATATGGCGCTGGAGGAAGTTGCGGAGTATCACACCGAAGTGCCATTTGAGCATCGGAGCCGTGAGCTGAGACTGCCCCTGCGAAGGGTCACCGACAGCGAGTATCACAGTGCGCTTAAATCTATCGGGGAGTTCTTCAAGGGCAAGACGGTGGTAAATTATGCCGACTCTGCCGCCCTGCATATCTATATGGGTATAGTCAGACGGTATGAGGTACAGCGCGAGCGTGACACGGTGGCTATGAACGTCCACTATATGCGGCTTGGCGATATGGCGTTCTGCACCAATCCTTTTGAGCTGTTCGTCAATTACGGGCACAAGATAAGAGCCCGTTCTGCGGCGGCACAGACTATGATAATCCAGCTGTGCAACGGCTCACTGGGCTATCTGCCCACCGAGGAAGCCGAAAAACACAGCCACTACTCCGCCTACGTTGCCAGCGGACATATAGGTCACGCAGGCGGTGAGCTATTGGTGCGTGAAGCGCTGACAAACATCCGTGAAATGTTTGATAAATAAGATGATGTAAAGTTATTTTCTTTACACCTGAAAAGCTCTGTTTCAAGCCTGAAACAGAGCTTTTTTAACGTTTTTCAGAACACGGTCTGGATGATCTTATCCTCACATTCCACGGGACTGTAGCGCCACATCGACAAAACACCCTCGGTAATATAGTAGTCGCGGGGTCTTATGAGCCTGCGCTCGCATTTGTCCTCCGAGTCGATTATGATGAGCTTTATCTTCATCTTTTCGGGGGTGATGGATTTTATGTAGACCGATACCGAGTCGCCTATTTTGACTCCCTCTTTGCGCTCGGCAAGTCCCGAGATATTGGGCAGAAGCTCCACGAATATCCCGTAATCCTCCACACCTCTGACCACGCCGCTGACCGTCTCCCCCGGATGAAGCAGACCTGCGCACTGCTCCCAGGTGCCCAGCAGTTCTTTGTGAGACAGAGACACCCTTCCGTTTTTGGGGTCCTTGCCCGTGACCACGGCATACACGTCCTGCCTCAGGGCAAACCGCTCGGCAGGGTGGCTGATGCGGGACACCGAGATATTCTCGATGCCTATCATGGATATAACTCCGCAGCCGATGTCCACGAACGCACCGAAGCTCTCCAGATGGGTCACCCTGCACCTGATCACCTCACCCGTCTGCACGTTATTCATATAATGCTCCAGCGCTTCAAGCTGTGCGGCTTTGCGTGACAGAATAAAGCTGTCCCCCATGCGCGAGAGCACCTTGAAGCAGACGCTTTTGCCCACACGCGACAGTATGGCGATCTCTTTAGTTTTACCCGTGTCTATGCCTATGGCGGCTTCCTCTCTGGGGATTATTCCCCGTATGCCGTTTATATCCACGACCAGTTCGTGACGGTCGGTGCATCTTACCGCTTTGCCCTCCAGCACGCTTCCTTCTCTTATTGCCCGCTCAAGAGCCTCCCGAGTGCAGACGCCTGCGCCCAGCCTGCCCTCGGGAAGATATTTCCCCTGTGACATCTGTTTACCTCCTCAGTTTTTGTTTGCTGTTCGTATTTATATGCACAAAGGGAGCATAAGTTGACTTTGCAAAGCGGTTTTGTTGTGGTATACTATAACCAAAGTCAAAAACCTCTCAAAAAGGAGCGATCAGCGTGATAGTAAACGGTAAGCAAATGCATATAGCTCTTTCCCACGGTGACGTGGGCGAATACTGCATCCTGCCCGGTGACCCCGGCAGATGCGAAAAAATAGCCGCGCTGTTTGATGAGCCCAAGCAGGTAGGGCACAACCGTGAGTTCGTGACCTATACGGGTACGCTGGACGGTGTCAAAGTCTCGGTCTGTTCCACGGGTATCGGCGCTCCGAGCGCGGCTATTGCCGTTGAGGAGCTGTTTGAGTGCGGTGTACGCACCTTTATCCGCGTAGGCACCTGCGGCGGCATAAACCTCAAGGTCTGCCCCGGCGACCTTGTCATCGCAACGGGCGCTGTACGGCAGGACGGTACCACGCCCCAGTACGTGCCTATGGAATACCCTGCCGTTGCCGATATTGACGTGACACTTGCACTTCGTCAGGCGGCAAAAACGGCAGGCAAGCCTCACCATCTTGGCATAGTTCAGGCAAAAGACTCTTTTTACGGTCAACACTCCCCCGCGCGTATGCCCGCATCGGGCGAGCTGCTCTACAAATGGGATGCGTGGAAAAAAGCAGGTGTGCTTGCCAGCGAGATGGAGTCGGGCGCGCTGTTCGTTATCGCGTCCATCCTCGGTGCGAGAGCCGGTGCCGTGTTCCATACCATATGGAATCAGGAGCGCAGGGACGCGGGCATAGTTGAGGAGCAAAAGCACAACACCGCCGACGCTATAGAAACGGCGGTGCAGGCTATCCGTATACTGATCGCCAATGACAAAGGCTGAGTCTGTCATCAACGACGTCTACGTCTGGCTGATGCTGGGCGTGTTCCCGCTGTTCGTACTGCCCTCGGGCTACACCAATATAACCAATACCAAGTATTGGTTTTTTGCTGTTGTCACCGCGGCTTATGCTCTGACGGTGCTGACCATAAAGCTTATAAAACGCCGCAGGCTGTGTACCCCCTCTCCCGCGCTGTGGGCGGTGCTGGCGTTTTTGGCGGTGGCTGTGCTGTCGGCCGTGCTGTCCCCCTATCCTCTCAAAACGGTGATGGGGATAGGCAGGGATGAGGGAGTGCCCACTCTGGCGCTGTACGTTCTTGTGTTTTTGTGTGCGCGCAACATAAGCTGTAAACGCTCATACGTACTGCCCCTTGCGCTGTCGAGTACGGTATTCTCGGCGGTGGCTATTCTGCAGTTTACGGACAAAAACCCTCTGCACCTCTACCCCGCGCAGTATTATTACTACGCCGCGCAGGATATCTACACGGCGAGATTTCTGGGCACCTTGGGCAACGAGGGCATCGCCTGCGCTTTTATGTGTATAGCCGTACCCTTTATGTTCGCGCATTTCGTCACCGCCCGTTCCAAACGCTCGGCGCTCGTACTGCTTCCTATGACGGTGACCTTCTTCGTACTGCTGTATACGGGCGTGCTGGGCGGTATGCTTGGCTGCTGCGGTGCGCTGGCTGTTGCCTGCGTGATGCTGTTTACCTCCTCACGCAGACTGAGCAGGATACTGACCGCCCTCTCCGCGCTCACCCTTGCCGCTGCGGCAAAGTACCTGATAGTGCCTCACTACCAATATCCCGACCTGAGTTTTGAAATAAGAGCGAATATAATATTCGTGTTTATGCTGATTTTTGCTCTCGTGCTGTGGGTTTTTGCCCTGCTTGCGCATCTGTGCCCGTTCAGGGTCAACGTCTCACGCACACGTGGGGTACTGTTTCTTGCTTGTGCCGCCGCTCTGATCCTCGCTTTGCTGTTTGTGCTCTCAAGCACCGCTCAGGAAGGGTTCGTGTATGAAGTGCGGGAGATATTAAGCGGCAATATCAGCAAAGAATTCGGCTCAAACCGCGTGCGGATATGGACACGCTCACTGGAGCTGTTTTCGGAGCAGCCCCTGCTGGGCAGCGGGCCAAACACGGTACTGCAGAGGATGGATATAACATTTGAGCGGTATTCGCCGCTCAAGGGAGACTACGTTTATACCTCGGTGGACAACTCCCACAACGAGTACCTCAATCTGCTGGTCAATCTGGGACTATTGGGGCTCGTGCCGTTTATACTGGCGCAGGTGTTTGCGCTGTGCGGCAAAAAACGCCCCGCACCCTGCCTGTATGCGCTGGTGGGGTATATGATCCAATCCATGTTTCTGTTCAGTATATGCATAACGGCGCCGCTGTACTGGCTGATGCTTGGAATGTGCAGAAGAAAAAGCGAATAAACGGTTACACCTCGGCATAAGATTTGCCGAGGTGTTATTTTGTGCTTTCTGTATTGCTGAACGGGCGCGCCGTAGGCGATGCCGAACTGAAAAGCGGCGTTCTTCGCGCTCAATGCCCCATAGACGGCAGGTATATCTACAGACTTGAGCTTGTGGGCGAGCGGGTGCTGACTCTGGGCGTTATGGTGCCCAAAAACGGCTTTTTCACCCTCACCAAAAGCGGCATCACACAGAACGGCTGGCAATACTGCGAGATCAAGCGGTGCCTGCCCGACGAGAGCGCGGCGGCGCCGCTGCCATTTGCTCTGTCTCACGGTGAGGATGCACTCGGGTGCGATTTTTGCGCAGACGAGCTTCTAAAAGCCTGCCTGCAAAGCACCCCGCAGCTCAAGACCGCACTGTACAGAGGAGAGAGGTTTCTGTATTTTCCCATTGATCTGGCTTCTCCCTGCCCGATGGCACCTTTTTTCTTTTGTCTGCGGTGTTTTGAGGTATCCGGGCATACCTACGCCGCACTAAAACTTAAAGATGATATCCCCCGCCCTTTATAGAGACAAACTTCGACGGGTGCGTATTATACAATCTCAATATGAAAGTCGTTTATATAGACCTGCTGTTTATTACCAACCTGATACCTGATTATCTGCTTTTAAGGCTGACTTCTGTCCTCCTGGGCAGGTTTGTCAGACCGTGGCGGATGGCGCTGGGTGCGGTTTTTGCCGCGGTGTGCGCTCTGCCGCTCTATCTGCTGCCCTTGAGCGTGTATTCGGCGCTTTTGGCAAAAGCCGCCGTCTGCGCACTTGTGTGTCTTATAACCTTCGGCAGGCAGAAGCTGACGGGGGTCTGCACTCTGTTTTGCGGTATGTCCTTTGCTTTTGCGGGGGCGGTCAGCGCCGTGTGCTGGCTGGGTATATCCGACAGAATAAGCGTGCATGGCACGTCGCTGTACGCCAATCTGTCTTTGCCTATGCTCTGCTGTGCCGCCGTGCTTGCCTACTGCCTGATGCGCCTTGTTTTTGCAGGGGGCAGAGCGCAGCGGGGCGGCAAGAAAGTCACCGTGCAGGCTTCTCTGCTTGGGCGGGAGGTGCGTTTTTGTGCCTATCCCGACAGCGGAAACCTGCTCCGCGAGCCGTTTTCGGGCAAGGCGGTCATAGTGACGAGCCTCAGTCAATGCCTGCCCCTGCTTCCCCCCGACGCAGCTGAGATAATCGCCGCAGAATCAATGCCGCATCTGTGCTTTGAGCGCCTTTGCAGGATGTATCCGCGGATATTTTCGCTTATCCCATACTCCACCGCAGGAGGAAGCGGGCTGATGCTGTGTATCCGCCCCCAAAAGGTGATAACGGACGGCAAAAAAGACGACCGCGTCATAGGTATAAGTCCCGAGGAGATAACCGCCGACGGATGCACCGCAATAATAGGAGTGTGAAAAGATGAAAGTTCGTATAGCCGTTATATTGGATAAGCTGAGCCGTTTTCTGCGCAGGCTGGGGTTTGGCGCAGGCGGCGGCGTTCACTACATAGGCGGAAGCGATACCCTGCCCCCGCCTCTCAGCGCCGAGGAGGAAGGGGCGCTTATTGCCAATTATACGGGGCAGGAGCAGGACATAAGACAGAAGCTTATCGAGCATAATCTGCGGCTCGTGGTGTATATTGCGCGGAAGTTTGACAACACGGGGGTGGGCACCGAGGATCTGGTGTCCATAGGCACAATAGGGCTCATAAAAGCGGTGAACACCTACCGTGCCGACAAGAATACCAAGCTTGCCACCTACGCATCAAGGTGTATCGAGAACGAGATACTGATGTACCTGCGCAAAACGGCAAATCAGCGTAGCGAGGTGTCCATAGACGAGCCGCTTAACACCGACTGGGACGGAAATGAGCTGCTTTTGTCGGATATTTTGGGCACCGAGCCTGACAGCGTGATGCGCCCCGTTGAGGACGATGCCGAGCGGAATATACTGCTTGAGCTGCTGAGTAAGCTGCCCGAAAGAGAACAGACCATAATCGCTATGCGCTTCGGACTCGGCGGCAGGGACGAAATGACCCAAAAAGAGGTCGCCGACAAGCTGAACATCTCACAGTCCTACATCTCCCGACTGGAAAAAAAGATCATCAACCGCCTGCGAAAAGACCTGTCAAGGGTTATGTGAAAATTAAAACGGGACTTCTTTTTGAGAAGTCCCGTTTTTTGTGCTCTGTTCAGTCAAAATTTATGGTCAGCCAGTCGTAGTTTGAGAATGATACGGTGTCGTTTGTTTTTCCCCCCGACATAAGGCTTGGGGTATATCTGCCGCGGTACTGCAGTCCGTTCTTTGTGTACACCATCATACACAGAGAGTAGGTGCTGTAGTCGGTCTTATCGGTGTCGAGCTTGCACACCACAAGCCGTTCTCCGTCGCAGTTCAAGAAGAGGTCGGATTTGGTAAGATAGTATATTTCTTCTTCATGGCGGTCTATCTCGGTCTTAAAGCTCAGAGCATACGTGCCGTCGGGATTCTCAGTATAAACGTAGAGATCGAATCTGTCCAGCATAAACGCTATAAATCCGTCGCCACGGTAATGGGAATATCTGCTCTCCTGCTCCCCTGCTTTGCCAATATACAGCTTCTGCACCTGCTCATAGGTACTTGTATCTATCAGAGTCAGGGTGTATATGCCGTTCTCCACGGTATACAGATACATCAGTCTGCCGTCGTCGCTTATTTCAAGCTCGATAATATAGGCGTCAGGGTCAAGAGTGAATACCGTCTGCATAGAGTCAACGCAGACCTCGTACCCGTCGCCCGAGCTTATATAGGGCAGCTTATATATGCCGAAGCCGCCTTTTATCAGGCTCGTGTCAACAAGCTTGTCGGCGTTGGTGTGTGCATCGAACACAAAACAGAAAGAGTCCCCGGTCTGCACGCTGTGGGTATAGATCTCAAAATGATCGCTCCCAGTATATCCGCCGCCCGTTGACACGCTGTTGCCGCTTATGCTCTTGCCTATGGATATGGTCAGGCGGCTTTCGGGCAGGACGGGTATTTTGAAATACTCGGTAAATGGGGTTATATACCGCCCGTGATCGGCTTTGAGCGACTCGTCATTGCTGTACAGAACGTGGCTCGACCATCCCATATAGTTACCCGGCAGATTGATGAAAACCGCCAACGGATAATAGTCGTAGTAGTCCGAGAGGGCTACCTCTATCTCCTTTTGCTCACCCGGCTTGACCTCATTGTACAGCTGATTGTAGGCTTTTGTTATGCCCCCGTTGAGGCCGGTATCAAAGCCGTACTTGATGTCGTCCTGCATCTCCATGGGGTGACTGTTGTCTACGTGCTCAAAACGCTGCTGGATATCGTAAAAGGTGTAATCGGTCTGCACCACGTCTGCCGCGTCCACGCTGTAACGGGTATTCCAGAAGAGATACCGTCTGTAGTCGGTATCGATATCAAGGGTGATACCGCGTGCGGCACTCTCATCGCCGTACAGAGTCTGCTGTGCGACCGATACCTTGTCCTTGCCGCTCATAATGACCGCCGTTACGGCAGCGGTGGCGGCTATAAGCACCGCCAGCAGCACGCACGTTATACTCAATGCTTTTTTCATACTCACGCCTCCTCGGTGTCTGCACCTCTGCCCACATTTTTCCCTCGGACAGAGGGTTTATGATTATTCAAAGGATATCTCAACCGGGCTGTCGGTCACAAAGCCGACCCTGTCGTCGTTCGTACCGCCCAGATGATCGGGGGCGTACCTGCCGTAATACTCAAGTCCGTTTGCCGTATACACCAGCATACCCAAAGTGTAATTATCCTCCAGTCTGCATACCGCAAGTCTGTCACCGTCACAGCCGTAGAACAGCTCAGGTGTAATATAAATGCTTGACTGTCTGAGGACAGTGATATTCTCGCCGTTTTGGTTAATGTAGGTTGCAAAGCGCAGCTCATAGGTACCGTCGTCTTTTGCGGAAAGCACGCAGAGTCGGTTTTTGTTTATAAGCACCGCAAGAAAGTTGCTGCCAAAAACATAGGAATGGCTTTTTGTCTCATCCACGGCTATGCCGAGGTGAAGTTTCTGCAGTTGGGTATAGTCCGTGGTGTCTATAGTGGTCACGGTATACATTCCGTCCTCTATGGTGAGCAGATAGAGACGTCTGCCGTCGTCGCTGAGCCTGAGCTTGAGGATGTTGGCTTTGGGGTCGAGGGTGAACACCGTCTGCAGAGAGTCGATATCCACGTCGATGTCACCTGACGGATACCCTTTTGTATAGGACAGTCGGTAGATGCCGAAACCGCCCTTTATCTCATTGGTTCGGACAAGATGTTTACCCGACGTGTGTGCGTCAAAGACAAAGTATATACAGTCGCCGCTGATAACGCTCTGAGAGTTCAGCTCAAAATGCTCTCCGCCGCGGTTTCCCTTTATGATGGTGGAGTTGCCCAGCTTGTTCATAGACACCTCAAGCTTATACGTCTCCAGCTCGTACAGTGGTATCTTGAAATACTCCCTGAACGCCGCCGTGACCCGGTCTATGTTATCGGCGTCTGAGTACACTCTCTTGCCCGACCACCCCACAGATGATGCGGGGATATTGAGTGAAACGGTAATGGGGTAATACTTGCAATACTTGTACAGAAGCACGGTTTTGTCCACCGTTTCGCCTGCTGTGACTTCGGCTTTAAGCTGGGTGTACAGCTCGTTCATATCCCAATGGGTATCTTTTTTGTGGTCATAGCCGAAATCAAGACCCAGCAGCAAAGGCTCACTCTCGGTGCTGCTCATATAATCCTGAGGCAGGTTTGTCAGTCTTTGGGTGGTGACGGGCGCAGAGCCGGAGCTTGCGGCACAGCTTGTATTCCAGAACAGCTGACGGTTGTATACAGTCTGCATATTGAGTGTGATACCGCGTGCGGCACTCTCATCGCCGTAGATGGTCTGTTGTGTGACCGATACCTTGTCTTTGCCGTCCATAATGAGCATTGATACGGCAACGGTGGAGGCTGTAAGCAGTATAAACAGCACGCACGTTATGCTCAATGCCTTTTTCATACCTACACCTCCCCGTCGCAGAGTTCATCAAGGGCGCGGCTGACACGGTCGGCGCGGTAATGATAGGTCTCCTTTATATAGGTTATGAGATCTTTGCCCTCGTCCTCAAGCTGACTTGTGTACACGTCGCCCACGATCTCGCCGCCGCGGATAAGCACCGCTCTGCCGATAAAGTCGGACACTTCCTCTATCAGATGGGTACTTAAGAGCACGGTCTCACGCTCGGTAAGAATGCCCAGAAGCACTTTGTAAAAATCCTCGCGGTTAAAGATATCGTTGCCTGCAAATGGCTCATCCATCAGGATATAATCAGCGCCCTGACAGAGGGCTAAAATGACCTCAAACTGGTTCTTCTGTCCGGTGGAAAAGCTCTTGACGGGCTTGCTCATAGGCAGCTCAAAAAAGTCCATCAGCGCCATAAACCGCTTGTCTGAAAAATCGGGAAAGTGCTCCTTGTAAAAATCTCTGTGGCCCTCAGCCGTAAGATTGCCGAAAAATGAATGCTCGCTGGTGGCAAAGGATATTTTGGCGATATTTTTGCGGGTTATTTTCTCCCCGTCAAGGGTGATGTCTCCCGTATAGGGCAGAAAACCTAAGATACACTTCATCAGCGTACTTTTGCCCGCGCCGTTTTCACCGAAAAGACCCACTATCTCGCCTCTCGGCAGCTGCAGGGACACGCCCTTGAGGGCTTCTTTTCCGCCGTAGCTTTTTTTGAGTTCTTCTATTCTTATCATATTATATTCCTCCAAAGTTTTGCCCATTGATGGGGCTGCAGGCATTGATCGGGTGTAAATATCATATATGTGGCAAAGCATATCATAGTCATTACAAAGGCGACAACCAATATTGCCGCAATTGCAAGCAGGGGGAGCGTGATGCTTCGCTTGTGTATCTCCCAGCGGTCGGGCAGACGGCGCATAGTGTAGATGCTCTTGCTGCCGCGATAATATGACATATAAAAATACACTGCATATCCCAGCATCCAAAGCGCCAGAATGTTAAAGATTATAAGACTGCCGCCTAAAGTGTCCGTAAAGTCGGGCATGACCGCGCCTTCGTATATATGCTTCACCCCTAAGTAGGTGTAATACAGATCGTCAAGATCAGCAGAGTAGCTGATCAAAAAGGCGAAAAACGCCCAGAGTGCCGCGATTATATTGCCGCCTACAAAGCTGTCGGTCATATGCTTGAGGGGCATACCCGGGGGCGCAAAGCGGTCAAATCGCAGCGCCGTTTTCGTAGATCTCATCTTCTTCCTCCCACGTAAAGACGTCGAACAGAGCTTTTCCCGCAGTCAAAAAGGTAACGAAAGGCAGCATTCCGAAATATCCCAGTTTGTTGACGAAAGAGAACATGACCACGACCGTATTGACCACCACCGTAAATCCGAAGCTGCCGCGGCGGTTCATAAAGGGGAAATGGGCGGTGCATACAGCCATACTCACAAGAGCCATAACTATATATGCCCATCTTACCGTTTCCTGCAGGGGCAGGATGCTGTGCAGAAAGTCACTGCGGTAAAAGGCGAGGAACACCGTATGACCGCTTACCATATCCGCAGGGGCAAGATGGGTATAGAGCATACACAGTCCGTATGCGGTCAATATCTGCATACAGAGGAGCATCACGAATGCCGTCAGATTGTATACGCTCTGGCAGACGAACACGGCTTTTTCGCTTATTTGCAGGCGGCGGAAGGTGTAGCCGCTGCGGCTTTTGAAATCGCAGCCGGGCAGAACGAGAATAGCGGCAAACAGCACGAACCATACTGCAAACACTATGGCTGTACGGGAGCTTTTTACAAGCAGCTCGATCCCGTAGTCGGGGTAGGTCTTCATAGCGGTAATAAACATTATTATCTCGGCGGCAACGGCAAGCACCGACACGCCCAGCAGCTTATACAGAGTGCTGCGGCAGAAAAGTCCTGCAACGGATAGATATTTCTTCATAGTTTTCACTCCCAATTCCTGTCTATGAGCTCCAAAGCGGCGTCTTTTGCAAGTCCCAGATGTTTCAGCGCTTCCACCGATTTTTGTATCTCGGCTTTGACAAGCTCTGCTCTGATATCGCTTCTGCGGCTCTCGGTCACCGATACCACGCTGCCCGCGCCCGGGTGGGACAGAATGATGCCCTCGTCCTCGAGCAGTTTGTACGCCTTCTGCACCGTGTTGGGGTTGACGCCCAGAAGTGTGGACAGCACACGCCTCGAGGGCAGCTCGTCGCCGTTTGCAATACTGCCCGATGCCACACCGCTTTTGACGTACATTATTATCTGCAGATAAATAGGCGAGCCGTCTGTAATATTAAGGTCTGCAAAGGATATCATCTGTATCACCGTCCTTAAACTGTATTAGTTGTGTAGTACAGTTCTCAACTGTATTATACAAGTAATACAGTTGAGTTGTCAATATATTTTTTGCACAGCAAAAAGCCGCCCCCATAAAAATCGGGGCGGCTTTGGTTTTTGGCTATCAGACCGTTCAGTCCTCTTCCTCAATGTAGAAGAGCAGGTCGGTCTTTATCGCCTCTTCCAGGGCGGGCAGGTCTCTGTTTCTCAGAGCTTTTATCATCATCTCGTGACGTTCCACCGATGCGTCGTTCTCCGAATTGTCAAAGAACAGCAGATAGATGGTGCATTTGTTATATATCTCATTAAGGAACTTTTCCAGATAGGGGTTGCCCGATGCTTTGACAAGCTCCCAATGTATCTCACGGTTGATGCGCACGAATTCGGGCAGGGAGAATTTCCGCAGCAGGCGTTTCTGCGCTCCGACCATACTCTCCATACGGTCAATGGCTTCGTCGGTTATCTTGTCAATAGCGGCACGGGCGGCGGCTGTCTCCAGAAGCAGACGTGTCTCAAACGCCATTATCATCTCGTCCTTGGTAGGGGTGATGAGGCAGGCGGAATGGTTGGGGGTACTGACTATATAACCCTCGTGCTCCAGTCTGGTCAGCGCGCTTCGCACAGATATACGGGATACGTTGGTTTTTTTGGCGATATCCTCTTCTATAATGCGGTTGCCCGGAAAGATGGCTCTGGCAAGTATCTGTTCTCTGATATAGTTATATACGATGTCAACGCTTGTCGATTCTCTCATCCTATCCCTCTCTCGATCACACGGTATACTTTTCAGTCTATCTGTATTATATACTGAACAGCTACGGGTTGTCAATCGGCATTATTCTATCTCTGTTATTACGGGTACGATGGCGGGGTTGCGCTTGGTCTTTTTGTACAGAAAATCGCTCAGCTTGTCGCTTACCGCGTCTCTGACGGCTTTGATGCCCACCTCTCTGCGTGAGAGTGCGAAGTTAAGGGCATCGCGGGTGACCTGCTCCATTTCGGAGATAAGCTCCTCGGCTTCCTTGACGAAGATAAAACCGCGGGAAATTATGGTGGGTTCGGTGAGTATTCTGCGCTCGTACATATCCACGGCGGCGGATGCAACTATAACGCCGTCCTGACCTATCAGTCTGCGCTCACGGAGCACCGAGGTACCCACGTCGCCTACTCCGTAGCCGTCCACAAGCACCCTGCCCGAGGGCACCGACGCGCCCCAGCGGGCTTTGCCGTTTCCTATCTCCAGCACTCTGCCCAGATCGGTGAGGAAGATATTTTCGGAGTCCATTCCCGTCTGCTGAGCAAGAAACGCGTTGCATTTGAGATGTCTGTACTCACCGTGAACGGGCATAAAATACTTGGGTTTGATAAGGGACAGCATCAGCTTGAGCTCTTCCTGACAGGCGTGACCCGACACGTGTATGTCGGCAAGACGCTCGTATACCACCTCTGCGCCCTTGCGGATAAGCTCGTTTATCATATGATAGACAGATTTTTCGTTGCCGGGGATGGGGCTTGCGGCGATAAGTATCTTGTCGTTGGGACCTACGTCCACCTGACGGTGGCTGGAATACGCCATACGGTACAGCGCACTCATAGCCTCGCCCTGACTGCCCGTGGTGATGATGACCAGCTTGTCGTCGGGGTATTTTTTGACCTGAGCAAGCTCTATGATACGGTTCTTGTCGGGACGGATATAGCCAAGCTCACTGCCGACCTTGAGGATATTCTCCATACTCCTGCCCGACACGGCGACCTTGCGGTCGTGCTTGGCGGCGATCTCGATGATCTTCTGGATACGGTGGACGTTGGAGGCAAAGGATGCGACTATGATGCGCTTTTTGCAGTCCTTGAACTCACGCTCAAAGGAGTCGCTGACGCGCCGCTCACTCATAGCGATGCCCGCTCTGTCGGCGTTGGTGGAGTCCATCATAAGCAGCTCCACGCCCTTTCTTCCCAGCTCGCCGAAGCGCTGCAGGTCGATCATCTCACCGTCAACGGGGGTGGTGTCTATCTTGAAGTCGCCCGTAAACACCACCATACCCACGGGGGTCTTGATGGCAAGGGCGCAGGCATCGGGGACAGAGTGATTGACTCTGACAAACTCCACGGAGAAGCAGCCTATCTTGACGGTGTCACCTGCTTTGCGCACCTTGAGCTTGACGTCTCGGAGGTTCTTATGCTCCTGCAGGCGCAAAGATACCAATCCCTCGGTCAGCGCAGTACAGTATATGGGCACGTTGAAGTTGCGCAGAAAATAAGGCAGACCGCCTATATGGTCCTCGTGGGCGTGAGTAATGAAAACGCCCTTGACCTTGTCTATGTTCTTCTGCAGATAAGTAGTATCGGGAATGACCAGATCGACGCCTAACAGCTCATCGTCGGGGAAGGTCATACCGCAGTCGATAACGATTATCTCGTCGCCGTACTCCAGCACGGTCATATTCTTGCCTATCTCACCCACGCCGCCCAGCGGGATAACGCGTAGGAGCTTGGACTGTTTGCCGCGGCTGTTTTCCTCCTGCTGCTCGATGAGCTGGGCGAGGGTTTTGAACTCTTTTTCCGTCTTTTTGGTTTGGGCGGTCTTTTTTGCGGGCAGGCGTTTTTTGCCCTCGCTCTTTGCCGCTTTGGCAGGCTTTGATTTGTCCTGAACAGGCTTGCTCTTTGTGCTTTTGCGGGTCCTGTATTTGGTCAGCGATTCTTTTTCTTTTTTGTCTTTTGAAGATGTTTTTTCTGCCATAAAATCTCCTTTTTTGCACCGCAACAACAGCCGCACGCAAATATCCTGCGCGCGGTCGGGTTGACGGCTTTGTATTTTTTGTATATGCAGGCTTAATCAGTTAAGCCCAAAAGTCTAACTAAAAGTTTTAAAATATCTTGTATCTTTTGCAATCATATCACATTAAGGGAACTTTTGCAAATATTTTTCATTGCCCTTTTTCGGCATTTTTCTCATCGATCATTCTGTGCAGACAGAAAAGGGCGTGACTGAGGCTTCCCACCTCGTCGCACAGTCCAAGTCTGACGGCGTCCTCGCCGCAGACCACGCTGCCTATATCCCCCATCAGCTGTCCCGTCTGCATCATCAGCTCCTTCATACACTCGGCGGTGACATTGGAGTTGGAGGTGACAAAATCCACTATCCTCTCCTGTATCCGCTCAAAGTATGACACCGTCTGCGGCACACCCAGCACCGTACCGTTAAGCCGTACGGGGTGCAGGGTCATGGATGCGGTGGGAGCGATAAAGCATCTTTTTGCCGCAACTGCCAGAGGCACTCCTATGGAATGTCCACCGCCCAGAACAAGGGAAACCGTAGGCTTGCTCATACCCGCAATAAGCTCGGCAATGGCAAGCCCCGCCTCTATATCTCCCCCTACGGTATTGATGAGAATAAGCAGTCCGTCTATATCGCCGCTCTCCTCTATAGCGGCAAGATCGGGCAAAAGATGTTCGTATTTGGTGGTTTTGGTCTGAGACGAAAGCTCATAATGCCCCTCTATCTGCCCGATTATGGTCAGGCAGTGGATATTGTGTCGGGGGCCGTCGGTCTGTGTGGTTATTTTTTCGTTATTCATAGGGGTAGTATGCCCCTACACATCAGATCTTAATCAGTTTTTCTGCGATTTTACGCAGGGCGTTCAGGTCGTCACCGTCGTTTTTGACCATAAGATCACAGCGGTCAAAATAGAATTTAAGCTCCGGCTGGGCATCAAGGCGCAGTTTTGCCGCCTCGGCGCTGATGCAGTCACGGGCGCAGATACGGTCGAATATAAGCTCCTCCCCGGCGTACACGCCCAAAGTCGCCGTACACATTCTGTCTATGCCGCTCTCAAAGAGCAGAGGCACGTCCAGCACGGCACCGCCCCGCGCGCGGGCAAACTCACCTGCGGCTTTTGCCACAAGGGGATGGGTGATGCTCTCAAGCAGGGCTTTTTTGCGCCCGTCGCGGAAAACGATATTGCCCAAAGCCCGTCTGTCCACCCTGCCCTCTGCATCGGCTTCGGGGAAAGCTTTAAGTATGGCTTTTGTCAGCTCGCCGTTTTCCCGCAGCATCTTTTTGTACTCCATATCCGAGTCAAAGACCGCAAGACCCAGCATTTCACCCAATTTGCGTGACAGATAGCTCTTGCCGCTGCCCGAGCGTCCCGTAACGCCGATAACGGGATATGGCGAGCAAAGGGTACTGTCAAATCCCGAAGCACGCATCAGACGGTTGACCGATGCCGCACCCATACCGACCCTGCGGGGACACTGTATGTATATCTTTTTGCCGCCGTCGGATACCCGCAGCGCATCGAATATTCTGCGTGCGTGCGCAGCGTGATCCCAGCTGCTGCCGATGCTCACGCAATCAAAGCCCAGAGCTTCGAACTCTGCTTTGTACTCGTCAAAGCATATCACCGCGGATGCGGGCAGGGTAAGTATCTCCCTTGCCGTATCGTCGGGTGCACCGCAAAAAAGAGAAACGGGCGACTCGGGTGCGTAATGGCGGTATTTCATACCCGGAGAGCGCACCTGCTGACCCTCTTTGAGCCCGCCCTCCACAGCGGGGTCGGTGCAGGCATCGCCCAGCACCTCGGATATCATCTCCTCGGTAACGGCACCCGGGCGCAAAACACGGGGCACCTCCCCCGTCATATCCACAACGGTGGACTCAACGCCAACCGAGCAGGCGCCGCCGTCAAGTATGGCGTCTATCCTGCCCTGCATATCCTCCGCAACGTGGGAGGCAAGCGTGGGCGACGGTTTGCCCGACAGATTTGCCGAAGGTGCGGCAAGGGGCACGCCTGCAAGCTCTATAACACGCCTTGCAACCGGATGCTCCGGGAATCTGACTCCAACGGTGTCAAGACCGCAGCTGACCTCATAAGGTACGGCGGCGGTCTTCTTCATGACCATAGTAAGAGGCCCCGGCCAGAACTCCTGCGCCAGTCTGAGTGCCTGCTCGGGAACAAAGTCCCACAGCTCAAACAGGGTGGAAAGGTCGGCAATATGGACTATCAGAGGATTGTCCTGGGGTCTGCCCTTTGCCTCAAAGATCTTTTTGACCGCTTCGCCGTTATAGGCGTCGGCGGCAAGTCCGTAGACCGTTTCGGTGGGTATGGCGCACAAGCCGCCCTTTTTGAGTACCTCAGCGGCAGAGAGTATATCGTTGTCACGGTCTCCGCTCAATTGCAGCGTTTTCATTTATTGCCCTCCCTGATAAGAGCCTCAATAAGCTCGTCAAGGTCTCCGTTCATCATCTGTTCTATCTTGTGCAGTGTCAGACCTATTCTGTGGTCGGTAACTCTGCCCTGAGGGAAGTTATATGTGCGTATTCTTCCCGAGCGGTCGCCCGAGCCTACCTGCTCGCGCCGCTCGCCTGCGCGCTCGGCTTCGGCTTTTTCTTTTTCGGCTTCAAGCAGCCGCGAGCGCAGGACCTTCATCGCCTTGTCCCTGTTCTTGTGCTGGGAGCGCTCGTCCTGACACTCAACCACCACGCCCGTGGGGATATGGGTGATGCGTATGGCGCTCTCGGTCTTGTTGACGTGCTGACCGCCTGCACCGCCCGAGCGGAAGGTGTCTATCATCAGGTCGTTAGGGTTTATCTCAAGCTCCACCTCGGACGCCTCGGGCAGTACGGCAACGGTAACTGCCGATGTGTGTATCCTGCCCGAACTTTCGGTCTCGGGCACACGCTGAACGCGGTGTATGCCGCTCTCGTACTTGAATCGGGCAAAAGCTCCGTCGCCCTCCACCAAAAAGGTCAGCTCGCGGTATCCGCCCAACTCGGTCTCGTTGGCGTTGAGCACCTCCACGTCGAAGCCTTTTTTCTCGGCGTACATAGAGTACATCCTGAAAAGATCGGAGGCAAACAGAGCCGCCTCGCCGCCGCCCACGCCGCTGCGTATCTCCACGATGACGCTCTTCTGCCCGTCGGGGTCTTTGGGGTTGAGGGCATCGTTAACGGCGGCTTTGGCGCTGTCGTAGTCTGCCTGCGCCTGCGCCAGCTCTTCCTGTGCAAGCTCGCGCAGTTCCTTGTCAGCCATAAGCTCCTTTGCGCTCTCTATCCTCCGGCGGGCATCCTCAAGTCTGCCGTATGCCGTCAGCACCGGCTCAAGACTGCGCTTTTCGCGCATAAGAGCGGCGTAGCTTGAGGGGTCGGAATAGACCTCGGGCGAGGATATCTGCGCATCTATCTCGTTTGCTCGGTTTATGATCTTTTCAAGTTTTTCCTGCATATTCTGCACCTCTTATATTGCCCTTTGCGTATACTGTGGCAAAGTACATTAGGGGGTTTTTTATGGTTTGTTCCTTCTTTTTGGGCGCAAATACGCCCGACGGGTTCTACTCGCTGTTTGATGAGCTGAACGGTTTTGATCTCAGCGTAATAAAAGGCAGCTGCGGCAGCGGCAAGTCTACCCTGCTCAAAAATCTTATTGAAAAAAGCGGCTGTGACGGGATATGTGAGAGGATACTGTGCGCAAGCGACTTAAACTCACTTGACGGGGTGATATTCCACGGCCGCAACGCAGCCGCAGTGGACGGCACTATGCCGCACACAGCCGAAACGGCGGGGCTGGGCAGATACATAATCATGCCGCCGCCACGCAGGGGTATAGAAAAAGAGCGTGAAGCCATCGCCGCTCTCAAGGCGGCAAAGGCAGGTGCGTACAAACTTGCATACCGCTGTCTTAACGGTGCAAGATACGCACAAAACTGCGCATCGATGCTGATAGGCTTCGACTCACAAAAGCTTATCCGCCGCGCTGACGGGATAATCGACCGCGAAGCAAAGCCCAAAGGTGCAAACGGCAGACTTCACCGCAGATTCATAGACGCATTCACGCCCGACGGTGTGGTGACACTGACAAGCACGGTAAGCGCCCTTGCCAAACGCATATATGTGATAGAGGACCGTCTTGCGCTGGCGTCTCCCCTGCTCAAAGAGCTGCAGAGCAGACTGCTTGAGCGGGGATATGAGGTATACTCCTGTCTGTCGCCCATGTATCCCGAAAAGGTGCGGCACCTGATAGTGCCCGAACTGCAGCTGGCATTCGTGACCTCCGACCGCCTGAAAAGCTTTGACTGCACGCCCTTCAGACGTCTGCATCTGACCGCTTACACCGACCAAAACAGTCTGCGGGCAAACAAGGTCAAGATACGGCTGTTTGAGAAGCTATCGGATGAACTGACAGAGCAGGCGTTTTGCGAGCTTAAGGCCGCAAGGCAGGCTCACTCAATGCTGGAAAGTCTCTATCTGCCCTATCTGGACATTCCCGCGCTGAAAGAATTAAACGACAATATAACTCTCGGCTGAACCCTTATTCCACGCCGAAGAGCAGGGCGTTGTAGGTGGGGAAAGGCCAGCTCTTTTCGTCTACGCAGCTTTCAAGCTTGTCGGCGTATTCACGCATCTCCGCCATAATGGGCAGCACCTTGTCTCGGTAGGCTGTGGCTTTGGAAATGTTGTCACCGGCGTTCTGTGCGCTCTTGAGGGCTTTGGCAAGCTTCTGACCTGCGTTTTTGAGCCCTGCGGTGGCTGCCGAAACGTCCTTGAGGATGGCGGCGGGCGCGGAGATATCAAGAGCGATGGCTGTGTCGCGCATATCCACTATAGACTTGGCAAGGAAGGATGCAAAAGCGATTACGGCAGGCAATATCTGACGGTTGCACATCTCAAGCATGGTCTCCGCTTCTATCTTGCAGTGCTTGATATAGCTCTCAAGCCTGATCTCATAACGTGCCTCAAGCTCCTTGCGTGTGTAGATGCCGTATTTTTCGAACAGCTCCACGGCGGCAGGCTTGATAAGCTCGGCGGCGGCGGTAACGGCGTCGGGGATATCCTGCAGACCGCGCTCTTTGGCTTCTTTGCGCCACTCATCGGAGTAGTTGTTGCCGTTAAAGATTATGCGCTTATGCTCCCGCATAACGTCGGAGATTATGGCGTTGGTCTCACGGAAGATATCGTCGGCTTTTTCAAGTCGGTCGGCCATCTTGCTTAAAGTCTCGGCAACTATGGTATTGATGACCGTATTGCACTCGGCGATGGAGGAGCTTGAGCCCTGCATACGGAACTCAAACTTCTTGCCCGTAAAGGCGAAGGGCGAGGTACGGTTGCGGTCGGAAACGTCCTTGGGCAGGTTTGGCATAGTGGTAACGCCCAGCTGCATATTGCCGCCCTCGCGGATATTGGATGCACCGCCCGTTGCTATCTCGCACAGCACGTCGGTGAGCATATCGCCCAAAAAGATGGACATAATGCAGGGAGGCGCTTCGTTGCCGCCCAGACGGCAGTCGTTGCTGGGGGATGCCACCGACACACGCAGCAGGCCTGCGTACTCGTCCACCGCCCAGATAACGGCGGCAAGGAGCAGCAGGAAACGTGCGTTGGTCACGGGGGTCTTGCCCTGGTCCAGCAGGCTCTTGGTGCCGTCCGAGTTGACGGCGTTTATCGACCAGTTGTTATGCTTGCCGCTGCCGTTGACACCCTCGAAGGGCTTTTCGTGGAGCAGGCAGATCATATCACGGCGGAGGGCGACCTTTTTGAGGGTCTCCATGACCAGCTGATTCTGGTCGCAGGCGATGTTTGCCGAGCTGTACACGTTGGCAAGCTCGTGCTGAGCGGGTGCGGCTTCGTTGTGCTCGGTCTTTGCAGGCACGCCCAGACGCCACAGCTCGTTGTCCACCTCACGCATAAACGCCATAACACGGTCTTTGATGTTGCCGTAGTAGTGGTCGTCAAGCTCCTGACCCTTGGCGGGGCGGGCACCGAACAGCGTCCTGCCGCAGGTGATGAGATCGAGGCGCTTGGAGGCAAGCTTCTTGTCCACAAGGAAGTATTCCTGCTCTGCGCCTGCCATAGCGACGACCCTCTTGGTATCATTGTCTCCGAATGCGCGTACTATACGCATACTCTGGGTGTTGATGACCTCCATGGAGCGCAAAAGTGGAGTTTTCATATCCAGCGCTTCACCCGTAAAGGAGCTGAAGCAGGTGGGGATATACAGAGTCTCGTCCTTGACGAATGCAGGCGAGGTGCAGTCCCATATAGTATAGCCTCTTGCCTCAAAGGTAGCACGCAGGCCGCCCGAGGGGAAGCTGGATGCATCCGACTCACCTCTTACCAGCTCTTTGCCCGAAAAGCTCATAATAATACCGCCGTCGGGCAGAGGATTGATAAAAGAATCGTGCTTCTCAGCGGTAAAACCGGTCATAGGCTGGAACCAATGGGTATAATGGGTGGCACCCTGATCCAGCGCCCAGCGCTTGAGTCCGTTGGCAACTATGTCTGCCAGAGCAGGGTCAAGCGGCTTGCCGTTGTCGATGGTCTTTTTGAGCTGCTTGTAGGTCTCGCCGGGTAGATACTTGCGCATAGCCGTCTCGTTGAACACGGCTGACGCATAGGATGTCATAAGCTTATCTGCTATCTCATTCATACTGTTATGCCCCTTTGCACGGCTGTATTTTTTCTGTACCAATGATATCACAACGCCGCTCCGTTTACAAGCCAAAACAGAAAAATGATTTCAAAATTAAAAACGGTGTCAAAATCCGATGGATCCTGACACCGTTTTGTGTGTTATATCAAACAAATGACTTATTCAACGTCTCTCTCGACCTTTTCGAGAGGCTGTGAGAGCTGCTCAGGAGCCTCAAGGATCTTTCTGAACAGACGCATTGCACGGGCGTGATAAAGTCCGTCGCAGATGCGCTCGTCAGCCACCACCTTGATCTCGAGAAGCTTGGCAGGCTTGATCTCCATGGTTTTTCTGTCGACCACGGGCATATACTGCTCCTTGCCGACGCAGACGAACATACCGATGGTACCGAAATCGTAGATATGGTGATAGATACTGCGGATGCCGATGCTCTTGAGGTAGGTTACAAAGATGCTGCTGTGGAACGGAAGGGCATCAATAAGCGAGGAAGGAAGCGCGTTGATGCGGTCCAGCCACTTGAGAATAGCTACGAGCACTCTCAGTATGGGAGTAGGCAGAGACATAAGTGTCTCCATAAGCTTGTCGGTGGAGTTGGATGAGTCAGCCTCTTTGTTCTTCCATATCTCCTTGTGGAACTTCTCCTGCACCTCTGCGGCTGTTTCGTGGCCGGTGTAGCTGACCTTGATGGTGGTGCTGTCACCGTCGTCACGCATGGACTTCTTGATAGCCATAGCTATCTTGATATCGTTGTTGGCAAAAACTCTGCCGTTCATAACAAAGCGGTTAAGAGCGGGCATCTTTGCGTATACGCGCACCAGAGCGGCGTTGACAACATCCAGATAGGACAGCCTGACGCCCGTCTGCTGCTCCACATCCTTTATGTACCGATCAATGGGAGCGCAGTCGATATTATCGGTAAAATAGACCTGCGCATCCGAGCGCTTGGTCATAACGTGGCAGAGTATTCTGTCATAAGGGCTGAGGGTCTTGAGTAGGCGAGCACCCTTTCTCTTCCAAAACATAATGTATTCCCCCTTTTATTTTTTCTTGACGTAGGACAAAATCGCCCTGACGGGGTCGGTTTTTATCCTCTTGATGACCTGCTCACGTGCAGCCTGCCGCTTCATACGGGCGTTTTCCGTTTCAAGCTCGGCAATACGCCTGCGTGCAATGTCAAGCTCGGCACTCAGCTGAGTTTTTTCGTTCTCAAAGGTGATGAGATCATCACTTGCGGCAGCGGCACACTTATCATACTCGGCTTTGACTTCGGTCAGCTCCTCAAGCTGAGAAGCCAGCGCGGTCCTGAGCGACTCGACAGCGGCTTTCTGCTCGTCAAGCTGAGAAGCCAGCCGCAAGTTTTCCGCCCCGCATCTGTCAAGGGAGTCTGCCATCTCTTCCTTTTGCGAAATGAGTGCGGCACGCTGCAGGGCAAGCTCCTCGTTTTGGGCTTTGAGCTCTTTTATTCTGCATTCAAGCTCGGTTTTGTTCTGCTCAAGCTTTTTTGCGTCGTTCTCAGCGTCCATCAGTCGGTCGTTATGCTCGTTTTTCTGTGCTTCAAGATAGGCTATCACCTGTTTTTTGCGAAAACCGAAAACCGAGGTTTTGAAGCCTTTGTCCATATAAACCCGCTCCTTTATCAAGCCGATTATTTTATTATAATAACACAGACCGCCGTTTTAGTCAACAAAACGCTGATACCTGTTGTTTTTATCCCGCAAAAAAACTCCGCCGCGACTCAATCACGAGTCAATTATCGGTCGAGCGCCTGTGATTTGTCAGCCGATAGCGCATACACGGTCTGCCGCCGGTTTCGTAGTCGATCTCAGAGAGCAGCTCGCCTTTTTCGGCAAGATGGTTGAGGTACCGTCTCACCGTAACTCCCGTAAGCCCGATGCGCTCGGCAACCTCCTCGCCCGTCATCCATGCAGACGGGTTCTTTTTCATTTCGTCAAGAATTGTATTCAGGGTCTTTTCCTGTATGCCTTTAGGCGACTGTTCATCGTTCTTTTTATGCGAGTTGCCAAAGATGTAGTCTATATTTTTCTGATTCAGGACATCCACGCTCTTAAACGCCTCGAGATGGGAGATATACTTATCAAGTGCAATACGAAAACGATCGTATGTAAAGGGCTTGACGAGATAGTCCACCGCGCCGAGATGAAGAGCTTCTTCCAGAGATGAGCGGTCGTTTGCCGCTGTCACCATAATAACATCAACCGATTTTTTGTTTTTTCGTATCTGCCGCAGCGTTTCAAAGCCGTCCATCAACGGCATGAACACATCAAGCACCATCAGATCAACGTCATTTTGTTCAAGAAAATCAAGGGCGCTTTTGCCGTCCCTGCATTTGCCAACAACACGGAAATCTTTGCTGCGGTTGACGTACTGTTCGTTGATCATAGATACCATCGGATCATCCTCAACGATCAAAACTCTGTATTGATGCTGCATAACTACTCCTCTGTTTGTCGAATATTACAGTTACGGATGTTCCCGTGCCGTACTGCGAGTCAAGATGCACCTGCCCACCCAGATTTTCCACCAGACGCCTGACCTGATAAAGCCCCGTGCCGCGGCCGGTCCCCTTGGTGGAATAGCCGTTTTCAAACACCTTGTCCATGTCTTCCGCACGGATGCCTACACCCGTATCGTTTGCGGTGATCAGAAGTGCGTTCGGCTTTGAATAAATACCGAAAATAAGCTCTTTCGGCTTTTCAAAACCGGCCGTCTCATTCATCGCATCAAAGGCATTGTCAATAAGGTTGCCGATAATAGTGACCAGCGTTTCGTTGGGCATGGGATAATCGTTCTTTGAAAACTCCGAACCCTCCCGCAAAATAAACTTTACGTTCAGTTCGGAGGCTCTCGCCGTTTTACCGATCAGCAGCGCGGCAACGGCAGGCTCTTTTACGGCGGACATAATCTTGCTTATGGTTTCTCTTTGTACAATGGTGATGTTCTCAATATACGAGGCAGCTTCATCATACATTTCCATCTGCAAAAGGCCCAATATTACGTGCAGCTTATTGGTAAAATCGTGATTGTTGGCACGCATGGAGTCCACAAGATACCGCGTACCCGCAAGATCCTCCATCAGCTTGATGTACTCCTCACGGTTATGGAGAATACCGACCGCTCCTACCGTCTCCCCGTCCTTGGTGATGGGAATACGGTCTATGAGAAGATTGCTGTTTCGAAGCCTTGCATCGTGTGCGCCAAACTCCTTTTCGCCCATCAAAAGGGTGGTTTCGAACACCCCGGGATCGCAAACGGCTTCCAGCGACCCGCCTACGATGTCCTGCTCGACGGAGGACACCTCGCACCCAAGCATTTTTACCGCAGAGCTGTTGATGAACTGTACTCGGTTGTTCCCGTCGATGGCAATGACACCTTCGGCAAGGGACTCAAGAATATTATCCCTGATCCGGTACATCGCCGAGAAAACGTCGGGCTCGTAGCCGTGAAGCTTCTTTTTTATGTTTTCCGAAAGCTCTGCCGAAACAATGACCTCCATCAAAACAGCAGCCACGGTGATCAATGCAAATACCAACATAGTAGGCAGCATTTCTTTTTTTATGCTTTCACGAAGCATGACCGAAATAACAAAACCTGCGTAATTGCCGTTTTCGTCGTAGATAGCGGCATAAGCACGGCGCTGTTTTCCGGACGGGCCGCTACTGTCCTCGGTATAAAAATCGGTGTCATCAAAGCTCGGTATTGTGCCGTCGTACACCGTGCCGATCAGATCGTGGTTTGAGTGATACAGTCTTTTATTGTCGGCACTTATGATGGAAATAACGTCGATATCCCCCAGAGATTTTTGAAGTGAATCGAGATAATCGGTCAGATGCCCGCCGTTTGTTTCGCTTGTAATATCATCCATCATCGGCGAAGTTGCTATGGTTTGAGAAATATTCTGCAGGTTGCGGTCACGCTTTTGGGTCTCAAAATGAACGTTGATAAGAACACCCGTGCCGCCAAGCACCACGGCAAGCAATATAATAAGTATCAGCTGGGTCATAAAAATCTTCCGTTGGATCTGATGCAGTGAATTGCTGAGCATCCGTTTTTTCCTTTTCACATTCTCTGCCTCCCCGTATGCTTGTCTGTATCTTATCATAATTTTACTTTATAAAACAGCTTTTGAAAGTAAAATAAACGGGAAAACCCGCAAAAATATGTTGGTTATTTTGTTAAAATTGATATGCATCAGTCCTTGTGATATGTTGATAGCACCAAACATCACAAAGGAGATTTTATTATGGAGATCGCACCTGTCCTCGAAACCGTTATGCTCGTATGCTTTGGCTTTTCCTGGCCTATGAATCTGATCAAGGTATATAAATCAAGAACAGCAAAAAGCACAAGCCTGCCGTTCATTCTTCTTATTCTTACCGGATATGTAGCCGGAATTTCGGCCAAAATCGCACTCGGCAACATCAACTACGTTTTGGTGGCATACCTGCTTAACCTTTCCATCGTTTCTCTCAACCTCATAATCTACTTCCGCAATGCATCACTCGATAAAAAAGCAAACAAGGCATAAGGAGATACACGATCATGTATGAAAACGAAATTACAAAGTTCAAATCCTTAAATCAGCTTGCAGCATCCGGCGGCATCGTCATTCTGGGCGGCAGCGAGGATGTCAGTATTCCTCTGGCAGAACTGAAGCAGGCATTTTCGGTAAGCGACAATATCTACAATCGCAGTATCGCGGGACTTAAGGCCGCCGATGCGGCAAACGTTTATTACGAGTGTATCGCGGAGCTTTGCCCCGACACGGTCATCCTGCACATCGGCGAAGCCGATCTGCCGGGCTTTTCGGGAAATGAGGCCGCTTTTGAAAAAGACTGCCGCGCCCTCATCAATGCCGTCAGATGCAAAAACAAGCACACACGTATCGTGATCGTATCATTGAAAAATCACGACAATCACTCTGTCACGGCCAAGCTCAACAAGAGTCTTGAATACATTGCCGACTCGGAAAAATGCGAGTTTGAGGATATTTCGGTAAAGCGGGTCCAAAGCGCAAAAGAAAGCCGCGAGATAACAGCCTTCCTGTATGACATCGGTTTTTTGAGACCGCTGAACATCAAGCGTCCCGTCAATAATCTGGTAAGAACATTTTTCTGCTACGGCGCTTAAATATATCAAAATATCAAAAAAGCGAACCCGGCACTTCGATCCGGGTTCGCTTTCTCTGTTTTGGCAATTTACACTACGTCATATGCAGTCCTGCGGGAACCTGCCGTAATGCAGAGGTTTGGGTATATTACTTGGCACCGAAGTTTTCGGGCAGCTCGATTATTGCCGCCGACAGCATCTTGGCGCGTTTTGTGATGGACTCCAGGTTGACAAACTCCTCGGGAGAATGGGCTCTGCCGCCGGAGGGGCCTACGCTGCACACGCTGGGTGCGCCTGCCATAGTGGTGTAGGATGCATCCGAGCCGCTTGACTTGAGCTTGGGCTCAAGGGGGCCGAAGCCGTATTTTTCGGAAACAAAGCTGATGTGGGCTGCAAGAGCATAGTTGTCCTCGGTGGCATCCATGGGCAGTCTCTCGCCTACGATATCAAAGGAGGACTCGGTACCCTCAATATAGGACTTGGCTATAATACCCTCCACATGGTCGCGGATGATCTGTCTCTGCTCAAGCTTCCAATAGCGGTTATACAGAGTGAACATAGCCTCACCGGGAACGGTATTGGGGGAGGTGCCGCCCTTGATCATACCGCAGTTATAGGTGATCTGAGCCTGATCGGAGGGCGCCTCGATAGCCAGTATCTTGTGAGCGGCCTCCTTGATGGCGCTGATGCCCTGCGCGTATGCGGAGCCTGCGTGGGTTGCTCTGCCTTTGATGTATACCTTGTAGCGGATAGAGCCTTTTCTGCCGACGGTGATGCTCTTGCCGTCGCCGCCCTCAAGGGTGATAGCGGCGGCACAGCCGCGGGCGTTGTTACGGATAAAATCCTTGCCCTCCTCCAAAGAGAGGCCCTCGCTGAGCTCCTCGTCGGGGATCATAATGAATCTGACGGGACGGCTTATATAGCCGCAGTCCTTAAGCGCCGACATAATAAGCAGACCGATCACCAGACCGCCCTTCATATCCACCGTGCCGGGGCCGTACATTTTGCCGTCCTCTGTACGGCAGACGGGCTCTTTGAAGGTACCGCGGGGATGCACTGTATCAAGATGCCCGGTAAAGGCAACGGGCAGCATCGACGCCTGCTCGTTCATAGTGATAAGCAGACCGTTGCCGGCTTTTTCGAACTCTTTGACAAAAACGTTGAGGCCGCGGCTCTCGGCAAATTTTTTGATAAAATCGGCTAATGCCGATACGTCGTCCACGTCAGGGGTATAGCTCTCAAGCTCCACCATTTCTTTGAGAAGCTGCACGTATTCGCTCTCGTGCTCTTCTATGTATCTGAATACTTTTTCTGTCATTTTGCTCGCCTCCGTGTTTCAGTATATATTTTTCTGCCGCGGTTTTCAAGCTCATAAAGGGCAGAATCTGTGTCCCGAATATAGTTTTGGGCTATATTAATATCAAAATATGCTATATCTTTTTGCATTTTTGCTATTTAATACCGGGTTTATTCAAGTTATAATAATAATGCAGCCGTATCGGTTATCCTTCCAGCACTTTTATATACGGGATGTCGGCTGCGTATTCCCTGAAGCACTCAAGCAGCGATCTTTGGATATGCTCACGGCCGCAGCTCTTGCTGATAAGCAGAGAGCAGATACGCGGGGCGGGCGCAGGCGATATCCTGCGGTAGGTCAGCTTATTGCTGCTGTCCCCCGCCAGCATCACCGCAAGTCCCGCAGGCGCGATGCACCAGCATCTTCTGTCGGTCAGGTACTGATATGCAGACATAAGATTGCTGACCGTGAAGTAGGGGCGGCTGTTTTCGCCGAAATGTGTTTTGTGCCAACCGTCTGTACTGCCGTGCTTGCTGTAACAGACCTCAAAAGCTCTGTCCAGCATATCGGGGGTCACCGTTCCGTCAGGCAGCGGAGTGGAGGCAGGACACAGAATATACTGCTCCTCCTCGAACAGCTGAACGGTGATCACATCCTCGTGGTATATGGGCTCACCGAACACGAAAGCCACGTCAAAGCTGTTTTTTTCTATCGCAGACGGGATCTCCCGACGCTCCACGCCCCGCAGCTGCAGTTCTATATCCGGATGTCTGCGCATAAGCCTGCAGACTATGTGGGACACAAGATACTGATGTCCGTTGGAGCTTGCCGCTATGCACAGTGAGTTTTTGCGGCAGGAGCGTGCAAAGTTTTCGATCTCACGCTCAAGCAGCTGATGCTGCTGCATCCATCTGCGCGCTATGGGCAAGAAAGCTTTGCCCTCCTCGGTCAGCACGGCTGTGCGGCTGCCCTTTTCCCGTCGGATCAGTCTTACGCCCACGCAGCCTTCCAGCTGTCTTAAGTATTCCGACGCGGTAGGCTGGGAAAAATGCAGCTGTCTTGCCGCCGCCGACAAACTGCCGTACTCGGCAACAGCCAGAAATATCCCTATACTGTGTTCGCTTATCACGGCTTTGCCCCCTCTCAGATATTCTTTTCACATTCATTATAAAACCGCAACTTCGGTATGTCAATCTGCCGTCAATAATACCATTCATCATCCAAGGAGGCTAACATAATGAAACTTCCCAAAACCACATTTACCTGCGCAGGCGATATGCTTGTTGCACGCCTGATCCCCACCACCTACAAAGGCTTCAGCCAGATCGCCGACTACATTAAGCAGGGCGACGTGCGCTTCTGCAATCTTGAGACGGTACTGCACAACGGCGAAAACTACGGCAACCAGTTCAACGGCGGATCTTTCCACGGCTCCGACCCCAGAGTGCTGAATATCGCCAAAGATTTCGGATTCAACGCTCTGTCGTTTGCAAACAACCATACCTTTGACTTCGGCTACGGCGGTCTGCTGCGAACCCTTGACGAGCTTGACAAAGCAGACTTTGTCCACACGGGCGTGGGCAGAAATTTAGACGAGGCCGCCGCCCCCGCATATATCGAGGCAAAGGACAGCCGCGTGGCGCTGATATCTTTTACCGCGTCATTCGTCAACGACGCCGCTCTGGCAGGCAGACAGTCCCGCCGTTTTCCCGGCAGGCCCGGCGTAAACGGTCTGCGTCTCAGTGAGCACGTTGAGGTGCCCGAGGAGCACTTCAAGTACCTCAAGGATATATCCGAAAACAGCGGCATCAACGCTTCCGTCGCCATCTCCCGCAAAGAAGGCTACACCCAGACCAAAGAGAGTGACACTCAGGTGATCCTCGGCTTCAACAAGATGAAGTTTATCAAGGGTGACAAGCTCAAGTACCACGCAAGCTGCAATCAGAACGATATCGCACGCCTGCAGAAGGCCATCACCGAGGCGCAGGCACAGTCGGACTATATAGTAGTCAGCATCCACGCGCATCAGACGGGCGGCGCTACCAAGGAGACCGTGCCCGAGTTTCTTTCCGAGTTTGCCCACACCGCGATAGATATGGGCGCTCACGCCGTTATCGGTCACGGCCCGCACCTCTTAAGACCCCTTGAGATATACAACGGCAGACCCATATTCTACTCTCTGGGCGATTTTATGCTCCACAACGAGAGCTTCGGTGCCGCGCCCGAGGACTTTTTTGAAAAATACAAGCTCACCTCCGACGATCCTCTGTGCGAGGTCTACCGCAAGCGCTCCCGCGGCTACACCTGCGGCCTGCTTACCGACCGCCGTATGCTTGAGGCGGTTATCCCCTGCTTTGAGTTTGACGACGGAGTGCTTACAAAACTTGAGCTGATGCCCATCGAGCTGGGATTTGACAAGCCCCGTTACCGCACGGGCGATCCCGTATTCTGCCCCGACAGAGGTATTATAGAGCGTTACGCCGAAATGAGCGCACCCTACGGCACCCGCCTCACCGTAACCGAAAACGGCTTCGGTGTTGTTGAGCTTTGAGCGGGCAGATATCCATAACGCCAAAAGTATCTGAGTATATATAATTTGATATTTTACAAATTATATATATCGGGGGTAAAATAAAAGAAAAACTTATTCTTTCGGAGGAATTATGAGAGATTTTATTATCCAGAAAATACTTGAGCACAAGGCTATCGCAATAGTGCGCGGCGTGTACGGTGAGGACTGCCTCAATCTTGCAAAGGCTCTGTACGCGGGCGGCATCAGACTGCTTGAGGCTACCTTTGATCAGAAGAGCGAGAGTGAGCGCATAAAGACCGCCGAGACCATCAAGCTGCTCTGCCGTGAGCTGGGCGATCGCATGTACTTCGGCGCAGGCACGGTGACCACCACCGAGATGGTCAAGCTTGCTAAAAGTGCGGGTGCGACTTTTATCATCTCCCCCGACACCTGCGAAGAGGTCATAAAGTGCACCGTTGCCGAGGGTCTTGTTTCCATCCCCGGTGCGCTGACCCCCACCGAGATAGCTCAGGCACACAGATACGGGGCAGACTTCGTCAAGGTGTTCCCTGCCAATGCTATGGGCCCTGCTTATATCAAGAACGTTGCCGCACCTCTCAGCCACGTGCGTATGCTGGCTGTAGGCGGCGTTGACGGTTCTACCATCGGCGCATATCTGGGTGCAGGCGCGGTAGGCGCAGGCGTGGCAAGCTGTCTGTTCAAAAAAGAATGGATCAAAAACGGTCAATGGGATCTGATAACACAGGCATCCAAGGAGTTTACCGCTCTGCTGTGATGCACGTTTAGAGGAGGCGGCACTATGAACGAATACAGATACACCTATGATATTGCCGTAGTAGGCGGAGGGCCTGCGGGACTTGCCGCTGCCGTTACCGCCGCGCGCAAGGGCAAACGGGTGGTTATAGTAGAGAAGAACGGCTATTTGGGCGGAAATCTGACCATCGGCATACCTCCGCTGGGTTTTCTTGACGATCGGGGCAGGCAATGCATAGCAGGCTTTGGCGAGGAGTTTATAGAAAGGCTCAAAGCCGAGGGTGCCTGCTACGGTCACCGCTACTGTCCCAAACACAATTCGGTGTCCAATCTTGATGCAGAGTACGTCAAGATAGCGGCGTTTGAGATGTGCCGGGAGGCAGGGGTGGATATCCTGCTGCATCTTGAGACCCTGTCGGTGGAGTGCGAAAGCGGCAGGATAAAGAGCGCACTTTTCTACGGCAAGTGCAACAAGGTCACGATTAGTGCCGATATATTCATCGACTGCACGGGCGACGGTGATCTGAGCTATCTTGCAGGCTGCAGTTATGAAAAAGGCCGCGGTGACAAGGGTGAGCTTATGCCCCCTACCGTTATGTGCACCATAGAGGGCGTGGACGACAGCAAGCTGCTCGACTACGTGGAAAAACATCCCGACGAAATGCGTCCTATGTGCGCCACCATCGACACGCCTGTCGGGTATGATGCGGCGTATTTCAAGGCCGACCCCAACTATATATTCGTGGGCATGACCACCCTGTTCGACAAACTGAAAAAAGAAGGCAAAAACCCCGTTGCGAGGGGAAATATGATAGTCATAAACGGCGTTCACAAGGGGCAGATGTACGTCAACACCACCCGTCTGCTTCACGTTGACGCAACCGACGTGCTTGACCTGACCCGTGCCGAGATTGAGGGACACCTGCAGCTCAAAAAGCTGGTTGAGGTGTTCAGGGAGTACGTGCCTGGGTTTGAAAACTGCTACATATCCTCTATCGCACCCTCGCTGGGTGTTCGCGAGACCCGCAGGTTCAAGGGTGTACGGTGCGTGACCTATCAGGATGCCCTCTCTGCCGCCGTTCCCGACGATACCGTTTGTCTGTCGGGCTACAAGATAGATATCCACTACGACGGCACGGGCGGCACACTGTTCCAGCGGGTGGACAAGCCATTCGGCGTACCTTACGGCGCGCTGGTCAGCGCCGATATGCGCAATCTGCTGTTTGCGGGCCGAAATATCTCGGTGGACGAGCACGTAATAGGCTCCACCAGAGTAATGTCCTGCTGTATGGCTATGGGTCAGGCGGCAGGTCTGGGTGCCTGCATGGCACTGGAAAACTCCTGTGCCCCCAAGGACGTGGATATTGCCGCCCTGAGGAGCGAACTGCTTAACCAAGGCGCGATACTAAGCATGGAATAATATAGTATATATGAAAAAACGGCAAGGGATGCTTGCCGTTTTTTCATATATGGGACGGGTTTACATTGAGCTATATATAATGTATAATGAGCTTATATCCAAATATACGGAGGATTCTATGAACAAGATAGAGATCAGGAGTTTTCTGGAGTTTGTTTTTCCCTCTGCGCCGGCCTTTTCTCCCGACGGGAGCAAGATAGCCTTTGTGGTGCAGACTCCCTCCTTTGACAAGAACAAATACATAGGCAATATATGGATCATGGAGCGCGACGGCAGCGGCTGCCGTCAGCTGACACAGGGCGGGGACGCCAAGAGCTTTGTGTGGAGCAAGGATAACACCATCCTCTTCTCCGCGAGCCGCGACGGCGGTGTGACCGCTCCCGAAAAGGGCGCTTCCCACTGGTTTGAGATCGACCCCCGCGGCGGCGAGGCAAAGCTGGCCTTTTCCATCCCGCTCAAGGTGACAAAGCTCTATCCCGTTGACTCGGACAGATTCATTGTCACCGCAAATCATCAGAACGCCGCAGGCGGAGATTTCACCGATGCCGACTGTCAGGTCATAGAGGAGACGCCCTTCCGCGCCAACGGGGTATCGGGCTTCACTGCCGGCAGGCGCAAGCGACTGCATCTGTACCGCCGCTCCACGGGTGAGCTGACGGCTATAACCGGCGAGTGGTTTGACACTACCGGCTACTCTGTCCGCGGGGACAAGCTGCTCTACAAAGGCTCTGAGTGGCGCGGTGCCAAGGATAGGCTCAACTACGACGGATATTGGCTGTATGATCCGGCGAGCGGCGAGACGAGGCAGATTCTGGCTCCCGGCACCATCCGCACACAGTCATTCTGTCTGTGGGACGACACCACCGCACTTGTTGCCGCCTCGGACGACACGCGCTACGGACGGATGCAGTTTGTGGACTTCTACACCCTCGACATCACAAGCGGATGCATCAGTCCCTTTGTGCCCTATGAGGCCGAGGTTGGCAGCAGCACCACCGGCTCGGATGCCCGTCTTGGCGGCGGCTTCGGTACAAAACTGCAGGGAGACAGATATTACTTCCTGACCACGCTGGGTGACTGCGGATACCTGAGATACATAGACAAATCGGGCACACTCTCTCCCCTGCTGACTCCCGACGGATCGGCAGACAGCTTTGACGTTTGCGGCGATGACGTGATCGTCTGCGGAATGAACGGGCAAAAACTGCCCGAGCTGTACCTCAACGGCAGGCAGGTGACACACTTCAACGATGAGTGGCTGAACTCTCACAGCGTAATCACACCCGAGTACCACGAGTTTTTAGCCTCGGACGGATTTGAGATACACGGCTGGGCAATGAAGCCTGCAGGCTATGAGGCGGGCAAAAAATACCCTGCCATACTGCACATTCACGGCGGACCCCGAACCACATTCTGCGATATATTCCATCACGAGATGCAGATGTGGGCAAATGCGGGATATTTTGTCATATTCTGCAACCCTCGCGGCAGCGACGGCAGAGGCAACGAGTTTGGATATATTCAGGGCAAGTACGGCACGGTGGAATACCGTAACATTATGGAGTTTGTCGATCAGATGCTTGCAAAATACCCCGACATTGACGAGGGAAGAATGGGTGTTGCGGGCGGCAGCTACGGCGGATTTATGACCAACTGGATCATCGGGCACACAGATCGGTTTGCCGCCGCCGTATCCCAGCGCTCCATATCCAACTGGGTGACTTTTGAGCACACGTCCGATATCGGCTACTACTTTGCCCACACCCATCAAGGCTCAACCACCCGCGAGAACGCAGCGCAGATGTGGGAGCACTCTCCCCTGCAGTACGCCCCCAACTGCACCACCCCCACCCTGTTCATCCACTCGGATGAGGATTTCAGGTGCTGTGAGGTAGAGGGAGTGTCTATGTTCACCGCACTGAAAAACAGCGGGGTCGAGGCAAAGATGGTACTGTTCCACGGTGAAAACCACGAGCTGTCCCGCTCGGGCAAGCCCCGCAACCGCATCCGCCGCATGGAAGAGATCCTCAGCTGGCTGGACAGGCATCTCAAATAAATCACAGCAAAAAAATCGGCTTGCGTGAGCAAGCCGATTTTTTGTTCAGTTTATGATATATCCGCCGGAGTCGTAAACGTAGAACTGCAAAGCATCCTGCACCAGCTTGAACTTTTTGTTCTCGCTCCATATTCCGGTCTTGCGGCTTTCGATGGCGGTATATGCGGGATACTGCAGACACTTATTGTGATGTAGATAGTTGATCCAGCAATCGGTTATATAGCCCTCGGCTATTTTCATGTCCTGACCCTCCGAAACAGAATATGAGATATAGCCGCGGTGGTTTGTGCCGCCATTGGGCAGAGAGAAGGCAGCAAAAATATCGGTATTGGTCTGTTTGCCCCAGAATATACTGTCAGACTCATAGGTCTCGCTGCCGAGATAGTGATAGGGCGAGGTGTAGGTCACGCCGCCTTTGTCGTACAGCAGTCTGCCGCTTAATACTCCCCCGTCGCTCCAGCCGTCAATGTCCCTATATGCGGGCCACAGCTGTATACACTCGGTACCGAAAAATCCGGGATTCTCAGTCCACAGAAAATGATGGATGATAAGCCAGCTTTCTTTTTCGGCGGGCAGACGGACGGCAACGCCCGTGATCTTCAGCTCTTTTGTATCATAGACCGTGTGATGATTTATATAGTAGTCGATGCCGCTGCCTTCTTCGCCGGGAGTTTTGGTGGTGACCGTTCTTCCGTCATTGACCGGGTGGTCGGTAACATCGCTTATCACCTGCACGGCGTCTTTGCAGGCCAGTATATCCTGCGCGGTCAAATCATTGAGGACGTATTCGGGGAAACCAAGCTCAAGCAGGTGGCTCTTGATGTCCTCGATATTGCTGTTTACGGTATTTTGAGATACCGTCCAGTCCATTTTGTAGCTGCTGCCGAAAACGTACCCACACACAGCGCCAACCAGCAAAAGCAGGGCAATAATAAACGCCAGAGCCTGATCGTTCAGCCTGACGGGGGCGGCTGTGATGGCGTAGCCTGCCTCGTCCGACTCTCTTGACAGTTTGAACAGATTGCAGATGATACAGACGTAAGCTGCGATCATACCTATGAATATGATCCAGCCGACGTTGCCCACAAGCCCCAGCAGGCAGGTAACCGTATGCCATGCCATAAGCCACACGCCCGCACCCGAAGAGGGGTCGAGGTCGGCTTTTTCTCTGACCTCACGCAGGCCTCGCCACAGACAATAGTACTGGACAAACTGAAGCAGCAGATTAACAACCGTCAGGACTGTTATCCAGTCTGACCCATAAACCACGCCATGGTATATTGTGGTATTGAGCACCAGCAGCGGGAAGAAATAGCAGGCACGGATGACGGCGATCGCGTAGCATAATCCGAAATACCTGTTCTCCCGCCTGAGTGCGCGGAAGCCCAAAAGCACCATTACCATACCGATTGCAGGCAGGATATAGTTGAGCATTGCAAAGTTAAAGGTTACTGCACCCAGCGCAAATCCGATGAGTACGCGGTCCATAGCCTTTTTCCACGGGGTGACGCTGTCCACCACGTCCTCGGGCGGTGCGTCGGGAAGGCTCTTTTTGAGCAGCAGGTCAAAATCGGAGTCAAGCAGGATATTACGCTTGTCAGCACTCATAGCCTTCACCTCCCAGCTTACTGCGAAGCCGCTTGCGTATTCTGTACAGCCTGCCCTCCACCGCGCGCTCGGTCATACCAAGCTCGGCGGCTATCTGAGAAGTGGACTGCAGGTAGTAATACTTGCGGTAAAAGATCGTCTTGTCGCGAGATGTCAGTCCGTCTATTGCCCTGCCCAGCGCCGCTTTGCGCTCGGCTATGAGCACGGCTTCTTCGGGAGTCGGCTCGGGCGACGGGGTCTCTTTGGGTATATCTTCGGTGCTTTCGGCAGCAGGGACACCTCTTGCGCGGTTGAGTGCGGCGTTTCGGGTGACTGCCGTAAGCCATACGCTGAAACTGCCCCGCAGATCGTCAAAGCTGTCGATCTTGTCCCACACACGCAGAGCAACGTCGCTGAGGCAGTCCTCTCTGTCCCGCGCATCGGACAGAATGGGCGCAATGATATACCGCATCAGCGGTCCGTAATGAAGCATCAGCTCGCTGATACCGCGCTCGTCACGGTTCAGAAGCAGCTCGACGATCTCACGCTCGTGCATATCCACGCCCCCCTCTCAATAATCTTCTATATAATTATACACGGTCGCGGGCAGAAACCCACGGGGCGCAAAAAAATTTATGCCGAAGTTTGGGTAATATTGGGACTTTATAAGAGGCTTTGGACGTGCTATACTTAAAAATAAGCTTTATGCAACCACCCGTTGACAAAAAGAAACGGTGTAATGGTGGTCAAACCTCACGTCATATGTTACTCTGCAAAAGAAGGAGGCGGTACATAAATGACTTTGGGTCAACGTATTCAGGAACTGAGAAAACAGCAGGGTATGTCTCAGGAGGCTCTCGGTGAGGCACTTGGGGTCTCCCGTCAGGCGGTGTCCAAATGGGAGAGCGACAACGGTATTCCCGCGCTGGACACTCTTATTGCAATGAGCCGACTTTTTGGAGTAACGGTGGGTGAGCTGTTGGGTGTCGAGGAACCGCACAAAAACGGGACCGGCGATGCCGCTGACCAAGGAGCGCAAACCGAAGAGCTGCTGCGCCGTTACGCCGAGCAGATCCGCGAAAGCAGCGAGCCTGCCCCTTCACCCGTTTTGCGAGGGGTATTGATTCTTGCCGCCACGGCAACTGCGGTGATCCTTATAGTGCTGTTTGCACAAATAGGTTCTCTGCGCAATACGGTAAAACTCCTGCGAACCGATCTGTCACATCTGCAGGTCAACGTGTCCAACAACCAGAATAACCTTTCCGCCCAGATACGCAACACCATTTACGACGTGCTGGCAGAGGAGGCAAAGCTGCTGAACACATTCGGGTGGGAGGTAGTGGATTTTGACCCGGGCACTCAGTCGGTGACCCTGAGTATAACCGCCACCATGAAGGAATACGCCGCAGGCAGCAGTATGCAGCTGTGCGCACAGTATACAAAGACGGACGGCACTCACGGGCAGACGGTGGGAGACTGGGTAGAGGGTCCCGATTTTTGCACCCGCCTCAACCTGCCGCTGAACAGCAGCACGGAGATGACCATACGGGTCAGGGATGAAGGCGGAAACATAAAAGAGCAGGTTCTGGATCAGCAGATATACGGGCTGTCTCCCGAGTCATTTTGTCTGAGCGCGTATAATCTGACAGTACCCTTTGCCATAACCGCCAAAGGCCCGGGCATCACGACCACCACCGTGAGGGCTGAGGATGAGCATATCCAGATATATTCGGCACATCCCGAATACGTATATCCCGAAAAAGCCGTGCTGATCGCGTATATAAACGACGATCTGCTCATAAAAGAAACGCTGAATATTGCTCACTCGGAAAAATCGGATAAAATATTCAATGCCGCGCTGAAAGACGAGTACTACAGCGTCACCCTCAAAAACGGTGACAAGCTGTCCGTCAGACTGACCGTGACCGACAATCTGGGCCGTGTGGAGGAGTTTTTTGACTCAACGGAGGTCAAAGACGGTGAGCTGCTGCGCACGCCTATAGAAGTGCCGGCAATTCCCGCGGACTGAGGGACGGTGGGGATGGCCGTAATGAAATCCGAGCTATAATGATATATCGCTCACGCGATATGATATACGGTGCTGCCGTATGATATATTTGCTTTGCAAATATGATATAATATCCGTTCCCCTCATACGCGAAGTGTATATCATCTGCCACGCAGATATCATATCGAAGATATATCATCCGTGACCGCAGGGAACGGATATCATTGAAAAAAGCACTTGCCTAACGTAAGTGCTTTTTCAGGTACTCAATATTGCTTTGCAGGAATCAACTGTTTGGTATATTTGCCCTTTCCTTCACGGTTTTGCAGGATGCAATAAGCATTGCCCTCAATGAAGTACACTTAGCTGAGAGTGATCCGTAGGTTTGCTCATCAATATATTTAGTCCTATACAGAAGCTCGATCCAATATCCCGTTTCGCTCGCTTCCTTAAGTGCAATTTCAAGCTTTGAAACAAAATCCTTTTTGCCCTGTGCATACTGAGCTTCATAAATATTTGCACCAATACTCGTTCCGCTTCTGCCGATCTGATTTGAAACGATAGATTCTTTGTTTGATTTAAGATACTTCACCAATTCGATAATATCTACTGAGAATTGCATAGAAAGCTCTTTAAGTTTCAGTTCCGACATATTATACACCTCACTTTTTATAATATATCACCGATATGGGACATTTGTAAATAAGTGATAGGTGATGCAGCTTCGCCGTGATAGGTGATGCGATGCGTTCCCCTCACGCGCCGAAGGCATGCATCACGGGCTACGCCTGCATCACGCACAAAGTGCGCATCACGTTCCGCAAGGAACGCATCACTCAAAAATCCCGATTTGTCCTATGGACAAATCGGGATTTTTTGGTACGCCCGATGCGATTCGAACGCACGGCCTTCAGAGTCGGAGTCTGACACTCTATCCAGCTGAGCTACGGGCGCATATCAAGTTTTGGTGCGGACACGGCGCAAGCCGTGTCCGCATATAAGCAATATTATTCGGCTTTGGGTGCGGCAGGCTTTTTGCCCTGACCGCCTCTGGAGCCTCTGCGGCGGCGGTAGTTATTGTGGTAACCGCTCTTTCTGCCGCCCGACTGTGCGGGAGCAGATGCAGACACGCCGTCGGGAACGATAACTACCTTGCGGTTAGGCTCGGAGCCTGTGGAGTGGGTGGTGACACCGGGCATCTCCTGCAGTATGGCGTGGATGACTCTGCGCTCGTTGGCAGGCATAGAGTCAAGCGCAACGGGCTTTTTATACTTGACAGCCTTTTCCGCCATCTTCTTGGCGAGGCTCTCAAGAGAGTCTTCTCTGCGGCTGCGGTAGTTCTCAGCATCGATGACCACGCGCCAATGCTCGTCTTCTTCACGGTTGGCAACGATGGTGGTCAGATACTGGATAGCGTCCAGAGTCTCGCCCCGTCTGCCGATGACGACGTTCATATTGTCGCCCGACAGCTCCATATTGATGACCTTGTTGTCAAGATCCTCGCTGACCTTGACGGAGCAGGGTGTGCCGAAGCGGTAGAGGATACCCTCGGCAAACTCCTTTGCCTTGCTTGTGGGGGTGGTCTCGTATTCGACCTTTACCAGCGCTTTCTGCTTACCGAAGCCCAAGAAGCCCGATTTGGGCTGCTCAAGCACTTCAACAGAAACGTCGTCTCTGTCACAGCCGAGCATCAGAAGGGCGTTTTCGATAGCTTCTTCTATGGTATTCCCCTTTGTTTCTATTACCTTTTTCATTTTTTCACTTTTCCTTCAGCTTCTTTTTCCATGATCTTTGCGAATACCACCTCGCTGGCAGCACCAAACACATTGTTGCTGATCCAGTACAGACTGAGACCTGCGGGGAGGACGAATCCAAAGTACAGGGACATAAGAGGCATCATAATATACATCATTTTGTTGCTCTGTGCGGCTGCGGGATTGTCACCCATGGTTCTGCGCTGCAGTCTGGTGGTCACATAGGTCTGACCGAGAGCGGTGAGGCAGGAGACGATGGGCATTACCCAAAGCAGGTTGAGCTTCTTGAATGCGGGGTTGGCGGCAAGGTCGATACCAAGGAAGTTGAAGTCAACGCGCATAACGTTGTCGGAGATATCTTTGATGAGATCAAAGTTATTGAACATCTGACCTGCCAGAGAGATCTGTGCGCCGTAACCTGTGCTGAGTTCGACACCGAGTGCCTCTGCAACAGCGGATATCTCGTCAGCCGAAAGCTGCATAAAATAGGACAGAGGCTGAGAGATGACGTAATAAAGACCCAGCATAATAACAAGTGTGATGAGCATAGTGCCGCAGCCTGCCGTGGGAGATACGCCCTCACGGTCATAAAGAGCGGTCAGCTCTTCGTTCATCCTGGTCTTGTCGTTGTAATACTTCTTCTGAATAGCCTGAATCTTAGGCTGCAGGCGCTGGGTAGCCTGCATGGAACGCTTCTGCTTGAGGGTCAGAGGAGACATGATCACCTTGACCAGCAGGGAGAAAAGGATAATGCAGACACCGTAGTTGCCGATAAGCTCATACATAAAGCGCATGATATATCCGAAAGGTGTTGCAATAAGTCCGAGTAATCCTTGCATTTGTTCAGCTCCTTCTTCTGAGGGTGAAATGTTCAGGGACGGGGTCATATCCACCCTTGAACAGCGGATTGCATCTGCCTATACGGCAGATTGTCAGCACCACGCCGCGAAGGGCACCATGGCGCTCTATCGCCTCTATTGCATACTCGGAACAGGTGGGTCTGAACCGACAGGTAGGATACCTTTTGAGAGGCGAGAGATATTTGCGATAAAGCCTGACCAGCCAGATGAGGACGGTTTTCATATCAGCACTCCAAGGCGCGCAAAAGCATCCCGCATATCCTGCATCAGTGCGCTGAAATCAGCGTGCTCACTTGCAGAGCGGGCTGCAATAACGATATCAAATCCAGTCTGCAGGCTGTCCTCCGACAGTCTGTACGCTTCGCGCAGACGGCGGCGGATACGGTTGCGCGTGACCGCGCAGCCCAGCTTTGTCGACACGGTAAAACCCAGGCGGTTTACCGTTTTGAGGCGGTTTTTGCCCACGTAGACTACCATAGTCCTGCAGGAAACCTGCCTGCCGCGCCTGTATAGGGCGCGAAAAATGAAGTTCTGGGTAAGAGAGTCTGTCTTCTTCATCTTATCCTCCCGCATTTTCTTAGAAGCGGCAACGGTGCTTTGCCGCCGTTAAAAATTAAGACCGCGGGAGGCGGTCTTGATTCTGCCGATTAGTGGGTCAGACGAGCTCTGCCCTTGGCACGACGGCGAGCCAGAACTTTTCTGCCGTTGGCAGTCTGCATTCTGCTTCTGAAGCCGTGAACCTTGCTGCGCTGTCTCTTCTTGGGCTGATAAGTACGAACCATAGTTACACCTCCCGAATTAGCTGTCATTAGCACCGCTACACCTTCGCAAAAAAGCATAGCGCTGCCAATGCCGCATTGAGTATTATAACCCATCCTGCCGCACAATGTCAATAGAAAAATTCAAAAGCTACGTACTTGCAAACGAATAACCGGTGTGTTACTATTAAAATACTATAAAAAAGGAGGGAACTGCACCTATGAAGCTAAAAAGAATAGCCGCCGCGGCAGTATGCGTCTGTCTGCTTTTGTGTGTGCTGCCCCTTTTTTCGGTGTCAAGCGCCTTTGAGGGCGTGGCGTTTCTGGTCATCAACAACGTCGTTTTGCGCCCTATGAGCGCCGACAGTATGCCTGCATTTATCGGCAAAGAGGTGTATATCCCTTACAGCGCTCTTGAGAATTTCACCACAGTCAGCCATCAGTACGATGCCCGACGCGAACAGCTGTGCATCTACAACGACAGCGGATATCTGATGTTCGATCTGGCAAACGATACCGCCTATGACGAGCAGGGCGAGAGAGTGGATTTTTCCGCGCTGTATCTCAACGGCACCGTATACATCCCCGTCAACACCACCTGTGACAAATTCGGTATCTATCACTCGGTATCCATTCTCAGCCTGCTGGCGCCTATGGTGCGTATCCACGAGGGCGAGCTGGTTGCCACCGACATAGACTTCACCTCCAGGCTCTATTCGCTGTTTTCTTCCACCTACAGCGAGTTTGTCGAAAACAACGAGCTTCCCGTAGAGCCCATCGAGTATACCCCCTCAATAAGAGCGGCGTATCTTGCGTTTTGCGGTGATCCCGCGCTTTGGACAGAGGATATTATTGACTCGTTCAGCGGTGTCAGCGCCTGCTTCTTCCTCACGGAGCAGGAGATAGGCGCAAACGGCGGCTTTGTCAGGCAGGCCTCCGCCTCGGGACATACCGTGGGGTTTATGCTTGATCCTCAGTCGGATATAACCCTGACACAGCAGTATCGGGATGCAAACAGCGCTCTGTCCATGGAGTGCAGTCTGGTAAGCCGCGTGGTGACCATAAAGGGCGGCTCGGGCAGTCTCACACCCGATCAGCTGTCCGAGCTTATATCTCTGGGGGTGCGTATATGGGATCTTTCTCCGTGCGGCACCGATATGAGTATAAACGAGCTGCTTCTTTATAAGTCCGAGGGGCAGGCACCCGTCTTCGCTTTTGAGGCGGGAGGACAAACAGCGGAGTTTATCGTCAGGTTTCTTGAGGATACAAGCTACGTTTTTTCGCCCGTTTACGACTGGACGCGGCCCGTCAATTACGTGGGAATATACTGAGAGGCACACTCAAACAGCACCGGGATGCAAGTCCCGGTGTTATTTTGTAAACTTTTTGGGAATATACTTGCACACCCGTTCACAAAGCACTAAAATATTAAGGTCTTTATATTACAAATAGGTAATGGGAGGAATTGCCAGATATGATAAGGCGGCTTGCCCGATGTATTCGGGGATATAAATGGGCAGCTATACTCAGCCCCCTCACTATGATAGGCGAGGTGTCTATGGAGGTCACCATTCCCCTGATAATGGCTGACCTGTACGACTACGGTATAGTGCTTCAGGATATGCATACGGTGATCACCAAATCCCTGCTTTTGGTGCTGTGCGCCGCTGCATCTTTGTGTTTCGGCTGTGCGTCGGCGGTATTCGCGTCAAAGGCGGGCACGGGTTTTGCAAAAAACCTTCGCCACGATATGTATCACCACATACAGAGCTACAGTTTTTCTAACATCGATAAGTTTTCCACGCCCTCTATCGTCACACGTCTGACCAGCGACGTGGCGCGGCTTCAGATGGCGTTTCAGATGACCATCCGTATGTTCGTGCGCACACCTATGATGCTTATTCTGTCGCTTATTATGGCTATGCGCATCAGCGTGCGCCTCAGCATGGTCTACTGCGTGGCTATTCCCATACTTGCTACTTTGCTCGTGCTTCTTCTGCCCCGCGTATTCAAGATATTCGACCGTGTATTCAAGACCTACGACCGCTTAAACGGCGTGGTGCAGGAGAACGTTCACGGTGTGCGTGTGGTAAAAGCGTTCGTCCGCGAGGAGCGTGAGGTTGAAAAGTTCACCGACGTTTCCGCCTCTATCTACAAGGACTTTTCCAAGGCAGAGAAGATACTCGCGTTCAACAACCCCGTTATGCAGGCCTGCGTATACGTGTGTATGATCGCTATATCCTGGTTCGGCGCACATATGATAATGGCGTCGGGCAACAACCCCGAAATAGGTCTCAGCACCGGTCAGTTAAGCTCAATGTTCACCTATACCACCCAGATACTGTCCACCCTGATGGGGTTGAGTATGGTATTCGTTATGCTGACTATGAGCCGTGCGCCTATGCGCCGCTGCTATGAGATACTTATTGAAACGCCCGATCTCAACTCTCCCGAAGAGTGCGTGCGTGAAGTCCAGGACGGCTCCATAACATTCGAGAACGTCGGTTTCAGCTACTCCAAGAGCGCAAAACGGCTTGCTCTCTCGGAGGTCGACCTGCACATTCCCTCGGGTGCTACCGTGGGCATACTGGGCAGCACCGGCTCGTCCAAATCCACCCTGGTACAGCTTATCCCCCGTCTGTACGACGTTACCGAAGGCACGCTCAAAGTCGGCGGCGTGGACGTGCGCGACTATGACCTCAAGACCCTTCGCGACAACGTGGCAATGGTACTGCAGAAGAACGAGCTGTTCTCGGGCAGCATAAAAGAAAACCTCCGCTGGGGCAACGAGCACGCCACCGACGAGGAAATGGTCCGCGCCTGCACCCTTGCCTGCGCAGACGGGTTCATAAGCTCCTTCCCCGACGGCTACGACACCCATATCGAGCAGGGCGGCACCAATCTTTCGGGCGGACAGAAGCAGAGACTGTGCATTGCCCGCGCTCTGCTCAAAGACCCCAAGATACTCATACTTGACGACTCCACCTCGGCTGTGGATACTCACACCGACGCGCTTATACGCAAAGCATTCCGTGAGGATATCCCCCACATCACCAAGCTTATTATCGCACAGCGAATAGCTTCGGTGCAGGATGCCGATATGATACTCATAATGGACAACGGCAAGATAGCCGCCTGCGGCACCCACGAGCAGCTGATGCAAAGCTCAACTATCTATCAGGAAGTATACTACTCCCAGCAGAAAGGAGGAGATGAGTAATGCCTCCCGCAAGAATGCGCGGCGACGGCCGCAAGGCAAAAGACCCCAAAAAGACTCTGCTCCGCCTGCTGGGGTATATGCGCAGGCATATTCCCGTGCTCTGTCTGGTGCTTGTGTGCATATTTATGGCGACCTACGCACAGACCACCGGTTCGGCGTCATTGGGCGTGCTGGTGGACAAGTATATTCTGCCTATGGTGGCGTCCGGCGATGCCGATTACGGTGCGCTGGCAGCGTACCTCGGGCGCATAGCCTGCATATTCGGCGCGGGCATAGTCTGCGCCTGGCTGTATAACTTCCTTATGGTAGGTGTCAGCCAGAGCACACAGCGACGCATCCGCAACGAGCTGTTTACCAAGATGCAGAAGCTGCCGCTGCGGTATTTTGACAGCAACAAGGCGGGCAACATTATGTCCCGCTACACCAGCGATATCGACACGCTCAATCAGATGCTGGGTCAGTCCATCCCCCAATGCGCATCCTCTGTAATCACTCTTGCGGTGGTGCTGGTGCGGCTTATTATCACCTCCCCCATCCTGACCGGCGTTATGATAGTCACCGTTACCTCGGTGGTGTTTGTTACCAAGACCCTGGCGGGCAGGTCGATGAAGTATTTTATCGGTCAGCAGAAGTCTCTTGGCGCGGTCAACGGCTACATTGAGGAAATGATAAACGGGCAGAAGGTTGTCAAGGTCTTCAACCACGTGGAAAAGTGCAAGGTGCAGTTTGATCAGCTCAACGAACAGCTGTGCAAGAACGCCTACACCGCAGGCAAATACTCCAATATCATGGGCCCCATCAACAACAATCTGGGCTACGTGCAGTATGCCGTACTGGCTATCGTGGGCGGCACGCTGGTAGTCACGTCGGGCGGCGAGATACTGACTCTGGGCAACCTGATGACATTTATGCTGCTGAGCCGCACGTTCAATATGCCCATAAGCCAGATCTCCAATCAGATCAACGCCATCGTTATGGCGCTGGCAGGCGCGGAGCGCATATTTGAGCTGATGGATCAGCTTCCCGAAGAGGACGAGGGCAAGGTGACCCTTGTCAACGCCGAAAAAGACGAGAACGGTGCTATCCGTGAGGTCAAATATCACACGGGCTGCTGGGCGTGGCGTGTTCCTCAGGAAAACGGCGTGACCTACAAGGAGCTGCGGGGCAATATAACCCTCAAAAACGTGGATTTCGGCTACGTACCCAACAAAAGGGTGCTGCACGACGTGTCCCTGTGGGCCCATCCCGGACAGAAGATAGCCTTCGTCGGCGCAACCGGCGCAGGCAAGACCACTATAACCAACCTGCTCAACCGATTCTACGATATTGAGAACGGCAGCATTACCTACGACGGCATTGACGTCAAGGATATCCGCAAGAGCGATCTGCGCTCCTCGCTGGGTATGGTGCTGCAGGATACCCATCTGTTTACGGGTACGGTCATGGACAACATCCGCTACGGCAAGCTTGACGCCACCGACGAAGAATGTATGGAGGCTGCCAAACTGGCCAACGCACACGATTTTATCACCCGACTGCCCGAGGGCTACGAAACTATGCTGACGGGCAACGGCGCAAGTCTGTCTCAGGGTCAGCGGCAGCTGATAGCCATAGCAAGAGCGGCAGTCGCTGATCCTCCCGCGATGATACTTGACGAGGCAACAAGCTCCATAGACACCCGCACCGAAGCACTGGTGCAAAAGGGTATGGATGCGCTGATGCACGGCAGGACAACATTCGTTATCGCACACCGCCTGAGCACGGTACGCAACGCCGACTGTATTATGGTACTGAAAGACGGCAGGATAATCGAACGCGGAAATCACAACGATCTTATCGCACAGAAAGGCACTTACTATCAGCTGTATACCGGCGCATTCGAGCTGGAATAAGTAAATAGAATTAAAAAGAGCAAAGCACGGGTAACGTGCTTTGCTCTTTTTGTTTGGTTAGGTTTTATGGGGCTGTTACTCTGCTTTTGCCCGTTGGGCTTCAAGGGGTGCTATGATGGAACTGTCGATATAGACGTCTTTGTATTTGCCCTGATCTGCGACATACATATATACAAGACCGTCTTTTGAAGAGTAATCATCCTCCGCGCCGATCCTTGCGTAGGTATCCTCGTCAAAGCGGATAAGATAACCTGATGAGACAGCCCACTTGAGCTGATCATCCAGCCACTTGCCGTCGTACCAGGCAAGAGCATCAACAAGGGTCCTGAGTTCCTGTTCACTCAAGTTGATCTCAATATTTTTATTGGCAGATAAGCCCTCATAGGATATCTCAATACCATCATTGTAGACGAAAATGCTGCTTTTATTCGCAACGGTACTGTCGGCGTTTTTGTTCTCGGTCTCACCGCAGGCAGAAAGCAGCAGGATAATAGAGACCAAAACAAGAATAAGACGAAAGCGTCTGTTGATTATACACACTATATCATCCCTCCTCTTAGGTTTTATGTCTCTATTATAATATATATATATCCACTGTCAATACACAAGCTGCCAAAAAACAGTAAAAGCACGGGTGCGGTGCATCCGTGCCTGATCTTTTTTCGTTTTACAGCGTGTCCGAAAGCTCGTCGGCGAGGTTTATGATGCGTTTGCCTTTTCTCTCGGCGTAGGCCACGGTATACGCCGTACCGCCCGAGTCGCTCTCCAGAAACGCCACGCAAACCTCGCTCCTGTCCACCATATAGCGGTTGCGCTTGTGGTAGACGTTTTTGCCGTAGCTTTCGCTGACGTATACCACCTCGTCGGCATCGTTAAGAATGGTGTGATAGAGGTCTTTGTCTGCGCCTTCATACCGTCTGTCCTGCTTTTCAAAGGGGACGCACACGCACAGCCTGACGCCCAGCCGACTGCGCACTCTCAGTACACACAATGCCGCAAGGGCATCAAACCCCCGGGCGCCGCCCGTATAAAAAACCTCTATACCCTCCTGCGCAAGCTCCTCGATAAGGTCAAGCAGCCTGCTCTCAAGACCGCGCTCAAGGGCAGCGGTGATATTTCTGTGTCCCGTCAGGGCACAACCGCGTTTTTCACTCATAGCTCAAAACAACAAAAAATTAAGACCGTCTCGCAAAAGACGGTCTCTCTTCTGTACACAAGATCAGAATACAGCGATAACAAAGGTGAGGACGATAAAGGCTGCGGCTGCGATGCCGGTGACCTTTGCAAGCTTGGCGTCGATGGAACGAGCCTTGTCCTTGCCGAAGAAAGTTTCTGCGGCGCCGCCGAACATGCTGCCCAGGCCCTCTTCCTTGCCGGACTGGAACAGAACTGTAGCGATAAGTACCAGACATACGAGGACGTCAGCTATTGTAAGAATCAGTCTTAAAGTTTCACCCATTTTAATATACCTCCGGTTCAGCGGCAAAAGTCCGCACTTTTAACAGTAATTTGTATTTTAACATACAATAAACCAAAAAGCAAGCTTTTTTTCTTGGGTTTTGGGGTTGATTTTCCAATTAAATAGGCTATAATTATAATAAGGTGTTTTGTGCACCCGTTAAGAGGTTATAAAATTATTGTAGAGGAGTTTTTGACAATGAGAGAAGTTTATCTTGCAGCAATGTGCCGTACCGCTGTCGGCAGCTACGGCGGAAGCCTCAAGGACATCCCCGCAGCAAAGCTGGGTGAGCTGGTCATCACCGAGGCTATCAAGCGCGCAGGCATCAGCGCTGAGGACATCGACGAAGTATTCTTCGGCAACGTTCTGCAGGCAGGTCTGGGCCAGAACCCCGCACGTCAGGCAGCTCTGAACGCAGGTCTCCCCATCACCACCCCCGCTACCTCCATCAACAAGGTCTGCGGCTCCGGTCTGCACTGCGTAACTCTGGCATACCGTACCATTATGGCAGGCGAGGCTGAGTGCGTCGTAGCCGGCGGTATGGAGAATATGAGCCTTGCTCCCTATGCTGTCAACACAGCTCGTTGGGGCGCACGTATGAACAACACCCAGATGACCGACGTTATGGTCAACGACGGTCTGTGGGATGCATTCAACAACTACCATATGGGTATCACCGCTGAGAACGTAGCAGCAAAGTTCGGCGTTACCCGTGAGATGCAGGACGAGCTGGCAGCAAGAAGCCAGGCACGTGCCGCAGAAGCTATCGCAGCAGGCAAGTTCAAGGATGAGATCGTTCCCGTAGTTATCCCCCAGCGCAAGGGCGATCCCAAGGTATTCGATACCGATGAGTACGTACGCGGCGGCACCACTATGGAAGTTCTGGCAAAGCTGCGCCCTGCATTCAAGAAGGACGGCACAGTTACCGCAGGTAACGCTTCCGGTATCAACGACGGTGCAGCAGCTATCATCGTTTGCTCCGGTGAGTTCGTCAAGAAGCACAACCTGACCCCCATGCTCAAGGTCGTCGCAACCGGCAGCGTAGGCGTCGATCCCTCCGAGATGGGTCTCGGCCCCATCCCCTCCGTCCGTCAGGCTCTTAAGAAGGCTGACCTGACCATCGATCAGATCGACCTGTTCGAGCTGAACGAGGCATTTGCCGCTCAGGCATACGAAGTATCCAACCAGCTGGGCCTCACCCCCGAGAACGTCAACGTAAACGGCGGCGCCATCGCTATCGGTCACCCCATCGGCGCATCCGGCGCACGTATCCTTGTTACTCTCGGCTACGAGATGAAGCGCCGCAACGCTAAGTACGGTGTTGCATCTCTGTGCATCGGCGGCGGTATGGGCGAAGCTCTCGTTGTAGAAAACGTCTGATCATAACCACCTCTGCGCGGCGCAAAGACTGCTTTGTGCCGCGCAGTTTTGCCGTTTGGGTGATTTTTGCAGCCTATCCTGCCCTTTTTCTTATTATCAGGCAATAATAAAGGAGTCTGTATTATGGAATATATTAAGCTTGAATATTCGGGTGCTGTTGCTACCCTTACCATAAACCGCCCCAAAGCGCTCAACGCACTCAACTCCGCCGTATTGAGCGAGCTGAGCGCCGCTATCGATGAAGTGAGCGCATCTTCCGCACGCTGTCTTATAGTCAGAGGCGAGGGCACCAAGGCATTCGTCGCAGGTGCCGATATCGCCGAAATGAGCAATATGACAAGCGAGCAGGCACTGGAGTTTGGCAGACTGGGTACTGCCGTATTCAAAAAGCTGGAGCGTATGGCTATCCCCACCATCGCCGCAGTCTGCGGTTATGCCCTCGGCGGCGGCTGTGAACTTGCTATGGCCTGCGATATCCGTCTGGTATCCGATACTGCCGCATTTGCACAGCCCGAGACCGGCCTCGGCATCATCCCCGGCTTCGGCGGCACACAGCGTCTGCCCCTGCTTGTCGGTGTCAGCCGTGCAAAGGAGATACTGTTCACCGGCCGCAGAGTCAAGGCAGAGGAAGCTCTCAGCATCGGTCTGTGCAGCGGCGTTTATACTGTGGACGAGCTTTTCCCTGCCGCTCAGGCTATGGCAGAGAAGATCGCTTCTTTCCCTCCCAACGCCATGCGCGCCACCAAGCTTGCCGCCAATCAGGCTTTTGCCGCCAACGTTGACGCAGGCATCTCGGCGGAAAACCGCATCTTTGCCGCCTGTTTCGACGGCGAGGAACAGAAGCAGTGTATGGACGCATTTCTCAACAAAAAGAAGTAAACCGAAGGGAGTCTTATAAAATGAAAGTATGTGTAATCGGAACGGGTACAATGGGCAACGGCATCTCCACCCTGTTTGCCACAAAGGGTCACGAGGTATCCATTTTCAGCAGCCGTCCCTCTTCCGTTGAGCGCGGTATCGCCACTATCACCGCTTCCACCAACAAGATGGTCGCCAAGGGCAAGTTGACTCAGGAGGAGGCAAACGCTATCCTCGGACGCATCAAGGCCGGCACCAACAAGGACTACGAAAGCGCCGATCTGGTCGTGGAGTCCGCCGTAGAAAAACTTGAGCTGAAAAAGTCTCTGTTCAAGCAGCTTGACGAGGTATGCGGTGATCAGACCATTCTGGCAACCAACACCTCCAGTCTGTCTGTTACCGATATAGCTGTCGGTCTCCATCATCAGGTGGTGGGTATGCACTTCTTCAATCCCGTACACGCTATGCAGCTGGTAGAGGTCATTGCAGGTCTCAGCACCTCCCGCGATACCGTGGAATGGATCAAGGAGCTGTCCCTGCAGCTGGGCAAGACCCCCGTTGAGGTCGAGGACTCCCCCGGATTCGTTGTCAACCGCATCCTTATCCCTATGATCAACGAGGCTATCTTCGTGCTTGCCGAGGGTGTTGCAAGCGCCGAGGACATCGATGTGTCCATGAAGCTGGGTGCAAATCATCCCATGGGCCCTCTGGCTCTGTCCGACCTGATAGGCAACGATATCGTACTGCATATCTGCGAAGTTCTGCAGGCTGAGACCGGCGACGACAAGTACCGTCCCTGCCCCCTGCTCCGCAAGATGGTGCGTGCAGGCCTGCTTGGCAGAAAGACCGGCAAGGGCTTCTTTGATTACAATAAATAATATTACCGTTTCTAAAAAACCTGAGCTGAAAAGCTTGGGTTTTTTATGTTGACAAGTGAAGCAGGTTTTGTTAGAATATTGACAAATACAATGTTGTATTATAACATAGTATCCAATTTCAGGAGGAACGTTTATGGGTAATCTTCGCATCGGCTGGGCAAGCCGTGATATTTCCACCACACGCCCCGTCAAGCTGGCAGGACAGTTTCATATCCGCGTATCCAAGGGGGTTGCGGAGCCTATATTTGCCACAGCGCTGGCGCTGGACAACGGCACGGATTACGTGATTTTTGTGTCTATCGACCTGGTCAGCATACGCAACTATATTGTCGATGACGTACGCGCCATAGCCGCAAAGCGGCTGGGCATCGACCCGCTCAAGATAGTGTTCAACGCTACACACACCCACACCGCGCCCTCTATCTACAAAGAGTCTGCCACCGCTGCCAAGCAGCCCGACGTGGGTGTGGAGATAGTACCCAATCAGGAGTACCGCGACTACATCGTACCTATTATTGCCGACGCGGTGTGCGAGGCATGGGAAAAGCGCACCGCAGGTCAGATAGGCTACGGCTACGGCTATGCGGTAGTTGCACACAGCCGCAGAGTAATATACTTTGACGACGTGAGCAAGCGGCCCGATACAAAGGACAAATCCGGTCTGGCTGTTGACGGACACGGTGTTATGTACGGCAACACCAATGACCCGAACTTCAGCCATTATGAGGCGGGTGCAGACCATTTTGTCAACCTGATGTACACCTTTGACCCCGCAGGCAAGCTGACCGGTGCTATCATCAACGTGCCCTGTCCCTCCCAGAACTCAGAGATGGAGTACAAGATCTCCGCCGACTACTGGGCAGACGTCCGCGAGGCAGTACGCGCAAAGCACGGAGATATATTCATCCTGCCCCAGTGCGCCGCCGCGGGCGACTTATCCCCCCGCATCCTTCACTACAAGGAAGCCGAGTCCCGCCGTTTCAGGCTCAAATACGGCGACAGCGTGGAGAACCACGAACGTGCAGCACGAAAAGATATTGCAGAGCGTGTTGCGGTCGCATTTGACGAAGTGCTGGATTGGGCAAAGAAGGATCTGAGCGACGATATAGCTCTGGCTCACGTGACCGAGACTGTGGCACTCGACCGCAGATGGGTCACTCAGGAGGAGTACGAGCTGGCAACAAGCATTCTTGAAAATCTCAAAGATCAGCAGTACACCACCGAGGGCGATAACCCCGACGAAATCATAAAGCGCAACTCCATACTTGCCACACGCCGCAACCGCTGCAACCGTATACTGGAAAAATGGGAGGACCAGAAGGTCAACTCCACCTTTGATATAGAACTGCACGTGGTAAAAGTCGGTGACATCGCCTTTGCCACCAATCCTTTTGAGCTGTATATGGACTATCAGCACCGTATTCAGGCACGCTCGCCCTTTGAGCAGACATTCATAGTCCAGTTGTCTCCCCGCCCCGGCGACGGATTGGGCGCATATCTGCCCACCGAACGCGGACTGGCAAACTGCGGCTACAGCGCCTCCCTGTACGACAACCGCGTATCGCCCAAGGGCGGTCAGCAGCTTGTTGACAAAACGGTTGAGATACTCAAGAAGATCAAATGAGGTGACGAAATGAACAATAACTGCAAAATAGCTTTTGCCGGTTTCGGCGAAGTCAATACACCCAGAGATATCATAGTCAAAAAATGCTCCAACGCTCTGTCGGCGCTGAAAGCAGAGGACGGCGTTGAGGTAGTGTCAAGCATATTCCCCATCACCGACGATTATCCCGGAAAAGACGTTTCAGCCGCCGTCGAGGAGCTGAAAAAAGGCGATTTTGACGCGCTGGTACTGTGCATCGCAGGCTGGATACCCACTCACGCGGTAGTAAGCGTTGCCGAGCATTTCAAGCATCTGCCCGTGGTGCTGTGGGGTCTGTGCGGCTGGATAGAGTCTGACGGCAGACTGGTTACCACCGCCGATCAGGCAGGCACCACCGCTCTCAGGGGCACACTCGAGGCGCTGGGCTACACCTTTGAGTACGTATACGATATCATAGGACTCAGGAGCAACACCCGCAAGGTAGCCGACTTCTGCATTGCCGCCTCGGCTGTCAAGCGTTTGAGAGGCGCCAAACTCGGCACTATGGGCTACCGCGATATGCGTCTGTACGGCACCCTCTGCGACGAAAGTCAGCTCAAGCGTCAGGTAGGCGTGGAGATAGACTGCTTCGAGATGCTGGAAGTAGTGCAGCGCACCGAAAAGCTGTCGGACACTGACATAAACGAAGTCATAGACTATATGCGATCAAACTGGCACTTTACTGCCGCGCCCTCTGAGGACGCTCTGCAAAAGACGGCAAAATACTATCTGGCTATCCGTGATATATGCAAAGAGCGCAGCTGCAGCGGCGTTACCCTCAAGGACGTTGACGGTATGAAGCTGCTGCTTGGCTTCCCCCCTGCGCCTATATTTATGCTCCTGTCCGACCGTGACGGGCTGTGCACCGTACCCGAAAACGACTGTCCCGGCGGCGCGACCCAGATAATGCTTCGCGAGCTGACCGAGCAATGCGGCGGATATCTGGAGTTCTACGAGTTTATGGAAGACCGAGTTCTGGCAGGCGTGCCCGACTTTATACCCCGCGAGATAACGGACGGCGACACCACCATCACACCTGCGGCGTTCGGTGAGCTTTCTCAGGGACTGCTCAACGTGTCCAAAGTCAAGCCCGGTGAGCTGACCATGTGCCGACTGGGAATGAAGGGCGGCAAGCTTGTACTGCACCTGCTCAAGGGCGAGGGCGTGCCCTGCCGCCGCTGGGAAGAAGCAGGCTGGACACAGCCCGCACCTCAACTGCCTGCGCTGGAGATTCTGCTGCCCGACGTACCCGCATTCGCCGAAAAGGTGCTGGGTCAGCATTACTTCATCGCATACGGCGACCACACGGCAAAGATAAAGGCTTTCTGCAAGATGCAGGGCATAGAGATCATCTGAGGAGTAAATTATGGCAAAATATATACCTTTTCCCTTTTATCACGATGACGTACCCGTTGACCTGTCCTTCGTTTATGAGCAGGAGAAGCCTGCGGGCAAGCACGGTTTTCTGACCGTCAAGGACGGAGACTTTTACTTTGAGGACGGCACTTTGGGCCGTTTCTGGGGTACCAATTTCAACGGCGGCGCCAACTTCCCCACCCGTGAATACAGCCGTATGATAGCCAAGCGGCTTGCCAAGATAGGCGTGAATATAGTGCGTTTTCATCAGTTGGACGCAGAGTGGGACACCCCCAATCTGTACGCTATGAGCAAGGGCAAGCGGCTCAGCAATACCCGCAGCTTTGACCCCGAGAGTATGGACAGACTGGACTATCTCATCTACTGCCTCAAAGAAGAGGGCATCTACGGCTATATCGACATCTTCACCTACCGCCGCTGGAAGATAGATGACGGCGTGGAAAACGCCGACCTGATGGCACGCGACAACCATCTGCCCTACGTTATGTACGACAGACGGATGATCGAACTGCAAAAAGAGGCTGTCCGCGACTTTTTCGGCCATTTTAATCCCTACACGGGACTCAAACATTGCGACGACCCCTTCTTTGCAATGGGCGAGGTGGTCAACGAGTGCGATATGTTCTCCTACAAGATAGAGTTGGAGCCCTACGTCAGCCGCTTCCGCGTTATGTTCAGAGAGTGGCTTGACAAAAACGGCATCAGCTATGACGCCGAAAACTGCGACGTCAACGAGGAGAGCCCCGAGCTTCACGCCTTCCGCACAGAGGTGCAGCGCAGCTATTTTGCCGAGATGATGGAGTGTATGCGGGATGCGGGCATCAAGTTCCCCATAACCGGCACTAACTGGTCGCTGGGCAGCATACTCAACTACAGCCGTCTTGCCGCCAACAACGCATCGCTGGCAGCTCACGACGTCTGCGATTTTACCGACTCTCACGCATACCAGTACGACTGGAATTGGGAGCAGAACCGCGCAAGACAGACGGCGTTTACACAGTTTATCAATCCCGAGACAAACACTCTTGCAAGATTTACGCTGGAAAACAAGCCGTTTTTCTGCTCCGAGTGGGATCTGCCCTGGCCCAACGAGCATCGGGCAGAAAGTCCCATACTCTACGCCGCCATCGGCTCCTTCCAGAAATGGGCAGGCTACGCAATACACACCTACGCCTACAGCACCCGTCTGGAAAATATGAAGATGCTGGGCAAGGAGGTCTCCTCCACAGCTATAGGCAACGTTGCCTACCGCGAGGGAATATTCTCCACCTGGAACGACCCTGCAAAGTTCGGTCTGTTCTACCATGCGGCGCTTATCACACGCCGTCAGGACGTCAATCCCTGCGACACCCAAAAGCTCATATATATGGAGTCTGACCCCACCAAGGTGCACACATCCGGCGAAGCGCTGGAGACTCAGGAATACTGCAAGGTGCGCGGCACTCTTGAGCGCAGAGAGGGCGTGCTGGAGCTTAACGAGCGGATAGCCGACACATCCTCGGGCGAGATGCGCTCTGTTGACGGGCAGCTTTACCGCAACTGGACGGACAAAAACTACGGCACTATCGACTCTGCGCGTACCAAGTGCGCATACGGTTTCCTCGCCAAAAACGGGAATATCGAGATGAATGGGCTGAGCGTTAAGAGCGATACAGATTTTGCCGTTATCGCTCTGTCCTCTCTGACCGATGATGCGCTGTGCGACACCGATAATATACTGATGACTGCCGTGGGCAGAGCGCGAAACACGGGCGCGAAGTTTGACGGCGAGTATATGCTGGAGCTTGGTACCGCCCCCGTGGAGATAGAGGTCATTGAGGCGGAGATATCCCTCAGAACCAAACACGAGCGCGGTTTCCGCGTATGGAGCGTAAATCCCGAAGGCTTCTACTACGGCATCATCCCCTCCCGTTATGAGGACGGCTGCCTCAGGTTCAAAATAGGCAGTGAGTACCCCAGTATGTACTATCTGATAACGAAGGAATAAGTGCAAATAAGGAACATAAAAAACACGGTTCAAACGATGGGTGTTCGTAAAACAGTTAAACCAAAGATTTAACTATTTTACGGCATCTGTAAGACGGGGTTGGTAATCAACAACGAAAAATGAGTGATGCCAGGTCGAAAGACTGAGCATCACCCATTTTTTATCTTAGCGGTTTTGCGCATATATGGTTAAATATCTTATTGTAAACACTTACTCAAAATGGCAAGTTGCAATAATGCGCATCCTTTAGTTTCTGCAATTCCTCGACTATTTCTGCCGGACAATTAAATAAATACTCTTGGAGTGAAGGACACAGAGTATACTGTCTCACATTCCCAGGGCCTGTCCATTCGCTTGCGTAGACAAGATTGTTTTGGACAAGAAATTCAAGGCAAGTTCCATAGTTTTTTGAAAGTGTATCATCTAAGGTGTTTTTGCTTTCCCAC
>JAFQTO010000071.1 GCA_017408985.1 Clostridia bacterium
GTTGACATATAGGCCGCATACAGGGACAGGGTTTCTTCGCCCATAATATACACCGGCACGTGGGAGAGATTGAAATTTTCCAGCTTCACATTGCAGATGTAATAGGTGTATGGCACCTGGACCTCATACTCGTATTCCTCGATTGTGGTCTCGCCGGTCTCCGGGTCAGTTACCGTTCTGGTTCCTGTCCGTGTTTCCGTCCGATACCTTGTTTCGGTCTCCACCGTTTCGGTAAGGATATACTGCTTTTCAAACAGCATAGCAAGATCAGCCGTTATCTGTTCAGAGGTAAAAGTACCCTCATGCAGCGCCGACAGAATGGAGATCAGCACATAGGGATCATGCTCGATATCGTCCAGATCATAACGGTATTCATCGTATCCGGGATTTAGTAACTCGTAATTGTCAAGCTTATATTGAAGCTCCGCCTCCATAGAGAGATAGGCATTTTCCGCCGCATAGATATCCGTATCCTCCGAGAGATAGGAGGACGAGAACACGGTGCCCGCACCGCTGCCTAACATCATCGTACAGGAAGATATACCGCCGATCAGCAGAAGCACGACCGCCGCTATCGCCACAACTATGAGAATGACCTTCCAATTACTTTTCACAAAGGCCGCTGCCTGCTTTGCCGCCTCCTTCGCGCGGATCGCCGCGCTCTTTGCGGTCTGGGCTGCTTTCTTCGTGTTTTGTCCGGTCTTGCGTACCTCCTTCGCATAATTGCGTTTGATACGCTGTTTCTGCATATATCGGGAAACGGGGTTGGAGGCCGCCAGCGCCGGATCATCGTGGAGTGCCTTTTGATAAAGATACTCCGCATTTGCCTTGATAGACGCCTGTTCCGCCTTCGCCGCGTCCCGCCAGGGTTTCGTTTTGTGGTGACGGATGGCAGAGCGTACCTTGCTGCCGGTGTAGCTCACGCCGCGCTCGGCCAGGAGCTCGCCCTTGTGTCCCGCCTCCACACCCACATTATCCTGTTCGACCTGCCGTATCTTGCTGTGTGCCGTCGCCCTTAACTCCTGCATAGGTCGGGATAAAGGGTTATGGTGCAGCTTGCCGTTTGGCTTTTTCTCCACTTCCTCAAAGCGAAGTCTCGTTTTGCCTTTGCCGGTCGTTTCATCGAAGGTTCGCTCTTTGCGTATGACCTTCTTTGTAGGGATAGCCGCTTTCGCCTTATCCAGCTTATCCGCTGCCTTGTCGGATCGGTCGATGTACTTTTTCATAGCAGGATCGGCGCGTTCCTCGTCGGTAAACTGTAAACGGGAGGAAGGACGGCGCCTTGCCGCAGAACCTTCCTTGACTGCCTTATCGTCGGCCTTCGCCTGTTTCTTTGCGGAAAGATGGGTATGGTGTTCCGCCGCACGCGCTGCCAGATCGACCGCCGCGCTTGCCGGTTCCTCCGATGAAGCGGACAAATCCACCTCGGGTTCCCGTTGGCTTATATTTGTTACCTCGCCCGTGGCAAGGTTTTCCGTTACCGCGCCGTCGTGGGTCATTTTCTGCGTAACCTTATCCGGCGCTTTCAATTCTTTCATAGGCAATCACCGTCCTTTCCGTAGGGGCAGATATCCACACAAGCCCCGGTCTCTA
>JAFQTO010000007.1 GCA_017408985.1 Clostridia bacterium
AACCGAGGAAATCCCGGCTACAGACGGCTGGACTTACAGGATCATAATCGATCGGGCGTGGGGGCAAATATCCCACAAGGTAAGCACTTCTTATGTGTATGAGAGCAAAAACTACGATTATCAGCTTGTATACTACCTTACTCCCGAGAGCAAAGAGATCATGGAAGAAATAATCGCCCGTATGCCCGATTAAGTTTTAACCGACAAAACTTCGGTGATACCAAACACAAAAAGCACGGCCGTTGCGAGACTTCTCTATTGGAAGTCTCGCAGTTTTACTTCTCTGCATAAGCATCCGTCTTTTTTGGCAAATTGTGAATATATATACTTGATTTTTGGGGAGCAGTTGTTTATAATTAATACATAATTTGCTTTGTGCAGATTAAATAAAAAGAATAGGGGAGAGAGAAACGTATATGGATAAGTTTTTCAAAATTTCCGAACGCGGCTCCAATGTCAAGACCGAGATAATTGCCGGCTTGACGACCTTCTTCGCAATGGCCTACATAGTCATTACCAACCCCAACCAGATCACCAGCTTCAATTTTGACGGTGATTTCGGCACGATCTGGAATGCTGTTTACGTGTCATCCATTGTCGTCGCAGTTATCGGCACTCTGCTGATGGGTCTGTATGCCAAGATGCCTTTTGCTCAGGCTTGCGGTATGGGCCTTAACTCCTTCTTCTTCGTAAGCTTCATTCTGCCCGCTATGATCTCCGGCAGCGACGTTATCGCAGGTTATCAGGCAGGTCTGGTCATCATTCTGGTCTCCGGTCTGGTGTTCCTGCTGTTCTCCATAACCAAGCTCCGTTCCAAGGTCGCAAGATCCCTGCCCGACTGCCTCAAAAAGTCCATCCCCGCAGGTATCGGTCTGTTCATCGCCTTCATCGGTTTCCAGAACGTCGGCATCATTCAGGCTAACCAGTACACCCTGGTTCAGTTCCACGATTTCCACGGTGCTATCGCAGCCGGCACCTTTATGACCACCGCTCTGCCCGCTCTGCTGGCTCTGCTGGGTCTGATCCTTATCGCTATTCTGGAAAAGCTCAACGTCAAGGGCTCCGTCCTCATCAGCATCGTCGGCATCACCGTTGTTTACTATGTCGTTACCGGCACCGCTCCTTCCTTTGATATGAGCCAGGTCGGCCAGTCCTTCAAGGATTTCGCATCCATCGGTGTCACCGGCGTATTCAAGGCTCAGTCCTGGAAAGACGCTTTCAACGGTGAGCTTATCGGCGGCGTTCTGTCTGCTGTAATGCTCATCGTCACCTACTGCCTGGTCGATATGTTCGACACCATCGGCACTCTGTACGGCACCGCTTCTCAGGCTGACCTGCTTGACGAAAACGGCGACCCCGTCGACGTTGACAAGTGCATGACCTGCGACTCCGTTGCAACCGTTGCCGGTGCTGCTCTGGGTACCTCCACCTGCACCACTTTCGTTGAGTCTGCAGCAGGCGTCGCAGCAGGCGGCAGAACCGGTCTGACCAGCGTTGTTACCGCAGCCTGCTTCGCACTCTGCCTGTTCCTCACTCCTCTGGCTAAGCTCGTTCCCGCCTGCGCAACCGCTCCCGCTCTGATCTATGTCGGCGTTCTGATGCTCAAGAACTTCTCTAAGGTCGATATGCACGATGCACAGTCTGCTGTGCCTGCATTCCTGGCTCTTATTATGATGCCCCTTACCTACTCCATCTCCAACGGTATCGGTATCGGAAGCATCGCATACGTCATCATCGGTCTCTGCACCGGCAAGTACAAGAAGGCAGACATCCCCGTAACCATCATCGCTATCCTCTTCATCCTGCGCTTCTGCCTGGTCACAATGTGATCTGACGGCCTATTTAAGAGCAAGCCGTTCAAAATCCAAAAAACGAAATAAATCGAAAAAAGGTATGACTTCGGTCATACCTTTTTTGCGTTTTAGGTTGTCTGGTCAGAATGCTGTCTGCAGCTTGTCGGCGCGGGGATTATTTCAGTTTTGCCAGCTTTGAGGTGTTGGCGAAAACGATCAGAGTGGTTTTTGCCTCAAGAGGCTGTTCGGGATTGATGTTCAGGTCTACGCTTTCGCCTTTTTTGACGGCGACGATATTGAAGCCGTATTTTTTGCGGAGGTTCAGTTCGATCAGGTTTTTACCGCACCACTCGTCTTTTACGTCTATTTCGATCATTGACACGTCCTTGGACAGAGAGATCAGATCAATAAATCCCGAGCTGAGCAGATCTCTTGCGAGACGTATGCCCGACTCGTTTTCGGGGAAGATAACCCTGTCGGCACCCACGCGAAGCATGATCTTCTGCTGCATCTCGTTGGCGCACTTTGCAATAACGTTTTTGACGCCTGCTTCCTTGCAGAGGGTGACTGCCATCACGCAGGCTTCAAGATTGCTCGCCATACAAACGATCACGGTATCTATATTGCCGATACCGAGGCGGGATATGACCTCTGCATCGGTCACGTCCGCACACTTGCAGACGGGCAAATATGCCGCTGCGTCGTTCACGATCTTCTGATCGGTATCCACGGCAAGGACCTCCATACCGTTATCCACAAGCTCCTTTGCCACGGCTGTGCCGTATCTTCCCAACCCGAATACCGCGTAGGTTTTCTTTGTTTTCATAGCTTTCTCCTTTATCCGATACTGATTTCTTCCGTCGGCTCGGAAATAACGTTCTGACTTTCGTTCTTGCTGCCCAGAGCCACCGCAAGGGATATGGGGCCCACTCTGCCGAAATACATAGTTACGATGATGATGATCTTTCCTGCGTTGTTCAGTGCTGCCGTAAGGTTTCTCGAAAGCCCCACCGTTGCCGTTGCGCTGACCGCTTCGTAGACCGCGTCAATGGCAGACACGCTGTTCGTTGCCGTCAACAGCACGACGGAGACGGTGCAGATGGTGAAAAACGCCGTTGCTACGGCGACCGCCTTTTTGATGGAGCTGTCGGAAATACGGCGGCCGAACACGGACGTGTCGGCTTTGTTTCTGATGGTAGCCAGTGCCGAGAAGACGAGGACGGCAACGGTCACGGTTTTCATACCGCCTGCCGTGCCCACGGGCGAACCGCCGATGACCATCAGTACGACCGATACTGCGGCGGAAGCGTTGGTCAGATTCTCCTGCGGAACGGAGGCAAACCCCGCCGTCCTCGTGGTGACCGACTGGAAGAAGGACACCAGGATCTTGTCGGACAGACCCATATTTCCTATGGTCAGGGGGTTGGAGTATTCAAAAATAAATATTAAAACCGCGCCCAGAAGGATGAGAACTGCCGTAACGGTGATGACTATCTTGCTGTGCAGGGTCAGATGCCTGAATATCTTACGGTTCTTTTTTGAGCGGCTTTTGACTACACGAAGAATGTCCCACCATACGATATATCCCAGTCCTCCGAGGATCACCAGCGCGGAGGTCACCAGGCTGATAAGCGGATCTGTGGCAAAATCGCAGAGGCTGTTTTCCGCGATAACGTCGATACCTGCGTTGCAAAAAGCCGAAACGGAGTTAAAGAGAGATATCCAGATGCCTTTTGGCCCGAACTCGGGGATGAACACGAGCATATACAAGGCTGCGCCGATCCCCTCGATGATAAGCGTGCCGATCAGCACGTTTTTGACGAATCTGACCAGTCCCGACATAGTATTGAGATTGAACGCGTCCTGAATGAGCAATCTGTCGCCGATACCCAGCTTTTTGTTAAAAAGAAGCATCAACCCGGTCATAACGGTGACAACGCCAAGCCCGCCTATCTGTATCAGTACCAATATGACCGCCTGCCCGAAAAAACTCCAGGTCGAAAAGGTGGGCACAGTCACGAGTCCGGTAACGCAGGTGGATGTGGTTGCCGTAAACAGCGCGTCGATATAAGGCACGGCAACCCCATCGGCAGAGCTTACGGGCAGGGCCAAAAGAATACTGCCGATGAATATCACCGAAAGAAAACTCAGCAGTATGATCTGTGTGGTTGTAAATCTGATCTTGTTCATACCAATATACTTTCCGCAGGCAGATGGGTGTGTCGGGCATCCCGTGGCAGGATGCCCTCAAACCCTCTGCCGCTCCTGATCTTATCAGGCGGTCTTGTAATCCTGATCAACCGTTATTATAGCATGTATCTGAGGTTCCGTCAATTTGATGCAATATACGGCACTCCTGCATTACAGCAGAGGACAGCCGCAGCTTTTGCACAGACTTGCGGAGGCTTTGGGTGCGAGACAGTCTGCCTGCCGTGATTCAGCCTATACTTTCCATCTCTTTGCGGCATTCCTCTGCAAGTATCCGCACGAACGCCTCGCTGCTTTGGGTCTTTATGCGGTTTATGGGACTGCAGATATAGCTGTGCCGTTCCTCACCTGCAAGAGGCAGCAGCAGGGTATCGCCCGAAAACTGCCCCCGCCAGGAGATTGCGGGCACTATAGTCACGCCCAGTCCCATCTCCACGCACTTGCGCACGTAGTAGGGGTCGTCGCTCTGTATGGCGATATGGGGATTAAATCCCAGTCTCGCGCAGACCTCCCGTGTCAGGTCAAACAGCGGCGTGCCTGCGGTCATTGATACGAACGCCTCTTTTGACAGCGCTTCGGCGCTTAAGCATCCGCTCTTTGCGATATTGCTGTCGCGCCTTACGGCAAGACAGAGCTTTTCGCTGAGCAGGCGGGTGCGCCCGTAGTCCTTGGGGTCGGGAGGCTGGGTGGTGATTATCAGGTCAAAATCATCGGCGGGGGCGGTATAGCTGTGCTGTACCACTATGTCCACGTGTGGGTATTGAGTCCTGAACCGCTCCAGCGCCTGCATTGCAATACGCCTGATAGAGCCTATCTGTATCTTGAGCTGACCGCCGCTGTCGGGGGCTGTCAGCTCTTCCACAGCCGAGTCGAGCTGCTGCAGTATGCGGCTTATTTTGAGATAAAACTCCCGACCCTTGTGGCTGAGCCGCACGCGGTTGGCGCTGCGTACAAAAAGCGGCGTATCAAGCTCCCTCTCAAGCCGCTTGATGCTCTGGGATATATCCGACGGGGGTACGCGGAATCGGGAGGCTGTGGACGAAAAATTCTCGCTCTCGGCAGCAGAGCAAAAATATCTAAGCTGTAATATCTCCATACTGTCAGCTCCTTTGATTGCTCGTATATCCCGATTATACTCCCGTCTGCTGTAACTTTCAAGTTACAGCGGTGTAATTCGGTTGATTATTTACAATATGGTGCAACAGTGGTATCATAATAGCATAAATAATACAGATCACAAGGAGAATGACAAAATGCGTGAGTTCAAGGCTATACAGTATGCACCCTTTAAGGAGACCCTGCTGGATATCTGTCTGCCCGACGGCGACTTTAAGGACGTTTTTATCTATCTGCACGGCGGCGGCATAGAAGAGGGAAGCAGAGATCAGTACCCCAAGATATTCGAGACCCTTGCGGAGCGCAATATCGCATCGGTCACCGTTGACTACCGTATGTACCCCGACGCCCGCTACCCCGAGTTTATCGAGGATTGCGCCGCTGCCTGCGCCTGGGTGCGCGACCATCTGGCAGAGTACGCAGGCGAGGGGGACAGACGTGTGTTCCTCGGCGGCAGCTCGGCAGGCGGATATCTGAGTATGATGCTCTGCTTTGACAAGCGCTGGCTGGATAAGGTCGGTATGAAGCCCGAGGATTTTGCCGGCTATGTCCACGATGCAGGTCAGCCCACCAAGCACTTCAACGTTCTCCGTGAGCACGGTCAGAACACCAAAAAGATAGTGGTCGACGAGACCGCGCCTTTGTATTTTATCGGTGATGCTCCCGAGTATCCGCCTATGTACTTTATCGTGTCGGACAACGACATCAAAAACCGCTATGAGCAGACCCAGCTGGTGCTGGGCACCCTTAAGCATATGAAGTACGACCAGAGCAAGATAAAATACACCCTTATGCCCGGCCCCCACTGCTTTGCTATGAAAAATCAGGATGCAGAGGGCAAAAACATCCTGGGAAAAATGGTCGCTGAGTTCATCGAAGAGCTGAGATAAAATAAACTGCCCCTCCGCAAGCGCGTTAAGACGCACTTGCGGAGGGGTTTTGTGCTGTTTGACGGGGTGTGTTCATTGACTTTTCGGGTGGCTGCTGTTATTATATAATAAGATAGGTGTATTATAGCATAACGGGGAAAAGATATGACCTTTTTTGACAAGAACCGACTGACAAGATGTATCCTGACCACGCTTCTTTGCGCGGTCTTATCGTGCAGCCTGTGTTTTGCCGCACCCGAAGATGAGGGCGGCTTTGCAGGCGGAAGCGGCAACAGCAGCGATCCCTTTGTGATAGAGAATACAGAGCAACTTGAGTTTTTTGCCTCCTCGGTCAACGGAGGCAGAAGCTTTGCGGGACAGTATATCCTGCTCGGCGCAGATATTATGCTCAACGATACCGAGGACTACGACTGGACCAGACGCGCCGAGGTATGGCAGAGCATCGGCAGTGAGGACGCGCCCTTTGCGGGCTCTTTTGACGGCGGCGGTCATACCGTCAGCGGTATGTATATCGACTCGGGCGTTTATTCGGGATTTTTCGGATACAGTCAGGGCGATATAAATTCTCTGACCGTAAGCGGATATATCGGCGGCGGCAGCTATATTGGCGGTGTGTGCGCTTACTCGGAGAGCGGCATCGTTATGGACTGCACGAGCGAAGTTGAACTGAGCGGCGGCGAAAGCACCCTGTATACGGGCGGCGTCGTGGGCTGCAACCTGAGCGGCGCGGTAATAGACTGTACCAATATCGGCTCTATCCGCGGTGTAAGCAACGTAGGCGGCGTGTGCGCATACAGCCGTGATACCGTCTACAACTGCACCAATTCGGGCAGTATCACCGCCACGGGCAATTTCGTGGGCGGCGTGTGCGGCTGGAACTTTCTGAGCATAAGCGGCGGTATCAACGACAGCGCCGTGCTGGGCAAGAACTTCGTGGGCGGCGTGTGCGGCGTCAGCTACGGTAGTATTACCGAAAGCCGCAATACCAATACCGTTCTCGGTATCTCCTACACGGGCGGCGTGTGCGGTTACAGCGCGGTAGGCGCAAAAATGACCAATTCCTACAACACGGGCAAGGTCTCGGGCACGGGCTACATCGGCGGCGTGTGCGGCATCAGCTACGCACTTATCACCGACTGCCACAATACGGCTCAGATATCGGGCTACAAGTACGTCGGCGGCATCACCGGCGGAGGCAGAGACGTGACCGAGAGCTACAATCTGGGCGCGGTCTCGGGCAGCGCCTTTGTGGGCGGCATCTGCGGCGAGAATTATTCCTCGCTTATAGATATCTGCTACAATCTGGGCGAGATATCGGGAGTTGAGTACACGGGCGGCATCTGCGGCTACAACTACAGCGTAATTATGAACTGCTTCAATGCGGCAAAAGTGACGGGCACCTCCTTTGTAGGCGGCGTCTGCGGCAGAAACGCAGGGGGCGGTATCGCCACCTGCTACAGCGCAGGCGCTGTAGAGGGTGAGTATTTTGCGGGTGCGGTAGTGGGCAGTAATTCCGCCGAGGGAATATTGCAGTACAACTACTATCTTGCCGACACAGCCGTTGACAGGACACAGACCATTCAGGCAGGTGTCGGTTGGGGCGCTTCGGGAGGAGCGGGTACCGACACAGAGGGGCAGACCGCCGCGCTGACCGTTGCCAGAATGAAGACGGCCGACAGCTTTGCACGGTTCGATTTTGACACCGTCTGGACGATAAAAGGCGCTGACAGCTACCTATATCCCGAGCTTCGCAACGCCGCCTATATCTCGGGTATCTCACTTGACAAAAAAGAGCTGAACCTTACCGAATACGGCCAGACCGACAAACTGACTGTCACCATTCCCTTTAACCTGACCCTCAACACCAAGGTGGTGTGGACGTCCAGCAACGAGCAGGCGGTGACCGTTGACCAAAACGGCAAAGTCACCGCCGTGGGAACGGGCAGAGCCATAGTGGTTGCCGCCCTCAGCGACGGAAGCTTCTTTGCAAGCTGCAACGTCAGCGCCACCGTAGCCGAGCTGACCGTGGGTGCGTCGGGCGGCAAGCCGGGCGAGACGGTCAGACTGGACATTACGAGCATAAACAACCCGGGCTTTGACACCATATCGGTCAAGGTCAAATATAACGGCGCAAACCTTACCCTCGAGACCGTTGAGAGCGACCTGCTGACCTTTGACGCAGATACCCTTACCCTGCAAAATCAGGATGCGGTCACCTCAAGCGGCAGGCTTGCCGTGCTGGTGTTCAAGCTCAAAGATACCGCGTCGGTCAGCACCTGTCCCATTGAGCTTGAGATCACCGCCTGCACCAAAAACGGCGAGACGGTCAAGTGGAAGATAACCAACGGCGAGATCAGAATAAGCGGCTTTGACCGCGGCGATATCGACCGTGACGGCAAAGTAGACGGTAGCGACGTGCAGAGCCTGCTGGGACACCTGAACAATACCCGCCCGCTCAGCGACACCCGTACCTGCGATATCAACCGTGACGGCAAGATCAATATCGCAGACGTGATATGCCTGATCAATCACCTGAACGGCAGTTATCCATTTGAGACAGAGCCCGAGACAGAGCCGCAGCAGCCGAATGAATAAAAAAACCACCGCTTCGGCTGAGCCGAAACGGTGCGGTTTTATATTCTGTAATCCCGTGGACCGTAGATCGAGGTGCCGACACGCACTAAATTTGCGCCCTCCAGTATGGCGTCAACGTAGCTGCCGCTCATACCCATAGACAGTATATCGGCACGCACGTTGGGCAGGTCCTGCGCTTTAAGCTTGTCAAACAGCTCACGCATCTGCCCGAAATACCTCCGCGCAAGGGCGCTGTCACAGCCTGCGGGGGGAATGGCCATCAGACCGCGGATGCGGATACCGTCCATAGCGGCGGCAGACTCGGCAAGTGTAAGCAGACCGTCGGGAGCCACACCCGATTTGCTTTCCTCCAGCCCGATGTTGACCTCAAGCAGGATATCCTGCACGATGCCCCGCTTGCAGGCTTCCTTGTCAACAGCCTGCAGCAGATGCAGAGAGTCAATACTCTGTATTATTGATGCAAGTCCTACGACTTTTTTGACCTTGTTGGTTTGCAGATGACCGATAAAATGCGCATCCTTGCCGCAGTAAGCGCCGTCACTTGCGTGAGCCACCAGCTCCTGCATATGATTCTCACCGAATACGTCCACCGCAAGCCGGGCGCTGAGCCGCACCGTCTCGCTGGTGCGGGTCTTGCACACGGCGCACAGGGTAATATCCCCGGGCGCTCTGCCCGAGCGGCGGGCGGCATCGGCTATCTTGCTTCGTATTTCGGCTACAGCCTGCTCCATCTGCTCCTTCGTATAAGCCTGCGCCATATTCACATCTCCTTGTAAACGGCACGGGGCCCGCCCACGTATTTGGGTCTGGTGCGTGCGCAGAGGATGCCGGCACAGCCTATCTGCTTGATACTCAGCCTGACGGGTACGGCTACGTGTTTAAGATGCATACCGATAAGGGTGCCGCCTATGTCAAGCCCTGCATCGGCACGGATCTCCTCCACCGCCACGGGGTCACAGAAGCTCTCCCACGCGCAGGTGGCAAAAGAGCCCCCTGCCTTTGGCTGCGGAACAACGTTGACTACCTCGCAGCCCCGCTTTTCGGCGCTCTCACGCTCCATTATAAGCACGCGGTTAAGATGCTCACAGCACTGCACCGCAAGCTCCACGCCCCGCTCACGGAGCAGGGGATATATACCCTCAAAAGCCGCCTTTGCCGCCTCAAGCGACGAGCCTTTGCCTATCTTTTCGCCCACCATCTCGCTGCTTGAACAGCCTATGACCATAAGCTGTCCCGCCTTGAGAGATGCAAGCTCAATAAGCTCGGAAACGGCGGCGCGTGCCTGATTTTTGATATCTGAATACATTTTTATCATCCCTCGAATCGTTGATACGGATATTTTACCACATACCTCCCCTTTTTACAAGAACACCGTCGGCACAGACGGGGGATATGGAACGGACTCTATATATTATATTGTACAATTGGCAGTTTACAAGGCTGCTTTCATAGATTATGATGTATATAGAAAAGTATGATCAATATTCAATAACAAAAAAGAGTAAAAATAGACAGTAAGGAGAATAACAGTATGATATCATTCGTTGCAGCAGGCGACAGTATGCTTCGTGACCATCTGCCCAACACCCCCGAATTTCAGAAAGTGCGGGACTTTCTCAAGCGCGGCGACGTCCGTTTCACCAACCTTGAGGCTACTATAATCGACGACACCTGCTTTGCCAACACCTACAGCGGCGGCGGTTATATATTCACCGAGCCCTACGTTGTGGAGGACCTCAAGGATCTGGGCTTCAACGCCGTTTCCTGCGCTAATAATCACGCAATGGACTTCTCATACAACGGTCTGCTTAACACACGCCGATGCCTCAAAGCCGCAGGTATCCCCTGCGCGGGAAGCGGCAGCAGTCTGTACGAGGCATCCAAGCCTGCATTCATCAACACCAACAACGGCAGAGTTGCCCTTCTGGCGCAGGCTGCCCTTAACGGTGACTACGTTCACGCCCGCGCAGGCGACCCCCACCACGATTTCAAGAGCCGTCCCGGCATCAACCTGCTCCGCAGCCGCAAGGAGTTTTTCGTCACCGCCGAGCAGATGGCGGTCCTGACGGAGATAGTTGACAAGACCGATATGCACGGTGCCAGAAAAAAGTCCATGGCCCAGGGCTACACCTACGGCCATAACCCCGACCTGCTTGATATGAACGGCACCAAATTCCGTCTCGCTGACAAGAACGGTTACCGCACCTACTGCAACGAAAAAGACCTGGATAGGACCCTGAAGCATATAAACGGCGCGCTGATGAACTGTGACCACGTTATCTGCTCCCTGCACTGCCACGCGATTCTGGGCGGTGACGATTATATAGCCGATTACTATATGCAGGATTACGCCCACGCCTGCATCGACGCAGGTGCAAGCGCAGTCATCGGTCACGGTACCCACGTTATGCAGGGCATCGAGATATACAAGGGCAAGCCTATCTTCTACAGCCTTGCAAACTTCATCTACCAGATCAAATACGCCACCCGCGTGCCTATGGACATCTGTGAACTGCGCGGTTACGACCCCGAGGACGTAGGCGCCGATGCAATGTTCCGCAAGCTTGCCCCCGGCAGCCTCACCGCCAACGAACGCTACTACAAGACTATGCTGCCTTATTTTGAATTCGAAGGCGACAAACTGACCAAGCTTGAGATCCTGCCCATCAAGGTCTGCCGCTCCCAGCAGCCCTATAATATGGCAGGCGTGCCCCTTGCCGCCGACCCCTCCGAGATCATCGAACAGCTTGAGTACGCAAGCAAACCCTACGGCACCGAGTTCGAAATAGACGGCGACATCATCCGCGTCAAACTGTAAGAAAAAAGCTTCCTCATGGGGCACCCTCCGCAAGGAAGGTGCCCCAATGATATCCGTTTCTTTGCGGAACGGGTGATATATCTTCGATATGATATCGCTCTGTGAGCGATGATATACGCCTGCGGCGTATGAAGGACGGATATTATATCATATTTTCACGAAGCGGAAATATATCATACGGCTTTTGCCGTATATCATATCTCGCAAGAGATATATCATTTTACCTGACGAAATAATATGTTCATTTTTGGAGAGAATTGTCTTTTTCAAAGTATATGACCCACTATGACACTTTTTAATTTTGAAAGTGTCATTTTTTATATAGAAAACGGAGACGGCTTCTTTACGAAGTGTCTTTGTTCAAAGGAAGCTTTTTTAATTCCGTCGCCTCAGGCCTTATATAACGTCGCACATCGTACAACACCTTCGTTCTGTATTTTGCATTTTCTTCATATATATTCCCGAGGTGATAATATGGAGGCGCTGGGCAGGTTTACCTATTGGGTCTACGGTGTGCCGCTGATGATTTTGGTGGTATTTGCGGGGGTGCGGTTTACCCTTTGCACACGGTTTTTTCAGCTGCGCAGGCTAAAGTGCATCCTCAAGACCCCTTTTGCCCGTGACATGGACTCTGCCGAGGGGCAGATGACGCCCTTTCAGGCTATGAGTATGGCGATAGGCGGAAGCGTGGGTGTCGCCAATATTTCGGGTGTAAGCACGGCGCTGGTCACGGGCGGCGTGGGTGCCCTGTTCTGGATGCTTGTTTCGGCGTTTCTGGGTATGGCCATCAAGATGGCAGAGGTCACTCTGGCGTGTTTTTACCGTCACCGTGACGAAGAGGGCAGGCTGTGGGGCGGCCCTACCTATTATATCCAAAAATTCCTGGGTCAGGAGCGTGGGTGCAAATGGTGGCGTGTGCCCGCCCTGCTCTTCGGCGGCGGGATATTCGTCAGCTTTTTTATTAACGTGCAGAACTATTCGGTGGCAGAAGCCATAGGCACCACCTTCGATATACCCTTTATGATACCCTCGCTGATACTGGCTGCGGTGACTTACGTTATGGTGTCGGGCGGGCTCAGGCGGCTTGGCACCCTCTGCTCCTATCTGGTGCCCTTTATGTGTCTGTTTTATATCGGGTGCGTTTTGACGGTGCTGTTTCGATGCAGGGATAATATTCTGCCGTCGCTCAGGCTTATCGTCACAAACGCATTCTCCCTGCGCCCCGCCGTGGGCGGCATTGCGGGAAGCTGTCTTGCCGTCAGTCTGCGTACCGGGTTTGCCCGGGCGCTGTACTCCAACGAGGCAGGCTGGGGCACTTCGCCTATGGTCCACGCCACCGCCGAATGCAGTCACCCCGTACGTCAGGGTATGCTGGGTGCGTTTGAGGTGTTTGCCGACACCGCGCTTGTGTGTACGGCGACGGGTCTGCTGGTGGTGTGTACGGGTATGCACGACAGCGGGCTTATGGGCGCAGAACTGACCCTCAAAGCGCTTGAAAACTACCTGGGCAGTCCTGCACGAATAGCCGTGGCGCTGTCGGTGTTCCTTTTCGGACTGACAAGCGCGCTGGGCTGGTACGCCTATTACCTGACCCTGCTCCATCACGGGCTGGGGGAGGGGCGCACTAAGAAGCTGCTGCCTCTGTTTAACCTGCTGATGCCCGCAATGGGGGCAGGGCTGACTTTGGCGGCGGTAAAGCTGGATCTTGACCCCGGCAAAATATGGCTGATAGCCGATTTTTCGGCTATATTCCCAACCGCCGTTAATCTGTGTGTACTGCTTACGATGACCGACAGATTCGTATGTCTGGTCAAAGATTGGGAAAACAAAAATACGAAACAGCGCCCAAAAAGCGCGGTTTCGTATCGGGTGCGCGGCTGAACCTGCCGCCGTTTATTCAAAATGACATTCCTCGGGACACTCAAGGGCAAGAAGCTGCTTGATCATATCGTGGAGCAGTTGTGCGGTGGGGGTGTCGGCTGCGGTGTAGTACACCTCTTTGCCCTCTCTGCGTGATTGGATGAAGCCCGCGGTCTTGAGCAGGCGCAGATGGTGCGACACCGCGGGACTGCTCATACCCACGATAGCCGATATATTGATCACGCACTCCTCACAATGGCACAAAAGCCAGAATATCCGCAGTCGGCTTGAGTCACCGAGCTGCTTGAAAGCCGTCGCCGCCTTCAAAAACTCCCCGTCGGAGGGCATATTTCGGGCTGCGGCGGTACTGTTATTACCGTGGTCGTGGGGCAGACGTGTCTCAGACATAGATTTATCCTTCTTTTTGTTTGGTGAGTATATTTTAGCACAGACCGCCCCCGATGTCTATTGACAAATGTGTTTTGGGGTGATATTATTTCATTAAACGATTAAACAATCATTTAATCGAAAACAAAAAAAGAGGGATAGGACTATGAAAAAGAGCTACAAAATAGAGGTTGACTGCCCCAACTGCGCCAATAAGATGGAGCGCGCCGCCGCTGCGACCGAGGGCGTAAAAAGTGCCGCGGTCAGTTTTATGACCCTGCGTATGACCGTGGAGTTTGAAAACGGCGCCGACGAGAAGGCAGTTATGGCGCAGGTGCTCAAAAACTGCAAAAAAGCCGAGAGCGACTGCGAGATATTCTTCTGAGTTATGACAAAAAAGCACAAAAAGACCCTTTGCCGCATCCTCGCCGCCGCCGTTATGTTAGCGGTGCTGAGCTTGGTTGACACCCACAGGTGGCTGCTGTTTGCGCTGCATCTGATACCCTATCTGACCGTGGGCGGAGATATCCTGCTCAAAGCCGCCAAGGGGGTCAAAAACCGTCAGCCTACCGACGAGTGCTTTTTGATGGCGGTGGCGACCATAGGCGCTTTTGCCGTAGGGCTTATCAGAACGGGTGACTTCGGCGAGGCGGTATTCGTGATGCTCTTTTATCAGACGGGTGAGCTGTTTCAGAGCATCGCCGTCAGAAAAAGCCGCCGCAGTATCGGCGCGCTGTTGGATATCCGCCCGGATTACGCCAATATTGAGCGTGACGGCGTGCTTGAGAGGGTAGACCCCTATGAGCTTGCCGTGGGCAGCGAGATAGTCGTTCAGCCGGGTGAAAGGATCCCCATCGACGGCACCGTCATAAGCGGCGAATCGGCTTTGGACACTTCGGCGCTGACGGGGGAGAGCATACCCCGTGAGGTGCAGGCAGGGGACACGGTCATAAGCGGATGCATCAACCTGAGCGGTCTGCTGCACGTGCGCACCGCAAAAGAGTTCGGCGACTCCACCGTGTCGCGGATACTTGAGCTTGCCGAAAACGCCGCCTCACTCAAGTCAAACCCCGAGCGGTTCGTGGCGCGGTTTGCCCGCGTCTATACCCCTGCCGTGTGTATAGCCGCGCTGGCGCTGGCGGTACTGCCGCCCGCGGTACGGCACTTTTGCGGGCTTGAGAGTATGTGGGCGGAGTGGCTGTACAGAGCGCTGACGTTCTTGGTCATAAGCTGTCCCTGCGCGCTGGTTCTCGGAATACCGCTGACATTTTTTGCGGGTATAGGCGGATGCAGCCGCGTAGGTATACTGGTCAAAGGCTCAAGCTGTATAGAGAGTCTGTCCCGCGCCTGCTGTATGGCGTTTGACAAGACCGGCACGCTGACCCGTGGCGTGTTCGGGGTCCGGGAAGTTCTGCCCGTGCAGGGTGTTTCTGCAAGGGAGCTGCTGCAGACTGCCGCCGTATGCGAAAGCAGCAGTTCCCACCCCATAGCCAAAGCGCTTCAAAAAAGCGCACCTGCGCCTATAGACCGAACTGAGATAAGCGAGGTCACAGAAAAAGGCGGAATGGGAGTGAGCGTCCTTTACCGCGGTAAAAAATACACCGCGGGCAGTCTGCGTCTGATGGAGAGTATGGGCGTTACGGTAAGCGCTCCGCCGTACAGCGGTGCTGCGGTATATATTGCCGCTGACGGGGAGTATATGGGGCGGATTACCCTCTGCGACACCCTCAAGCCGAATGCCGCCGATGCCGTAGCTCAGCTTAAAAGAGCAGGCATAAGCAAGACGGTCATACTTACGGGTGACACAGAGCAAGCCGCACGCTCTGCCGCCGACGGGGCAGGCATAGATGAGGTCTGTCATTCCCTGCTGCCCGAGGATAAGGTGGAGCATATCCTGCGCCTCAAGCGGTGCGCACCCAAAAACCGCACCGTGGTGTTTGCGGGCGACGGCATCAACGATGCCCCCGTCCTTGCCGCCGCCGACGTGGGACTGGCAATGGGCGCTCTGGGCTCTGATGCGGCTGTTGAGAGCGCCGATATAGTCATTATGGACGATGACCTCGGTAAGACCGCCAAAGCCCTGCGCATCTCCAAAAAGGTTATGAATATAGTCCGTCAGAACATCGTGTTTGCCATAGGTATCAAGCTGGGGTGTCTGCTGTTGGGCGCTGTGGGCCTTGCGGGAATGCCCCTTGCGGTGTTTGCCGACGTGGGGGTTATGGTGCTTGCCGTGCTCAACGCCCTGCGCGCCCTTAATACCAAAAACGTATGAGCCGAAAAAATCGCTGTCCGTGTTATCGGACAGCGATTTTGGTATATTATGGGCGCAGGGAGGTGGGAAAATGACGGTAAAAATAGTGAAAAAGCCGGGCAAACTGCGGAGTGGGTACACCGAGATACTGTTTTTTGACGAGAGGGGCAACTTTTGCACCGAGGACAGCGCCACCCATTTCCTTATGCGTGAGTGTGATGAAGACGGCAACGTCAAGAGCCAAAAATGGGGCATCACCGACAAATACGGCAAATAAAAAACTGCCGCGGAGAGACCTCCGCGGCAGTAATATTTTTGCCTTACTTGATGAAGTTGAACATCTGCTGGAGCAGCAGGAATACCAGCATAACGGGAGCGACGAATTTGACCATAACGATGTAGAGACCGCGTCTGGGGAACTTCTCGCCGTTGGCGGTGAACTCGTCGATGATAGCCTGAGGCTTGATGACCCAACCTACCAGGATGCAGGTCAGAATAGCGGTGATGGGCATCAGTACGTAGTTGGAGATGTAGTCAAAGATATCCAGCACCTGAGCGATGCTGCCGTTGGGCAGGGTGAGCTCGAAGTAGTAGAAGCTGTAACCGCCGCAGACGATAAGACCGAGCACCAGAGCGATGACGGTGACTACTACGGTGGCCTTCTGACGGGTCATCTTGAACTTGTCCATAAAGCTTGCCACGATAGCTTCCATAATGGAGACCGAGGAGGTAATGGCTGCAAACAGCACCATCAGGAAGAATGCGATACCGATAAGAGAACCGATGCCGCCCATTGCGTTGAATACCTTGGGCATGGATACGAACAGCAGGCTGGGGCCTGCGGCGCTGAGGCCTTCCTGACCCTGGAACACGAATACGGTGGGGATGATCATCAGACCTGCCAGCATAGCAACGACGGTGTCAAAGATCTCGATCTGGTTGACCGACTTGAGGAGGTTGGTCTTCTTGGGAACGTAGGAGCCGTAAGCGACCATAATACCCATAGCGACAGAGATGGAGAAGAACAGCTGGCCCATAGCGTCAAAGATGACGGTAAGCAGCTTCTTGAAGGTCAGACCCTCAAAATTGGGGATCAGGTAGATCTTCAGACCGTCCAGACCGGTGCGGGTAACGCTGCCGTCGGTGTGGTTCTGGAAGAGGGAGAACACGCCGATGCCGATCATCAGCACGACAAGTATGGGCATCAGAATGGTGGACAGTCTCTCGATACCGCTGTTAACGCCCTTGTAGACGACCAGAGCGATAAAGAACAGGAAGATAACGAAGAACACGATGGGGAATACGGGAGAGGTGATGAAGCCGCCGAAGTATCCGTCAGCGGTTGTGCCCAGCATATCCTCGTTGAGGAATGCTATCATATACTTGACGATCCAGCCGCCGATGACGCAGTAGTAGGGCAGGATGATGATGGGCACTACGCTGGAGAACAGACCCAAAAAGCTCCACTTGGAGTTGAGCTTGCCGTAAGCTGTCAGGGGACCCTGATTGGTCTTGCGGCCGATGGCTATCTCGGTGGAAAGCAGAGCAAAACCGAATGTAAGTGCCAGAATGATGTAGACCAGCAGGAACAGACCGCCGCCGTTCTTTGCTGCCAGATAGGGGAAACGCCAGATGTTTCCGAGACCGACTGCACTGCCTGCTGCAGCAAGCACGAAGCCTAACGTGCCGCTGAACGAGCCGCGCTTTTGATTTTCGTTCATAATGATCCTCCTAAATGTGTAGTGTGGCTAAAGATTAGCAAATATTTAATATCAATTATACCAATGATGAATAAATATTGCAAGAAAAATAAACAAAAAATGAACGGGAAAAAGCTTTTTTGGCAAAAAACCGCCGTTATGGTATAATTTAATAAAAAAATATCCCGCAATAGTGAAATATTCACCCCGTTTTTGCGACTGTATAGGTAAGAGGACCTATTCACCCCCTACCGACTCAGAAAGGAGTGACCCTATGAAAGCGGAAAGATTATTCGATGCAATAACCGCCCTGCCCGACGGGTTAGTTGCCGAGGCGGAATACCGCAAGCCCGCCCAAAGACCCACCCTCAAAACCCGTCTGCGCCGTAGGTGGTATATCCCCGCAGTTGCCGCCGCTTTGGCGCTGTGCTTTTTCCTCGGCAGCGCTCTGTGGCCCGACGGCGCAACAATAGGTATGGTGGCAAGCGCCGCCTATCTTGCCGAATACCCCGACAGAGCGCAGGCGGTAAGTAAGGGCGACATTAACCGCGAGAATAAGTACGATATCTGGAGCCGTGAGCAGGCAGCGCTGAGACTGCCTGAAGATTACGATAAGAGCGGACTTAACAGCTTTACTCAGGCGCTGGTGCAGGCGTTTTTCGGTGACAATCAGAGCCAAAACCGTATATGCTCCCCTGCCAATATCTATATGGCGCTGGCTATGTTGGCAGAGACCACAGACGCAGACAGCCGCCGGCAGATACTCACCGCTTTGGGCGAGACCGATATAGAGACTTTGCGCAGCAAGGCAAACACCCTCTGGAACAACGTCTACCGCAACGACGGCAACACCACCACCCTGCTTGCCAACTCGCTGTGGCTGAGAGGGGACGACAAGTACAGCTACGTCGAGCAGACCCTCAAGACCCTTGCTGAGAACTATTACGCCTCGTCCTTTACGGGCGAAATGGGCTCAGAAAGCTATAATCAGGTGCTTCGCGACTGGATGAACAGCAATACCAATGATCTTTTGAAAGATCAGATTGACGGCATATCTCTGGATAAGCGTACCGTTATGGCGCTTGTGTCCACAATATATTTCAAGGGCAACTGGTCAAACGAGTTCAACTCCGCACGCAATACGGTAGATACCTTCCACTCCGTTGCAGGCGACAGTCAGGTGACATTTATGAACCAGAGCACAAGATCGAGCTACTATTGGAGCGATAATTTTGCCGCTACTGCCAAATCTCTCGGCCGCAGTAAAATGTGGCTTGTACTGCCCGATGAGGGCACCGCGCCCGAGGAGCTTTTGCAGAGTGACAGCTTTTGGAGTATGGTGCAGGGGGGCGACAGTGTGGAGAGCAAGCATCTCATGGTCGACCTGTCCGTGCCCAAGTTTGACGTTTCCGACCGGATAGATCTGACCGATGCGCTGCCGGCGCTTGGTATAACCGACGTGTTCGATATGTACGCAAGCGATTTTACCCCGCTTACCACCGACGGCGAACTGATATACGTCAGTCAGGCCCTTCACGGTGCACGGCTCAAGATAGACGAGGAAGGCGCAGAGGGCGCGGCGTATACGTTGATAGGACAGGGCGATGGCAGCAGCCCACCCTCCGACGACCGCGTTGAGCTGAAACTTAACAGACCCTTTGTGTTCGTGCTGACAAATACCGACAATATCCCGCTGTTTGTGGGCATCGTACACACGCCCCAATAACCCACCCCGACGATAAACAGAAAAGGAGTGAAAGTATGGAGGACAAAAGGATAATAGACCTGTTTTTTGAACGCAGCGAGCTTGCTCTGGAAGCCGCAAAGCAAAAGTACGGCGACCTATGCCACGCTGTCGCCCGCCGCCTGCTTACCCTGCCCGAGGATGCCGAGGAGTGCGTCAGCGATACATATCTTGCCCTGTGGAATACCATTCCGCCCCAAAACCCCGCCTCACTCAAAGCCTATATATGCAGACTTGTCCGCAACGCCGCAGTCAGCCGATACCGTAAGAATACGGCAAACAAGCGCGACGAGGGCATTACGGTGATGCTTTCCGAGCTGTCCGAGTGCGTACCTGCAAGCTCCACCGTGGAGCAGGAGATAGAGGGCATACAGCTTACCGAGCATATACATAACTGGCTCAATACTCTCAGCAAGGACGACAGAGTGGTGTTCGTGCGCCGTTACTGGTACGGCTACAGCCTGCGGGAGATTGCCGAGCAGACCTATTCTGCCCTGCCCGCTCTGACTACCCGTATGTATAATCTGCGCCGATCACTCAAAGCCTATTTAGAAGAGGAAGGGGTGTCGATATGAAGGAGCATAGATTATTCGATGCAATAACCGACCTGCCCGACGGCGTAGTTGCCGAGGCTGAGATAAAAAAGCCCCGCCGCTTCCGTAGGTGGTACATCCCCGCAGTCGCCGCCGCTTTGGCGCTGTGCTTTTTCCTCGGCAGTGTGCTGTGGCCCGACGGCGCAACAATAGGTATGGTCGCAAACGCCGCATATCTTGCCGAATACCCGGACGGAAAAGATTCGGCACTGCCCTATTACGGTGATTTAAGTGGAGTCGAAGACTTTACCCGAGCCGTGGTGGTGGAGTTTTTTGGCGATAACACAGACAGCAACCGTGTCTGCTCGCCCATCAACATATATATGGCACTTTCTATGCTGGCAGAGGTGACCGATACAAACAGCCGCAAGCAGATTCTTGATGCACTTGGCGAGAGTGATATTGCTACCCTGCGGGAAAATGCCAACACCCTGTGGAACAACGTCTACCGCGACGACGGATACTCGGCGACTCTGCTTGCCAATTCTCTGTGGCTAAGGAATGATACAGAATACGTAAAAGATACCTTCAAGACTTTGGCGGAAAACTACTACGCCTCGTCTTTTGTGGGCGAAATGGGCTCAAGCCAAATGAACGGAGCGCTGCGCGACTGGATGAACCAAAACACTAAAAATATGCTCTCCGATCAGATAGCTCAGCTTAAGCTTGATCCACTCACTGTAATGGCTATGGTGTCTACCGTATATTACAAGGGTAGGTGGGCGTCTGCCTTCAACTCCAACTACAACACCCGGGAGCTTTTCCATACTGTAAACGGCGACAAAGAAGTCACCTTTATGAACAAAAACTCGGAAGCAAGCTATTACTGGAGCGAGAAGTTTGCTGCAACCGTAAAGTCTCTTGGTGCGAGCAATATGTGGCTTGTTTTGCCCGACGAGGGAGTGTCGCCCGAGGAGCTTTTGCTCGACGATGCTTTTTGGTATTTGGTGCAGGGAGGCAGTTACATGGATATGATGAATGGCGACGCCCCGGTTAGTACAAAATCCCTCATAGTAGATCTGTCGGTGCCCAAGTTTGATATTTCCGACCAGCTTGATTTGACAGAGGGGCTTAAAAATCTTGGCATTACCGACGTATTTGAGATGGGAGTGGGAGATTTTTCACCGCTTACTACCGATTGGTCTGACATTTTCGTCAGTCAGGCACTTCACGGTGCGCGGCTCAAGATCGACGAGGAAGGCTGTGAGGGCGTGGCATATACGGTGATCGGGACGAACGGAGGTTCAGTCCCTCCCGATGACAGGGTAGAACTCAAGTTTGACAGACCTTTTGTGTTCGTGCTGACAAACCGTGACAATATCCCCATTTTCTTCGGCATAGTCCACAATCCGTGATCTGCTTGACCAAAAATAAAATACAGCAAATACTGCATAGAGGTATAAAAGTCCGTAATACAAAAACGCTTGGCGATCGCTGAAGTAGTCAATAGATAGTAGACACAAAATTATCTATGCCACCAGTTCTGTTCTGAACAGGACTGGTGGTTTTCCTTTTAGTTTACGAACAGGTCGTTCGTAGTTGAAGTAATGGACAGCTTGCTCAACAACTGTACGCA
>JAFQTO010000008.1 GCA_017408985.1 Clostridia bacterium
AAGCAAAAACATCACTCCTTTACCACCCAAAAACAAAACACAGTATAACACACTATACCTTGCAGGCAAGGAAGTGTGCAAAAGGGACGAGAAAACCTCGTCCCTTTTGATATTGATAAAAAACTGCTTTACGGTAGGTGCACTCAAGCCTTCCTCTTTTTGGTCATACCGGTTATTCTTCCCTGCTCTTGGGCAGAGTTCTGAGCAAAACGGCGGTGTATGCGACCACGAGGGCACACAGTATCACAAGCCGAAAATATGACTCACCGCCTTTGGAAAACGCCGACAGCGAGTTGAGTACTCCGTGGGAAATGATGCAGGGCAGAAGTGAGCCGCCCCGATAAAAAATAACCACGTACAGAAAGCCCATCAGCACGGCAAAGAATATCTGCACCAGATTGTCACCGAGACTCATACCGCTGCCGTTTAGCAGGTTGATGATATGTCCCAGACCGAACGTTACGCCGGAGACAAGTGCCGCCCACTTGACACTGTCTTTTGCCATAGCTTTGAACAGAAAACCGCGGAATATAAGCTCCTCCAGAAATCCGACGCAGAGCATCTTGACTATAAAGCACAGGGTACCCACGGCATCATAATGCATCGCCACGCCGCCCCAGATATTCTGCAGGGTGATCGCGATCAGCGGCAGGTAGTACAAAAACGCTTTGGCGGTTGCCGTCGGTCTGCACAGACCGAAGTACTCAAGCCTGCCCTGCTTTTTGAGCCAAAAATACAAAAACAGACCGGCCGCCGCCCCGAACACCATTGATGCGCAGCTTTCCACCCCCAAAGCGCGGGAAAGTTCGTCAAAAACCGACATTCCCACGCAGTAGATGCCTATCCACACGAGGGCAAAGGCCAGTTCACTCTTGTCGTACAGTTTTTTCATTTCAGTTTCTCCGACCATTCGGCTTCCTTGAATCCCACCAGCACATAGTCATCGCCGATGGCGAGAGGACGCTTTACCAGCATGCCGTCGGTAGCGAGAAGTGCCAGCATTTCCTCGTCGGTCATGTTGGGCAGCTTGGTCTTCAGCTCCATGGACTTATACAGCAGACCGCTGGTGTTGAAGAACTTGCGCAGAGGCAGGCCGCTTTTTTTGTACCATGCGGTCAGCTCCTCAAGGCTCGGATTCTCAAGCTTGATATCGCGGAATTCGTACTCGATATTGTTCTCGTCCAGCCACGCACGCGCTCTTTGGCAGGTGGTACATTTGGGATAGCAGATAAATTCAAGCATTTTTTATCCTCCTAACAGGCTCTGATCGAATGCGAACAGAGCCTCGTTGATCTCGAATACGTCGTAATTGCCCTGCTCGATAAAATACTCGATGATGATATCGAACCTGCTGCTGCGGGAGAGAGCAAACCCCGCACGGGCGATAAAGTCGCGGGTCTCATCAAGGCTCAGCTCAAGGGCCACGGCAAAGGCCACAGCCGTGGTCTTGGAGGGCTTATAATCGGGGTTATTGCGTATCTTGGAAAACAGCTTGCGGTCTACGTTGGCTTTTTTGTAGACCTCCGAGTCTTTCTTTCCCTTACTGTCGATAAGCCTGAGCAAAGTCTCGGAGAATCCCGCGTCCAGCTTGTCAAACAGGTCGGGGAGGGCATCTGCTTTGCCCACGGATGCAGGGGCGCAGGGGGCGCAGGACTCACAGACCATAGCTTTGCTCTCAAGCTGTACCATACGACGGCGGCGCTCGCTGCGGAAATCGGTATGTTCCTCTGCGTAGCGGTCGTCGATGTACCCGGCGATGGATGTAAACAGCTTGGCACCGATCTTGTAGCTTGCGCGGTCAAATATGACCACGTACACGGTCATATCGTTGTCTGTCAGAAACTCGCTGATAGTGTTCACCGCAACCCGAAGCGCCTGATCCTTTGGGTAGCCGTAGACCCCTGCGGAAACGAGGGGAAACGCCACGCTCTCGCAGTTGTGCGCCTTTGCCAGCGCAAGGCTCTTACGGTAGCAGGACTCCAGAAGCGCCTGCTCGCCCTGCCTGCCGTCGCGGTAAATGGGTCCCACGGTATGAATAACGTATTTTGCGGGCAGGTCGTAGGCGGCCGTTATCTTGGCGTCACCGGTTTTGCACCCGCCCAAAGTGCGGCACTCGGCAAGTAATTGGGGTCCTGCGGCGCGGTGTATGCACCCGTCCACACCGCCGCCGCCCAGAAGGCTCTCGTTTGCGGCGTTGACTATGGCGTCCACCGACATTTTGGTTATATCGTTGCGTACGATCTCAAGAGGCATAAATTTTCTCCTTTACTATCTTCCTTTCTTGGCTGCTATTCTTGTCATTCTTGTCAAATTCTCATCACTTTGATCACTATCACTTACAAATCTTTCTGCTATCGTCAATCCTTGGGCTGTTGCGGCCCCGGTCCTGTTGCAACTAAGGCTCTGTCATCGTTCGCACAGCTCACTCGCCAATCGCCAAGTTGCGGCCACTCGCTCAGGTCGCTTCGTTCCCCAATTCGCAAGCGACTTGGGGACCCCGATTTAATAGACTACGGTCGGGCGCAGCCCTTCCTCCGTCTTGCGCGGTACTCACCGCGCCTCGCTTACGCTCGGTCGACTCCGGCGACATTTCAATTCTGCATTCTGCGTTGTGCATTGTGCATTTAATAGCCCCCTGCACCCCTACGCGTTCTGCGTAACGGATGGTGGGGATGTTGAATAGGCTTTGTGTAAATATGGTGTCGGCGTTTCCAACGGATTGTAGGGGACGATCAGTGATCGTCCCACGGGAGGCAGAGGGCTGCCTCCCCTACGAATTCCCACTCATTCAGCGGCACGCAGTAGGGCGTGGGCTTGCTCACGCCGCGTTATTTAATTCTTCACCGTAGGTGACACCATTACGTCATCGAAGATGACATATCACGAACGCGGAGCGTTCTATATCACGGCGGCAAAGCCCGTCATCCTGAGCGGAGCGCCGCTGAGATACCAAATGCGCTTTGCACATTTGATCCTCGCTTTGCTCGGATTTCGACAAGCTCAGTATGACACAGCGGCGCGAAGTCGAAACCGTAGGTCGATGCGCAGCATCGGGATCTCGGGCAAAGCCGTTTATATCACGCACCGAAGGCGTTATATCACGTCGACAACGGCGACACCGATTACCTATTACTTCTTACTTATTACTTCCCGTCTGCGGCGTGCCGGGTCAGAATGTCAGAACGTAACCGTTTCGCTCTCTCTGCCGAAAGCGCAGAAGGTCGCACGGGCGTTCTTCATATACAGCACCTGGGTGTTGCCGTCGTTTTCGTCGTACATTCCGCGCAGGTTGGGGTAGTTGTCCAGCATGGCTTTTTTGGGCTCGACACGGTCATCGTCCACAAGCTCACAGGCTACGCGCAGCCACTCTCCGCCGCAAAAAGCGCAGATCTCCGCCTTGGGGTTGGCGGCTATCTGGCGGCTGACAGACTTTACCCTGCCCATCTGGATATACAGCTTGCCCTCAAACTCGTTGACCGTGCCGAAAGGCCGCACCCTCGGCTGATCGCCCTCCACGGTGGCAAGATAATAGACCTCGGCTTTTTTGAGAAAATCGTAAACCCTCTTGATGCTCATATTTTTACTCTCCTTTTCGGTATGTTGTTCGGTGAACAAGAGTTGTTATGTGATTTTGTGCGAACAGACTGCATTACTGCTTATTCCAATGCCACCCGAACGCTTCCGCTGACCATCTCGATCAGGATATCATCGGCGTATTTATCGTTAAAGTTGTGCTTGAATCGCTTCAGGATCTCAACCATTTTGCCTGCCTCATTTCCAAATCTGCGCTCTACAGACTCAAGCCCGACTATCTCGATGTGTATAGGCTCGCCGTACATATCTGTCAGGCAATCCCAAAAGGCATCCCAATTACAACCGTAATAGTCCGGAAAATCCAACGCCTGTGCAATGACCGCGTGCATTTCCGAATAATGTTCCACGTTTGTAAAATCAAGGGTGTATAAGTCTTTGTACCGATACATATTTCCTCTTATCCCCTGTTCTTTTCCCACGTTTGTCTCGTCAACAGCATTACGTGGCCGGTGCGCTTTTCGTTCAGCGCCGCAACGGTCAGACCGTGGGTCGTATGGTGGTAGACAAACCCTAATTTTTCCTGTACGCGGCGGGATCTTTCGTTGCCGTCGTATCTGCAGCACCATACGGCGTTGGCACCAAGCTCCAAAAACGCCCGCTCGAGCACCGCCTGCGCCGCCTCGGGGATTATCCCCTGACCCCAATAAGGCTTGCCCAGCCAATAGCCCAGCTCGCACTCATCCTCCCGGTCGGACATATCGGTATTGAAGTTTAAGTGCACGTTGCCCACGGGTTTGCCCTCACTTTTCAGGCATACGGCGTAGACCTCGGGGACGGCCAGCACGGTGCGGATTATCTCCCTGCTGTGTTCAACGCTCGTATGGGGCACCCACCCCGCGGGCGTGCCCACGTCGGGGTCGGAGGCGTATCTATGCAGCACCCCGGCGTCCTCCTCCCGCCACGGGCGGAGATAAAGACGGCTCGTCTCTACAGTCATTTCCTGTTCTTTTCCTGAGCGCGCTTGTCCTGAATGATCTTCATATGAGTCTCGTCAACAAGCTCCACGCCGTTCTCCTTTGCCCAGTCCACACAGCCCTTGAGCACCAGCGGCAGGAACACGCGGGGCACGCCGAGGACGGTTTTAAGCGCTTCGTCGGTAAATTTGACCTTGTCGTCCACGCGGTCGGCGGCGTAGCGCACCGACTCCAATGACGCCTGACGCATCTGCAGCAGCTCGGCTCTCATGCGCCTCTTGCGGTGGAACCAGAAATTCTTGGAATCGCGGTAGCCGTAATCCACGGGCAGGGGCGGGAAATCTGTCGCGCGGACGCCTCGGATAATTGCGTCGCTGTAGCGCTTCTTCATCAGTATTCTGTCCACTCTCAGTATAAAATGAGCACCGAACTTGCTGGTGATGCCGTTGAAGTCGTGATAAGGCCCCTCGTACCCGTTGAGCTCACCCGCCTCGTCCTTGTCGGCGCCGTCAAGCTCACGCATCCATGTACATTCGATGACCTGAATGGCATCACTCATCACCTGCGGGCGCTTCTCGCCCGTTTCTTCCTCTATCCGGCTCATTTCAAGCCTGAACCTGCAGCGGGGCATCTTTTCGGAGGGTTTGTCCCCCGGCCAGGACAGCTTGACCGCCTCTTTGAAGGTGGCGGGCTTATCGTCTATGAAGTTTATGGCGCATTTGCCCGTGCGGAGAATGTTCTGGGCGGTGTTGGAGGAGTTGCGGCAGCACAGAAGCATGGCGTAATAATCCTTGCCCGCAACGTAGTAGGGCTGGATCAGAGAATAAGGGCCGAGGTTAGTGCTCCCGTCCTCGCAGAGGGTGCTGACGGTGACGGTGGGCATAGGAAAAAACAGTGAGGTCTGGTAAAAATTGTCCACTATCCGTAGATTTTCAAAGCTGCTCATAATGATTCTCCTTTTTCTTCGAAATGTATGTAAAAACGGTATTAACGGTTAAAGCGCCGCTGCGCGACCAATCGAATAATATCCCCTCAGTCATTTTTCCCAAAAAAAATGACAACTCCCCTTGTATGACAACAAGGGGAGCCTTTTTTATCCGTCACCGCAGTAAATTGCGTGAGGGGAAATCTCCCCTGCAAAGCTCTGAATACGCTTGAAGGTTTTTGAGGATTTTCGGGAGGCAGAGGGCTGCCTCCCCTACAAGATGTCCCTCTAAATCAGCTTGGAGGTTTTGTGCTTCTTTCGTCCATATACAACTAACGCGAGGGTTGACAGTACTTTGTGTACGGCAATGCGGGGGTTGCGAGCCGGAAACGCGAAGGATTCGTTCCCTACACCTTGCTCAATCCTTAAGATCCAGTATATTTACATCCGCTTCGGTCAGGGGTGTCGTAAACGGATTTACCGTTTTGTTGAGCAGTTCAAGGGCGGCGGCTTCGTCGATGTAGACGTAATCCTGACCCTGATATTTGCCCGTGCCGGTATAGGGCAGGGTGTAGAAGCGGATATCCTCGGACAGGTTCATTTTGGTCAGCACGTTGTTGTAGAACCACAGCATATCCTCAACGGGCATATTGGTCTTGATATTATCCGCAAGAGTGGAGACTATCTTGCCTGCGTTCTTGACGCCGAAGCGTTCTTTGACCTGCTGCAGTACGGTGACGAAAAACTGCTTCTGCATATTCATACGCTCAAAATCGCTCATTGCATAGCTGCGGTAACGCACCAGCATAAGCGCCTTTTTGCCGTCAAGAAGCTGATCGCCGGCTTTGAGGTCGATATGAAAATCGGGGTCAAGATCGGGATGGTACATATCCACGGGCACGTTGAACTGCACGCCGCCGATATCGTCCACTATCTCAATGAACCCGTCCATTTTGACCAGACAGTAGTACTGGGGGTACACGCCGGTGATGCTGCGCACGGCCTCACAGACTGCTTCCATACCGCGGGGAGCGTCCTCACCGTAGTTTTTCTTGTAGGTTTCGGTATAGCTGAAGCCGTAGGCGCCGTTGATGCGCTTGATCTTGCTGACCGTGTCATACATACTGTCGCGGGGGATGGAGATTATATTGCACTCGAGGGTCTTGGTGTTGACCGCGCCCAGCATAAGGGTATCCGTATTGGCGTTGTCGCTGGTACCCGCCACAAGGAAGGTATAAAAATCCTCTTTGAGGGTGCTGTCCTGAGTGTCGGGAGGATCGTTTTTCTCTTCCCCGTCCTGCTTGTTGTCCCCGTCGCCGTTCTGCACTTTACTGTTGTCGGGACCTACGGGAGGTCTGTCGGGCTGGTCGGGATCGGGAGGCGTGATTATGTCAACCACGAAGGCTATCAAAAAACCCAGAGATATCACGATAGCCAGCACCGCCGCAACGAGAACGGAAGTGCGGATAATACGTTTTTTTGAGACCTTTGCCGCGTGTGAGCCGCCGCGGTTTCTGTTTTCCTGTTCCATTTTTTGCAGTCACATCCTGTTATTTTATGTTGCCCTGATGGGGCGGTATGTCAAAAAAGTATATACTTACACTTATACGCTTGTACATTATAACACAAACTTTCGCGCTTATCTACACATTTTCGTCAAATTTCTATAAACTTTACAAAGTCAGACCGGTTTTTTCGGATAAAAGTTCCCGTATTTTGCGATTTTTTGTTGCTAATCTCTAATATTAATTGTATAATAAAGTGATTAATTATATTCATCCCACCCAAGGAGTGTTAAACATGACAGATACCAAGCGACTTGCCGATCTTCTGTTTCCCGACATAAAGGAAACGCCCCAAGAGCTTATGGACTCTTGCTATCCCGTCCGCGACCTGCCTCAGGGCGCGCTTGTAACCAGATTTGCACCCAGCCCCACGGGTTTTCTGCATATAGGCGGTGTTTTTGCCTCTATGGCAGCCGAGCGTGCCGCACACATCAGCGGCGGCATATGCATCCTCCGCATTGAGGACACCGACAAGAAGCGTGAGATGGACGACGGCGTTTCCATCATAGTCAACGGACTGAGTGACTTCGGCATCCGTTTTGACGAGGGCGTAAAAGCCGACGGCTCGGAGAGCGGCGGCTACGGCCCCTATATCCAGAGCAAGCGCCGCTACCCCTACCACGTATTCTGCAAGGATCTGGTGGAAAAGGGTCTGGCTTATCCCTGCTTCTGCACCGCGGAGCGGCTCAGCGAGATCCGCGAGGAGCAGGAAAAAGCCGGTGTCACCCCCGGTTATTGGGGCGAGTACACAAGTGCCTGCCGTGAGCGCTCTATTGACGAGATCGAGGCGCTTATCGCCGCAGGCACCCCCTACGTGGTGCGTCTGCGCTCCCCCGGCAAGCCCGGCGGCAGAGTGAAGTTCCGCGACGTCATCCGCGGTGAGATAGAGATGGAGGAGAACTTCGTTGACGTGGTACTGCTCAAGAGCGACGGCATCCCCACCTATCATTTTGCACATATAGTTGACGATACCCTGATGCGTGTCACCACCGTCACAAGAGGCGAGGAGTGGATAGCCTCGGCACCCATCCACCTGCAGCTGTTCTGGCTGTGTGGCCTCAAAGCTCCCAAGTACGCTCACGTCCCCTCTATTATGAAGGAGGACAACGGCGGCAAGCGGAAACTGAGCAAGCGCAAAGATCCCGAAGCGGCGGTCAGCTATTTTGTTGAGGAAGGCTACCCCGCCGACGCCGTTATGGAGTACCTGCTGACCATAGCCAACTCCAACTTTGAGGATTGGCGCAAGCAGAACAAGACCGCTTCTTACACCGCGTTCCCCTTTGCCCTCAACAAGATGAGTCCCTCGGGCGCGCTGTTCGATCTCATTAAGCTGCAAAGCGTGTCGGGCACGGTCATCTCGCTTATGACGGCAGAGCAGGTGCTTGAGAGCGTGCTTGAGTGGAGCGAGAGATACGACCGCGAGCTGTTTGAGCTGCTGAACGCTGACAAAGCCAAGGCGCTGCAGATATTCTCCATCGACCGCGGCGGCTCGAAGCCCCGCAAGGACATCGCCAAGTGGAACGAGGTCCGCGCCTACATCAGCTACTTCTATGATGAGCTGAGACAGGCCGAGGGCGAGGCCCTTGAGATCGCCGCCGAGGATCAGAAGGCTATCCTCACCAAGTATCTGACCGTCTACACCCCCACAGAGAGCAAGGACGAGTGGTTCAGCGATATCAAGGCTATGTGCGAAGAGGTGGGCTTCTGCCCTGACGTCAAGGCATACAAGGCCGACCCCGCAGGATATAAGGGTCACGTAGGCGACGTCAGCTCGGTCATCCGCGTAGCCGTTACGGGCAGAAAGAACACCCCCGACCTGTGCGCCATTATGAACGTACTGGGCAAAGACAAGGTAACAGAGCGCATCAACGAATATCTTGAAAGGATCTGAATGATATGGAAAACATCGTAACATCCAACTTTATTGAGGAGTTTATTGTAGAAGATATACAGAGCGGCAAGACCAAAAAGGTGCATACCCGTTTTCCGCCCGAGCCCAACGGATACCTGCACATCGGCCACTGCAAGGCGCTGTGCATAGACTTCGGCACCGCTGAGAAGTTCGGCGGCGAGTGCAATCTGCGTATGGACGACACCAACCCCGCAAAAGAGGACAACGAGTACGTTGAGGCCATTCAGGAGGATATCAAGTGGCTGGGCTTTACCTGGGATGACCGCTTCTACTTCGGCTCCGACTATTTTGCGCAGACCTATGAGTACGCCATCGAGCTTATCAAAAAGGGTCTTGCCTACGTCTGTCAGCTTTCTGCCGAGGAGTTTAAGTCCTACCGCGGCGACCTGACAAAACCCGCCGTTTCCCCCTGGCGCGACAGACCCATTGAGGAGAGTCTCGATCTCTTTGAGCGTATGAAGAACGGTGAGTTCCCCGAGGGCAGTATGACCCTGCGCGCCAAGATAGACCTGACCAGCGGCAACTTCAATATGCGCGACCCCGTCATCTACCGTATCAGATACATCGACCATCACCGTCAGGGCAACAAGTGGTGCATCTACCCCATGTACGACTTTGCACATCCCATTCAGGACGCCATCGAGGGCATCACCCACTCCCTCTGCTCGCTTGAGTACGAGGATCACCGTCCTCTGTACGATTGGGTCATCAACAACGTGTCGGTGCCTCACAAGCCCCGTCAGATAGAGTTTGCCCGACTTGGCATCAACTATACGGTAATGTCCAAGCGCAAGCTCAGAAGACTGGTGGAAGAAGGCAGAGTTTCCGGCTGGGACGATCCCAGAATGCCCACTCTGTGCGCTCTGCGCCGCCGCGGCTACACACCCACCTCTATCCGCACCTTCTGCGAGAGAATAGGCGTATCCAAGGTCTCCAGCACCGTTGAGTACGGCTTCCTCGAGCACTGCCTGCGCGAGGAGCTGAACGAAAGTGCACAGCGCGTTATGGCAGTTCTTCGCCCCGTCAAGCTGACCCTGACAAACTATCCCGAAAATCAGACCGAGTATTTTGAGGTTGAGAACAATCCCGAGTGTGAGGCCGACGGCAAGCGCCAGGTAGCGTTCAGCCGCGACCTGTACATTGAGGCAGAGGATTTTATGGAGGTGCCCGTACCCAAGTACAACCGTCTGTATGTGGGCGGCGAAGTACGACTCAAGGGCGCTTATATCATCAAGTGCACCGGCTGCGTCAAGGATGCAGACGGCAACGTCACCGAGATCCTCGCCACCGTGGATATGGACACCCGCGGCGGCGACGCCCCCGACGGAAGAAAGGTCAAGGGCACTATCCATTGGGTAGACAGTAACACCGCAGTTGATGCCGAAGTCAGACTGTACGGCAATCTGTTCTCGGTGGCAGACCCCGACTCGGCCGACCGCGACTTTATCGAGTGTCTGAATCCCGAGTCTTTGATCACCCTCAAGGGCTGCAAGCTTGAGCAGAGCCTGAAGAACGCAACTCAGGGCGACAGATATCAGTTTATGCGTACCGGTTACTTCTGCCTTGACAGCAAGGACAGCCGCGACGACGCTCTGGTATTCAACCGTGCCGTTGCGCTTAAGGACAGCTGGGCAAAGAAGAAATAATGAGAGAAATATATCTCGACAACGCCGCCACCACCGCCGTTATTCCCGAGGCGCTGGCGGCGGCACAAAATACAATGACCGAGTGCTACGGCAACCCCGGCTCGGTACACGCCAAGGGCAGACAGGCAAGCCTGCTGCTGAGTCGTTGCCGCAAGACGGTGGCTTCCGCTGTAGGCGTTGATGAAGGCTGCATAACCTTCACCTCGGGCGGCTCGGAGAGCATCAACACCGCCCTGCGGGGTGCGGCGTTCAAGAACAAGCATCTGGGCAGGCATATAATCACTTCGCAGATAGAGCACGACGCCACACTCAACACCCTGCGTCAGCTTGAGCAGGAGGGATATGAGGTCACTTATGTTGCCCCTCAAAAAGACGGCTCGGTTACCCTCGAGTCGCTTACCTCCGCTATGCGCGAGGACACCATACTGATGAGCCTGATGGGCGTGTGCAACGAGACGGGCGCTATCCTGCCCGTCAATGCCGCCGCCAAGGCACTCAGGGAACGCTGCCCCAAAGCGCTGGTGCATATGGACGCGGTGCAGCTGTTCTGCAAGCGTGAAATGAGCCTGCAGGACATCGATCTGTGCAGTTTTTCGGCACACAAGATCGGTGCGCTCAAAGGCAGCGGCGCTCTGTACATCCGCAAGGGGCTCAAGCTCCGCCCCCTCATCTACGGCGGAAATCAGGAGAGCGGTATGCGCTCTGGCACCGAGGCTATGCCCCAGATAGCGGCTTTTGCCGCCGCCGCCGAAAAGCGGGCAGGCGTTTTGCGCGACACTATCGCGCACTTCGACGCGCTGAAAAAACAGATGCTGGACACCCTGCGCGGGATGGGCGTGCATTTTGAGCTCAATTCCCCCGAAAACAGCTCCTCTCACGTGGTCAACATCTCTCTGTGCAAGCTGCGCAGCGAGGTGCTTATCCGTATGCTGTCCGACAAGGGCATTTTTGTTTCGGGCGGCAGTGCCTGCGCCAAAGGCAAAAAATCCCACGTGCTCTCGGCTATGCGCCTGAGCCCCAAGAATATCGATGCCGCCCTGCGCATCAGCTTCTGCCCGGAAAATACAGAAGAAGATGTGCGGAAGTTTTGCGCTGCGCTGTCCAAGCTCTGACCCTCTTACTTGCCGAGCGTAAGCGAGGTATATCGATTCTGCAAAAATACCATCGGTTTTTTTGCAGAAATATCGAATTGCAAGCAGCTATGCTTGCAATATATCGAGTTTATGTAAAATCCATTGATTTTACATAAACATATCGACAAAAGGAGCGTTATATGACTGACAATAAAAATATATTGCGCGAAGATGCAATAGTTTTTGCCCTGACAGTTTCCGAAATGTGTGACTGCATCAAAGGATGCAGCGTCTATACCTCACAATTGGTGCGGTCTTCATCTTCTATTGGCGCAAATATACACGAAGCCAAATACGCTCAAAGCCGCCCTGACTTTATTCACAAGCTTGAAATAGCGCTGAAAGAATGTTCGGAATCCGAATATTGGCTTGAACTCCTTTTCAGAAAACAAAAGCTCGAAGAAGATCAATACAAGAGCTTAAAAAACTCTTGCGGCTCTTTGAGGCGCAGGCTTATATCATCGATCACAACCGCCAAGGCTAATCAGTAGATTGTCGATATGTTGCCTTGCGGCAACTCGATATATTGACAAACCTATGGTTTGTCAATTCGATATTTTTCATTTTGACAAGCCAAAATGAAAATCGATATATTTGCCTGCGGCAAATAAGTATTAAGGAGAATGTATTTCTATGAAACAAATATTATTGTTAAAATGCGGTGAACTTATCCTCAAAGGTCTCAACCGCGGAAAGTTTGAAGAAAAGCTTTGCTCCACCCTGCGGCGCAGGCTCAAAAACATCGGCGAGTACGACGTAAGATGCTCCCAGTCCACCGTTTACGTTGAGCCCAAGGGGGACACGCCTATAGAGCCTGCCATTGACGTATGCCAGAAGGTATTCGGCGTTGTATCCGTCTGCCTGATGGCCGTCTGCGAGAAGGATATGGATGATATCTGCCGAGTGGGCAAAGAATACCTCAAGGACGTGCTGGAAAGCGCCCGTTCCTTCCGCGTTACCGCAAAGCGCGCCGACAAGCGGTTCCCCGTCAAGTCTCCCGAGATCGGCGTTATGGTAGGCGGATATCTGCAGGACTGCTATAGTCACTTAAGGCCCGATATGGAAAATTATGACGTCAACGTAGAGGTCAATATCCGCGAGGATCACGCATATATCGGCGCAGTACGTCTGCCCGGTGCGGGCGGTATGCCCACAGGCACCAACGGCAGAGGTATGCTTCTGCTTTCGGGCGGTATCGACTCACCCGTTGCAGGCTGGTGTATGGCAAAGCGGGGCATCGACCTGTCGGCCGTACACTTTTTCAGCTATCCCTACACAAGCGAAGAAGCCAAGCAGAAGGTGCTCGACCTTGCCGCAATTCTGGGCAAGTGGAGCGGCAAGCTGACGGTCAGCGTAGTGCCTTTTACCCATATTCAGGAGGAGATCCGCGACAAATGCCACGAGGATTACTTCACCCTGGTTATGCGCCGAATGATGATGCGTATCGCTCAGGAGACCGCAAAGATCCAGAACTGCGGCTGTCTTATTACCGGTGAGAGTCTGGGTCAGGTGGCAAGCCAGACCATGGAAGCCCTTGCCTGCACCAACGCCGTATGCACCGAAGTGCCCGTATTCCGTCCCCTTATCGGTATGGACAAGGAGGAGATCATCACCATCTCCCGCCGCATCGGCGCTTTTGAGACCTCCATCCTCCCCTACGAGGACTGCTGTACCGTATTCACCCCCAAGCATCCTCAGACCAAGCCCAAGCTTGAGAACGTAATCAGGCAGGAGCAGAAGCTGGACGTCGACGCTCTGGTCAAAGAAGCCCTTGACGGCGTGGAGAGGATAACCCTATGAATTGCGAAATACTGTCTGTAGGCACCGAGATATTGCTGGGTGAGATAGCCAACACCGACGCGCAGATGATCTCTCAGGGCTTGAGTGAACACGGCATCAACGTGTTTTATCACACCGTCTGTGGCGACAACCCCTCACGTCTGCTGGACTGCGTCAAGGCCGCGAGAGCACGTGCCGACCTGATAATCACCACGGGCGGTCTGGGCCCTACCTGCGACGACCTGACCAAAGAGACTCTGGCCCAGGCATTCGGCAAGAAGATCGTGCCTTTTGAGCAGGAGATCGAAAAGCTGAAGGCCAAAATGGGCGACAGAATGACCCCCAACAACCTCAAGCAGGCACACCTGCCCGAGGGCTGTACCGTGCTGGACAACGCCTGGGGCACCGCACCCGGCTGTGCATTCGAATCGGACGGCTGTACGGTCATTATGCTCCCCGGCCCGCCCAGAGAGTGCAAGCCTATGTTCCATCAGCGTGCTCTGCCCTATCTGCGCGAAAAATTCGGCGGCGTTATCCATTCGAACTATATCAAGTTCTACGGTATCGGCGAGTCGGCTATGGAAGACAAGCTGAGATTTTTGATGGATTCACACAATCCCACCGTGGCACCCTACGCCAAAGAGGGTGAGTGCGAGGTGCGCGTCACAGCCAAAGCCGACACCGAGCAGGAGGCAGAAGCACTGTGCGCACCCGTGGTTGAGCAGATAAAAGATATCCTCGGCGAGTATATCTACGGCGTGGACGTAAGCTCGCTGGAGGAAGTTGTTGTCCGTGAGCTGACCGAGCGCAAACTGACCGTTGCCGCGGCCGAAAGCTGTACGGGCGGGCTGTTTCTCAAGCGGCTTACCGATATAGCGGGGGCAAGCGCCTGCGTTGCGGGCGGGTTCGTTACCTACACCAACGAGATGAAGATGCAGGTGCTGGGCGTCAGTCCCGACACTCTCAGCAAACACGGTGCGGTATCCGCTGAGACCGCCCTTGAGATGGCGCGGGGCGCGCGGGATAAGAGCGGCGCCGACATCGGCGTTGGCATCACGGGTATAGCAGGCCCCGGCGGCGGCACAGAAGAAAAACCTGTGGGCACCGTCTATGTTGCCGTGGTTTACGGCGAGCGCGAGGACGTTCAGCTTGCGCCCGTCAGACGCAAGTGGAGCGACAGAAGCTACACCCGCCATACAAGTGCAAGCTTTGCCCTCAGCCGCCTGCTGAAGATGATAAACCGCTGACACAAACTTTCAACGGGTTGGAAGTTTGTCCAACCGATAGTTTTTGCACGGACATGCGCCGGGCAAAAACACCTTGACCCGTCGGTTTTTCCGCAGAAAAACGACGAAACCGCACCGCAGTGCGGAGCCAAAATGTCGAAGGGAGCCCAGCTTTGCCAAGCAAAGCGGGTCCCTGACAGTTTCCTCAGCCGCCTGCTGAAGATGATAAAGTAAGACGCTCCCTTCAAGGAGCCTTGACGGCCAACGAAAGGAGGCTTTTGCAAATGAGCAAGATCCTGATAGTCGAAGACGAAAAGACCATATCCACCATAATAGCCTTCAACCTCAAAAAAGAAGGCTTCGAGACCGACGCCGCATTTGACGGCGTGACGGGACTGGAAAAAGCCCTGTCGGGCGAGTTTGATCTTATTCTGCTGGACGTGATGCTTCCCGGTATGGACGGATTTGAGATACTCCGCCGCCTGCGCGAAAAAAGCCGCGTACCCGTCATTATGGTCACCGCCCGCGAGGAGGAGACCGACAAAATTCTCGGTCTTGACACGGGCGCGGACGATTACGTGACCAAACCTTTCTCGGTGCGCGAATTGGTCAGCCGTGTCAAAGCCAACATCCGCCGCTCAGCCGTGCAGGCAGAGGCACAGACGGCGCCTGCGCAAAACGGCGACAGACAGCTGTTCGGCCCCTTTGCCATCGACCGTCAGAAGCAGGCTGTCTACAAAAACGGCGTGCCTATGGAGCTGAGTCAGCGGGAATACGAGCTGATATGCTATTTTCTGGAGACACCCGACCGTGTCATCTCCCGCGAGGAGCTGATGGAAAAGGTCTGGGGCTACGAATATTACGGCGATCTGCGTGCCGTGGACGTGGCTATGCGCCGCCTGCGCGAAAAGCTGGAGGATAACCCCGCAGAGCCCCGTTATATTATGACGAGAAGAGGCGCAGGGTACTACTTGAACAGCGGGAAATGAATTGCAATCTACGATTGCATGAATTGACCGCGTCATGAATTGGCTGCGCCATGAATTGAGCCTTACGGCTCATGAAGGTGTCACCCTCGGTGACCTATTAAATAAAATCCGCAACGCGGATACCGACATGCAGGCACAGCCTGCAATTCATGCCCGCAGGGCAATTCATTCTTCATGCAATCTTCGATTGCAATTCATTTGGTTATTTCGTGTTGCCACTCAACACACAAAGGAGGTTAGACCGTGTTCCGTTCTTTACAGATGAAGCTGGTTTTGATACTCGTTATGCTTGTCATATCGGTTATGGCGGTAGTGGGTATTTTTCTTCTCAACTCAATAGCCGCGCGGGATACTCAGGACTTCCTTGAGCAGATGAACGAGGTCTTTACCCCCGAATTTATCCTGACCCTTGAGCGCACCGCCGCAAGCGGCAGCGCTTTTGACGTGCGTGACGTGCTTTCCGCCTACTCGGCGCAGATGGGTATCGACAAAAACCGTATGTTCTTCGTCCTTGACGGCAGAAGCGGTGAATATCTGGCAGGCTCGGACAGCCAGTGGGGCGCTTCCCTCAGGCTTTCTGCCAATATGATAACCGCACTCAGCGGCGAGGTCGGTCAGACCGGCCACCGTCTCAGCGACTCGCTGGATATCGCCCTGCCTCTGTGCTCGGAGAGCGGCGAGGTTTTGTTCGTTGCGGGAGTCATCGACAATAAGACCGAGATGAACACCCTTACCTGGAACATACTCAGTATGCTCATCCGTGCCATATTCTTTGCCCTTGTCGTGGCGGTGCTTCTCAGCTTTTTGCTGAGCAAGACCATCACCAACCCCGTGGAAAAGCTCAAGACCCAGGCAAGCAGCATTGCCTCGGGCGATCTGAGCCAGCGCGCCGAGGTCAGTTCCACCGACGAGCTGGGCGAGCTGTGCGAGACCTTCAACGAGATGGCTGACACGCTGGAGCATACCCTCCGCGAGGTGGGCGAGGAGCGCAACAAGCTGGACACCCTCTTCCGCCATATGGCTGACGGCGTGGTTGCCTTTGACGGAAACGGAAAGCTCATTCACGTCAACCCTGCCGCCCGCGATATGCTGGGCAAGGATATCACACCCGATATGTCCTACGCCGACGTGTTCCCCAACACCGCTTTTGATCAGGACGATCTGCGGGGCAACGGGCATTTTATGGAGCTGGACTACGCCGCAGGCACAAAAATACTCAAGATGTTCCTGGCTCCCCTGACCGCTCAGGACGAGCATCAGGGGGTCATGGTGGTGCTTCACGACATCACCGCACAGCAGAAGCTTGAGGAGAGCCGCAAAGAGTTCGTTGCCAACGTTTCTCACGAGCTTCGTACCCCTCTCACCAATATCAAGGGCTATACCGAAACACTTATCGACGGCGGCGAGATGCTGGACGAGGAGACACGCCGCAGTTTTCTGGACGTGGTCTACAACGAGAGCGACCGTATGACCCGAATAGTCAAGGACCTGCTTACCCTCTCAAGGCTGGACAATCAGCGTATGGAGATGAGTATGGAGAGGGTGGACCTCATACCCGTGGTCAAGGCCGCCGTTCAGTCTATGATGCTCGAGGCCGAAAATCAGTCCATCGCGCTGAGTGCATCCCTTCCCGACTCACTCCCCCTTATAAACGGCGACAAGGAGCGCCTGCATCAGGTGGTCCTCAACATAATCTCCAACGCGGTCAAGTATAACCGCGCCGACGGCAGTGTTGCCGTCAGCGCAGGCAGTGAGGGCATACATATATTCGTCAGAGTGCAGGATACCGGACTCGGTATACCCGAAGAAGATATGCCCCGCATATTCGAGCGCTTCTACCGCGTGGACAAGGCCCGTTCCCGCAAGCGGGGCGGCACCGGTCTGGGTCTGGCTATCGCAAAAGAGATCGTTGAAGCACACGGCGGGCAGATACAGTTTGACAGCGTATACGGGCAGGGCAGTACGGTCACCCTGCGCTTTCCCGTCCTTGACTTGAGCGGTACGGAGGAACAAGATGGGCAGAATAACTGAGCTTTTCAAGACCCTGCTCATATGCCTGCTGACCGTGACTATGGTACTGCTGACCCTCTGCTTCTTCGTGGTGACGCTGTCCTCCGACGCGCTTTCGCCCGAGGATCTGCTGTATGAGCTTACCGCATCCTCTCAGGCGGAAAAATCGGACAGCGACCAGACGGGCACTTTGCCCCAGACGGCGGCGTTCCCCTGCCAGATAGCCTACGTCTGCGGAATGGGACAGCTGTATATGCCCATTTCCTCTCAGGAATACGACGATGCGCTGGACTCCACCGAGCAGTTTTTGGAGGAGGCTATTGCCTCCTGCTCCGATTACAGCAAATGCACCGAGACCGACTACATCCTCAGCCTGTTAGGTCAGGGTATTCTGTGGGTGTACGACTATCCCCTGCCCTTTTATATGCTGTGCAGCTGGGCGGAATACAGCTACAGCGGTAAGGATATCACCGTCAGCTCAATATTCGTATACTCCGACTCCTCCGCCGTCAACCTGCTCATAAAAGGCTCCGACGGCTCCTATCATCGGTTTATGACCCAGGCGGACGAAGCATATATCGCCCGTGTCTGCGCATCGGTCTCGCCCAACGGAGTTATTTCGGCTATGACCAACTCGGGCAGTACAAACGGCGACGTACCTATACTTTCGGGCGGATTGAGCCTGCCCACCTACACGTTGAGCACCGGCTACAACTCGGATGACGGCGAGATCTCACGCAAAGCCATGACCGCGCTTGATATCAACCCCTATCTGTCCTCGGTCTACCGCGACGGCGACGCCACCGTGTATATCGAAGGCAGCAGCCGCCTCCATATGTACGCCGACAGACATCTGTCCTACTCCACCGCCGACGAAAACGGCGGCGTTGCCCTGCCTCCGGCTGCCGATCTGAGCCAAAAGGAACGGCTTATCGCCATAGTTGAGGGGGTACGCTCCATCGTGTTCCCGCTGTGGGAGTCTCTCAGTTCGCCCAGCGTTCGGCTCAGTCTCAGCACAATAGAGGAGACCGATGACGGCCTGACCGTGTATTTTGACGCCTATATAGGCGGCTGTTATATCTCACGGGGAGATCTCCCCGCCGCAGCCGCCAGAATAGAGGACGGCAAGCTGGTGGGTCTGTCCATCTACCCGCTGTCTCTGCAGCGCAAGGACTACCGCTCCGTTATCCCCTACGCTCAGGCGCAGGCGGCAGCAGACAGCGATGCCGTTTTAAGGGTGCAGTACGTACTGCAGGAGGATATGACCGTTGCTCCCATCCTTGCCGACGTAAAGGAGGGAGAGTAATATGGAATGGAAAAAGGCCAAATGGCTGATAATCGCCCTGCTGCTGGCAGTCAATATCGTGCTGGGCATCAATATCGCCACCCGCTACACCCGCGCGCTCAGCCGTGAGCTTGACTCCCTCCGCGCCGCCGTGGAGATAGCTCCCGAAAGCTACGGCTTCGACTTTGAGACCTTTGCTCAGCTGCCCAGATATATGTATTCCTGCCGCGGCACCCGTGATCTGCTTGCCGAGTCCTACATTGCCTCCAGCATAGTCCACGGCACCGCCGGGTCCACCGACGAAGGCGGCGGTATCTACATCTACAACAGCCCGGGCATCGAGCGCGTGGTATTCCGCCGCGGCGGAAATATGGCGGGCATCGTCACCTTTGATCAAAACATCAATATCCCCGAGGTTATAATCGAGTCTGCCCGTCTGTCGGGGCTGGACACCGAGGGTACGGGGGACGAGCTGGCATTTTATTATGACGAATATCCCGTTTCCAACGCCTATTACTCCCAGACGGTCTACGGCGAATACACCTCCCTGACGGGCGTGGTGCCGCTGGCTGACAGCTGGACACGTCAGGAGCGGGGCCGCAGCCGCGGTGAAATGGTGCTTGTGCTCAAGAATATCATGGAGGAGCACTCACTCGGCTCTCTGCTGGGCGTAAAAGCCGTATATTTTGCCGAGGCGTCGGACAGCGCCACCCATCTGCTGACACCTGCCTGGCAGGTGGAGTGCACCGGCGGCAGTTTCGTCGTCAGTCTTATAGACAAGAGCCTTTTGGAAACAGACTTCAAATAGGCTTTACCTTTGGCTGTGTCTGTGGTATAATGTTTCTGTGATACAATTAAGCTGCAGTAGTATTTTGTTTTGTTGTTTATATATTGAGGTGCTTTTTTGGACAAGTATGTGATTCGCGGCGGTAAGCCGTTATTTGGAGACGTAACCATCAGCGGCGCAAAGAACGCCGTTGTTGCCATCATACCCGCGGCAATACTTGCCGAGGGTGTTTGCCGTATAGAAAACGTGCCGCTGGTATCCGACGTGCTTACCGAGCTGGAGATCCTCCGCGAGCTGGGCGTGCGCGCCGACGTGGTAGCGCCCGGAGTGGTGGAGATAGACCCTTCGCGTCTGCACACCCACCGCGCCGTCAGCGAGCTTAATCAGAAGTTCCGCGCCTCCTACTACCTGCTGGGTGCATTCCTCAGCCGATTCGGCAAAGCCGAAGTGTCTATGCCCGGCGGCTGCAACTTCGGCGGTGCGCGCCCCATCGATCAGCACATCAAGGGCTTTGAGGCGCTGGGTGCAGAGGTCATAGTGGAGGACGGCGTCATCAAAGCCTACACCCCCAACGGCAAAAAAGGTGCAAACGTGTACTTTGACGGCGTCACCGTAGGCGGAACGGTCAACGTTATGCTTGCCGCCGTGCTTACTCCCGGACTCACCGTGCTGGAGAACGCCGCAAGAGAGCCCCATATCGTCGATCTTGCCAACTTCCTCAACTATATGGGTGCCGAGATAATGGGCGCGGGCACCGATATCATCCGCATCAAGGGCGTGGAGCATCTTCACGGCTGTACGTATTCCATAATCCCCGATCAGATCGAGGCGGGTACATATCTTGCCGCCGCCGCTGCCGCAGGCGGAAGCGTCACGGTACGCAACGTCACGCCCAAGCATCTTGAAGCCACGATAGAAAAGCTTCAGGAGGCAGGCGCGATGATAACCGAGGGTGACGATTACGTTACTCTCTCCCGTGCAGGCAGAATACTGCCCACCGATATCAAAGCCAGCCCCTACCCCGGCTTCCCCACCGATATGCAGCCCCAGCTTGCCGCCGTGCTGACTTTGGCCGACGGTGTCAGCGTCATAACCGACGAGGTGTGGGACACACGGTTCAAGTACGCCGAACATCTGGAAAAAATGGGTGCGCAGATAGAAGTCCAGCCCAGACAGGCCACCATAACGGGTGTCAAAGCCCTGCAGGGCGCCGAAATGTCAGCCTGCGACCTGCGTGCGGGTGCCGCAATGGTCATAGCCGCACTTGCCGCGAGAGGCGAGAGCGTCATCACGAATATCCATTACGTTGAACGCGGCTACGAAAATATAGTGCAGAAGCTTCGCCGTATAGGCGCAGATATCGAGCTTGTATCCGAATAAAACTGCGGCGCGATGGGGAGACTCATCGCGCTGATTTGTAGCAGAAAAGAGCTATTAGCTAATAACTAAGAGCTAAGAGCTAATGTGTCGCCTACGGCGACCTATTGAATAAAATCCGCGAAGCGGATACCTCAGCTATTAGCTATTCACTATTAGCTATTAGCTATTCACTATTAGCTATTAGCTAATAACTTTCAACATTTACACTCTCAGGAGGTTTTATTATGGCAGCACAAATTATCGACGGAAAAGAAGTTGCAAAAATTACTTATAAACAGATCAAGGCCCGTACGGCCGCCCTGCGTGAGCAGGGTATTATCCCCGGGCTCACGGTTATAATAGTTGGAGAGAACCCGGCTTCCCAGACCTACGTTGCCAGCAAGGAAAAGCGCGCTTTGAAGCTGGGCTGGAACGGTCAGGTCATCCGTCTACCCGAAAATGCCACCCAGCAGGAGCTGTGCGAGGTAATCAAGACCCTCAATCTTGACGACAGCGTGGACGGCATATTGGTCCAGCTGCCCCTGCCCAAACACATCAACGAGCTTGAGGTGCTCAAGTGCATCGACCCCGAAAAAGACGTGGACGGATTCCATATAGTCAATTCGGGCAAGCTTTTTGCAGGGCTTGAGAGCTTCGTTCCCTGCACTCCCAAGGGTATTATGAAGCTTATCGACTCCACGGGTGTGGAGATAGAGGGCAAAAACGCCGTTGTCATCGGCAGAAGCCTTATCGTGGGCAAACCCGCCTTTTTGCTGCTGTCCGCACGCAACGCCACCGTCACCCTCTGCCACTCCAAGACCGAAAACCTTGCCGAGTTCACCCGCAGCGCCGACATAGTGGTCGCCGCTATCGGCAAGCCTAACTTTGTCACCGCCGATATGATAAAGCCCGGTGCCGTGGTCATTGACGTGGGTATCAACCGCCTGCCCGACGGTCAGCTGTGCGGCGACGTGGATTTTGAGTCGGTAAAGGAAGTTGCCGGCCACCTTACCCCCGTACCCGGCGGCGTGGGTCAGATGACTATCGCCATGCTGATGGAAAACACCGTCATCTCCGCCGAAGCACGACTTGCTGGCAGAGACAGAAAGACCGACGCTTCTGTCCTCGACGGAACGAGACACAAGGCATAAATGCACAATGCAAAATGATGAATTGCGCCGTTGGCGCATGAATTGAAAGCTTCGCTTTCATAAATTGGCTTCGCCATGAATTGCAGGCTGTGCCTGCATGTCGGTATCCGCTTCGCGGATATTATTTAATAGGTCGCACAATGTGCGACACCTTCATGAGCCGAAGGCTCAATTCATGCCCGCAGGGCAATTCATGACATCGTCAATTCATGCAATCTTCGATTGCAATTCCTCCCTACTCCCTCACCTCATTCACTACGGAGGCTATACTGACTATGATTTCTCAATCTTTTGCCCAAAAGGCTCTGGACACTGCCCTTTCTCAAGGCGGTGACTATGCCGAGCTTTTTCTGGAGGACACAAACTCCAACAGCCTGAGTATGCAAAACGGCGAGTGCGACGGAGCTTCTTCCTCCCGCCGCTGCGGCTGCGGTGTCAGAGTGCTTGACGGCACCCGCTTCATCTACACCTACACGGCAGGACTTAACGAATCGGATATTCTTGCCGCCGCGCAGGCTGCCGCCGACGCAATGGCACAGACTGCACAGACACAGTCGGTGCGCTTTGAGGTGCGCTCTTTCGGCGCGTACCCTCTCAAGGCTGCCGAAGATATAGACAACGCCTACCGCGCCAAGCTTCTTATCGATGCCTGCCGCGCGGGCAAGGGCGTGAGCGGCAGCATCAGTCAGGTCAAGGCGTCGGTCGCCGACGTTGACCAGCGGGTGCTCATATGCTCCAGCGAGGGTCTGTTTACCCGTGACCGACGTGTGCGCACCCGTATCCGCGTGCAGGCTGTGGCATCAAACGGCACCGATATGCAGATAGGCTTTGCCGCCCCCGGTGCGGGCTGCGGCTACGAGCTTTTTGACCGTATCGACCCCGCCGAGTTGGGCAAAACTGCCGCCGACAAGGCGCTTCTGATGCTTTCTGCCCCCGAATGTCCCGCGGGCGTTTTCCCCGTTGTCATAGAAAACGGCTTCGGCGGCGTTATATTCCACGAAGCCTGCGGCCACTCACTTGAGACTACTTCGGTAGCCTACGGCAACAGCGAATTCTGCGGCAAGCTCGGTCAGCAGATAGCCTCTCCCTGCGTTACCGCCGTTGACGACGGCACGCTCCCCGGTGAATGGGGCTCCTGCTGTGTTGACGACGAGGGCACCGAGACCCAAAAGAACGTGCTTATCGAAAACGGCGTGCTCAAGAGCTATATGAGCGACATCATCGGCGCACGCAAGGCAGGTGTGCCCCGCACGGGCAACGGCAGACGTCAGGACTACACATTTGCCCCCACTTCCCGTATGACCAACACCTATATCGCACCCGGCACGGACAGCCGTGACGAGATGATCGCCACTATGGGCGACGGTCTGTACGCTCTGACTATGGGCGGCGGCAGCGTCAATCCTCTGACGGGCGAGTTCAATTTTGCCGTCAACGAGGCCTACTGGGTCAAAAACGGCAAGCTCCACACACCCGTCCGCGGTGCCTCGCTTATCGGCAAGGGCGGCAGGGTGCTGATGGATATCGACCGTGTCAGCGACAATCTTGCACTTGCCGCAGGCGTATGCGGCTCCTCTTCGGGCTCGGTGCCTACCAACGTAGGTCAGCCCTGCATCAGGATAAAGAGCATCGTTATCGGCGGAAAGGGGGAAAAGCTGTGAAATTTGACGAGTTTAAGCAGGCGGCGTTTGACTGCGCCCTTTCTTCGGGCTGTGAGGCCGCCGAGCTGTTTATGATAGACAGCGAGTCCACCTCGGTGTCGGTACTTGAACAAAAGGTCGAGTCACACACCTACAGCCACTCTTCGGGGGTCAGCCTGCGTGTCAAGCTTGACGGCAGGGACGGTTACTACTACACCGAGAGCCTCAGCGACCCCCGTGATGCCGTCAACAAAGCTATGGACAACGCACGGTTTGCCGAAAAAGCCGACCATCCTATGAACAGCGAGTGTGCAGGCGCCTACAATATGCCCGACTGCGACGACACAGCCGAAAGGGTCAGCACGGGTGATATGATAGACATAGCTCTGGACACCGAAAAATACGCGCTGGGCGCAGACGAATGCATCAAGCGCATCCAGCACAACGAGGTGGCAAAGGAGCAGAGCACCACTCTGATAGCAAACACTCTGGGCCTCAACGCCGCCTACACCTCAAGCGTGCTTATAAGCTGCTTCTCCCCCGTTGCCGAAAAGGACGGGGAAAAACAAAACGGCTACACCTTTGCATCGGGAAGCGCCGTCCGCTCACCCAAAAACACCGCATTGCGCGGTGTACAGCTGGCAATGTCCCGCTTCGGCGCAGTCAGCATTCCCGGCGGCGACTACCCCATAATAATCCAGAGCAAGGCTATGATACGGCTTCTGGAGACCTTTGCACCCCAGTTTTTTGCAGACAACGTCCAAAAGGGTCTGTCCCCCCTGCAGGGCAAAGAGGGGCAGGTCATCGCGTCAAGGTGCATCAACCTGACCGATGATCCGTTCCTCTGCGCCCTGCCCAGACCCTTTGACGACGAAGGCAGTCTCAGCCGGCTTACCCCCATTATCCGAGGCGGCAGGCTTGATTACCTGCTCCACAATCTGAAAACCGCCAAAAAAGCAGGCTGCAGCACCACCGCCAACGCACGCCGCCCCTCCCTCAGCTCCCCTATCGGCGTGGGCTGCACCAATCTGGTGCTTGAGGAGGGCAGTGCCTCACTTGAGCAGATGATGCTTGAAATGGGCGACGGTCTGCTGATAAACTCGCTGTCGGGCCTGCACGCAGGCGCGGAGCCGGTGACGGGAGATTTTTCCCTTCTGGCAAGCGGTTTTGAGGTCAAGGACGGCAAAATATCCCGTCCCGTCGAGGGTATAACGGTGGCAGGCACCTTTGCGCGACTGCTGGAAAATATAGAAAAGGTGGGCAACGACACCTATTACAGCGAGCCTATGGGCAGTGTTTACGCTTCCCCCAGCGTCTACCTGAAAAAGGGTATAAAAGTATCGGGAGAATAAGATATGGATCAGAAAAAAATCGACAGAATAAACGAGCTTGCGCGCCTTGCCAAACAACGTGAGCTGACTGAGGCGGAGCAGGCAGAAAGAGCCGTGCTGCGCCGTGAATATATCGACGCATACACCGCAAACCTCCGCGCAACTCTGGACAATACGGTCATCGTCCGTCCCGACGGCACCCGCGAAAGCCTGAAAGGCAAGAAATAATACAATATAAAAAACGGCATCTGTTGATGCCGTTTTTTATTTGAAATGGCGTAGGAAACGGGCTGATTTCGCCGAAGCTTTTGGTTCGCAGGGGAGGATATCATCCTCCCGTCTAACCAATCTGTCGCGCAGCGACACCTCACCTATTACCTATTACCTCGCGCTTGCGCCGACGCCTTCATTTAGCATTTTGCATTTTCTACAGCAGTTTTCGGTAATACAGTCCCGCCGTGTGTGGGTACGGGGCGGAAACGGCGTTTTCGAACCGCCCGATGACCGCGTTTGCTTCCTCGGCGCTTTCACGGGTAAACCACAGCAGGCGGTAATCGAGCCCTTTTATCTCTCTGTCTGCCATATCAAGGGGCAGGCTGTTGAGCAGGGCAGAGAACTTGCGCTCGGTACATTCAAGCTCGAAGCGGGTATTCTTGCGGTCGACAAGCTCGCCCTTGCCGCCGCAGCTGTTACAGCCGCCGAAAGCACGGCGGGGGCAGGCGCGGAAATGCATCAGCGGCAGTTTGCCGTAGACCACGGCACCGCGGGGGATGCTTCCGCCCAGCGCTTCTATCTTTGCGCTTTGCAGTTCATAGGACACACAGACGCTGTCCAGTCCCATTTTGTCATAGAACTCTGCCGCCTCGGTATTGAGCAGGTTGAGCCTGAATCCGCCGTGAAGCTTAAGACCCAGCCGTTTTGCCATATCCACACCGTAGATATTGCCGCACCAAAGCTCTTTAAGCCCCTGCTTTTTAAGCTCTCTCAGCCTGCTCTCCGTATCTTCCTCGTCCTTGGGGAACAGCAAAGCGGGCAGCTCGGCAACAAGCTTCGTGCCGTATTTTTTTATCAGCTCGCCGTCGATCTCACAAACGGGCAGTATTATTTTTTGGAGCTTGTCCCCGCTCGTTATCTGTCCCGCTTCATAAAATCTCGCCCACAGTGCGCCGTCACCCTCGGTCTCGTGCCGCCTCGGCTTTTGCCACGAAAAATCTCCGGGCTCGTGGGGCACGACAGCGCTTCGCAGACTGCTCAGCTCCTCAAGCGCCTGACGGCGCAGAGAGTTGAGCTGACCTGCACTCAGCGACAGATCGGGGGCAATGTGTGCGTCAAAAGTATCCACGTAATAGGGAGTACCGCCGCACTTTTGCAGGTTCTTTTTTGCGCTCTCACCGTCAAGAGGACGGTTTATCGCCTTTTCGGGGGCAGGCACGGGCACGGTCACCCTATGCTTGCCGTCACTGAGCTGCAGTTTGCCGCCCTCAGATGTCAGGTCAAAGCACATATCCAGAGGTACAAGGGGATTTTCGTTCTTGTACAGCTGACGCAGGTCAGAAAATACCCCGTCGGCACCCACGACGTCGTCTTTGGTACGGTAGCCGAACATATCCCGACCCAATTTGCCCGTGATATACCCGTCGGTGAATCCGCTTCGGGAGAACACCGCACGCAAAGTCTCACCGTCGTATGGCTTGCCCTCAAGGGCGTTTTTGCAGGCGGTTACGGCGGCGGCAACGTACTCGGGCCGCTTCATCCTGCCCTCGATCTTAAAGGTGTCCACACCTGCCTGCACCATCTCACCGATTCGGGAAAGCAGGGACATATCCTTCAGCGACAGGGCATAGGGATTGCCGCTGCACCGCCAGTCAAGACGGCAGGGTTGGGCGCACAGTCCTCGGTTGCCCGAGCGGCCGCCCAGCATTGCCGACATATAGCAGGCACCCGACAGGCTCATACAGTGAGCACCGTGGACGAATGCTTCGGCTTTGACCGAGATATCAGAGCAGATCTTTGCCATCTCCTCGGCAGAAAGCTCTCTTGCCAGCACCACGCTGTCAAAACCGCAGCTTTCCAGAAATTTTGCACCCGCCAGATTATGCACCGCCGTTTGGGTGGATGCATACCGCTCAAGGGTGGGGTATTTGTTTATAAACAGCCTGAGTGTCGCCATATCCTGAATGATGACCGCGTCGGCACCCGATGCGGCAATATTATCCGCCTCCCGCTCAAGCTCAATAAGCTCGCTGTCAAACACGAGGGTGTTGACGGTGACGAACACCTTGCACCCACGCTCGTGGCAGTATGAAACGGCGTTTTTCAGGTCGATCTCGCCGAAATTGGCGGCGTTCCGACGGGCGTTGAAGCCCTTTGCCCCGAGGTACACCGCATTTGCACCGCATCTTACGGCGGCGACAAGCTGTTCACCTCCGCCCGCAGGCGCCATTATCTGTAGGTCGCGCATAGCCATCCTCCGTTATTTTATCTGTGTGAGAGTGCCGTTTTGCAGCCGCAGTTCCCGCGTGCATATCTCCCGCGCCGCACTCTTGTGGGATATCATAATGACCGTGCGGTCCTTGAGAGCTTTGAGATTACAAAGCAGCTCCCTTTCGGTGCGGTCGTCCAATGCCGAGGTAGGCTCGTCCAGAAGCAGTACGGGCGCGCCCGACACCAGCGCGCGGGCAACGGCAAGGCGCTGTGCCTGACCCTCGCTGAGTGCGCTTCCCTCCTGACCGACGGGGGTATCAAGAAGCCGGGGCAGCTTGTTTACGAACTCACTGCAGCAGGCGGTGTCAAGCGCCTGCCTAAGCTTGTCGTCTGCGACCTGCGCGCCGAAGCACAGATTATCCCGCACCGTACCGCTGAGAAGCATATTCCCCTGGGGGACGAAGGCGAACATCCCGCGCGCGGAGGGGTCTATAACCTCACCGCGGTCGGTGGTTATACTGCCGCTATGGTCATACATACCCATCAGAAGCATAAACAGACTGGTCTTGCCCTCGCCCGTAGCGCCGCTGACGAGGGTAAACTCGCCCTTTGGGATGGACGCAGAAGCGTTTTTCAGCACCTGCTCTCTGCCGTAACCGAAGGTGACGTCCTTCAGCTCGATAGACTGCATATTACGGTACATCTCATCGGTGTCGGCAGGGACAAAATTTTCGCAGTCCTGCTCCAGCTCCATAAGCCGCTCGCAGGAGGAGAGCATCGAATAATAACGGGGCATAATGCCGCTGAGCGCCGAAAAGGGCTGCTGTACCTGAGACACAAGCTGCAAAAGCGCGGTCAAAGTACCGAACGTCATACTCTCATCACCTGCGCCCAGCCTGAAAGCGCAGTATATCATCACGCCGATATATGCACCGCGGAAAAACAGCACGAAGCCCGAGGACACCACGGTGTTCAGTTTGGCTTTGTTCATCCTCGCACGGTAATGCGCCCTCTGTACGGGCTGTGCCGCAGCGGTGACGGCGGCTTCTTTGCCGTAGGCTTTGATGATAACGAAGCGGTCAAACGCCTCCTGAAAATATCCGCGCACTTTGTCCTCCGCCTGCTGCAGAGACCTGTGCAGGCGCTTGATGCGGGGGCGGAGTATACGGCTGACGGCAAACAGCCCGACGCCCATAACGGCAAATGCGATTATGAGAAATCTGTCGAATATCCACAGCACCCAGAACACGGCGGCAAGGCGCATTACCACAGCCGCCAGGGTAGGCAATATTGCGGTGACCCCGCCCGCAACTACGGCAGTATCCGAAAAAAGTCTGTTAAGAAGCTCGCCGCGGTGGTTTTCGCTCATAGCGGCGGTCTTCTTGCGCAAAGCGGCACCCAAAAGTCCGTTCTGTATAGTCAGCGTCAGCGAGCCTGCCACCCTTTCGGTCAGCAGATTGGACAGCGCATAAAGCCCGATGTGCAGAAGTACAACCCCCGCAAGCATAGCCGCCATGCCGCCGGCTGCCGAAAGCCCTCCGTCTATAGCGGCATCCAGAAAAAGCTTGGACAGATAGGCAAAGGCCACTGCGCACACGCTCAAAAGCCCATCGCAGAGCACAAGTAATATGAGTCCCCCGCTGTTGGGTCGTATTCTGCTGCAAAGCCAGCCTAACGCCTTGTTCTTCACTCTGTTCACCCCTGTTTAACGTCATCGAAGATGACATATCGCCCCGTGTTATGCGGAATATCGCACCGCAGGTATATCGCACGCCATCAGGCGTATATCGCTTTTGCCGTCAGGCAAAAATAACGAGTTTGAGCGCAAGCTCAAACATATCGCCGCCTAACAGATCGGTCTCCAACGCCGACACCTTAATTATGCGTTGTGCATTTTGCATCGTACGTTTACTTTATCATATCATAGCCGCAAAGATAAGTCAAAAGCTGATTTTGTGCCCGAATTTCGTCCGTCGGGAGCACCAAAAGGTCTATACAAATTATTACAGATATGTTATAATGTATGATGTATCGGTATATGCAAAGGGGTTGATGGCGTGATCTTTGAGGTGGCGGGACTTACCGTGCGCGTTCACGGGGAGAGCGGTTACCTTCGCGCCCTCTGCGCCGATCATATATCCGCCTCGGAGCCGGAGCTGACCGTCACCCTTGAGCAGACCGACCCTCTTGAGCAGAGCATCGAGCTGCTTCGGCAGGTCAACGACGCGCTTATAGAGAGAAACACCTTTTTGATGCATTGTTCGGCGCTGGCGCTGGACGGGCAGGGGTATCTGTTTGCCGCGCATTCGGGCACGGGCAAGAGCACCCACGCCGCTATGTGGCGGCAGGAATTCGGCGACCGTGTGACCATGGTCAACGATGACAAGCCCTTTATCCGCATCACCGACGGGGGCGTGTTCGTCTGCGGCTCACCCTGGCGCGGCAAGCACAACCTGGGCGCCAATATCTGCGTTCCCGTCAAGGCTCTGTGTTTTTTGGAGCGCGGGCAGAGCGATCGGATTTTCGGCATATCCCCCGCCCGGGCACTTGACAGTATCTTTGACCAGATCCCCCGCTCCCCCGACCCCGCCTACACCCTGCGGCTGCTGGAGCTTCTGGACAGCCTGCTGACACGGGTGCCCCTTTATCGCCTGGAGTGTACGCCTACCAAAGCGGCGGCACGGACGGCATTTTTTGGAATGAACGGAGACAAACTATGAAGATCAAGGACGGCTTTATACTTCGCAACGTTGCAGGCACCAATCTGGTGGTTGCCGTAGGCGAGCGGAGCAAGATCTTTAACAGAATGATGAAGCTCAATGATACGGCGGCTTTTCTGTGGCAGCAGATGCAAAAGGAATGTACCCCGCAGCAGCTGGTGGACAGTCTGACCCGAGAGTACAACGTGACACAGGACGTCGCCGCCTACGACGTAGACGCCTTTGTGGGCGCACTTAGGGAGGCAGGCGTTCTTGACTGAACAGATGCACCTGCGGGATCTGTATCCCGTTATTTGTGAGGTCTTAAGCAGCGGCGGCGAGTTTACGTTTACGCCTTCGGGCAACAGTATGCGGCCTATGCTTCAGGGCAAAAACTGCTCGGTGACCATTAAAGCCGCCTGCGGCAGGCTGAGAAAATACGATCTGCCCCTCTACCGCTGTGCCGATGGGCGGTTCGTGCTGCACAGGGTCATCAAAGTCCTGCCCGACGGCTACGTTATGCGGGGCGACGGCAATATACAAAAAGAATACGGCATCCGCGACTGCGACATCGTCGGTGTGGTCACGTCGTTTACACGCAAGGGCAAAAAATACCCGGTCAACGGTGCGGGAGTTTGGCTGTACAGCCGTCTGTGGTGCGCCCTGCCGATGCTGCGACTGCTTGCGCGAGGTAAGAAGTAAAAAGTAATAAGTAATAAGTAAGTTGTCGCTGCGCGACGAATTGATAAAAAACTAACAGCTTCTTTCATTTTGCATTTTGCATTTAACAACATTCTCTTCCCGGATTGTGAGGTCATAAAGTTGAAAGAAATCGAAATCTCTCTGCAGGACTTGTACTCGCTGTTTATGCGCAAGTTCAAGTGGATCGCTGTGGTCGTTGCTCTGTGCATCGTACTCGCCACCCTTTTCACCATATTCTTTATCACGCCCCGCTACACCTCGTCGGTGACTATGCTGGTCACCAGCTACGGTGACCGCGCCAACGCCAGCGTTCAGTATGCCGAAATAGAGGCATCCCGCAGCCTTGTCAAGTCTTATGCCAAGCTCATCACCAGCAGTCGCATACTCACTCAGGTCGCCGCCGAGCTGGACGGCGAGTTTACCGTCAATCAGCTGCGCTCTATGCTTTCGGTGCAGACCATCAACGACACCCAGATAGTCGTGGTGGATATCGAGACCACCTCCGCAGAGCTTTCGGCAGAGGTGGGCAACGCTCTTGCCGAGGTGCTTCCCGGTGAGGTCGCCAAGATGGAGATAGGCGGCAAGGTTGACATCATCGACTACGCCTATGTGCCCACCACCCACTCCTCCCCCAACCTGCTGCTCAATCTGGTCATCGCCGCATTCGTGGGTGCGGCGGGCAGCTACGCCTGCTTCTTCGTGGCAGAGCGGCTTGACACCATCGTCCGTGAGGAAGAGGACCTGACCGACAACTTCAAGAATATTCCCATCCTCGGCACCATCCCGCCCCTTGACCACATCGGTGAAGCCGGCGCGAAAGGAGGCGCAGACAAATGAGCAAAAGCAAAAAAGGCTTTTTTGCCTCGGCCTTCGGCAAAAAGAACGCCCCTGCACAGATAAAAAGCTCGGTATTCCGCAAGAGCGACGTCAGCAAAATGCTGTCTGACAAGAGCCCCTTCGGTGTCAAGGAGAGCTACGGCGCCATCCGTACTCAGCTGAACTTCTCCCGCAAGAACGAAAAATGCCCCGTGTTTGCCGTGACAAGTATGACCCCCGGCGACGGCAAGACCGTCAACTGCATCAATATCGCCATCAGCTTTGCCAAGCTGAACAAGCGGGTGCTTATCATCGACAGCGATATGCGCAACCCCACCGTGCACAAGTTCTTCTCCCTCTCCTCCTCCAACGGTCTCAGCGAGCTGCTGGCAGGATTTGCCACCTCGGTCAACTTCAAGACCACGGGTGTGGACAATCTTACCGTGCTTACCTCGGGCGATACCCCTCCCAACCCCGCCGAACTGCTCAACTCCGAGCAGATGGATAAGCTGCTCAAGCTTGTTCGCGAGCATTTTGACTACGTTTTCATAGACACGCCCCCCGTTTCGCTGGTCACCGACGCCACCGTTCTGGCGCAGAAGGTCACCGGCTACGTTATCGTTGTCCGTCCCGGTCACAGCGATATCCGCGACCTGAAACACGGCGTTGACTCCCTGCAGGCGCTGGGCGCCACCATAAGCGGCTTCGTGTGCAACGACGCCGACGACAACGTCCGTCACAGCCGCCGTGCCTATTACAAGAGCTATTACTACAAACGCTACGGCTACAGCTACGAGCAGTACGCAGGGGCAAGCGGTGCCGTCCAAGATACTCAGGATGATAATTGATTTTCACGCTCACGTCCAGCCGGGCGCTGACCACGGGTGCCGTAATTCCGCCGCCGCAAAAGAACAGCTGAGTCTGGCGGCCGGGGCGAATGTGGGAGCCGTAGTGGCGGTGTCGCACTTCTATCCCCTCAAGGACGATACCGCCGACTACCTCGCAAGGCGCCGTCGGGCAAAAGATAAACTGCAGTCCCTCTGCCGGCAGGAAAACGCCCTGCCGCAGGTGCTTTTTGGCTCGGAGGTGACCTTGTGCGGCGGTCTGGACAGGCTGGACTGCCTGAGGGAGCTATGCATCGACGGCACCGACTGTATGCTGGCGGAGATGCCGTTCGAGAGATGGAGCACAAGACTCCTTGACACGCTGGACGCGCTCAGACACGAGCGGGATATCTCCGTTTTGCTGGCTCACGCCGACCGCTACGACCCCAAAGCCGTAGAGACTCTGCTGAAAGACGGCTACCCCTGCCAGCTGAATTACGACGGGTTCGGCTCGTTTTTTAAGAGCCGCCGTCTGCGCAAATGGGCGGAAAACGGCTGGGTCGCCGCCCTGGGCAGCGATATCCACGGCACTCAGGTGGGATACAAGCATCTGAACAAGGCACGTTCCGCGCTGGGCGACAGGCTGTTTGATGAGATCAGCGCCCGAAGCGCGCGCCTGCTGAATATCGAGGTGGCAAAATGAGCACACTCACCAAATGTCTGCTGGTATTTCTGATGAGTATGGTGCCCGTTATCGAACTGCGGGGTGCCGTGCCCTTCGGCGTTGGGCTTGATCTGCCCCTGCCCGTGGTGTTTGGGCTGAGCGTGCTGGGCAATATGCTGCCCGTACCGTTCATCGCGCTGTTTATACGCAGGATATTCGCGTTTTTGCGGTCAAAAAGCCTCAAACTTGACCGAATAGTCACGAATATCGAGACCCGTGCCCGTCAAAAGGCGCGCAGGATCAAAAAAATCGAGACCCTCGGTCTGTATCTGTTCGTCGCCCTCCCCCTGCCCGGAACGGGCGCGTGGACGGGTGCGCTGATCGGCGCGCTGCTGAATATCAGGCTCAAATGGCTGATCCCCGCCATATTCGCAGGCGTGATCACCGCGGGAGTGATAATGTGCATCCTCTCCTACGGCGCGGGTGCGCTTTTCGGGCTGGTTTGACCCCCTTTCCCCGCTTTTTTGTTGACATCTGTCATAAATAATATTAAAATTAATATAGTGCATATAACAGCCTCCGTCCGTGAGACTGAAATTTGAAAGGAGATAAAATTATGGACCTGCTCAAGAAGTATTTTCCCTTTTCTTTCAAGGTAAAGGACCTTGCATCCCTCATCATCAACATCGTTATCTACCTCATTATTGACATCGTTTGCGGCGTAGTCATCGGCCTGCTGGCAAAACTGCCCATCGTCGGCATCATCTTCGGCCTGCTGGGCGGCCTGGTCGGTCTGTACGCTCTGGTCGGCATCGTTATTGCCATCCTCGTATTCTTCAAGAAACTCTAAAAAGTAAATCTCATAACGAAAAGAACAGTATTTGCCGCAAGCAAATACTGTTCTTTTGTTACTTCACCCTGCAAACCTCGTCCCATAGCGACACAACAATTTTGTATTGTACGTTGTGCATTTGTATCTCTATTGCCATTTCCCGACATTTATGTTATAATAATCCTCGGCTACCACAGAAGGTAGGCGGTTAGCCCTCCAAACGGAGGGCACTTTTCCCTCCGGAAAGGAGGGCGGTGCTGATGGTTACATATAGCGAGTTGTTCACACTTCTCGGGCTTATCGTTTCAATTATCACACTCGTTGTTCTTATAACAAAAAAGAAATAACCGCCCCAGCTTCCAACTTGGCGGTTAATTCTTAACTTCCATTTGGGCTAACCGTCTGCCGGTAGCCTTTTTCTATATTTATATTAGCACACACCGCCGAATGTGTCAAGAAATATTACTTCACCCTGCAAACCCCGTCCCATAGCGGCACAACAACCGTTCTTCATTCCGCCCAATATTATTGACTCTGTCCAATATTATTTATTAATTATCGGTATTTTACAATATCTTTTGCAGGTGGTATTATATAGGTGTAATATTCCAACGAGTTTTGGCGTTTACAATTTTATACCATAAAAGGAGCGACTAATATGATTATCGGTATCCCCAAAGAGACAAAAGAGCACGAATATCGCGTGGCTTCTATCCCCTCCGACGTTGCGGAGCTTATCGGCGCGGGCCACACCGTTATGGTGGAGCACGATGCAGGCGCAAGGGCAGGCTATTATGACGAGGATTACGCCGCTGTGGGCGCACAGATCGTTGATGCAGAGCAGGTCTACACCGCCGATCTGATCTACAAGGTCAAGGAAGTTCTCCCCCACGAGTACGATTGCTACAAGAGAGAGGGCCAGATCCTCTTCACCTACATCCATTCTGCCGCACACCCCGAGCAGAGCGTTGAGCTGATGAACCGCAAGGTCATCGGTATCGCCTACGAGGACGTTACCGATGCCGAAGGCAGACTTCCCCTGCTTGCTCCTATGAGCGAGATGGCAGGCAAAGGCGGTTTTATGGCTGCCGTGCGCTTCAAGGAGACCATCAACGGCGGCGACGGTATGATGCTCAGCCGTGTCTGCGGCGTTGAGACCCCTCACATCGTCATCATCGGCTGCGGCGGCACCGGTATGGGCGCTGCCGAGTATGCATCCGCGCTGGGCAACAAGGTCACTATCCTGGACGTCAGCCGCAAGGCTATGCAGCGCGCTCACAGCCTGCTGCCCGCAAACGTGGAGTTTTTGCAGGCTTCCCGCGAGAACGTGCTCAAGAACATCAAGACCGCTGACGTTATCATCAACTGCGTACTGTGGCAGAAGACCCGCAAGGACCATATGATCTACCGCGACGACCTCAAGCTGATGAAGCGCGGTGCTATGATCGTTGACGTCGCCTGCGACGACAACGGCGCTATCGAGACCTGCCGCTCCACCACCCACGACGATCCCGTCTACTACGAGGAAGGCGTGCTCCACTACGCCGTTGCAAACATCCCCTCGCTGTACGCCCACACCTCCTCCATCCTGCTGTCCAACGCCACCCTGCCCTACACTCTGGAGATCGCAAACAAGGGCGTCAAGCAGGCTCTCAAGGATAATAAGTACCTGCGCGCCGGTCTGTCTTTCTGGGACGGCAAGGCAACCCTCAAAGAATGCTGCGACGTCAACGGCTACGAATGGAATAACCCCGACGAATTGGTAAAGACGTTCTAATGTGCATAATAAAAACACGCCGTGTAAACGGCGTGTTTTTTTATGCACAATGCAAAACGCACAACGCACAACGCAAAATGAAGGTGTCGGCCCAGGCCGACGGATTGTAGGGGACGATGCCCTCATCGTCCCGCGGGAGTTGAAACAACTCCCCTACAGTAAGGCGTGGGTAGCCAAGGACGGAGGCATTTTATCCCGTCGGCACCGCCGACACCGCTTTTCCATGCCGACTTTACGAAATCTGCTGTGCCTCAATATACAGATCGATGTCCTCAACTATATAATTGCCGCCGGTGGTATGCAGCGCCTCAAAACAGGAGTACACATAGTCCCATATACGGTGCGTGCTGAACAGCTCTGCCACCTGCTTTCCGCTCAAATCCTTGGCGGCCTTGTACTGTTCAACGCAATATATCAAAAACCGTCCTCGTTCACTCATATTTATCCCTCCGGAATCTCAATTTTTCCCGCTTCCTTCTCCCCTGCATACATATTAAAGATGGTCAGCGGGCTAAGCTGCCACACTTTTGTGCCCTCATCTTCCAGCAGCTCATACACCTGAGATTTATAGAACCAAATTGCCGCTTCTGTTTCAGAAAGGCTATATCTCTCTGCGATCATTCGCACGATTTGCGGAACTATCAGGACGAGCATTGCCCTGAACTGTTTGTCTCCCATCAAAAGTCCTCCCCTTTCACAACGCCCACAAACCTGAGATAACCGAGCGCTTTTTCCGATGCCGCAACAAGCTGATTATACAGCTTCTTGACCTTAAGCGCATCTATGGTCTGCTCCCTTGTAAGAATCCCTGCTTCATAAAGAGCAAAGGTCGTATAAACGTCATCGTCTGCCACCGGGCCGTAGACAAAATCATATTTTTTCCCCGTATAGGTGCCGGAACGGTTGGCAGATACAAAATCGAGCCACTCTGCACCCGGTTCGTCAAACCGCAAAACAGCACACTCGGCAAACGCCCTCTTTTCATCAAGATCATAAACATTGACTGTATTTTCCCCGCATCTGCGGCGTTTGGTAACCTTTTCGGCAAAACTGCACGCCTGCGCTCTGTTGGTAGTCGTGTAAAAACCGTACCCGAAATCAAGATATCTGTTCTGCTCCACCAATTTTGGCGAGGACACTTCAACGTTACTGCCATGATAGACTATCATAGTCAACCCTCCAATGCCTTGTTTGCGATCGCCAACTCTGCCTCAAGAGATCTGATCATAGCATCAATATGTTCGCGCCGCTTTACAAGCTCTTTGACTTCGTCTGCGCGATCTCTCGGCAGGTATTTGGAAATCACCTTATTCCCATCACGGTATTTCAAATAATAATAAACCTTTTCTCCCCGTTGTCTTTGGCAAACAACGCCTTTGGGCAGACCCGAATGCTCTTCCCTATATCTCGAAAGCATATACTCGATTCGGTGTTTTTCCCGATCTATCACAGAAAGTATCATACTCATATATATCACCTAATACTATTATACGCAACTTTCTGTTATTTTTCAACTATTTGTTGTGCACATATTGTCTGAACCCAAAAATTATTGCGTTAATTTCATCCAACAAAAAAACAGGGCCGAAGCCCTGTTTTTTCTGTATGAGAAACTATTCAGTTAACTCTTACTTGGACAGATCGATGATAACGTATGCAATCTTATCCTTGTTGGTGCCGGTGCCGCCAACCAGAGCATACTTGATGTTATCGTTGTATACGCTGTTGGTCTTCTTAGCAACTACCAGGCTTGCAATTGTGCCAGCGGTGTAAGAGCCATCAGTCTGCTTGACGATGAACTTGCAAGCGCTGTCAAATGCAGTACCGGTCTGCCAAATGGTCTCGCCGTTAACCAGAATCAGGTCAGCAACCTTAGCGGTGATAGCTGCATCGGTCCAGCCGGTTGCAGTTTCAACCTTGGTTACGAGGCCGCTTGTGGTTTCGATCTTCAGGATAGCGTTCGTAGCAACATCGGTAGTATCGGTGGTGCCAGAGCTCTTAACCTCAGCCTTGAAGGTAGCAGCTGCGCAGTTGTTCTTGAGGTCGATAGCGGTGAAGGTCTTGTAGATCTTGTCGCCTTCGACAACGTAATCAACAGCGGAAGTTGCGATTACATAGTGAGCAACAGCGGAAGGAGTGGTGCTGCTGGGTGCCTTGTAGGAAACAGTAGCAGTTGCCAGCAGAGCCTCACCAATAGTAGCATCAGATGCAGCAATCAGTCTAATCTCGTTGTCGATAACAACTGTCTCGCCATCCATAACGTCTGTGTACTGATATGCAACCAGATCAGCCATCTTCATAACCTTGTACTCGGTCTTTGCGGTCTTGCCGGGCTCGTTGTTGTAGAACTTAACGAATACCTTGGTATTGTCGGTAGCCATAATGAAGGTATCAGCGATGCCGGTAAGCAGCTTCTTAGCAGTATCGAAGGATACTTCTGCGCCCTTAGCGCCAGCAGCATTGGTTCCGTAGTAGTTTACATCCTCAACGGTGGGCAGAGTCTGCTTGAACAGAATCTTAGCATTGGTTGTAACGGTGTACTCGAATACGTTGCCTACGAGTGCGGTAGCGCCAGCCAGAAGCTCGGTCTTGGTCAGATGATCAGCATCCTTAACGATCGTATCAGAGGTCTCATAAGGCAGAATGACCTTGGTGCCGTCAGCCAGCAGAACCTGAACCTTCAGCACGGTGGTGGGAGTGTTGGAAACATTGCCCCACTCATCGGTAGATGTTGTGGATGTAACAACTTCCTGAGCTGCAATCAGCATAGCCAGATTTGCGGGAAGTTCGGTGGGATCGTCGGGAGTTACGGTCTCTGCTACGAATTCCTTAGCAAGAACAACGTACTTGCCATCGGTGTAGAGAACTGCAATCTTCTTCAGGTTGGTAGTTGCGAGGAAGGAGGTCTCGCCGGAGATAGCCTTTGCGCTGATCTCAAACTGCTCGCCATTAACGGTGTACTTGGAGCCGGAAACGCCGGTGAAGGAGCCAACAACCATATCAGCGGGAGCAACGGTGACCTTGCCGGTGAACATATCCTTGGATACCTTAACAACGATATCCTTCTTCATTTCGCCTTCAACAGTAACGTTAGCAGAGCTTACGTCAACATTGTAGGAGCCGACAGCGAAGTCGCCCTTGGTAGCGGTTGCGGTAGAAATTGTGCCAACTTTGCCATACTCGGTGGTAACAGCGATAGCAGCCTCGAGAGCCTCGTTGTTGCCGTCCTTGTCGTAGCCGTAAACGGTGTAAGCGGTGGTCTTATCTTCGATAGCAGTCTTCAGAGCTGCAACAGTCTTGGACTCGGAAGCAGCGATACCGGTAACGCCTGCAGCGACGTTGGTGATGGTCAGGTTTGCATCGCCTGCACGGTAGCCCCACAGAGCGCCGTCGATGTAGATGGGATACTTATTCTGGTTCTCACCGGAAGCAGTAACCTTAGCACCGATAGTCAGCTTGCCCATAACGGTCTTGCCGGTAGCAGCGATGGAAACGATCTTGTTGTTGATCTTGGTGACCTTGACCTGCTGGCCTACGAGAGCGTCAGCAACAACAAAGTCAACGGTGCTGCCGCTTGCAAGAGTGGTCTTGCCGGAAGCAGCCTTTGCCTCGCCGGGCATTGCAGCGGTAGCTGTAGCCAGAACGTAGGTGATCAGGGAATCGTCGTAGTTCAGGTACTGAGCCTTAACCTTGACAGGGGTTACGCCGTTCAGGATGCCGTCAACTCTGTAGTCGCCGATGTATACGGGAACAGTAACGTCGAAAGCGTTCTTGAACATAACTGCTGCCCACTGACGGGGAGCTGCTTCGGAGATAGCGAACTTAACGCCTGCGAAGAGGTTAACAGCGTTAGCCTCAGCAACAACGTTCTTCTCCCAGCCGGTGCCGGTGAAGCCCTCAGCGTCGGTCTTGTAGCCGGCGGTGGTGAGGAGCATCTTAGCCAGCTCGATGCCGGTTACGGGTGCTTCGGGATCAAAGACGGTCTCGGTTCTGCCGTTGATCAGGCCGTAAGCTTCGCAGTATGCGATGTAGCCAGCTGCCCAGTGATCTTTGCAGTCTTCGAAAGAGACAACGCCCTTCCAGGTTGCTGCGCCGTCGTCTACGCCGCCGTTGCGGAGAACGTAGATCATCTTAGCAGCTTCGCCACGCTTGATGGTAGCGGTGGGAGCAAAGTCAGTAGTGCCATCTTCCTGAGGAATACCGTTCAGAATCTTAACTGCGGTGAGAAGCTCAACAGCAGCAGCGGCATCCTTGTCGATTTCTGCAGCATCTGCGAAACCGGCGAAGACGGAAACACTCATGAGCATTGCCAGTGCGAGGGACAGAGAAAGGATCTTCTTCAGTGTGCTCATTGTTTTTCCTCCTATAATTTTTGTCGCTTTTATGGCGACAGTATTTGATGATTGAATGATACCACGGGGGAAAATAAAATGCAAGGGTTTGGCGCGCAGTGTAACACAACTGTAAAATAAGAGGGAAAATGTTGCTCTTTGAGCAAACGGTGTGCGCTTTGCGACGGATTGATTAGGTGAAGTTTGCGTTGCAAGTGAAGAGTGAAGTTGGCTTCGCCAGTGAAGTTTGCCTTGCGGCAAATTTAGGTGTCGCTACGCGACGGATTTAATATGGAATGTTGCTCACTGAGCAAACGGTGTGGGATTTGCGCAACGATGTTTTCGCTGCGCGAAAAACGATGTTGGCCGCGAGCGGTCAAACGATGTTGTCCTGCGGACAAATTGTGCTTATTACTTTTCGTTTTGTTTTGCGGTTTTTATTGATGCTATCAGCAGAATCCTAATCGTCGAACAAGTCTTGTCAATCTTTTTATGGGTTTCTTGGTCTATATGCCCAGTCTTGAGGAGCATTTCAAGCCATCTGCCCGTTTCGCTCGCTTCCTTGAGTGCGATCTCAAGCTTTGCAATAAAATCAGCCTTGCTGTGCCCGTATTTGCTCTCGGCAATATTCGCACAAACACTGGTAGCGCTTCTGCCGATCTGGTTGGAGATAATGGTCTCGTTTTTGCAGCGGAGGTCTTTGACCAAATTCAAAATGTCAATAGATAATTCCATCGACAACTCGGAGAGTTTGTCCTCTTTCATTTCTATCACCTCAACAAAATTGTACTATACGTTTGCGCGAAGCGCAACATAGTTGATGCGCAGCATCACATCGTTTACACCGTAAGGTGTAACACTGTTTGCGACCCGTCGCAACTTCATTTTGTGTCCGCTTCGCGAACAATGATGTTCTCGCGATGCTCGAAATGATGTTTGTAACTGCGTTACAAAACGATGTTGCGTCCTGCGGACACAAACACAAACAAATAAGGACTTGCGAAAGCAAGTCCTTATTTGTTTGGTGGGAGCGGGTGGATTCGAACCACCGTAGACATTGTCAACAGATTTACAGTCTGCCCCCTTTGGCCGCTCGGGAACACTCCCATATATCTTATTAAGTTATGCGCTGCTCGAAATAGTGGAGCTGGTGGACGGATTCGAACCCCCGACCTGCTGATTACAAATCAGCTGCTCTACCGGCTGAGCTACACCAGCATGTTGGGATAAGCGCAGTAATTATATTACCACAGACCTTTGTGGATTGCAAGCTTTTTTTGCAAAAATTCTTAAGTTTTTTTGGCGCGCACCGCTTCGCGGGCATATACTGCCCTAAAAGGAGGTATTTTTGGTATGAATGAGCCTTTATTTAGGGGTTGCTGCTGTGCGCTTGCCACGCCTTTTGACCCTTTGGGCGAGGTGGACTACGGTGCGCTGGGCAGGATGATAGACTTTCAGCTTGACAACGGCACGGCGGCGCTGGCGGTCTGCGCCACCACGGGCGAGGGTGCGACGCTGAGCGAGCGGGAGTTTGAGGGAATCGTGAGCTTTGCCGCGCAGAGGGTCTGCGGCAGGGTGCCCGTTATCGCGGGGGCGGGCAAAAACTGCACCCGCACCACCCTGCGTCTGTCCCGACTTGCCCGGAAAAACGGCGCCGACGGCCTGCTGCTGGTGACACCCTACTACAACAAGAGCAGTCAGGCGGGGCTGGCGGAGCATTTTGAGCGGGTGGCTGACGGGGTGGAGATACCTATTATTATATATAACGTGCCCGGGCGCACGGGGATGACGGTGGCGCCCGAGACCTACGGGCGGCTGAGCACGCATCCCAACATCCGCGGGGTCAAGGAGGCGTCGGGGGATATTTCACTTATCGCCCGGGCGGTGAAAGAGTGCGGCGGGCGGCTGGACTATTACAGCGGCAACGACGAGCAGACGCTGGCTGTGCTTGCGCTGGGCGGCAAGGGGGTCATTTCCACCACGGCGAATATCGCGCCCGCTCAGATGGCTGAGATATGCACGCGATGGGAAAAAGGCGATATCGAGGGGGCACGACGGGCACAGCTTGATCTGCTTGAGCTGATAGACGCGATGTTCTGTGAAACAAACCCGATACCGCTTAAATACGCGCTTGGCAAAATGGGACTGTGCGGAGACAAGGTGCGTCTGCCCCTCGTCGCTCCCTCGGAAGGCTCGAAAAAGCGCATCGACGGGGCGCTGGAAAAGTTCGGACTGATATAAAAAGATGTGGAAAAAGAGAGACGCGCGTGGTATACTGGAGGGAGGAAATGGCTCGCGCTGCTCGCAATGATATCTGCACCCTTCGGTCACGGATTAATAGATCGCCGAAGGCGATACCTATATTAAGGCTTCCCCTTGATGGGGAAGCTGGCGAGCGAAGCGAGACTGATGAGGTGGAGTTATTAAATTTTGCCCGCAATGCGGACGGTTCCTATTTGGTATTGTTTGACTGCCCACGGTTTCACCTCATCCACCGCAAGCGGTCCCCCTGTCTCGCTGCGGCTCGGGAACAAAGCGGGTCTGACACCACACTGTGGTGTCATTCAACACCGCGTCGCCGCTTCGCTACCCATCAAGGGGAAGGCTTACGGGGGACGGAGGATTTGACGGCAAAATCGATATACCGCTGCGCGGTTCGATATGCGCCTTGCGGCGCGGGAATAATTACACCAATAATTTACATTACATAACATAACGGAGGTACAATTATGAAGACCAAGATCAGTACAGCAAAGGCGCCTGCGGCGATCGGCCCTTATTCTCAGGGTGTGGACCTGGGCAGTATGGTATTTACGTCCGGTCAGCTGGGCATCGACATGACCACCGGCACTCTGCCCGAGGGCGTTGAGGCTCAGGCACGCTGCTCGCTCACCAACATCAAGTCCATTCTTGCCGAGGCAGGTCTCAGTATGGACAACATCGTCAAGACTGTGGTGTTCATCAAGGATATGAACGATTTTGCCAAGGTCAACGCCATCTATTCGGAGTTCATCTGCGGCGAGATCCTGCCCGCACGCTCCTGCGTGGAGGTCGCACGCCTGCCCAAGGACGCTCTGGTTGAGATCGAAGCTATCGCGGTCAGATAAGTTTTATGCTGATAGATTTTGGGAATATTCCTCTGAGCGTACTGCCCAACTTCAAGGGCGGTGAGAAGCAGATGGAAACAAATATGTATCTGGATGAGCTCAACCGCATAATGTACTCGCGGCTGGTTCCCGGTGCGTCAATCGGCGAGCACGTTCACGATACATCCAGCGAGATGATATTTATTCTGTCGGGCAAGGGCACCGCCGTTACCGACGGGGTCAAGGAAATCTGCACGGTCGGAAAGTGCCACTATTGCCCCAAGGGCAGCACCCACACCCTGATAAATGACGGGGACGAGGATCTGGTGTTCTTTGCGGTAGTGCCCCAGCAATAAGAGGAGTTTTTGAGCCTCTCCGCTCAGCCAACCGAAAGGCGGTGAACCAATGAAAAAGTTGATATCTCTCCTGCTCCTTGTGTGCCTGATCTTCGGGCTGATTGCTTGCTCGGATGATGGCGGCAGCACACCCAAAGGCGACGGCGGCAATGCCGACGGTTTCTGGAGCGCGATGGGCGGCGACAATAACCCCTCGGACGGCAGCAGCACCGACTCCCCTGCCCCCGAGAGCGGTGACGGCAACGACTCCCCCGACGGCAACAGCACCGACTCCCCTGCCCCCGAGAGCGGTGACAGCAACGACTCCCCCGACGACTCAAGCGGCGGTGACACACAGAGCGGCGGCGATTGGCTTCTCCCCGACCCCGAGCCCGAGCCTATAGACCCGAGTAGCAAGATTCTGCCCGATTTAGGCAGTTTTCTTATGTGCAGTCCCAGCACGAGCAAGGATTTCGGAGAGGGCGGCAGGCAGCTTCAATGGAACGGCAGTTACCCTTATGAGCTGTATGAGTCCACCAAAGCCGAGATCATCGACCTGCTGCTTGAGCCAAAATATCAGCTGACCCTGCGGGAGAGCAAGCAGAATCCCCACTACAGCGGCACGGTGATAACCGATATTTTCTTTGATTACACGGGCACTTGCCCCGATATTGCCGCCATAACTGACGAGCACGGCGAGAACACCTTTCACCTGCGGCTGCGGGTCACCCCTTATGAGGACTACGGGTATTTCAAGATCAACATCGTCTATGCAATCGGCTTTGTTCTCGAAGCACCCGAGGGAATAGTTTCCCGCGATATCACCCCCGGCGGCGATATGCGCTGGCTGAACCCTCAGGACGAAAACCGCGCTCCCGACAGCACCGACAGCGTGCTTATCCCCTGCCTTGAGGAGTTTTTGTACCGCGAGTGCACCCGCACCGCCGACCATTACGCCTACGGCGATCTGTACGGGCGGGAGGAGCAATTCCAGAACCTGCCTCTTGCCGCCTATGAGACGGTCAAGGGTGAGATCATCGACCTGCTTTTGCAGCCGCTGTTTCAGCTGAAGCTCATAGAAAGCCGCGAGAACGCCTATTACGACCTTACTGCGGTAGATTTCTACTTCGAGTACGTGGGCTCGAGCGAAAACATAACCCCCATCACCGACAAATACGAGCAGAAGTACACTTTTGACCTGATGGTGCGGTTTTTGCCCAATGCGGAGACCGACAAGTTCCAGCTGTATCTGTTCTATAATCAGAATTTTGGGCCGACCGTCACCTCCTACCACACCACCCGCGACGTCAGCCGAGGCGGCGACGGAAGTGAGCTCCCCGAGGACTATCAGGGCAGCACCGACAGCGGCGACGACTGGAACAAAAAGTGTTCCTCCTGCCACGGAAGCGGCAAATGCACCCATTGCAGCGGCAAGGGCGAGGTCAGGAAGTTCCAGGCGGGTCTGGGCTGGGTGGAGCTCGACTGCACTCTGTGCAACAGCGGCAAGTGCCGCCACTGCAACGGCACGGGCAAGGACAGATGAGGACGGTGAGCGCTTGAACGGGCGGATGGACAGCCAAAAGCTGAATATCGGCGCATATTATCTCGCCCCCTGCGCGCGGAGCGAGGAGCACGTGCGCGAACTGCGCGAGTGCGGCGTGGACTTTGTGGTCGGTATGGACAATGACCGACCTGCGCTGGATATGCTTCTCCGCCACGGAGTAGGCGCCGTGGTGCGAGGCGTTGTGCCCTCATGGTGGGGCGGCAACACCGAAAAGGCAGGCAGGCTGGCTCAGCTCAACCCTCTTGAGCGCTACCGCGAGGGGGCGGAGGCTTTTTGCGACCATCCTGCGGTGTGGGGTATTGATATGGGCGACGAGCCGTCTCTTCCTGATCTCGTGCATATGGGCAAGGCGCTTAAAATCGTGGAAAATTGCTGTCCCGATCAGTTCGGGTATCTCAATCTGTTCCCGTCCTACGGCTCACACGCCGATAAGAGTGCCGAGGAGGTACGGCGTCAGCTGGGCACCGACAGCTACAGCGAGTATCTGCACGGTTACTGCCGACTGGTGGACACCGATTATATATGCCTGGATTTTTACGTTTTTACATCCCGGCCGCAGCGGTTTTACCGCGATCTGCACACGGCTGCAAACACGGGCAGGGATCTGTGGTGCGTGCTGCAGGTCAACACTCGGGATGAAAATCACCCGCTGAGCGAAGAAATGCTTGCCTATCAGGCGTATACGGCGCTGGCGTTTGGGGCAAAGAATATAATCTGGGCGTGCTACAGCCCCGGCTGGTGGCACTGTAACGTGCTGGATATGCAGGGGCAAAAGACCGTGATGTATGACAGGCTGAAAAAGGTCAACCGGGAATTGCACGCGCTGAGCGAAGAATATATGAAGTATCGTTGGCGCGATACACATTTTGTAGGGTTTGATGCCGCCCGGGGTCTGCCCAAACCGCCCGTTGACAAGCTCAGCGCGGCAGGGATCACCGATCTGCACAGCGACGGCAGGCTGATAGTCGGCGAAATGCAGGCAAAAAGCGGTTCGGGCGGCGCGCTGATGATCATGCCCGAAGGCGGCGGCGCGGATGAGGTGACGGTGGAGTTTGAATGTGCCCTGCCGCAAGTGAGCATCTGCGGCGGCGGCGGGAAATTTCCTCTTTTCTGCAATGATGGCAGGTATACGGTGAAAATCAGGCAGAGTCAGGGCGCGTTGGTGAGCGCAAATGCCGCTTGCGCAAAGTAACAGGTAATAAGTAAGGTGTGTCGGCGTTGCCGACCGATTTATTAGGGGTCGATGTTGTGCCGTTAGCACAAATGATGTAGCCTTACGGCTAATGATGTTTGCGGCTGCACCGCAAAACGATGTTGCCTGACGGCAAATTAAGGTGTCGCTCCGCAACGAAATTGAATAATGCGGCGGGAACAAGTTCTCGCCGCATTAATAAATCGTCACCGCAGGTGACACCCCTACTTGGCTCCCCTTGTCAGGGGAGCTGTCATTTTGTCTTGCAAAATGACTGAGGGGTAGTGCGTTATTCAATCATCCGCGGAGCGGATACCTACATGCAAGCACAGCCTGCAATTCATCATTTCGCATTTTGTGTTTACACTTCCTTAATTTGACCTTTTGCATAATCGGTGGTACACTGTACTAAACTATAGCAAAGGAGTTTTTTATATGTATCTACAGGATTATTTGTGGTTTCTTGTCGGCATTGCCGTCTGTATGATATTATCAGCCGTCGCCAACAAAAAGGTCAATTCGGCGTTTGATACCTACGACAAGGTCACGGCACGGTCGGGATACACGGGCTATGACGCCGCACGGCGGCTGATGTCTGCTTACGGTGTGGACGGCGTGCGCGTGGGCAGAACAAACGGCAGGCTGACCGACCATTACCATCCCGCCAAAGCGGTGGTCAATCTGTCCGACAGCACCTACTCCTCCCGCTCGGTGGCGGCGCTGGCGGTTGCCGCCCACGAAATAGGCCACGTGATGCAGAAGAAGAAGGGCTACGCTTTTTATAACGTGCGCACCGCGCTGGTGCCCGTGGTAAACTTCGGCTCCCGTCTTGCTATGCCGCTGGTGCTTGTGGGGCTGCTGCTTGATTATATGTCGGCAACTGCCTCGCCCGAGCTTGGGTTCAATATTGCCATGATCGGGGTGGTACTCTACGGCGGAAGTCTGCTGTTTGCGCTGGTGACCCTGCCCGTTGAGCTGAACGCCAGCCGCAGGGCAAAACAGATGCTGTCAGAGCAGGGCATCCTCTCAGACGGCGAGCTTGACGGAGCCGACAAGGTACTGTCTGCCGCCGCACTGACCTATCTTGCGTCCCTGCTGACCACGCTGGTGTATTTTTTGAGGTTTTTGGTGAGGGTGTTGACTCTGTTTGGAAGAAGAAACGACAGATAAAAGATCAGCAATTGATTAGGGAACGAATCCTTCGCGATTTCCAAAACGGATGAAACAAAAAAGAGGTTAGTTATGGGCTGTACTCTGAAGGACAGTTTTAAGCCGAACATAGCACCTACCGACAGTAAAAGGACAGAGAATGCAAAAGCATTCTCTGTCCTCTTTTCTTTGCAGGCACAAATGATGATTTAGTGAAGTTTTCGCTGACGCGAAAGTGAAGTTGCTTTGCAGTGAAGTTCGTGCTAACGCACGAGTGAAGTTAAGTTTGCCCACTTTGCCGAAGGCAAAACTTCACTATCCGCAGGATAACTTCACTTACGCAGTAAACTTCACTTGCACCAAGGGGCAAACTTAGTTGCGTAGTGTC
>JAFQTO010000072.1 GCA_017408985.1 Clostridia bacterium
CTCTCTGCGATGATTGCAAGGTTTGTCTGCACAGCTGGACAGATTCTGATGCAAAGGGCACAGAATGCACCAATGCTGCATGCAAGGAGAAGAAACCCACAGAAGCTGTAGTTACTCCCTAACCCTTATTTACCCCAAAATACAACACAGCAGAGTACGGTGCGAGTTTTCGCACCGTTTTCTGCAAATAGCAGATTGTTCAGAGAGGTTGTTTGCAATGACAAACGAACATCTTGTGCGGCAGGTATTGATGGATAATACCATACGCCTTGTTGCCGACGGCGGGTTTGAAAACGCCACCACAAACACCATTACCTACAGCGGCGGCGACGTTGAAAATATCAAAATGAACGTGGTGTACATATACCGGCTTTACGGCAGCAAAGACCGACTTTTTGACAGTATATTTGAGACGATAGACGGGGAGTTTGCAAACGCGGTTAGAAGTTCGGAAGATATCTGCGGCTTTATGACAGTTGTTCTTGATTTTTGGACGCAAAATCCTCTGTGGTGCAAGTATTATGTGAGGTACTATTATTCTCATCGTCTTGTGGGGGATGTACTGTCAAAACATAAAGAGAATATGGAAGAATTAACGGCAAAATTTACTGTCAAAAAGCCCGTTACAGAAATGATACTTACAACTTTGCTTGATGCCGCATATAAAGCCGTAACTGCCAAAACCGAGGGAGGTTTTGACAGTTTGTGTGATGTGGTGAAGGAATACACCGCGGGTCACCTACGGTGACGAGATATAACGCCTGCGGCGCGAGAGTCAAACGATGTTGCCTGACGGCAAATGATGTGCACTACGCGCAACAGTGTTTTCGCTGTGCGAAAAACGATGTTGTCCGTTGGACAAATTAAGGTGTCCTACGGACGGATTGATTAGGGCGGGTGATCAATGATCGCCCTTACTGTGTACCGCGGAATAATAATTAATGCTGATAAAAAAGCTGATGAGTTTTTTCTCATCAGCTTTTTGCTGTAGTTTTGCTGTTGTTTTACTGCGGGATATCAAGTGCGCTGTAGTATTTGGAGGCGTAGGCGGTAAGCTGACTGCGGTAGTCCTCCTGATCGGCGTTTTTGATATTGCGCAGGTAATCGTGGCTTTGCAGATGGGTGTCGCTTGCTTCGATGACCGCTACGGCTATATTGGAGCAATGGTCGGCAACACGTTCAAAGTTGTTTATGCAGTCGTTGTACACAAATCCCAGCTCAAGCGTGCAGGCGCCCTGCTGAACGCGCTGGATGTGGCGGGTCTTGAGCTCTTTGGTCAGTGCGTCGATTATCTGCTCCAGCGGCTCCACCTGCTTTGCCGTATCGGAGGAGTTGCTCAGAAGTGCGCTGCCCGTCAGATCGAGTATTTCATGGACGGCGTCGGTGCAGACCTTGAGTTCACGTCTTGCTCCCGCGGAGAAGTTCAGCTTCTTGTCCTGCAGCTCTTTTGCCAGTTCGGCTATATTTACGGCGTGGTCGGAGATACGTTCGATATTGCCCAGACATATAAGATACTTTGCCGATGCCTGATTTTCCTTTTCCGACAGCTGGCGTGCGTTAAGCTCCACTAAGTACGCGCCTATCTCGTCCTCGTACTTGTCGACCTTGTCCTCGCCTGCCATAATACTGTCAAACTGCTTGGGGTCGTAGTTGTACAGAAGATCCACCGAGCCTACAAGGTTCTTGAAAGCTGTCAGGGACATCTGATCGATGGTCTTGCGCACCTGCTCAAGGGCAAGGGAGGGATAGTCCAGAAAACGACGGTCAAGCAGGCTGTTTTCGCCTTTGGAGCGCTTGCCCTTTTTGTCCGTTATGGTGGTGAGAACGATCCGCTCCAGCACTTTGGAGAATGGCACCAGCAGCACGGTGGCGGCGACCTTGAATATGGTATTGACCACGGCGATGCCGAAGCTGGTGGCGGTAGCCGACATAATATCAAATCCCACGATGGCGTGGATTATGTAAAAAGGCACCATAAGCAGTACCGCGCCCGACAGGTTAAAGTACAGATACACGAACGCCGCACGCTTGCCGTTGACGTTTGCGCCCATTGCAGAGATAAGAACGGGCACGCAGGCACCGATACACATACCGATGACCATGGGGATGGCGACGTCATAGCCGATAACGCCCGTGATGGACAGCGCCTGCAGTATACCGATGGATGCCGAACAGCTCTGGATGATGGCGGTGACGATAATACCCACCAGCAGGGCGACCAGAGGATTGGACACGGCAGAGATAAAGTCGATAAAGAAGGGGCTGGTCTTGAGAGGTGCCATTGCACCGCTCATAGCCTGCATACCGCTCATCAGCACCGAGAACGCAAGCAATATCATACCGACGTTTTTCCGGGACGACTTCTTGCAGAAGAAGTAGAGGATAATACCGATAAAAGATATGAGAGCAAACATGGTGGCAGAGGAGAATCCGCCGCTGCCCTCAACACCTGCAAGCACCAGGATCCAGCCGGTTGCGGTGGTACCGATATTGGCACCCATAATAATGCCGATGGCGTTGGAAAGCTGCATAATGCCCGAGTTGACAAAGCCGACAACCATAACGGTAGTGGCAGAGGATGACTGGATAACAGCCGTTACCAGAGTGCCCAGAAGCACGCCCTTGAAGGTGGTGGAAGTCAGCTTGCCCAATATAGTCTCAAGCTTACTGCCTGCCACACGTTTGAGCCCCTCGCCCAAAAGTGACATACCGAACAGGAAGAATCCAAGCCCGCCGAGAAGCGCTATAGCATTCGCGATGGTCATATTACCGCCAACCCTTTCCGCTTTTTGTGTTTTGGGGTACATAAAAATCGGTTTTCCACATAACCCCATTATATGATAACATATATCGCCGAAAATGTGCAAACAAAATATAAAAAATCTCCCGCACTTTTCACCGTGCGGGAGAAACGGAGAGGATTATTTGTTTTTGCTCTTCGGGTTTTTCAAAAACGCGCCTATTGCCATAATGACGGCAAAGATGATGAGATAGAACAGCACGGGGAAGGAGAAGGTGCCCGACTCTTTGGCTGCCAGATAGGGGGTCACGCCGTGGGCGTAAACGGCGGCAAACACCATAAAACCGCAGGCTCCCACCGTGGCGGCAGGCAGTACGAAGCGCTTGAACACGCCCATTTCCTTCTCTTTTACCATCCACGCGATAAGCATGGGTATATACATGGCGTAGATGGAGATTATAGGCAGCTCGGAGGAGTCAAAATTAAACAGTCCGAACCAGCCGCCTGCAAGGTTTGCACCGTAAAAATACACCAGCCACACGCCCGTGATGAACAGACCCCAGATAGAGGAGTTGGACACCGTGTTGGTGACCTTGTCTACCTGAGAGAACATTTCGGGGGCAGGGCCTTCACCGCGGACGGCTATGGCGTACATTCCCCGTGTGACGCCCAGGGTCAGCCCGTTGAGAGTGCCCAGACAGGAGATCACCACGCAGATATTGAGCAGTACGCCGCCCACCGAGCCGAAAATATTGTAGAACGCCACGGCTGCGCCGTCACGTATCAGCACCTGACTGCTTGCGCCGCCTGCCACACCCACAAAATACAGTATATACGCCGCAACTACGATCAGCGAACCGATGATCAGCGCCAGAGGCAGGTTACGCTTGGGGTTTTTGAGCTCGGCGTTGATGGAGGTGGCGACTATCCAGCCCTCGTAGGCGAACACGGTGGACACCACGGCTGCAAACAGACCGCTGCCTGCACTGCCGCCCACCGCCTCGGTGACCACCGAGGCAAAATTATCGGTCAGAGTGCCGTTTGCAAGTCCCACGGCGGTTCCCACCACAGCCATCAGCGCGATGGGTATCAGCTTGATGACGGTGGCGCTGACCTGCACCTTGCCTGCCAGCTTGGGGGAGAGGGCGTTGACCGAGTAGGACGTGATGAGGAAGAAGCCTGCCAGCGCCATTACCTCACCGCCCGTCATATCCCAGCCCAGCAGCGCGCCGAAGTATCTCGCCGACACCCAGGCAAGCACCGAGGTCATACCGGGATAATAGATGTTGACCAAAAACCACGCCATATAATAGGCGTAGGAGCTGCCGCAGGTGGCTTCGGCGTAGTCGACCACGCCGCTGACCTTTTCGTACTTGGTGCCCATCAGCGCAAACTGCAGGGTGCAGATTATCATCAGCAGACCGGTGAGCGCCCAGGCAATGATGCCCAGCGGCATATCGCCGCCGGTGGCGTTGAGCACGTTCTGCGCCTTGAAGAACACGCCCGAGCCTATGACCGTGCCCACCACCATACAGATTGCGGTCACGAGTCCGTATTTTTGAGTAAGCTTTTCCATATATTAACTCCTCTCTGAGTTTGCCAAAGGATGCACACCTAATAATATAATATATCACGCCAAAAGTAAACAAAAAATTGTACAGTCTATCGTCTTATCTACTCACCCCGTACAAAACCTCTGCCGCAGTTGTCAAAATCGCCAAATATGGGCGCTTGGGGAAATGGTGCGCGCACAGTATACACAAATAAGTTGGAGAGTGCACAAAAAAGTATTTACAAATGGAAAAAAGGTTGCTACAATCATATGAAAAAGGCGCAAACGTTGCAAAACCCCGCATTTTTTGGGGAATATTGTACGGTTGTATATTATGATAGGACAGTATGCGATAATTGTACAATAGCGGGGCGAAATGTCTGTGACCAAAAAACAGATAGGAGAATCATAAAATGAAAAAGCTACTCAACGCATATACCGGCACACCTCTTATACTGCGTATAGCAGTCGGTCTTGTAATCGGTATCGCAGTCGGCCTGTGGGTACCTCAGGCATCCTTCATCACCGTGTTCGGTGATATTTTTGTGGGCGCGCTCAAAGCTATCGCACCCATTTTAGTGTTCGTTTTGGTCGTTGCCTCTCTGGCAAGCGCGGGCAAGGGCCTGGGCAGCAGATTTTCCACCGTTATTTTTCTGTATATGCTCAGCACCTTCCTTGCGGCGGTAGCCGCTGTGGCAGCAAGCTACCTGTTTCCCGTCACCATTCCTCTGGCAGGACTTGACGCGGCACAGCAGGCAGCACCCACCGGTCTGGCAGAGGTGTTCAAGACCCTGCTCACCAATATGGTGCAGAATCCCGTTTCGGCTATAGTCAACACCAATTATATGGGCATCCTTACCTGGGCGGTATTTCTGGGTCTCGGTCTGCGCAAGGTCGCGGGCGATAAGACCAAAGAGGTCTTAAACGATCTTTCCGGTGCCGTCTCCAAGGTGGTGGGCTGGATAATCCAGACGGCGCCTTTCGGCATTATGGGTCTTGTGGCAGGCTCGGTCAACGAGTACGGCGCAGCTATCTTCATTGACTACGGCAAGCTGCTGCTGGTGCTGGTAGGCTGTATGCTTGTGGTGGCGTTTGTGGTCGACCCCATCGTCGTTGCTCTTGTACTGAAGAAGAACCCCTATCCTCTGGTGCTCAAGTGCTTCAAGGAGTCGGGCGTTACCGCATTCTTCACCCGCAGCTCGGCGGCAAACATCCCCGTCAATATGAAGCTCTGTGAGCGTCTGGGTCTGGACAAGGAGTATTACTCTGTCGCCATCCCTCTGGGCGCAACCATCAATATGGACGGTGCGGCCATTACCATCACCGTAATGAGCCTTGCCGCCGCATTCACGATGGGTATACAGGTCAACCCCGTTATTGCCGTGCTGCTCAGTCTGGTTGCGACTCTGGGCGCCTGCGGCGCGTCGGGCGTGGCAGGCGGCTCGCTGCTGCTGATACCTATGGCGTGCTCTCTGCTCAACGTGCCCCAGGATATCGCTATGCAGGTGGTGGCAGTCGGCTTCATCATCGGCGTCGTTCAGGATTCACTGGAGACCGCCATCAACTCCTCGGGTGACGTTATCTTCTGCGCCACCGCCGAGTTCAGAGAATGGCAGAAGCAGGGCAGAACGGTAGATTTCAAACTCTCCGACAAATAAGCAGCCGCCTCCGTATTTTGAGGTGGGATATACCGCAGTATAAACAGAAAGGTGCAAAACAATGAAAGACATCGTAGAGATCCGCTGGCACGGCAGAGGCGGTCAGGGCGCAAAAACCGCGTCGCTGCTGCTGGCTGATGCCGCGTTCAACACGGGCAAGTACGTTCAGGGCTTTCCCGAGTACGGCCCCGAGCGTATGGGTGCGCCCATCACCGCTTATAACCGCATCAGCACCGAGCGCAGCACCGTACATTCCAATATCTATTATCCCGACTTCGTGGTAGTGGTGGACGAGACCCTGCTTTCTTCGGTGGACGTCACCGCAGGTCTCAAACCCGAGGGCGCCATCGTGATCAATTCGGGCAAAGCTCCCGAGCAGCTGCGCCCTCTGCTCAAGGGCTACACGGGCAGAGTCTGCACCATTGACGCGGGCAGGATCTCCGAGGAGGAGCTGGGCAAAAACTTCCCCAACACTCCAATGCTGGCAGCTATCGTCAAGGTCAGCCGTGTGGTCGATCCCGAGGCATTCGTCAAGGATATGGAGGCGTCGTTCAGGCATAAGTTTGCCTCCAAGCCCCAGGTCATCGAGGGCAATATGCGCGCCCGCAAGCGTTCTATGGAGGAGGTGCAGGTAGGATGACCCATCTGGCAAAAGATATGACCCCCGACGTCAAGTGGCGGGATATAACCCCCGGCTGCAATATTTTTGAGGGCGGTACGTCGGCCTCTGTACAGACGGGTGACTGGCGGGTGCTCAAGCCGGTTATCGACTGGGACAAGTGCAGACAATGCCTGCTCTGTGCCCCCGTCTGCCCCGATATGTCCATCCCCGTGGGCAAGGACGGCAAGCGCGGCGAGTTTGACTATTTCTACTGCAAGGGCTGCGGCGTTTGTGCAAACGTCTGTCCCTTTGACGCCATTACTATGGTCAAGGACGAGAAATAAGGAGGGAAGACTATGGGTATCAGAGAAAGACTGTCGGGCAACGAAGCCGTTGCCTACGCAATGAAACAGATCAACCCCGACGTTATGGGCGCATTCCCCATAACCCCCTCCACCGAGATCCCTCAGTATTTTGGTGCATACGTTGACAACGGCGAGGTGGATACCGAGTTTGTCACCGTGGAGTCCGAGCATTCCTCTATGTCGGTGTGCATCGGCGCTCAGGCTGCGGGCTGCCGCGCCGTCAGCGCCACCAGCTCCTGCGGTCTCAGCTATATGACCGAGATGCTGTACGTTGCGGCTTCCGACCGCCTGCCCATCACGCTGGCTGTTTCCTGCCGTGCGCTGTCGGGCCCCATCAACATCAACAACGACCATTCCGACGCTATGAGCGTTCGTGACACCGGCTGGCTGATGCTGTTTGCCGAGACCAACCAGGAGGCGTACGACAACTATCTGCAGGCTATGCGTATAGGTGAGGCGGTTGACCTGCCCATTATGATCTGTCAGGACGGCTTTATTACCTCCCACGCTATCGAGAATATCGAGCTTGTTGAGACCGACAAGGTCAAAGCCTTCGTAGGTGAGTACAAGCCCCGTCACTATCTGCTCAACAAGGACGAGCCAATTGCCGTGGGCGCCTACGCCACTCCTACCTATTATATAGAGTCCAAGCGCCTGCAGGCTCAGGCTATGATGGATGCCAAGGACGTTATCCGCAAGGTCGGTGCCGAGTTCGGTGAGATGACGGGCCGCCGCTACGAGCTTATCGAGAAATATATGATGGACGACGCCGAAACGGCTGTGGTCATCATCGGCTCGTCGGCGGGTACTGCCAAAGCCGCCGTCAACGAGCTTCGCGAAAGCGGCAAAAAGGTGGGCCTCATCAAGATCCGCGCTTTCCGTCCCTTCCCCGCAGAGGACATAGCCGACGCACTCAAAAACGTCAAAGCCTTTGCCGCTATGGACAAGTCGGACAGCTTCAACGCACATTGCGGCCCTCTCTATGCCGAGACCTGTGCCGCGCTGTACGCCAACGGCGTGTGCGCCCCCAAGGGTATTAACTACATCTACGGTCTGGGCGGCAGAGATGTGCGCGTGGAGAGCATCAAGACCGTGTTCTCGGAGCTTGACAAGATCGCTGAGACCGGCGAGACGGGCGACACCTACCGCTATCTGGACGTCCGTGAGTGAGGAGGGAACGAGTTATGGCATACAATCTCAAAGAAAACCTGATGAAAGAAGACCGCTTCTCGGGCGGTCACAGAATGTGCGCGGGCTGCGGCTCGCCCATAGCCGTGCGCACCGTTCTGCGCGCTCTTGACCCCGAGGATAAGGCTGTGGTATGCTCGGCAACCAGCTGTTTGGAGGTCTCCACTTTTATGTATCCCTACAATGCGTGGAAGGACAGCTTCATCCACAACGCATTCGAGAACGCCGCCGCGACTATTTCGGGTGTCGAGGCGGCATATAACCTGATGAAAAAGAAGGGCAAAATAGACGAAACGTGGAAGTTCATCACCTTCGGCGGCGACGGCGGCACCTATGATATAGGCTTCCAGAGCCTGTCGGGCGCTTTTGAGCGCGGCCACGATTTTGTCTACGTCTGCTACGACAACGAGGCCTATATGAACACCGGTATCCAGCGCTCCTCCTCCACCCCTCATTTTGCCGATACGACCACTACCCCCGCAGGTACGGTGATCCCCGGCAAGCTCCAGCAGAAGAAGAACCTGACCCGTATTATGGTGGCACACGGCTCGCCGTATGTGGCCCAGACCACCTTCATCGGCAATTTCAGGGATATCACCGAAAAGGCGCACAAGGCTATCTACACCAAAGGCCCCTGCTTCCTCAACGTGATGGCACCCTGCCCCCGCGGCTGGCGTTATCCCACCGAAAAACTGATGGAAGTCACCAAAGCCGCTGTTGAGACCTGCGTATGGCCTCTGTACGAGGTCATCGAGGGCAAATACGTCCTCAACTATATGCCCAAGAACAAGCTGCCCGTAGAGGAATACCTCAGGCTGCAGGGCAGATTTGCGCATATGTTCAAACCGGGCAACGAGTGGATGATCGAGCAGGTGCAGCAGGAGGTGGACAAAAACTGGGAAGACCTCCTCAAACTGTGCAATATGTAAAGTATTGAATAAAAAAGGCGATTGCGTGTGAACCGCAATCGTCTTTTTGGTATGTGGCAGGAAATCACGGCGCAGACCGATCAAATAGCGCCTGCGGCGCGCAAGAGGCCGCAAGTTCACGCCTGTCAGGCAAACAAAAAAGACAATCGCTCAAAAGAGCAATTGTCTTTTATGGTGGGAGCGGGTGGATTCGAACTCTCACATAGAATTCAAAATCATCCGCGAAGCGGATACCTTCGGCATCTATTCACTATTCACTTTTACTTATTACCTAATCGACAAGTTTCGAGATAATAGTGAAAAGTGAAGAGTGAAAAGTGAAAAAGTAAAATCGACAAGCTTCTGTCGAAACTTGTCGATTTCTGGTCCGAGTGACAAGACTTGAACTTGCGGCCTCTTGACCCCCAGTCAAGCGCGCTACCAGCTGCGCCACACCCGGATGCAAGGGTTATAATACCACAACCCAAACAATAATTCAAGTCTTTTTTTCAAATTTTTATAAATTTTTTATTTGAGGCAAAAACAAGGGCAGAACATACTTTTTCCTGTGTTTATTGGGCAGGCTTTTTATATAATTTTCGGCATAGAGGGTACATTAACAAGCATGCCGGCACAAATACCGACAGTATCGGGTAGAACAGCTTGAGAGGGATGCTCCCGTACAAAAATCCCCCGATGATAGGCCCCAGTGCCGAGCCGAAATCAAGTCCCAGATAATATGTGCCCATAGCAATTCCCCTTTGCTGTGCGGGCGCATTGGCGGCGGTTGCCGACTGCGATACCGAATACATAATTCCGTAGCTGCCTGCCATTAATACGGCTGCAATGAGCATCAGGCACGTTCCGTTCATAAATCGCAGGCAGGACAGCGCACCCAACATCGACAAAGAACACGCCAGCAAAAAAGTGGAGTAGGGGACTTTGTCAAACAGCTTTCTCAGCGAGATGCGCAGCACTACAAGCCCCGCGGCATATACCGCAAAAAACAGGTCGGGGCTGACGGTTAGGCCTATGGAGTCAACGTAGGATACCAAAAACGACTTGTTGGCGGTATAGGGGATGGATATGAGACCCAGAGCTATGGCGATGGGAAGGACTTTTGGGTATACGAGTTGACCGCGGGGGCGCATACGATCGGTATCGGCGTTGAGCGGCTGACCGTGGTCTTTGGTCATCAGCGCCAGAATTATGGTGATAAGCGCAGATGCCCCCGCGATCAGGAAACTGCCCTTGTAGCCCCACAGTTCTTTTGAGCGGATGCCGATGGTAGGCGCGGCTGCCATAGCAAGAGCATTTATCGTGCCGTAAACACCCACGCCGGAGCCCATCTTTTTGGGAGGGAGCAGCATAGTCAGCCAGGTTGACATTCCTATAGAGCAGCTTGCATAGCCTGCACCGTGAACACAGCGCATAATGATCAGCACCCAGAGCTTTGGTACGAATGCGTACGTCAGGCAGGCTGACAGCATCATCAGGCAGCCTGCGATAACAAGACGTATCTTGGCTGTGCGGTCGGACAGATTGCCCGTAATGGGACGGCATATAACGGCGACACCCGTGATAAGTGCGCTGATAATCCCCATCCACACTCCGGAAGCCCCGATAGATTCTGCATAGCCTGCCACGATTGGCGCCGTGCTCATACTGCAGCACATATAAAAGAATGCCGCAAACATAATAATGATAACGTCGCGGGTATATACTTTTTGTTTCACAGGAATCTCTCCTTTGCCTCGTTTCGGTATTGATTTTAGCAAAGCTGTGTTATAAAGTATATATGTAATATTCAGCTTTTTCGGCGGGCTCAACAGCCAAAATGCACCGGGATCAAGCCTTTGAGGAAAAAACAAAGCTGAATATTGAGAATATCACTCGAAGGATACGGGGATGTATATTATGACGGGAAATAACACAGACACCGAAACCGCCGACACCATTGAACTGCTGAGAGTGTCCGAAATGTATCATCGTGCGGGAAGCAGGATATACGCCCACGCAAGAAAAACTTTTGGATTGATACAGGTGGTGTCGGGATCTGCCATTTACGAGTTTAACGGTACGGCGTACCCGGTCAGGGAAGGCGATCTGTTCTGCATTCCTCAAAACCTCCCTTTTTTGTTGAGACCCGTCCACAAAAACTCCTTTAATACGCGGCAGTTCGGGCTGATGATATACGATCCTGAGCTGCATAAGCGTATGAGTGAGATATATGCACCGCTAAAGGTTGACCCTACCCTTAGATCAATGCTTGATTATATATTCAGGTTCTGGAACGTACACTCGCAGGAAAGTCGATCACTGGTCGGCGTTTACGTCCGTGCCATACTTTCGCAGTTTTTTGTGGACAGGCTGAATTATGACGAGTCGGGTTCGTCTTACGTGCTGACCGATGGCTGCAGCCCGGCTACAAGAAAGGTTTTCGGGTATGTGGAAAGCAATTTTCACAAACCCTTTTCGCTGCAGGATATGGGACGGACGCTGGGGTACAACAAGAACTACCTCTGCTCGGTTTTTTCAAAGGATACGGGGGTGTCCGTACTTACCTACCTGAATTTTCAAAGGATCAGGCAGGCTATAGTGCATTTCTTCTATTGGGGCACCGACCTGGCGGAGGTGCGTGCGCAGGTGGGTTTTGACAGCGCAAGTTATTTCAATACGCTGTTCAAGTCGGATGTAGGTCTGCCTCCGGGAGCATTCCGAAAAGCCTGCCTGTCACTGAGCGCCGAGGAGCGTACCGTGATCAACCGCAGCACCCGACTGCTTATGTCGGGGCCGATACCGCTGGACGAGCTGTTTGCAAGTATGAAGCAATTTGGGGCTGTCATAGCGGACGTCCTGCACAGACAGCCTGCACAATAAATAAAAAAGACAATTGCGCGTATCATCGCAATTGTCTTTTTTATATGCATCTTGCCCGGGGGCTTGCACCGTATTCGTCAGCCCAGCGCCACGTCAAGCACCATCATCACCGCAAACCCCGCCAGCACGCCAAGGGTGGCAAGGGTCTTGTTGTCGCGAAAAGACTCGGGAATAAGCTCCGAGCAGACCACGGCTATCATCGCCCCTGCCGAAAAAGTCAGCGCAAGAGGCAGCAGAGCCTGCATTCTGATAGCGGCAAGTGCGCCCAGCACGCCTGCGGGCGGCTCCACCATTCCCGAGCTTTGCCCTACGAAGAAGCTCCGCCTGCAGCTTTTGCCCGTGTTGCGTATGGGCAGAGCGGCGCACAGACCCTCGGGAAAGTTCTGCAAGCCGATACCCACGGCAAGCATTATCGCGCTGAGCGTCGACGCGCCCTCCAGTCCCAGCCCCGCGCACCCGAATGCCACGCCTACGGCAAGACCCTCGGGGATATTGTGCAGGGTGATGGCCGACACCAGCAGCAGTGAGCTTTTTGAGCGGCGGGTCAGCCCGTCCCGGCTCAGTCGGGACAGCAGCAGGTCGCTGAGCATAATAAACAGCCCGCCCGACAAAAAGCCTGCCGCCGCAGTAAGCCACGCGCAATGCCCCAGCGTTGATGCCAGCTCTATGGCAGGGGAGAGCAGCGACCAGAAGGATGCGGCGATCATCACCCCTGCGGCAAACCCCATCATTATATCGAGGGGCTTGCGCCTTATCTCTCTGAAAAAGAACACCAGCGCCGCACCGCACGCCGTCACGCCGTAAGTAAAAAGCGTGCCCAGCAGAGCCTGCACCACGCTGTGTTGTCTCAAAAACCAATCCATCAGAAACCTCCGTTCATCACAGTATATTTACCGAAACTTAACTGTGTGACGGATGGACATGCATAATCGGGATGTGTTATAATAAATATGTATGTAACGATGCAAAAAAGGAGGCGGCAAGTTGGGAAGCAGGACTATTCTTAAAGAAAAAATGAAAGAATCCCTATCCTCTGCCTTGCCCATTACGCTGATAGTATTTATTCTGTGCTTCAGCGTTGCGCCCGTACCCAACGGCATTATGATGGCGTTTGTGGTGGGCGCGGTAATGGTAATACTGGGAATGGCGCTGTTCACCCTTGGCGCCGATATGGCAATGACCCCCATCGGTCAGCACGTCGGTGCGGCGATCACCCGCTCGCGGAAGCTGTGGCTGGTCATCGTCATCAGCCTGATAATGGGCGTGCTGGTCACTGTTTCCGAGCCCGACCTGCACGTTCTTGCCGAGCAGGTCAGCGGCGTGCCCAACTCGGCACTCATATATTCGGTAGCCGTAGGCGTGGGCATATTCCTCGTGATAGCTATGCTCCGTATACTGTTCAGGATACGTCTGTCCTACCTGCTGTTCGGACTGTACGTGCTGGTATTCGGTATATCTTTGTTCGTGCCCGACGCATTTCTGGCGGTGTCCTTTGACTCGGGCGGCGTTACTACCGGCCCTATGACCGTACCGTTCATTATGGCGCTCGGTATCGGTGTGGCGTCCAGCCGCAGCGACAAAGACGCCGAAAACGACTCCTTCGGCCTTGTCGCCCTTTGCTCGGTAGGCCCGATCCTCGCCGTGCTTATTCTGGGTATGATCTATAAGCCCGACTCGGGCGACTATGTGCACGAAGTCATCGTCGAAGCCGCCGATTCGGCGGAGCTGTGGAGCTGCTTCAGCCACGCATTCCCCGAATATTTCAAAGAAGCCGCAATTGCGCTGGCGCCTATCATCGTATTCTTCCTTATCTTTCAGGTCATAATTATCAGGCTCAACCGCACCCAGCTGATCAAGATAGTGGTTGGCGTCGTGTATACATATCTGGGTCTGGTGGTATTCCTCACGGGGGTCAACGTAGGCTTTATGCCCGTAGGCAGGATCCTCGGTCAGGAGCTGGCAAGTCACACCTACCAGTGGATAATCGTGCCGCTGGGTATGCTGATGGGTTACTTCATCGTTGCCGCCGAGCCTGCCGTTCACGTGCTCAACAAGCAGGTCAACGAGATGTCCTCGGGCGCCATCCCCGAACGCGCAATGTCCCTGGCTCTCTCGCTGGGTGTGTCTGCATCGGTGGGTCTGGCGTTTTTGAGGATACTGCTGGATATACCCCTGATGTACTTCCTCATCCCCGGCTACGCCATAGCTCTGGCACTGACCTTCTGCACGCCTCCCATGTTCACCGCCATCGCCTTTGACTCGGGCGGCGTTGCATCGGGACCTATGACGGCGACATTTTTGCTGCCTATGGCGATAGGCGCCTGCAACGCTTTGGGAGGCAACATCCTTACCGATGCATTCGGCGTCGTGTCTATGGTCGCGATGACACCCCTCATCGCCGTTCAGATCATGGGCTGTGTATTCAAATTCAAAGCTCGCAAGCAGGCTGCACCTGCCGCACCTGCCGAAGAGATCATCGAACTGTTATAAAGGAGGCGGATTATGGGCGGTTTGTACTGTATGATCACCATCGTTCGGCGTGAGCTGGGCGAGCGGTTCATAAGCTTTTACAAGAAAAACGGTGTGCGTACCCATATCGCCTCTCTCTGCAACGGTACGGCACAGCAAAAGACCCTTGATTACCTCGGTCTGGAAAAAACCGAAAAAATTATGATAATATCCTTCCTCTCCGACGACATCCGCAAAAAACTCAGCCACGATCTTGTGTCCAAGATGCACATCGACGTGCCGGGCAACGGCATCGCAATGGCGGTACCGATGGAAAGTGTCGGCGGCAGGAGCGCCCTTGAGTATCTTGCCCCCGGACAGGAAGCCAAAAAAGGAGCTGACAGAGACATGAACGCGACCCCCTATACCCTCATAGTTGCAGTAGCCGAAAGCGGCGGCACCGATATCGTTATGGATGCGGCGCGTTCTGCAGGCGCCCGCGGCGGCACGGTAGTCCACGCCAAAGGCACGGCAAACGACAAGATCAAGAATAGCTTTTTCGGTGTCACCGTCGCCAGCGAAAAAGAAATGATCTATATCGTGACCAAACGTGCCGACCGCGACACCATTATGAAAGCCATAATGGAAAAAGCCGGTCCCGACACCGACGCCAAAGCCGTGGTGTTCTCCCTGCCCGTGGATAGTGTGGTAGGCTTGCGCAGCCTGACAGACGCGGAAGTAACAGAATAACAAAAAACCACCTCTGTGATAGCGTGATGCTCTTAACGGAGCATTCACGCTAAACGATGTTTGCCCTTGCGGGCAAGTGATGTTGCCTTCGGCAGTGATGCTCACTGCGTGAATGATGTTGTGCCTTCGGCACAGTGGGCAAACATCACATCACTGCGA
>JAFQTO010000073.1 GCA_017408985.1 Clostridia bacterium
CCCTTCGATTCCCGCCTGCGCAAACTCCATACCTAAACAGCAAAGCAGCCACCCGACAGGGTGGCTGCTTTGCTGTTTGGTGGAGGCGGCGGGAATCGAACCCGCGTCCGAAAACCCATCCACAAGTCTTTCTCCGGGCGCAGAGGGTTGTCAACGTTCCCTCACGTGTCAGTCAACCGTCAAACTGACACGCTTGGTAGCTTCATTATGCATGGTGCGCTCAAAGCTTTGCGCACTCACGGACGCCACTGATCCACGCCTCTATCCGGACCGTGGCCCTTCCGGTAGAGACGGCCGCCATTATTTAGGCAGCGACAGCAACTGTATTGTTGTTGTTTAATTTATAAAAGTACACATTTTATAGAGGTTGTGCGCCTCTGCCCGCTTAACAAGTCTCAAGATCCCCGTCGAAACCTTTACGCCCCCTTATCTGTTCTTGTCCTTGAGATGGCGGTCCATCTCGCGTTTTGCGTCCTTTGCGGCAGCGGCGTCACGCTTGTCATACAGCTTCTTGCCGCGGCAGAGTCCCATCTCCAGCTTGACACGGGAGTTTTTGAAATACAAGGAGAGGGGAATAAGTGCGTAGCCATCCCGTTTGACGTAGCCCAGCAGACGCATGATCTCTTTTTTGTGCATGAGCAGCTTGCGCTTACGCAAAGGATCGCGATTGAAGATGTTGCCCTTTTCGTAGGGGCTGATGTGCATGCCGATGACGAACATCTCACCGTCAATGATCTGACAGAAAGAGTCCTTGAGATTGACCGTACCGCATCTCAGGCTCTTGACCTCGGTGCCCACCAGCGCGATTCCGCACTCAAAGGTCTCGTCCACGAAATAGTCGTGACGCGCTTTGCGGTTAAGTGTGATTATCTTTGTTCCCGACTTATCCATAAGACGGACCTCCTTTCTTGGAATTTGCAGTATAATAATAAGCCAAAACTGCTCCGTAGTCAAGTTACACTTGGGTTACAAGGGGGCAACTATCAATATATAGTGGGCACACACCTATATATAGTATATAAAAAGGGGGCAAAAAAGGTCGAAAAAATAAAATGAAAAAAGTTGAAAAAAAGTTGGAAAAAGGTGTTGACAAATGGAAAATGGCGTGGTATTATAAACAAGCGCTCGAGAGAAGCGGCCGCGAAAGCGGCGGTGAACGAGAGCGAGAAAGCACTTTGTAAATTAAACAGCACCAAGAAAGAAATAGGAACCCTGAGATTTTATTGAGGTTTGAAAGTACTTTTCGAACACAGAAATTTAGAAGCCAAATCGAGCTTTGAAAAGGTTTTAAGACTACGGTCTTGAGATACCATTTTTAGAGAGTTTGATCCTGGCTCAGGACGAACGCTGGCGGCGTGCCTAACACAAGCAAGTCGAACGGACGAGGGGAGCTTGCTCCCCGAGTTAGTGGCGAACGGGTGAGTAACGCGTGAGCAACCTGCCTTTCAGAGTGGGACAACAGTTGGAAACGACTGCTAATACCGCATAACGCATTTTAGGGGCATCCCTTGAATGCCAAAGATTTATCGCTGAAAGATGGGCTCGCGTATGATTAGATAGTTGGTGAGGTAACGGCTCACTAAGTCGACGATCATTAGCCGGACTGAGAGGTTGAACGGCCACA
>JAFQTO010000074.1 GCA_017408985.1 Clostridia bacterium
AGGCGAACCTTCACCAGGCCGACCTTCTCACCGTGAGCGTTCAGGTAGTCGATGACTTCTTCTGCTACGTCGCAGATGGAGCCCATAGCGATGATGACGCGGTCAGCATCAGCAGCGCCGTAGTAGTTGAACAGCTGATAGTTGGTGCCCAGCTTCTCGTTGATCTTGCCCATGTACTTCTCGACTACTGCGGGCAGTTCGTCGTAGAACTTGTTGCATGCTTCTCTGTGCTGGAAGAAGATATCGCCGTTCTCGTGGCTGCCGCGGGTAACGGGATGCTCGGGGTTGAGAGCGTGCTTGCGGAATGCCTCAACAGCGTCCATATCGCACATATCCTTCAGATCTTCGAAATCCCAAACGGCGACCTTCTGGATCTCGTGGGAGGTACGGAAACCGTCGAAGAAGTTGATGAAAGGAACCTTGCCGCTGATAGCAGCCAGATGAGCGACGGGGGACAGGTCCATAACTTCCTGTACGTTGCCCTCAGCCAGCATAGCGAAACCGGTCTGGCGGCAAGCCATAACGTCGGAGTGATCGCCGAAGATGTTCAGAGCGTGGCTGGAAACGGTACGTGCGGAAACATGGAAAACTGTGGGCAGCTGCTCGCCTGCGATCTTGTACATATTGGGGATCATCAGCAGCAGACCCTGAGAAGCGGTGTAGGTGGTGGTCAGAGCGCCAACACCCAGAGAACCGTGGACAGCACCTGCTGCACCGGCCTCGGACTGCATCTCAACGACTTTGACCTGGGTGCCGAAGATGTTCTTCAGGCCGTTTGCAGACCACTGGTCTACCAGGTCAGCCATGGGGCTGGACGGAGTGATGGGGTAGATAGCAGCAACTTCGGAGAACGCATACGATACGTGTGCGGCCGCGTTGTTACCATCCATGGACTTAAATTTTCTTGCCATGTTTGTTTTCCTCCTGTGTTTATGTATTTGATTAAATAAAAAACATCTAACCTTTAATATTCTAACAGATATGTGCTGTTTTGTAAACCAAAAAAATCGTCCAAAAAAGTAATTTTACGGTTTTTTTATATTATTGGATGATTTTTCAGAGGTTTTCACAAAACTTTCGATCCTGACTGCCGCGTTGCGGCGCAGGTCGTAGTAATAGAGCCCGTAATCGTGGTTATGGTAGACTCCCTTTTCGAATATCTCGCTCTTGAGTCTGTTTGCATCGGCGGTGGAGCAGATAAGACAGCCGCGACGCTTGTCCACCCGCGCGTCGGCGCAGGAGCCCGAGTCCCGGCCCTTTATCCTCGAGCCCAGACTCTCTCTTGCCGCTATATGCTCCTCTCCCCTGCTCCAGCTTATGGGATTGATGACCTGCGCACCCTCAAAGACCAGAGGATTGACACCCTCAAACTCCGGGGCTTGGGTGTTGTACGAGATTATTACACCCGTATCGTCGGCACCCTCGGCAAATCTCAGGTGGGGGTTATCGCTCAGAAATCTGTCGGTCACCGAATAGCCGATGAGGTATGCGGCTATCATCCTGCGGTAGCGGTCGGGGTGGTTTTTCATATACTCGCTGAGCACGGTCAGCATCACTATAGACCCCTGCGAATGTCCTGAGAGAATGAACGGTCTGCCGCAGTTAAAATGTTCAAAATAATAGTCCAGCGCGTCAAAAATATCCCGTTTGGGCTCCTGCTCAATGTATCTCAGACGTCCCTCGTAGGACAGAGACAGACAGAATCTGGGTTCAAGCTGACGGTAGTGAGGCACAAACAGATTGGCGCATTTTTCAAACACGCTTGCCTGCAGGCGGGTGTTCATCTCAGCCATTTCGCGGTAGACGGGGTCTGCGATATCGCTGAACAGTTCTCCGTCCGTCTGTCCGTACCAGCTGGTTGGGGTTATATGAAAAACGTCCACGGGCTTGTCAAGTGTGCCGCCGCGGGCGATCCAATTGAAGCCGTCCGAGTAGTCTGTATGTGTCATCCTAATCACTCCGTGAGAAATTATATAACCCAAAAGCTTGTCCGTCAATAAATATTTACTTTTAATATATGGAAAAACGCAAATACTATGGTATAATTACAAGCAGAAGATCACACCCCGTTCACCTTTGCCGTTTGTGAGGTCAATATATGGAAAATAAACAAAAAAATCAATCGGAGCCTGAGACCCTGCGGGAAGATGCCGGTCAGGTGTCTGCACCTCAGACCGACCCGTCCCCGGTCAAAAAGCCCGCTGCCAAAAAGCGCCGCAAAAAAAAGAAAAAGCAAAGAAACCCCTTCGTCAGATTTCTGCTGGGATTTCTCAAAGTCGTGTCCGTCACTCTGGTCACCATACTGCTGGTGGGGCTTTTGTGCGTGGGTATATGCGCCACCTGCTTCGGCGTGTATATCAATAAGTACGTCAGTCCCGAGGTAGACATCGACCTGGACGCGTACAGACTTGATCTGACCACATTCGTCTACTATCTGGACGACGAGGGAAACGAGGTGCTTCTGGACAGCATCCACGGCGATGAGGACCGCGTATGGGTCTCTCTTGACGATATCCCCAGACAGCTTCAGCTGGCGTTTATCTCGGTCGAGGATGCACGCTTCTCTACCCATCCCGGTGTCGACTGGAAGCGCACCATCGGCGCGGCTATCAACTACGTCGTGCCCTTCCGTGACAACTACGGCGGCGGCAGTACCATCACCCAGCAGCTTATCAAGAACCTGACGGGCGAGGACGAGACCTCGGTCAAGCGCAAGATCCAGGAGGTCATGCGCGCGCTGGCTGTGGAAAAGGAATACAGCAAGGACGAGATACTGGAGCTGTATCTGAACACCATTTATCTGGGCAGAGGCGTTTACGGTGTCAAGCAGGCGGCGCAGGAGTATTTCGGCAAGGAGCTCGACGAGCTGACTCTGGGCGAGTGTGCGGCTATCGCAGGCATCACCAAGAATCCCTACAAATACGATATGATACGCTTCCCCGAGTACAACGAGGAGCGCAGACTCACCGTTCTCGGTGAGATGGATCGCTGGGGCAATATCACGGCTTCGGAGTACGAGGCTGCCGTTGCTGAGGTCATCACCCCCGTCAAGAACCACGAAAGCGAGGGTGAGGAACTGACCTACCGTTCCTACTTTATCGACGCGCTTATCGATCAGGTCATTGAGGATCTGAAAGAAGAAAAAGGCTACAGCGACACTATGGCAAGCCGTATGGTCTACAACGGCGGCCTCAAGATAATCGCCACCATAGACCCCGAGATCCAGGCGATTATGGACAGCGTATTCTGCAACGAGGAGACCTTCCCCGGTGACTTGGGCAATGACGGTACCTATCCCCAGGCAAGTATGGTCATTATGGATCCCTACACCGGCTACGTCAAGGCGCTTTACGGCGGCAGGGGCGAAAAAGAAGGCGACCTGCTGCTCAACCGTGCCACCGACACCTACCGACAGCCCGGTTCGGTCATCAAGCCTATCAGCGTATACGCTCCCGCTATCGAGTACGAACTTATAACGCCCATCACGGTGGTGGACGATGCGCCCAAAGACTTCAGCGTCCGTACAACGGGCTGGCCCGTCAACGAAAACCGCACCTACAGAGGTCTGACCTCTGTCTACGTGGGTATAGGCAACTCCCTCAACACCATTGCCGTTGACGTGGTCAACCGCGTGGGTATCGATCGCTCCTTTACTTTTGCAACGAGGAATATGGGTCTGAGCACCCTTGTTGACCGTTTGACCGTGACCAACAAGGACGGTTCGGTATCGATCAAGTCGGACAAGAACGCATCTCCCCTTGCTTTGGGCGCGCTGACCAACGGCGTGTCGGTGCTTGAGATGACGGCGGCGTATTCGGCATTTGTCAACAACGGCAAGTATACCACCCCCGTGCTCTACACCGCGGTATACGACTCAAACGGCGACAAGCTTATTGACAACACACCCATCACCACCACCGCAATGAGCCAGAAGACCCGTGACTATATGATCGATCTGCTGACCTACGTAGTCACAAGCGGTACGGGTAAAAAAGCCGCCCTCGAGGGCATCGAGGTAGGCGGCAAGACCGGTACCACCTCGGCAGACAATGACCGTTGGTTTGCAGGCATAACCCCCTACTACGCAGGTGTTGTGTGGTTCGGCTACGATATCCCCCAGAGCCTGCAGAAGTTCTCAACAAACCCCGCACTGCAGATATGGCGTGACGTTATGGAGCAAGTACACGCAGACCTGCCCGACGCAAGTTTTGAGATAAAGACCGAAACGGTCAAAGTCACCTACTGCCGTGACAGCGGTCTGCTTGCCACCGATCTGTGTGCCCTTGACCTGCGCGGCAGCAGGGTGTCTACCACCTATCTTGCACCCGAAGACGTACCCACCCAAAGCTGCACTACCCATATAGCGGTGGAGTTATGCACTGATACCGGCAGAGTGGCTACCGAATACTGCCACCTCTACTGCCCCGTCAAGACTATAGGCGCACTTTCTCTGCGCAGACTGTATCCCTACTCGGCGATATATATAACCGACCAGTCGTACTGCGCACCCTATTACGTCACCGAAGAGGAGCTTAAAGCCGGTCTGTTCAAGCCTGCAACTTATACCATACAGCTGTGTACGACCCATGTCTCCCCATAAGACAGGTCTTATGAAGGCCCCGATTGATTAGATATTGCCGAAGTCAATTCGGCAATATCTTGCGCCGCACTCGCGTCGCCTCGCTTACGCTCGGTCGCCTACGGCACCCCCCACGAGACAGGGATCAAAGGGACCCCGATTTAATAGACTACGGTCGGGCACAGCCGTTCTCCCCAAAAAGCTGAAGCTTTTTGGGGTCCCCTATCAATCTATGCTCACGGGCGGAATGAATCCGCCCTCCGCCTTGCGACGCACTCGCGTCGCTTTGCGCGGTACTCACCGCGCCTCGCTCACGCTCGGTCGACTCCGGCGACATTCTTATAAGGTATGGTAGCTAAGTGAATAAGAGTGTCTGCTTTGCAGACAAATAAAAAAGCCTTCCCCTATAGCGTGATGCTCTTAACGGAGCATTCACGCTAAACGATGTTTGCCCTTGCGGGCAAGTGATGTTGCCTTCGGCAGTGATGCTCACTGCGTGAATGATGTTGTGCCTTCGGCACA
>JAFQTO010000075.1 GCA_017408985.1 Clostridia bacterium
CACCATTTCCCCGCATTAATTTAATAGTAGGTGTTGATTACGGCGAGGGTCCACCCGTTCCCATTTCGAACACGGTAGTTAAGCTCGTTTGTGCCGACAATACTTGGCTGGAGACGGCCCGGGAAGATAGGTAACGCCTACACAAACAAAAAAGACTCGCTTTGAGTCTTTTTTGTTTTATCATTGTTTCCGTATTTTTATTGCAGGGCCTTGCGATTTTTTCACCTTTTATGGAACTTTTTTCATTTTTTTCGGTCTAATATAACAAGTTCACAGCATTATCTGACTGTATTATGGGGGTTGATCTTATGAAAAACGGTTTTTTTAAGACAGCTGTATGGATTACAGCGTTGATTTTTGCCGTTTTTGCGGCAGTTGTGGGATTCATTATTCTAAAAGGCTACGGTATTTCTGTGGGCAGATATCTTGAGGCTCAGGACGGTACCCCGATGTTTGTCTGTGAGAGTACACCCATCAGGATATCCGACGTCAAAGACAGACTTGATCTTGACAAGCTGAATATCGGGGATAAGATTCTTGTTCTTCACGACGGTATTGCCGAGAGTTACCCTGCACAGACGGGCGCCTACGCCGTAATCAGGCTCAGCAGGGGCACGGAGGCGGATATCCCTCAGTCTGTCACAGATCAGCTTTCTCAGCTTGGCTGGCTTGACTCCCTTGCACAGTCAGCCGAGATCTGGCTTAAAGACGACCTCGACACTACCGTATCCTACGGCAACTGGGCGGATACTCCATCCGTGTCCATTTCTCCCCTTAATCTCTCCAAGCTGCAGATAAGCAGCGTGCGCCATTTGCCCGTATATAAGTTTGACACTCTTGACGAGCTTGTGCGGTTCAAGCAGACCTGTGAGGGCTTTGACTTTGACAGCAGTTATAATGAAGTACCGTCCTTTAACGATGCAACGTCAAAATACGACAGCGCGTTTTTTGAGAATAATACCCTTATCCTCGTTTATCTGACCGCCACCAGCGGTTCCTACCGTTATGACCTGCACAGTGTATACTGTGACGGCGACGATCTGGTTGTTCACGTCCAAAAGACCAACGATCCCGAAGACTGCACCTGCGATATGGCGGGCTGGTTCATTACCGTCGCCCTGCCCGACAGCGTTGTCAAAAACTGCACCGAATTTGACGCCGACCTGAACAATTTTTGACCGCAAAGGTCTCTGTCTCCCATATTGAATAATGGACAGATATATGCTATCCTTTAATTGGCCGGTGATTATACCCCTCAATAGAACAAGCAGAAGTTGTACAGACTTGATTCGGCAAGGGAGTAATAGATTATGAAATGTCCTTTTTGCAATACCGAAATGCTTCACGGTTACTTGAATTGCGGAACAGCAATTTGGAGTGAAAGAAAACATATAATCAGCACAAATCCTGACAGCAAAGAAAAATATGCTTTGCATTTGGAAGTACCTATGATGTCTCCGCATCAAATTGAGAGTGATTGTTGTCCGAAGTGCAAAAAATTGATTATTGATACATCAGATTACGAAAACAATCTGGGATAACTAAACCCCAATATTACGAAGGTGGTAATTGTATGAAGATCAATAAAACCTGTCCCAAATGTCAATCTGCCGATATTATCAGAATTGACGGTTCTGTGGGTGCCTACGGTGTTGGAAATAATGTGATGGTCGGTGCGACGATTTTTTCTGCCGTAAAAGTGAACAGATACATTTGCTGTAATTGCGGCTTTACCGAGGAGTGGATCGACAAAAACGATATCGACAAAATTTCAAACAGCCGTAAGGCGAAACGTTAAGTTCCGTTTCGCGAAAGGGCGTGTGTAATGAAAAAAGTACGTCAGACAAACGAAAATGGACAGAGGAAGAAGTACGGCAATGGTATCGCGATACCGGAGCTTTTACGTACGCTAACCCCGGCGATTTGAATATAATTGTCAAAAAGCCGGGACGAGAAGGCATTACTGTAAATTGGGCTAATCCCAAAGCGTATCTGCTTTTGGGGGCGCTCCTTGCAATTGTGTTTACCGTCCTGTATTTGCTGAAATAGGTTGGCCAAATTCCGATCAGGCGGTCATATATACGTAGGTCACAGACAAAACTACAGCCATTGCTCCGTATCAGAGCAATGGCTGTTTTGGTGTTATTGTGCTGTCGGTATTTGGGGCGTCAGCATTTTCTCTGCGTATGATCAGTCGAACTTATACGACTGCAAGCCGCCTATAGGAATCTCGGGAAGCTTATTGGATTCGGTCATAACATCCTCAACGTTTATCTCGATTACCTCTGCTTCGGGTGCTTCGTATATTTTCTTCATTTGTTATCCTCACTTTCCAAAATAGGTTCTGGCGGCGTCATTATAGAGATATATGCTCTTGAGCAGGTCGCACAGCTTGGCGTAGTCGGGGTAATCCTTGTAGATCTCATACGCGGCCTCAACGTAGTTGAGAGCGCTGTAGGTTACTTCGTATACCTTTCCGTCGCTGATGCGTTTGACGCTTAGCGTGTATCCGTTGTGCAGCTTGGATGCGGGGATGCGGTCTATCACCAGACGGTATCTGCCTCCGTAGTCCACGGGGGAGACAGCCTTGCCATCCACCTTGAACTCATAGTTCTCGATGTTCTCGCCGCTGCCCAGGGTTATATAGTGCTCTATCATTGTCTCGGCATTGAGTATCAGCGAGATAGTATGATTGGTGAATCCCACGTCCTCAAACTGTCCGTTGAACACCGTAGGCTCAATACCCGTCATTGCGGTCAGGTTATTGATCTTGTCCCAGCCGTCTTCTGCGGTGAGACTGCTGTTTGCCAATGTGTCGGTATCCACGTCAAAATAGCTCTGTGCGGCGGCGCCGTAGTTGAGCATAGCGTGGAGCATAGGAACAAGCTGGGGATAATAATCGGCGTAATGCTCCAGAATAACGTCACAGTAGCCCTTGATGGAGTAGGTCAGCGAACTTCCGTGCTCGCCCTTGCCGTTGTATACGGTGACGGTGACGGGCTTGGTCATATGCGCCGCCTTGATGGGTGTGGTCAGTATGTAGGTGTCCGACGCGCTGTCATAATCCAGGTCTGTGAGGGGTACCTGCGAGTCGGTGTTATTGTAATTGACGTTGATATAAGCGTCCTCATCGTCCAGCAGCTGATCGCTGAGCTGCATCTTGAGGTGGATACCGATATCGCCGCCCTGACCGTCTATGGTCTTGCCCTGAAGTGTCAGATAATAGGTGGTAAAAGTCTCACCAACCGATACGGCAGGTTCCACAACGTTTACGGTGCAGGAAAAACTGTCGGTGATCACAGTATCGCCCTTAACGTCCGCCGCAGTAAAATCGGATGCGGTAACGGTATACTCGCCTGCGGGGGCATCGGGGGAGAGGGTAGCCTTGATCCTGATCAGCATAAACTCCGTATACGGCACAGCGGCAGGGGAGGTGCCCTTGACTTTCAGCGCGGTGAACTTGGCATCCTTGTAGGTGACGGCAGATGTGCTGAGCTCTTGGTAGAGATAACCCTCCAGCGTATCCGCCTGAGGCGTGCCGCCCGATTGTGTCTCGTAGGCAAAAGCATCGGTCAGCTCAAGTGCCTGAGTGTCCAGCCGCAGATAGGGACTGTCTGACACCAGTGTGAAGTCAACACCCGCGATATCCCGAGCTACGGGACTCTTGTTGGAAAGGGTGACGGTAAACTCGATCACCTGCGCCTTTTCACTCTGCTCAAGAGTGGTCTGCGAAGCGGTGACAGTCACGGTGGGAACGCCCTGTGCGTTGATCGCCAAAAACAGAGATAAGCTGCATATTATCATGATCGGCAGGAAAAGGAAAAGTTGTTTTTTCACACAAGCCTCCTGATAAATCTATGCAAACAAATAACATTATATAGTTCTTCTATCATAACTATAACATATACGTAGTGGTTTGTCTACCGATACGCGAGAATGTAATATAATTGTAAAACAACAGAAAAAGCTGGATCAATCAGGCGGCACAACGGGCCGAAACATTGACCGCAGCAGAGGCAAAGGCTGAGATCGCAGCGGATTTTACCGAGCTGATATTTGCAGACGAAAATACCCTCCGCACATTTGCGGAGGCAAACTTCAAAACTCTCGATGGCAGAAATCTGTTGCAGAGACTGGCTGATGCTATCCGCAGAATTATCGCAAGCCTGAAAAAGACAAAGGTGTCGATTGATGCAGAGGCGGCAAGAAAGCTGAAGCTGGACGGCGTTATTGACCGTCTGGAGCAGGCCGAGATGCTGCTGCGTGATGCGCTGAAAGAGGGCGGACATCAGAGATCGGGCGTGAGCGGTGACGGTAAGGTGATGTATAGCTTTTTGGGTAAAAATAAGTCTGGTATTGAGGTGTATGAGACAAGCAAAAATACACTCAGCTTGTCTTGGAAAGATCGGAAAGAGCGGTTCCTTGATGTTATGTCAAATGAGTACGCAGGCAGAACGGCAAAGTTTGTCCGCAACGGTCACGCCTATTATGCGACATTTGACAAGGTTGATGTGAAGAAGAACATATACGGAGATACAAAGTCTGACGATAAATGCAGGGATGCCAAGATAAACGCGGGTGCAGACGGAGATATCTTTGAGCTTGTCGAAAATGCACAGTACGATGGAAGTAAACCCGAAAAGGGCAAAAAAAATAAAGCCCACAATGGCGTAGGCTATTTGGACTACTTTATCAAGAAGGTGCAGATAGACGGCACGGTATTTGACTTGGTTGCAAATGTGCGCAAAAAGGCATCGGGAGAGTTTGTATACAGTCTTCAGCTCAATGAAGATAAAAATACAAAAGCAGCTCCGCCCGAAACTCTGAGGAATGCCTCTGAGTTCAATGGGGCGCAAACTGCTTCTGCTATCAACATACCACAACCCGACACATCTGTCAATAGCCAACAGAGTACAATAGGCGCATCTTTGCGAGATTTAGCCAAGCAGTACAGAGAGATCGCGCCCGGTGAGAATCCTGCCCGTGAGGTGCATTTGCCCAAGAAGACAAGTAAGCGCAAGAACGTATCGTTGACTGCACGGACTATTCTTGAGTCGGGAGTTACACCCGGCACAGTCCTTCCGGACGTTGAGCGGCTTATTAAGAGCGGTGCTTTCTCTTGGGAAGTATACAGCTATGAGGTCAAATATCCAAAAACAGCCTTCCGAAGAAGGCTGTTTTATATATTCTACGGCATATCTTATACGTCGCTTTGCTCGTACAGCTCCAGCAGGGTCATTTCAAGCTCTTCTTTTTCTTCAAAAAGCTCACCTAACTTGACGTAGTCGGAGGCGTATTCTTCCATCTCCGCGTCTATCTGCTCAAGCCGCTTCTCGGCGGCGGCAATTTTGGCGGCAAGCTGTTTTTTCTCCTTTTGGGAGGAGTTCTTCTGGGGCTTTTTTTCTTCTTTTTTTCCGATGGATGCAGCAGGCTGCTGTTTTGCCGCTTTTTCCGCAATTTCGCGGCGGCGGAGCATTTCGCGCAGGGCTTCCCACCCGCCGTCAAAATCGGTTATCTGTCCGTTTTCCACCAGCCAGATGCGTGTGGCGAAACGGTCGATAAAATATCTGTCGTGGCTGACGAATATCAAGGTCTCCGAATACTCGTCTATGGCATCCTCCACCCATTGACGGGAGAGTATGTCCAGATGGTTGGTGGGCTCGTCGAGAAACAGAGTGTTGACGCTCTTGCCCATAAACAGACACAGCTGAAGCCTCGTCTTCTCGCCGCCTGACAGCACCGAGACCTCTTTGAATACCTCTTCGCCCCTGAAATCGTACACAGCAAGTCTGTCACGCGCCTGCTGTGTGCTTGCACCGGTCTCATACAGCATTGTGTCCAGAATATTGCGGTAGGGGTTCCGGAATGACACCACCTGAGGCAGATAGCCTTTTTTGACGCCCGTGCCCTCGAATATGTAGCCGCCCATGGGAGACTGTTCACGCATAATGACCTCAAGCATAGTGGTCTTGCCGCAGCCGTTGGGGCCGACTATGGCTATGCGCTCACCCCTCAGCACCATTGCCGAGAAGTCTTCTATAAGCTTGCGGGGAGGATGCCCCACCGTCAGGTGCTCGATATTGAACACCTCGTCGCCCGAACGCTCGGCCTCACTGAATCTGCCGGACATCTTCCGCTCGCGCTTGAGGGTCTTGATGCGCTCCATACGCTCCACACGCTTTTGGATGGCAAAGGCTTTTTTCATCACCTTTTTGTTGCCCATACCCCAGCCCTTCATCCGCTCGCTTATCTCGCTGAGACGGGCGATCTCCTTGTCCTGACGGCGTTTTGCGCTCTCTAACTGTGCGGCAAGCTCATCCCTGCGCTCGGCAAAGTACGAATAATTGCCCGGCCAGGAGACTATGGCTTTGTCGTACAGCTCGAGAGTACGGGTGGTGACCTTGTCCAAAAAATATCTGTCGTGGGATACTATAAGCACCGCACCCTTGTATGTGACAAGCCAATTTTCCAGCCACTCGATAGAGTCAATGTCCAGATGGTTGGTAGGCTCGTCCAGAAGCAGTATGTCGGTGCCCGACAGCATAAGGCGCGCAAGACTTACACGTGTCTTTTCACCGCCGGACAGACTCATAAACGAGCGGTCCTGCATCTCGGGTGTGATACGCAGACCGTTAGTCATCATATTGTAACGGACGTCCAGCTCATAGCCGCCCATTGCCTCAAAAGCCGTCTGCTTGAGACCGTAGGCGTGCATATCTATATCCTTGCCTTCTGCCATCAGTCCCTCAAGGGCGCGCAGCTGCTCCCCAAGCCGCTCGATCTTCTCAAATGCGCTCCACAGCACCTGCCTTACGGTGGTCTCCGTGGGGTAGTCGGGCAGCTGCTTGAGCATACCAACCGTGCGGTTTGAGGGTATGGCAACAAAGCCGGAATCGGCGCTGAGTTCTCCGGCAATAACCTTGAGCAGGGTGCTTTTGCCGCATCCGTTAGGGCCCACAAGACCGACGCGCTCACCCGCAAAGACCTCAAAACTCAGATCTTTGAGGATCTCGTTTTCGCCGAATGACAGGCATATATTCTGTGCAGATATCTCACTCATACGGTCAGAGGTTTATTGGCGTTTGCATCCGTGCCGGAGGAGCCGTTTGAGCCGCCGTCATCGGATACAAGATAACTGTGAACTTCGGAGAGGATAGCCTTTACGATGATGGCGATAGGTGTGGAAATAAGCATACCGAAAGGTCCCCACAGCACGTTGCATGCCAGCAGGGCAAACATAATCGTGATGGGGTGTATGCCCGTTGCATCGCCCTGAATCTTGGGTGCGGCGATATTGCCCTCGATCTGCTGAATAAGCAGTACGAATATGGCAACGGCAACAGCAAGACCCAGAGAACCGGTCAGCAAAGCATAGAATACTTCAAGCACGCCTGCCAGAAGGGAGCCGAAATAGGGGATAAAGTCGAGGACGAAGGATATAAGCGCAAACAGCAAAGCGTATTTGATACCCATTATCAGCAGTCCGAAATATGTGACAACAGCCATACCCAGCGACAGTATGACACGGGTGCGGATGTACTTCCAGGTGAGATGGTTGACCTCACCCAGCACGTGATCAAAGCTTCTGCCTGCTCTGCCGGGCAGCAGCGACTCAATAGAAGCGATAATGGTACGTCCGTCAAGGGTAAAGTACACCGTCAGGATGATGATGACCACGATGTCAACGGCGCGGAGGGAAATGGATACCAGACTGGACAGCACCTTCTGCAAACCGGTGGTGATAAACGAATCGCTCTCGTTGATTATATCGCCTGCGTAGGTGATGATGTATTCGGGCATATGGAGCTTCTCGAGGTATGTGAGAACCATATCGGTAAACTGATCAAAGTTAGACGCATAGCTGACAAGATCGCCCAGCAGGGAGGTTATCTGGCTAATGGCAAAATAAGCTATACCCGCAAGAATACCCGCCAGCAGACCGATAACAAGCACCACCGATACCAGAACCGCCAGCAGTCGGGGGAATTTGAGCTTTTTGACCAGCAGGTCAACAAAGGGTGTCAGTATAAATGCGATGATTATGGCGGCGACAAACGGGTCGGCAACCCCCCAGAAGCGCCATATCCCCCACACGCAGAACAATACAAGCAATGCGCTTATAAAAATCTTGGGAGCTTTCAAACTATCCCCTCCTTATATATAGGTTTGCGTTTACTGTGCAGCCAGACCTGCTATAGCGATCAGCATCTCGGTGCACTTGTCCATTTCCTGTACGCAGGCAAACTCCAGCCTGCCGTGATGATTATGACTGCCCGTGCCGAGATTGGGGCAGGGCAGACCCATATAAGACAGCGCAGCGCCGTCGGTGCCGCCGCGTATAGGGTCGCTGACGGGAGTACCGCCCGCCGAGGATATTGCTCTGCGCGCCAGCTGCAGTATCTCGGGTCTGCGTGACACGATGTCAGCCATATTGCGGTAGCTGTCGGATATTCCCACGGTCACTACCTGACCGCCGTATTTTTCGTTGAGACGGGCGGCGGCACGCATAACGGTCGCCTTCTTCTTTATCAGCTCTTCGGCATCGTGATCGCGGAGGATATATTTCAGGGTCGCTTTTTCCACCGTTCCCTCAATGGAGGTGGGATGATAGAACCCCTCATACCCCTCGGTGTTCTGAGGACGTGCATCGGCGGGGATCATTGAGTCGAGCTCTACTGCCACCGAAATAGCGTTGATCATTTTGTACTTTGCGTTTCCGGGATGTATGCTCCTGCCGCTGACCGTTACGGTGGCAGAAGCGGCATTGAAGTTCTCAAACTGCACCTGACCGAAGCTGCCTCCGTCCACGGTATATGCAAAATCAGCCCCGAAAGTCTGCAGATCAAAGTGCTTTGTGCCTCTGCCTATCTCCTCGTCAGGTGTAAAGGCTATAGCTATGTCACCGTGTTTGAATTCAGGGTGTTTGACCAGATATTCAGCCATTGTGACGATCTCGGCTATGCCTGCTTTGTCGTCGGCGCCCAACAGTGTATTGCCGTCGGTAACTATCAGGTCACACCCCTTGTAAGAGCTCAGCACGCCGAACTCGGCAGGGGACAGCACCTGTCCGTTTTCCAGGATGATGTCACCGCCGTCGTAGTTCGTTATCAGACGGGGTCTGATGTTTTCGGACGGGGCGTCGGCGGAGGTATCCAGATGGGCGATAAAACCGACCTTGGGTACACCGCGTGCGGCGTTTGACGGAATGTGCGCGTACATATAGCCAAACTCGTTTGCCGATGCCTCGATGCCCAGCGCGGTAAGCTCCTCTGCAAGATATCGGGCAAAGTTCAGCTGTTCGGGTGTGCTGGGACTGCTGTCGCAGTCGCTGTCAGACACCGTGTTAAAACTCGTGTAGCGCAGCAAACGCTCATAAGCCTTCATTTTTATGCTCCTTTCTGGATGGGACGAGGCGGGGAACGGGTTATTTTTTGGTCATATTTACAAAATACTCGAACAACGGCGCAAAATCCGGGGTCTTGCCCGCAGCCCATACTCCCGACATTCGCTCGGGATGAAACTGGGTGCCTATTATGGGCAGGCTCTCGTGCTCATAGCCTTCGATTATGCCCTCCACCGAACGGGCGGTGACCCTGAGCCCGCGCCCAAGCTCTTTTACAGCCTGATGATGGAAGCTGTTTACCTTGAATTTTTCGCCGAACAGACGGCAGAGCACCGAATCCTTTTCTGCCGTAACGCAGTGAAACAGCTCGGGATCAAAATGTACGAACCCCAGCTGCTCCGTCAGATCCTGATACAGAGTGCCGCCCAGCGCGAAGTTTATCATCTGAAAACCGCGGCAGATACCGAACATAGGCTTTTTACGCCGGATAAATGCCTGCATCAGAGGCAGCTCAAACTCCGTACGGGGCGGGTCTGTGCGTACGGTGTCGTTGAGTATGCTCTCGCCGTAGTATTCGGGTTCAAGATCGGCGCCGCCCGAGACTATAACGCCGTCGCACAGATCGGCATAATCCTCGGGGTCGCGCTCACCGGTGACCACGGCTATGCCGCCTGCGTTATGTACGGCTTCGCAGTAAAAATCGTTGAGCCACAGATCACGGGGGGACAGTCCCTTGGTGGCGCGGTGGTTGGAATCGTTAGTGATACATATCAAGCTTTTTCCGTTGACCATATTAAGATGCCCTGAACTTTCGTTTTTTATACTTATTTTTCCGATTTTGCCATATTGATAAAATGCTCGAACAGAGGCGCAAAATCCTGAGTCTTGCCGTCGTACCGGCTGCCGGTCAGTCTCTCGGGATGGAACTGAACGCCGAATATGGGCAGACTTTCGTGCTCATAAGCCTCAATTATGCCCTCCACCGAACGGGCGGTGACCCTGAGTCCCTCGCCAAGCTCTTTTACAGCCTGATGATGGTAGCTGTTCACCTTGAACTCCTTGCCGAACAGTCTGTGCATGATCGAGCCGTCTGCGGCGGTGATGTTGTGACGCAGGATATTGGGATGTATATGAACATACCCAAGCTGCTCGACGATATCCTGATAGAGGGAGCCGCCCAATACGCAGTTGATAAGCTGAAAACCGCGGCAGATGGTAAATATGGGCTTCTTTTTTGCTATGAATGCCTTGGTAAGAGGTATTTCAAAGGCGGTACGGATGGGATCGCATTTTACCGTGTCGTTGAGTTTGGTCTCGCCGTATACCTCGGGTTCGATATCGGGGCCGCCCGTCAGAAGAAGCCCGTCGCAGAAATCGGCGTAATCCTCGGCGTTTCTTTCACCTGGGATAACTACCACACCTCCTGCTTTGGAAACGGCGGCAGCGTAGGTGTCGTTGAGCCAAAGGTCACGTGTAGCCTCGCCTTTTGTGGAAACGTGATTGGAAGAATTTGTGACGCAGATTATGGGTTTGCCGTTTATCATAGCGATACCTCTTTGTATGGTAATATTTATATATAATACTATATCATTATCGGCAGCCTTTTTCAATAACCGCTTGAACTTTTGTGAGGGGTTATGATACAATAAGCTCAATTGATCATACCTATTCGTGCGGAGGCGCAATATGGAAAATTTCAAAAATGCCAGACAGATAGTCGTCAAGATAGGTTCATCCTCTTTGACCTACGATACGGGCCTTATCAATATGCGCAGGATAGAGGGACTGTGCAAGCTGCTTTCGGATATTCACAACAGCGGCAGAAAGGTGGTGCTGGTCTCCTCCGGCGCTATTGCCGTGGGCACGGCAAAGCTTGGCCTGAGAGTATACCCCAAGACCACCGCAGAGCGTCAGGCGGCGGCAGCTGTGGGACAGAGCGAGCTTATGTATCTTTATGACAAGTTTTTCTCCGAATATAACCACAAGATAGCGCAGGTACTGCTTACCCGTGAGGATATAGAGAACCCCAAGCGCAAGCACAACGTTGAGAATACCTTTTTCCAGCTGCAGGAGTGGGGCGCTATCCCAATAGTCAACGAGAATGATACCGTTTCCGTTGAGGAGATCGAGATAGGTGACAACGATACCCTCTCGGCTATCGTCGCATCCCTGACGGGCGCCGACGGACTGATACTTATGAGCGATATCGACGGTCTGTATGACGCCAACCCCAACACGTACGCCAACGCCAAGCTCATTCCCGTTGTGGAAAAGATCGACGAGCGCATCGAGCAGATGGCAGGCGGCGCAGGCTCCAAGGTCGGCACGGGCGGAATGGCTACCAAGATAGCCGCCGCAAAAATCGCCACCGAGGCGGGCTGTGCTATGTGCATTATGAACAGCCGTGATATGAACAGGATATACGACCTGCTTGACGGCAAGCAGGTGGGTACGGTATTTCTCCCTGCAAAGGAGGCAGAATAATGACCGAGCTTCAATCAATGGGCGCACGCGCCCTCAGCGCATCCAAGATCCTTGCCACGGCAAGCGAGCATACCAAGAACGCCGCTTTGCAGGCTATCTCTCAGGCGCTTCTGGATAATATGGAGGATATACTCTCTGCCAACAAGCAGGACGTTGACGCCGCCCGCGCAGGCGGTATGAACCCCTCTATGCTTGACAGACTGACTCTCACCGGGCAGCGGGTCGAGAGCATCGCAAAAGCGGTGCTCAAGGTCGCCGCCCTCCCCGATCCCGTAGGGGAGACACTCAGCGAGACCACTCTGCCCAACGGTCTGTCGGTACAAAAGATCCGTGTGCCTATGGGCGTTATCGGTATTATCTATGAGGCACGCCCCAACGTCACCGTTGACTCTGCCGTACTTTGCCTCAAAGCGGGTTCGAGCGCATTTCTCCGCGGCGGCAAGGAGACTATAAACTCCAATATGGCGCTTGAGAGCATTATGCGCCGCGCCGTTGCATCGGTGGGTCTGCCCGAGGACTGTATCCAGCTGCTTCACGATACCTCCCGTGCCACCGCACAGGAGATGATGCGCCTTCGCGGCTATATCGACGTGCTTATACCCCGCGGCGGTGCAGGTCTTATCGCATCGGTTGTGGAGAACGCCTCCGTACCCGTTATCGAGACCGGCACGGGTGTCTGCCACGTCTACGTGGATGCCGACGCCGATATAGAAAAGGCCGTCAATATCATATATAACGCCAAGACTCAGCGCACAAGCGTATGCAATGCCGCCGAGACTCTGCTTGTACACAAGGATATCGCCGCAGACTTCCTGCCTCTTGCCCAAAGCAGACTGCAGGAGAAGAACGTAGAGCTCAGATGCGACAAAAAGGCTATGAAGATACTGACAAACGTAACCGCGGCAGAGCCATCAGACTTCGGCAGAGAGTTTCTGGACTATATCCTGGCTGTAAAGGTCGTCGACAGTACAGACGAAGCTATAGAGCATATACTGCGCCATAATACCAAGCACAGCGACTGCATCGTTACCGAGAATAAGCAGACTGCCGCCCGCTTCTGCGCTGCCGTTGACTCAGCGGTGGTCTATGTCAACGCATCCACCCGTTTCACCGACGGTGAGGAGATGGGCTTCGGCGCCGAGATAGGCATATCCACCCAGAAGCTTCACGCCAGAGGCCCTATGGGTCTGCGTGAGATATGCTCCTACAAATATATCGTCCGCGGTGACGGTCAGGTGAGATAAGTGCTGTATATCAAGCTTATCTGCTGCGGCAAGCTCAAGGAGTCTTTTTACAAAGAAGCCTGTGCCGAATACGAAAAACGCCTGCAGGCATTCTGCAGGCTGGAGACCTGTCGTCTGCCTGAAGAGGGCGGACTGGAAAAAGAAGCCGTCAGAATTATGGAGGCTATTCCTCAGGGCGCGTACACGGTGGCTATGTGCATCGAGGGCAGGACCGTATCCAGCGAAGCACTTGCCGACAAGCTCAGGCAGCTTCAAAACAGCGGAGTGTCCAAAATATGCTTTATTATAGGTTCGTCCGAGGGTATGCACCAATCGGTCAAGGACAAAGCCGATCTGCGCCTCAGTATGTCGCCGATGACCTTCCCGCACCATCTCGCCCGGGTGATGCTGCTTGAGCAGATCTACCGAGCACTGGGCTTAAACGCGGGAAATAAGTACCACAAGTAAAAGAAACCACAGACTGTAAAGCTCTCTGCCTTTATGGCGGAGGGCTTTTTTGTGTCCCGCGAAAGGTACACACCCTTACGGAAATATACAATAAATTGTTTGAGAAAAGTGGTTTTTTACCCTTGACACCACAATATCTTGTGTTCTATAATAATAGCCGTGGCGATATGGCACATTCTCTGTGCAGTTTTGTAAACGATGATATTATAAATAACAATATATAAGGGGTAGGAAAGAATGTTTACCAAGATCAAAAAGAGAGACGGAAGAGAAGTTCCCTACGACAGAGAAAAGATCGCATCGGCTATCAGCAAGGCAATGGTAGCCTGCAACCGCCGTGATAACGGTGAGAGCGAGCAGATGGCAAAACTTGTCGAAGAGCGTCTTATTGAGACCTTTGGCGACAAAGCTCCCGGTGTCGAGGACATCCAGGATACGGTTGAGACCATACTTATGAACAACGGATACGCAATGGTATCCAAGAAGTACATCATCTACCGTGCCGAGCGCAGCAGAGCAAGAGAGATGAACACCAACCTTATGCGCATATTCAGCGAGATCACCTTTGCCGATGCCGAGGACAGCGACCTTAAGCGCGACAACGCAAACGTTGACGGTGACACCGCAATGGGCACCATGCTCAAGTACGGCAGCGAGGGCGCCAAGGACTTTTACGAGAAGTATATCCTTACCCCCGAGCAGAGCAGGGCACACCGCGAGGGCGATATCCACATCCACGACTTTGACTTCTACACCCTGACCACTACCTGCTGCCAGATAGATATTGACAAGCTGTTCAAGGGCGGCTTCTCCAACGGTCACGGTTTTCTGCGTGAGCCCAACGACGTAATGACCTACACCGCGCTGGCATGTATCGCCATTCAGGCAAACCAGAACGATCAGCACGGCGGTCAGAGCATACCCAACTTCGACTACGCAATTGCCAAGGGCGTCACCAAGACCTTCCGCCGTATCTACGCTTCCAATTTTGCCAAGGCTGCCGCATTGACCGTTGCAGGCATTGCCGACAAGCAGAACGAGATCAAGCAGGCTATCAAGCAACTTTGGAAAGAAAAGGACATCTATCCTCAGATCAATATGACCGAGGAGTATAAGAATGCCGAGGCGGAGATCGCCGCCTCCTACGGCATCGGGGGCGAGGCTTACGAGAATATCGCAAAGTTTGCCTACGACAACGCTCTCAGCGAGACCGACAACACCACCTATCAGGCTATGGAGGCTCTGGTACACAACCTCAACACCATGCATTCCCGTGCAGGCAGCCAGACTCCTTTCTCCTCCATCAACTACGGCCTTGATACCTCCGCAGAGGGCAGAATGGTAATCAAGAACGTTATGCTTGCCACCGAGGCAGGTCTGGGTAAGGGCGAGACCCCCATTTTCCCCATCCAGATCTTCCGTATCAAAGAAGGTATCAACTACAACCCCGGCGAGCCCAACTACGATCTGTTCAAGCTTGCCTGCCGCGTCAGCGCCAAGCGTCTGTTCCCCAACTTCAGCTTTATCGACGCTCCTTATAACCTCCAGTACTACAAGCCCGGCCATCCCGAGACCGAGATCGCATATATGGGCTGCCGTACCAGAGTTATGGGCAACGTCCACGACAAATCCAAGGAGATCAGCTTCGGCAGAGGCAATCTGTCCTTCACCTCCATCAACCTGCCCAGAATAGCTATCAAGAGCCGCGGTAATATCGAGTGGTTCTTCGAGGAGCTTGAGCGCAAGCTGGATCTGTGCACCAAGCAGCTCTATGACAGATACTGCATCGTTGCACGCAAGAAGATGCGTAACTTCCCCTTCCTGATGGGTCAGGGCGTGTGGATCGACTCTGATAAGATCACTCCCGACGACGAGCTCGGTGAGATCCTCAAGCACGGTACTCTGTCGGTAGGCTTCATCGGTCTGGCTGAAACTCTGGTAGCTCTTACCGGCAAGCATCACGGTGAGAGCATCCAGTCCAGAAACCTGGGCCTTGATATCATTACCTTTATGCGTCAGTATATGGACCGCAAGAGCCAGGAGACCCGGCTCAACTACACCCTGCTGGCAACCCCTGCAGAGGGTCTGTCGGGCAGATTCGTCAGAATGGACAAGAAGAAGTTCGGCATCATCCCCGGCGTTACCGACCGTGATTATTACACCAACAGCTTCCACGTACCCGTATACTATCCCATCAACGCTATCGACAAGATCAATATCGAAGCTCCCTATCACGCCCTGACCAACGCAGGCCATATCAGCTACGTTGAGCTGGACGGCGACACCACACAGAATCTGGAAGCATTCGAAAAGGTCGTCCGTGCAATGCACGATGCGGGCATCGGCTACGGCTCCATCAACCATCCCGTTGACCGTGACCCCGTCTGCGGCTACACCGGCATCATCGGCGACGAGTGCCCCTGCTGCGGCAGAAGCGAAGATGACGAGGGTCCCCAGTTCGAGCGCATCCGCCGTATCACAGGTTACCTTGTCGGTACTCTGAGCAAGTGGAACAACGCAAAGCGCTCGGAGGAAAAGGACAGAGTCAAGCACAATGTCTGAACTGAGAATAGCGGGCGTCGCCCCTGAATCCATCGTCGACGGCCCGGGCTTCCGCTTTACCGTATTTACTCAGGGCTGTCCCCACAACTGCGAGGGCTGTCATAACCCCGACACCCACGATTTCGGCGGGGGAGAGGTTGTTGATACAGACACCCTCTGGGAGCGTATCAAAAAGGATATCCTCCTCTCGGGCGTCACTCTGTCGGGCGGTGAGCCTTTTGAGCAGGCGGGCAGTTTGCTGGACCTTGCACGAAAGATAAAGGGCGCAGGTTTGGAGCTTGCCGCGTATTCGGGCTACACCTTTGAGCAGCTTTTGGCTCTGGGCGGCGACAGACTTGAGCTTCTTAAGCTCTGCAACGTGCTTGTTGACGGCAGATTTATCCTTTCTCAGCGCAGCCTGATGCTTCGCTTCCGCGGATCCAAAAATCAGCGGATAATAGACGTTCAGCGCTCTCTCAAAGAGGGTAAAGTCGTCGAGATGCACGACGGACGCTGGCAGGACTGAGACCTTTACAACCCAATAATTCAAAAACCTCCGCGGTATATAGGGTTGTACCCTAAAGGACAGTTTTCAAAAACACGGCATATCTCGAAAGAGGTATGCCGTATTTTTGCGTTTGTGGACACAAATGCAGTGCTTGTCAGGAAAATTGACAAGACATAGATGAACAAAAAAAGGCTCCCTTGTGTAAAGGGAGGCTTAGATTAAAGCGACTATCTATTTTTATTTATTCATTATGCTGAAAAGATTTTCCGCTGCCTTTGAATTGGCTTTTTCGACCACCACTTTTGTACTGCCATCTGCATAATCAACCTTAAAGATCAGTTTAACATTCAATTCATCGCTCCCCAAAAAACCTATGAGTGCGCCGATGCTTCCGAAGAAGGCTCCACCTATAATTGCTTTTGACAATCGTTCTCCTGCAGTTCCTCCAGACGCATTTAATAACTCTACATGTATAGGAGTATTATTTTTTACTTTTTCTTTTGATTTTGCGTCTTTTCTTTCAGCCTCTTCTTTTTTGTGTTGTGAAAGCGATATTTCCATCTCAATAAGAGTTTTGTGTGAAAATGATATTGGAATGGTTACGTTAGGATCAATTTCTACATAGTTAGTGCAATTATCGCATTCAGGAAGAGGAATTCCAATTGCCCAATATCCATCCTTTTTATCATACTGCTTGCGGATGTCTTTATTACTGACACAAGGACATGCTTTGTCCCCGTAGTATTTACATCTATTTCCGTCTTCTAAATATTTCTTTGCTTTGATACCCCAGTTCATTATTTCGCTCCTTTCCAAAATCCCGTATTATCATTATATCACAAAAACCGCAGAAAATCAATCTGCGGTTTCTATGTTTTTAATTTCTTTATTAGGAACAACAGAAAATTTGTGTTACTTTCCTGTCGGTAGGTAACCTATCCTCAAAACTGTCCTTAAGAGTGACGCTCTATATGCCGCGGAGGTTTTTTGTGCCTGTATACTATATTATGTAGAGCGGCGCATACGCACCGCTTCAGCTCAGCCCTGCGTTTGGCAGAGAGAGCAGGAGATATCGGACAGACTCTGTGAGATATTCTGCAGGCTGTTCCGGGCAGAGTACCCCTCGCCGTAGTATATGCACATAGGTACGTCTACGTATCTGCTGCAATAGCAGTATGAGTAATCACCCGAAGAGCCGGAGCAGCCCGAGCAGTTTGTAAAACCCGAGCATCCTCCGCTTCGGGTATTGCCGCAGCTGTTGCATCCGCTGCAACCGTTGTTTGTCGCGCTGTTGCCGCAGCTTCCGCAATTTCCGCAACTGCCGCAGCTGTTACAACTGCCGCATCCGCAGCTGCTGCATCCACCGCAGCTCCCGCAGGAACAGTTTCTCTGATATGAGTACATTTCTTCACCGCCTTAAATAGAATACGGGACACACTGTATTCTATGACGGCAAAGCTCTTTTGGTTACTTATTTGTCGCTGGGATAATACTTTTCGTCTTTGAATATAAGATCGTCAATATCCATTTTTTTGCCCTCCCGTCAATGTAGTCACTCTGACCAGTATATTCCGCTTCACCAAAAAAATTCACAGAACCTATTGACAACCTGATTTGCCCATGCTATACTGCAAGTGTATTAAGACACTTAATACACCCAATACACCACACGAAGGAGGCGATATATTGGCAGTCATAGATTTCAGAGGCGGGGAGCCGGTATATATCCAGCTTAAAGAGCGCTTGCGGGGCTACATTATTTCGGGAGTGTTCAAGCCCGACGAGAGGATGCCCAGCGTAAGAGAGCTTGCATCGGGTCTGTCTGTCAATCCCAACACCATACAGCGGGCATACCGCGAGCTTGAAGAAGAAGGATATATCTACACCGTCAGCGGCAGGGGAAGTTTTGCCGCGTCGGGTGAGCAGGTTTACAAAAAACGCTGCGACGAGCTGAAAAACGCCCTCGCTCAGACGGTAAAAGAGCTGGCGTTTCTCGGCATAGGTGAGCAGGAGCTTATCTCTATGATAAAGGAGGAATACGCAAGTGATAGAGGTTAAAGGTCTTATCAAAACTTTCGATGATTTCCGTGCCCTTGACGGCGTGGACCTGCACGCGCCCCGAGGCGGCGTTTACGGTCTCGTAGGTGCTAACGGTGCGGGCAAAACTACCCTTATACGCCATCTTACGGGCGTTTACAGACAGGATGCGGGCAGTATCACAATAGACGGTCAGCAGGTATACGAGAACAACGAGATCAAACAGCGCATCGCGTATATACCCGATGACGTGTTCTATTTTCTGACTGCCAGTACTCAGGATATGAAGGCGTTTTACAAGAGCATCTATCCCCGGTTTGATGAGGAGAGATTCAAGCGTCTCCGCGAGGCGTTTTCGGTGGACGAAAAGCGCCCCGTGCGCCTGCTGTCCAGAGGTATGCAGAAACAGTCGGCATTCTGGCTGGCTATGTGCATGCATCCCGACGTGATGATACTTGACGAGCCCGTTGACGGACTTGACCCCGTTATGCGCAGACAGATCTGGAGTCTTTTGATGCAGGACGTTACCGAGAGGGGAATGACCGTTCTGGTGTCTTCTCACAATCTCCGAGAGCTTGAGGACGTGTGCGACCACGTAGGCGTCATCAACAACGGCAGGATGATGCTCCAGCGTTCACTTTCCTCCCTGCAGGACAATATCGTCAAACTGCAGATAGTGGTGCCCGGTGAGCTCGACACCACGGGAATGGAGGTCATGCACCACACGACCACGGGCAGGATCCATACCCTGATCGTACGCGGCAATGCCGACGAGGTCAGCATTATAGCAAGCAAAAAAGACCCCGTATTCTTCGATATTCTGCCTATTTCTCTTGAGGAGATATTCATTTATGAGCTGGGAGGTGTAGACTATGCTGTCAAAGAGATCGTACTTTGATTTCGGCATTTTCCGCAAGACAGTTACGCGTTTCTGGCCTATTGCCGCGCTGTATCTGGGCATATGGGTGCTGATAATGCCCCTTAACTACGTCAGAGGCTACTATTACAACGATGTGCATATCGAGATAGTGCAGTATATACCCCAGGGCTCTGTGGTAATGACCTTTATCTTCTCCTGCTTTGCGGCTTTGGCGGTATTCTCATATCTCTACAACCTCCGCAGCGCCGTAATGTACCACTCTCTGCCCGTCAAGCGCGAGGCAATGTTCCTCTCCAACTATGCCGCGGGTCTGTCCTTTATGATAGTGCCCAACATTATCATTTATGTTATGACCCTGCTGGTCATAATGTTCGGACACGGTTTGAACGGTGACGTTATAACCGCTCTCAATATGTGGTTTGCAAGCACTGCGATGATGTGCGTGTTCTTCTACTCCTTTGCCGTTATGCTGGGTATGATAGTGGGTACCTGGTTTATGATGCCCGTACTCTACGGCATACTCAACTTCACTGCCGTGGTCATTGAGAACATAGTCAATTCCGCGCTGGAAGTCCTCGTCTACGGCTACCGCTCGGGACAGACGGTCATGACCATTCTGTCGCCCGGTGTGCATATGATGAGCGAGTTTCGGTTCTACCGGTGGATAGATTCGGTACGCTACCTCGATATGCCCGCTAAGGACCTGATATATATGCTGGTGCTGACCGTTGTGGGCGTCGGATTTACCGTACTGTCTCTGTATATGTACAAAAAGCGCGATATGGAGAACGCAGGTGAGATAATCGCCGTGCCCGTCCTGCGCCCCGTATTCAAGTATTGCTTCTCGGCAGGCTGTGCTATAGTCATAGGCGCGTTTATGTACGGTATAATGGGTATCGAACACGGCCTTGCAATGTATCTGTTCGCTCTCATCGGCGGTGCCGTGGGCTATATCGTATCTGTTATGGCGCTTCGCAAGAGCTTCAGGATCAAAATGTCGGCGGTAAAAGGCTTTGCCGTATTCGCCGCCGTGGTCACCGTATTGTTCTGTGCGGTATCCTTTGACCTGTTCGGTGTTGAGAGCTATATTCCCTCGGCATCCAGAGTGGAAAACGCCTATATAACCGTGGAGGGCGATCAGCTGAGCGTTAGTGAGGGGGATATATCCCTTGCCGAACTGACTACTATCCACCGCAAGATCATCTCCCAGAAAAACGAGAGCAAAGCGGCGCTCAATGACGGAGAATACTACTCCACATCTTACTCTTATCACCACAGCATCTACGTTATGATAGAGTATGAGACCGCCCTGCGCACCGTTCGCAGAAGGTATACTCTGCCCGTTACCGATGAGCTTCTCGCCGCCCCCGGCAGCGCACAGTCGCTTATCAGCGATGCGGTCAACGATATAGACTACCTGCTGAGTAAGTACGAATGGGCGTTCGGTACAAACCTGCCTTATCAGGTACAGATGGAGATGTACGAGTACGGTGAGATAGAGGAGAAGTTTGGTGTGATGACAGAACCTGACCCCGAGGGATATTATGAAAAACCCGACCTTAACGTGCTGAACCTCGCCATCGCCGAGCCCGATGTCCGTATCTCCTCTCTGGTCAACGCACTCAAGAGCGATATTATGTCGGGAGGCTACGACGTCCTTACCGTGGACACCAAGATCTCCACGGGAAGCGTGACCTTCTACTATATGACGGAAAGGCCCAACGGGAATTCGGTGGATTACCAGAAGACCACCCACTATATGTCCGTGCGTGAAGGCAGCGAGCTTGAAAAGCTTGTACTGCAGTATCTGCTGGAGGCAAACACCGCCAAATAACCTGCCCAAAATAAAAGATCCTCACATCCGAGACACGGATGTGAGGATCTTTGGCGTTTCACCAAGTTTATTCAAAACGTCCCTTTATGATGGGTTCTCCGTTTCTGACGGCGGTTTTGCCCTTTGCAAAAACGGTATGAATGTCGAGGCTGCCTGTGAGGAGAATAATATCCGCATCGGCGTTCTCGGTTACGGTGCCCTTTATGCCCGAAAGTCCGAGGACTTTTGCGGGATTGGCTGTTACAAAGCTCAACGCCGTCTCAAGACTCATACCTTCTGTCTCTATACAGCCCTTGACCGTTTTGAGCAGAACGTCGGGCAGAACAAAAGTCAGACCGGTGCAGTTGCCCTCTGCATCAAAACGGGGCAGTGAGCCGAAACTGTCGCTGGACAGAGTGATATTTGACGCAGGCGCGCCCGCCCCGATACAGTATGCAATATTGCCGCATGCAGGTCTTGAGTTTTTGAGCGGGTCGTTTGCGGTAAAGTCTATGGTGCCGCCCCGTTTTGCAAACTCCGCGGCCTGCTCCATAAGAGCCTTACTGCGGCCGAGGTGGGTAGGGTAGAAGGTCTTTACGGGTATGTCGGAATTGTCCAGCGCATAGAATATATGCTCCAGCATCCCGTCGCCGCTGCCCGTATGCATATGCAAAAGTCCCGCTTTGCCCGAAAGCAGACCGCCCGAGCGAACTTCGGTGGCAAGACGCAGAAACTCGTCGCGGGTTATGTTGGAGCTTCTGTGGTCGCTTATGGCAAGCTTGGCGCCTATACATTCGTTTATATAGCATATATCGGTCACAACGTCTCCCGTCAGGGTCGCGGAGGGATAACGGTAGGAACCGGTAAGCATCAGGCAGGTCATTCCTTCTTCGTTGAGCGCACGGCATTTGGCCAGGAGATTGGCAAGCGAACGGGTCACTCCGTCGGTGCCCAGCAGTCCGACGCAGGTGGTAACGCCGCAGCGCAGCAGTTGTGAGATGTTGGCCTCGGGTACGCGGGAAGAAGGGCCCTGCTCTCCGCCGCCGCCCGTGACGTGTACGTGGGTGTCTATGAACCCGGGAACGGCAATAAGCCCACGTCCGTCGGTTATTTCAACGTCCAACCCTTCAACGGTTATACGGGGAGCTATTTTGGCTATCTTGTCCGAGCAGATGAGAATGTCGCACGGTCCTATGTGCCGTGGGGAATACAGGTCGGCGCCCTTGATAAGTTTTATCATCATATAAGACTCCCTTTCCAAAAACTGATTATATATTATACTCACCGTCTGCCTCTGTCAAGAATATAACAAAAGCCGCAGACTTCTCGTCTGCGGCTTATTATCAAAAGTAGATTATCAACCCGATGATGGTGGACAGCAGGGTGGGGATAAGACCGCCCAGGAGCATCTCCAGAACTTCGGGCTTCTTCTTGCGGTCTGCCAGAAATTCGTGATACGAGCCGAGTCTCTTTTCTCCCAGGTCGGCGTTGGGTCTGAAAACCAGCTGCCAGGTCTTTTTGAAACTGTAGGTCCACATGGTAAAACCGCCCAGATTGCTGGCGATACCGAAACCGCCCCAGGCGGTGACCAGTATGCCTCCGTAGAACAGACCGTTGAACACACGCATTACGATCTTACTGCTCATAGCGGTAAGCTGGGGGTCAACGGGTACGAAGATCGCAAAAGGCACTCCCAAAACGAGAGCTATCGCCATATAAAAGAACATTCTTGAAACATAAAACTTCTTGTTGTACATCTTGGCTTTCACCTGCTTATCTGGATTGCAACAGAAGAATGATATCACAAAAATTCGACCATATCAATACAATTATGTAAATTAATTGAAAATTGCACAAAAAACAGTTGACGATATAAAATAAAAGTGATACAATGGTAAACTGTATCGGAATGTACAATTTACGCAAAATATCACGGTTTTATTTTAGCAAACCTTTTGCCAAATAGCAAGAGGGAAAGCGGAATAAACGACAACTGACCCACGTGTATCAAAAATCTGACATAAAAAGAACGGAGTGAGGCAAACGATGAAAGACATGCGCTGCGGCAGAAAAATACGCAAGAGTTTTTCCCGTATCGATGAGATTACCGAGATGCCAAATCTTATCGAGGTGCAGAAAAAGTCGTACAAATGGTTTTTGGAAGAAGGCCTTAGGCAGGTATTCCGTGACGTCGGCGCTATAACCGACTACACCGGCAACCTTGAGCTCACATTCTACGACTATACTCTGGAGGATACCCCCAAGTACAGTGTTACCGAATGCAAGGCGAGAGATGCAACGTACGCGGCTCCTCTGAAGGTGCGTATGCGTCTGCGCAACAAGGAGACCGAGGAGATCAAGGAGCAGGAGATCTTTATGGGCGATTTCCAGCTTATGACCGATTCGGGTACATTTATCATCAACGGCGCAGAGCGCGTTATCGTTTCCCAGATAGTCCGTTCTCCCGGTATGTATTACGAAGTCAACAGCGACCGCCCCGAGAAGAATACCATCAACGGTACCGTTATTCCTTACCGCGGCGCATGGCTGGAGTATGAGACCGACATCAACGAGGTCTTCTACGCACGTATCGACAAGAACCGCAAGCTGCCCGTAACCTCTCTGATCCGTATCCTCGGTGTTGAGACCGATGCCGAGATCATTGAGATGTTCGGTGAGGACGAGCGCATTCTGGCAACCATCGACAAGGATGCCGAGGTCAAGAACGCCGATCAGGCTCTTATCGAGATCTACAAGAAGCTCCGTCCCGGCGAGCCTCCCACGATCGACTCGGCACGCACCCTGATCAACAACCTGTTCTTTGATCCCAAGCGCTATGACCTGAGCGAGGTCGGCAGATACAAGTTCAACAAGAAGATGGCTATCTCCAAGCGCATCGTAGGCAGAAAGCTCACCCGTCCTCTTATCGATCCCATGACCGGTGAGATCGTTGCCGAGGCAGGCAGCACCCTTAACCGCGAAGAGGCTCTCAGAGTCGAACGTCTGGGCGTCAACGAGGCTTGGGTAGAGGCAAACGACGGACACGAAGTCAAGGTCTTTGCCAACAATATGGTATGGGTACACGACTTTACCGATATCACCGCAGAGGAAGCCAAGGAGATGGGCATCAAGGAGCGTGTACGCTTCAGTGTGCTCAAGAGCATCCTTGATGAGTCCGAGGGTGAGGACGTACGCACCGCCATCGCCGACAGACTTGAGGAGCTGAGCCCCAACCACATCCTTGCCGACGATATTCTGGCATCCATCAACTATCTCATCTGCCTTGCCAACGGCATCGGCACCTATGACGATATCGACCATCTGGGCAACCGCCGTCTCAGAAGCGTCGGTGAGCTGCTGCAGAATCAGTTCCGTATCGGCTTCAGCCGTATGGAGCGCGTTATCCGCGAGAGAATGACCATTCAGGATCTCGATATCGTAACCCCCCAGAGCCTTATCAACATCCGTCCCGTTACAGCGGCTATCAAGGAGTTCTTCGGCTCCTCGCCTCTGTCCCAGTTTATGGATCAGACCAACCCCCTGGCAGAGCTTACCCACAAGCGCCGTATGTCTGCTCTGGGCCCCGGCGGTCTGTCCAGAGACCGTGCAAACTTCGAAGTCCGAGACGTTCACTACAGCCATTACGGCCGTCTGTGCCCCATCGAGACTCCCGAAGGTCCCAACATCGGTCTTATCTCCTATCTTGCAACCTACGCACGTATCAATGATTACGGCTTTATCGAAGCTCCTTACCGCATAATCGACAAGGCTACCGGCAAGGTCACCGACGAAGTCAGATATATGACCGCCGACGTTGAGGATGAGTTCATCATCGCTCAGGCAAACGAGCCTCTGGACGAAGAGGGCCGCATCAAGGCTCCCCGCGTCACCTGCCGCCGTCTTGCCGAGATCGTCGAGGTCGAGCGCGAGAGGGTAGACCTTATCGACGTCTCGCCCAAGATGATGGTATCCGTAGCTACCGCTATGATCCCCTTCCTTGAAAACGACGACGCAAACCGCGCACTGATGGGCTCCAACATGCAGCGTCAGGCTGTGCCTCTGCTCAAGACCGAAGCTCCCGTTGTTGCTACCGGTATCGAGTATAAGGCAGCCGTTGACTCGGGAACCGTGCCTCTGGCGATTGCCGACGGTACTGTCACCAAGGTCTGCGCCGACGCTGTCACCATCAAGTATGACGTTATCGGTGAGCGTACCCACGAGCTTATCAAGTTCCTCAGATCCAACCAGGGCACCTGCGTCAATCAGCGTCCTATCGTCAGAGTGGGCGACAGGGTCAAAGCAGGTGACGTCATCGCCGACGGTCCTTCCACCTCCGAGGGTGAGATCGCTCTGGGCAAGAACGCTCTGATCGGCTTTATGACCTGGGAAGGCTACAACTACGAAGACGCAGTCCTTCTCAACGAGCGACTGGTCAGAGACGACGTTTATACCTCTCTCCATATCGAGGAGTACGAGACCGAAGCACGCGACACCAAGCTGGGCCCCGAGGATATATCCCGCGACATCCCCAACGTGGGTGAAGACGCACTGAAGGATCTGGACGAGCGCGGCATCATCCGCATCGGTGCAGAGGTCCACGCAGGCGACATTCTGGTAGGTAAGGTCACCCCCAAGGGCGAGACCGAGCTGACTGCCGAAGAGCGTCTGCTCCGCGCGATCTTCGGCGAAAAGGCACGCGAGATGAGAGATACCTCTCTGCGCGTACCTCACGGTGAGTCCGGTATAGTTGTTGACGTCAAGGTATTCACCCGTCAGAACGGCGACGAGCTTACCCCCGGTGTCAATATGGTGGTACGCTGCTACATCGCACAGAAGCGCAAGATCTCTGTCGGCGACAAGATGGCAGGCCGTCACGGCAACAAGGGTGTCGTTTCCCGCATCCTGCCTCAGGAGGATATGCCCTTCCTGCCCGACGGCACACCTCTGGATATCGTCCTGAATCCTCTGGGCGTTCCTTCCCGAATGAATATCGGTCAGGTCCTTGAGGTACATCTGGGTTATGCGGCAAAGGCTCTGGGCATCCACGTGGCTACTCCCGTATTCGACGGCGCCAAGGAAGGTGACATCCGTGCTCTGCTCAAGCAGGCAGGTCTCCGCGAGGACGGCAAGACCATCCTCTACGACGGACGTACCGGCCGTCCCTTTGATAACCCCGTTACCGTAGGTTATATGTATTACCTCAAGCTCCATCATCTGGTCGACGATAAGATCCACGCCCGTTCCACCGGTCCTTACAGCCTTGTTACCCAGCAGCCTCTGGGCGGTAAAGCTCAGTTCGGCGGTCAGCGTTTCGGTGAGATGGAAGTCTGGGCACTGGAAGCTTACGGCGCAGCATATACCCTGCAGGAGATCCTCACCGTCAAGTCCGACGATATCGTGGGCCGCGTAAAGACCTACGAAGCTATCGTCAAGGGTCACAACGTTCCCAAGCCCGGCGTACCCGAATCCTTCAAGGTTCTGGTCAAGGAGCTGCAGTCTCTTGCTCTGGACATCAAAGTCCTGGACAAGAATATGCAGGAGATCGAGCTTGTTGACAATGACGATGATGACGACGGCTACGAGAAGTCGGTCCGTGACGACGGATTTGCAACCGATCAGGAGTTCGAAAACGCAGGCTTTGCCATCGAGGATGAAGACGGCAACGTTATCGATATCGGCAGCTCGGATTATGACGATATTGATATGCCTGATGATTATGATGAATCTGCCGACGGGGATTTTCCCGATGAGTTCGGCACACAGCTTTAATATATAAGGAGGGCAAAACATAAAATGGCTGATATGACATTTGAAGCGATAAAAATTGCACTTGCTTCTCCCGACCTTATGAGACAGTGGTCTTACGGCGAGGTCAAAAAGCCCGAGACCATCAACTACCGCACACTCAAGCCCGAACGCGACGGTCTGTTCTGCGAAAGGATCTTTGGACCTACCAAGGACTGGGAGTGCCATTGCGGTAAGTACAAAAAGGTCAGATTCAAAGGTAAGATATGTGACCGCTGCGGCGTCGAGGTCACCAAGGCCAAGGTACGCCGTGAGCGTATGGGACATATAGAGCTTGCCGCTCCCGTATCCCATATCTGGTACTTCAAGGGCATTCCCTCCCGTATGGGCCTGCTCCTTGATATGTCCCCCCGTATCCTCGAAAAGGTACTCTACTTTGCATCTTATATAGTCACCGATCCCGGCGACACCCGTCTGGAGAAGAAGCAGGTGCTCTCCGAGCGTGAGTACAGAGAGAACGTTGAGATGTACGGCAACGACTTCAAGGCTGAGATGGGCGCAGAGGCTGTCAAGAAGCTTCTTGCCGAGATCGACCTTGACGAGCTGTACAATCAGCTCCGCAGTGAGTTGCAGGAGTCCAGCGGCCAGAAGAAGATGCGCATCGTCAAGCGTCTTGAGGTCGTTGAAGCATTCCGCTCCTCGGGCAACCGTCCCGAGTGGATGATCCTTGACGTTGTTCCCGTCATTCCCCCTGAACTGCGCCCCATGGTTCAGCTGGACGGCGGCAGATTTGCGACCTCCGACCTCAACGACCTGTACCGCAGAGTTATCAACCGTAACAACCGCCTCAAGAGACTGCTTGAGCTGGGCGCACCCGATATCATAGTGCGCAACGAGAAGCGTATGCTTCAGGAAGCCGTTGACGCACTTATCGACAACGGCCGCCGCGGCCGCCCCGTCACGGGCCCCGGCAACCGTCTGCTGAAATCCCTGTCTGATATGCTCAAGGGCAAACAGGGCCGCTTCCGTCAGAACCTGCTGGGC